>NZ_CP145886.1:310000-910000 GCF_038049935.1 Rossellomorea sp. y25 | reverse complement strand
TCTTAGTTTCGAGAGCCCTTGGGTAATTTGTTTGGGAGGTAATGAAGAGAATGAATAACTTTCACAATGAACTTCAAAGTCTGAATGTAGGTGATTTCCAGGCAACACAACCTGTTTCCTGGGATCAAAACATGTATGATCCGAATGACGAAAGACTTTTCCTTGGATTTGGAGGCTGTTTCGGCTTTGGCTTCTCATGCTTCTTTAGCTGTTTTGGCTGTGGTGGATGTTTCCGTTGCGGAGGCTGCGGCAGATGCGGTGGCTGTGGCAGATGTGGCGGTTGCGGAAGATGTGGACGCTGCGGCCGATAATCGGCATTTAGAATATTGTTTTCAACTTGATCCCTGTATGAGTCGGTGCAGGGGTCTTTTTTATACATAAGGGACAAATTGAGACTCATACGATGATAATGATAGTCACATTAGCGGATGTAAGGAGGAGCGCTATGGCAAAGTTGGACCCTTCTATGCGTTTAAAAGTGAAGAGGGATACGTTTTACCTCCCTGAACCAAACAGCGGTGTTTTCTTTAGGAATAACCAATGCTCTTTCCGCATGGAAGGAAGTGGAATAGATCAATGGGTGGAGAAGCTGCTGCCGATGTTCAATGGGGAGTACTCCCTTGAGTATTTGACGAACGGTCTGCCTGGACCTTATCAAAACAGGGTCATGGAAATGGCAGAGGTTTTGCATAAAAATGGATTTGTTCGGGACGTGAGCAGGGATCAGCCACACCGGCTGCCCCAACATGCAGTGGAGAAATTCGCATCACAGATCGAATTTGTCGACAGTTTGGCAGGTTCGGGAGCTTCAAGGTTTGAAACCTACCGCGGGGCCAATGTCCTGGCAGTCGGATCTGGTCCTTTACTGACTTCACTCGTTTCATCGCTGATTGAATCCGGGATGGCTAAGCTGCAGGTGCTCCTGACCGATGAGGTTCCAACGAATAGAGGCCGGCTGCTGGAGCTTGTGGACCATGCGTGTAAAACCGATCCGGAGGTAGAGCTCCTGGAAGTGAGATTCAATGAAGACGGATGGCGGGAGACCCTGAAGCCTTTCGATTCCATTTTATACGTAAGTCATAAAGAAAACCTTGAGGAGTTGGACCTCCTCCATGCCATCTGCCGAACAGATAAGAAGCTGTTTATTCCGGCGATTTGTCACAGGCAGAAAGGAATCGCTGGCCCCATCATCCATCCTGATTCCGAGGCTGGCTGGGAATCGGCATGGAGGCGCATCCACACGACTGCCTTGCTAAAGGAAAATCAGTTCCCTGCTGAATCGGCGGTCCCTGGAGCGATGCTTGCGAACATGATTGTCTTTGAGTTATACAAGGAGCTGACAGGTGTTTCAAAATCCAATCAGAGAAATCGAATCTTTCTGCTGGATTCAGAAACCCTTGAAGGAAGCTGGCATTCCTTTTTACCCCATCCCCTGGAAACAGGGAACGTAGCAGCTGAAGCCGTTCAGAGTCTGGAAACACGGTTGGAACAGGACTCTGATAGATCTGACCCTGAAAAGATGCTGTATTTCTTCAGTCTGCTGACGTCAAAAGAGACGGGGGTTTTTCATGTATGGGAGGAAGGAGAAACAAAGCAGCTTCCATTGGCTCAATGCCGTGTCCAGCCGATCGATGTACTATCCAAAGGTCCCGCAGAACTGCTCGATGAAGTGATCTGCAATGGTTTGACCCATGAAGAAGCACGCCGGGAAGCCGGATTAAGAGGAATAGAGATGTACGCTTCACGATTGACCAGGATGATCGTCCCTCATGAGACGGGTGAATATATGGCCACCGGAGCAGGAGCGACATTTGCAGAATGTGTCGGTCGCGGTCTTCGGAAGTGTTTGACTGAGGGGCTGAGGAAAAGAGAATCTGTTCAAAGCTGCACGATTTCCCGTCTTGAATTGGATGGGGTGGAAGATGAAAAATGCCGTTTTTACTTAAAGGCACTGACCACCATGCAAGGAAAGCCGGAAATCGGATTAGGGGAGGATTTGGCTGGATTTCCTGTCGTCTATGTTCGTGGAAAGAATGGCTGGTATGGAAATACCGATTTCACGATCACCATGGCACTGAGGAACTCTTTGCAGCATGCACTCTTTCAAGCTCAGAATGATACGGAGTCCATCGACGCAAAACCTGTTGTCTTTGCATTAGAGGAACAGAATGCCCAAAGAATAGCCATTCAAGCGAATGAAGACAGAATCCAACGTGAGAACCTGAAAGAAGCAATCAATACCTTGAAAAGAAATCAGAAGAAGTTAGTCGTGCATGAGCTGAATATTGAACCCGCTTTTAAACAGGAGCTCGCAGGCGTGTTCAGTGTGCTGCTGCGAGAGGAGGAAACCTGATGAGTTCTTTCGTGGTGATTGTGGGAAGTGGGATGCTTGCGGACCTTGTATGTGCGCAAATGTCAGCCCGCTATCCCGTTTTCCGGCAAAAAAACGTTGAAAAAAAGTTTCCGGCACATACAGATTTGGTGCTGACATTGGATGATACCTGGAATCCGGCTGTCCATCACATGGCCGAAGAAGTGATGAGGCAGGCTCAAGTACCATGGCTGAGAGGCTTCGTTTCGTTTGGAGAGGGAATCATCGGCCCCCTGGTTCGTCCGAACATACCAGGATGCTCACAATGTGCCGATGTGAGGCGTCTCCTTGGAGGAAAGGAACGGAATGAAATGCGGGAGGTACAGGAAAAACTCGCTGAAGTTGGTGGAATCGCGAAAGACCCGTGGGCTTCGAATACCGGTTTACTGCATATGACTCACATGATTGCAGCAGAAGCCGGCAGGCTCCTTGAGGGTGAAAAGGCGTATTCCGAAAGACGGATATGTGTAACCGACTTGAAAACATTGAACAGCTCCTGGCACTCCTTCGTTCCCGACTCGTTATGCCGGATCTGCAGCCAGATTCCGGATGACTCACCGGAAATAGCCCATGTTTCCCTTCAGCCCAGCCCGAAGATTCATGCCGGCAGTTTCCGCTGTACTCCCCTGGATGATTTGAAAAACGTTCTTGTTAAAGACTATCTGGATAATCGTACCGGACTTTTCAACAGCAAGATGTACGATCTGGTGACGCCATTTGCCGATGCGAGTGTCAATATGCCGATGTTCTCCGGGGATGAAGGAACGGCTGGACGGACTCAAGTCTACTCAGACAGCGAGCTGACTGCCATTCTTGAAGGATTGGAACGTCACTGCGGCCTAGAGCCCCGGGGCAAACGGACAGTCGTCCATGACAGCTACCGACAATTGGCGGAACATGCACTGAATCCCCTGAAGGTCGGCGTGCACACCGACGAGCAGTACGCTATGCCAGGCTTCCCATTTGAGAAGTTCGACCCTGACCGGGCAATGGACTGGGTTTGGGGTTACTCCCTCATCGAAGAACGGCCGATTCTCGTCCCTGAGCTCCTCTCCTATTACAGTCTGGGTTGCGGCTCATCCGGTTTTGTCTATGAAACGTCCAATGGCTGTGCCCTTGGGGGAAGCCGGGAGGAAGCGATTTTTTACGGAATCATGGAGGTAGTCGAAAGGGATTCGTTCCTTATGACCTGGTATGCCGAACTCAATCTGCACCGTCTCGATCCTCTTACGGCAGAGGACGAGGAGCTTCAGTTAATGATCGAACGGATGCGGGCAGTTGCAGGGTATGATCTATATTTGTATGACTCTACCATGGAGCACGGAATTCCAAGCGTCTTTGCGATGGCCAAGAACAGGAAGGATCAAGGATTGAATCTGATCCTCGCGGCAGGTGCCCATCTGGATCCGGTAAGAGCGGCAAAAAGCGCGATTCAGGAGCTCGCCGGGATGATGCTGAATCTGGATGAAAAATTGGAGAAGAACAAGTCGAATTATGAAAAAATGCTTGACGATGATTCCCTTGTCAGGCAGATGGATGATCACGGCATGCTGTATGGACTGCCCCAGGCCGAGGAACGTTTCACATTTTTGCAGGATGACAGCCGGCCTTTGCGGAGTTTTCAGGAAGTATTCAACTGGATGTCTGATCACAAAGATCTTACGGATGACCTGAAGGATATTCTAGAAACTTTCCGGAACCGGAACCTTGATGTCATTGTCGTGGATCAAACCGCACCCGAACTGGAACAAAACGGACTATACTGCGTGAAAGTCTTGATTCCCGGCATGCTTCCCATGACATTCGGTCATCACCTCACCCGTCTGACAGGATTGGAAAGAGTCCTTCAAGTCCCTGCAGAACTGGGATATGCCGACCGGCCGTTGACCTATGAGCAGCTGAATCAAAAACCGCATCCGTTTCCTTAAGGTACTAGGAGGTAAGGAGGATGAGTCTGGAAGAATTTTTACACAATCTGCAATTTGATATCAATCGGGCCAATCAGCCAAACTGGGAAGCGGACTGGGACGATGCCCCTCTCCCCTATAAGCTATACCGGGGGTTGCGGGTCGTGCCATTGTCTCTTGAAGTACCGGTGTCACTCACCTGGAGCCAGGCACCGTCAGAACCCGACTTAGAAAGAATCGGTCATTTTCTCTGGTATGTCTATGGCATCACCGGGGTAAGCCAGTCGGTGGATTCTGATGACTCCGAGCATCAGGAGTCTTACCCCATCCACTCTTATCGGCGGTTCGCTCCATCAGGAGGGGCCCTGTATCCGAATGAACTATATATCTATTTAAAATTGGATGATTTACCCCACGGAATCTATCATTATGATGTTGCCCACCATCGCCTCGTCCTGCTCCGGGAAGGGAATGTCGATTCATACGTGGAAAGGGCACTCGGCAATCGCTGCGAAATTTCATCCTGCTTTGCCACAGCCTTTGTCTCCACAAGGTTCTGGAAAAACTTCTTTAAATACAATAACTTTGCCTATCGGCTGCAGGGATTGGATGCCGGTGTTCTGATGGGGCAGCTGCTGGAGACAGCCAAACGGTTTGGCTTCGAGTCAGGAGTATATGTTCAATTTCTGGATTCAGCGGTCAACTCTCTGCTTGGACTGACCGAGGAAGAGGAAAGTGTTTATACCGTCATCCCGCTTTCGGTTGCACCAACGAACTGGGCTGGAAATAGGAAGGGAATGGAACGGACATTCACCGCTGAAGAAGTATGCAGGGAGCTTCCCCCACTTTCTGTAGAACACTACGAAAGGTCTGAAAGGATTAGAGAGTTTCCTATGTTACTAGAAGCGAATGAAGCTTCTAAAATCGGTTCGACAGCCGATTTTCAGAAACTCGGAAAACAACCGGCTTTCAGAACCGGTGAAAACGAAATTCATCTGCCAGAGGTGGAGCCCTTCACCTATGATTTTGTTGAAATATGCAAAAACCGCCATTCCCCCGAAATGGATTTTGTCATGAGTAAGGTCAGTCAGCAGAAGCTCGCGACGTTATTAAAAAAAGCGACTCAGTCCTACTCCTTTCGAAGTGACATCGACGAAGTTCCTTACGGCAATGAATCCGGTGTTTCGATTTTTGGCTGTTTATATAATGTGGAAGGCGTACCAAATGGGGCATACGCATATGACAGCGTCCGCCATTCATTGCGGCAGATCAGCACAGGGGATCATCGTCTTCAGCTTCAATCAGGTCTGTCTCTAGATAATGTCAATTTGCATCAGGTGCCCCTATGCCTTCATATCATCGGGAACAAAGATCACTATCAAGACACCTTGGGATACAGAGGCTACAGGATCATGCAAATGGAAGCCGGAATGCTAGTACAGCGCCTGCTATTGGCTTCATCGGCCGCCGGGTTTGGCGGACACCCGCTGCTTGGGTTTGATACGACGTTGACAGATGAAATCTACAAACTCGATTCAAAAGGTCAAACCACCTTGATTCAAATCCCGATCGGACCTTTTCGGGAGCGGGCTTGGGTGAAAGGGAGTTTGTTAAGTTAGGAGCCTTGGGATCGCCCCATGGCTCTTTTTTAAAACCGGGATAAACTGGAGGGTGAATGGAAGAGATCCATTCCTTATTTAACTGGTCCCCCTTGCATGTTTATACTCTCTGCATTGCTTCGTTGATATATTTACTTGAGATTTACCATCTTTACAATTTATACGATGTTTTTTCAGGGAAGTGAGGAGACGAAAAAATGAGGCTGGGACAAAAGTGTTTTAGTCTAAGTGAAACCCGAACAAATCTACCTTCTAAGAAGCAGATTTGTTCGGGTTTATTATTTATTTCGATACATTTGATTTTAGCTGTTTCCAGCGGTTGATTGGAGTGCAAGACGAAGACTCCTGCGGGAAAAGTAGCTTATGTGAGACTTGTCCAGCTATAGGGCTTAGAGGCAAATGTCATAAGTCTGATCGTCCATGAAGGCAAAGAACGCCTTCAAGGCCGCTCCGCCTTATGCCAACCGCCTCTGAGCGAAGCCCTTCCGCCTTTCTACCCGCAGGCTTGCCGAGGAGGCTCACCGGCTACCCGCGGAAAGTGTAGTCTTGCACGGAAATCATTAGCGGTATTAAGAACCTACACTTCTATTGTTCGTCTTTACATCGTGGCATTTTAGTTTTGTCCCAGGCTCTTTTCCCTACTCTTAACTCAATTTAACTTGCGAATCTAATTCATCAGAATCCCTATAGGAACGATAGGAAACGAATCTCTTCCCGTGTAATGAACCATCCAGTTGTAAAATACGGTCAGCCTTTGTTTCTAAGTAGAAGTGATAATGGTTGATGTTCAACCTGGAAAAGGTAATGGTGATACCCAAAAGATGCTTCCTGGTTTCTTGTGTGTCGTGATGGTGCTGTACGAAATCCGCCAGCTCCTGTACGGAAGCTGTGGGAATATCTGCGATAGAATAATACGTCCCCTTCATAGTATCTTTGAACTTACTCATAGCGGCGAATGCCCTGTCTTTTAACTTCTTGCCTTCTAACTCCATACGCTCACTCCTCTTTGGTCACTAGTAAGAAGAATCCCCAATATGGCATAAAATTAACCAAAGTGCAGGGTGAGTTTTCTGTGTCAACTTCCTTTCTATAACCTTTCATCAGTCAACTATGAGGGAAACTGAAAAGATTCTGGAGGTCCGTCCCTCCGGAAAATTGGAAGGGTCGTTTTCTATTGCATGAGTCATATACTTTTTAAAAAGGGGGACTGTTCAATGAATCAGGTTCATGAGACTGAGAGGAAAGGGTTAAATGGAAAATCGGTTGCCTCATTCATATTAGGTATCCTATCCATCGTCATTGTGATTATTCCTGTTATCGGAGCTGTTCTGGGCATAGTCGGTGTCATACTGGGTATGATCGGACTGAAAGAAGTAAAACGTGATAACCGGGAGGGCAAGAATCTGGCCATTGCAGGGGTCATTTTCAGTATAATCGGCATTGTATTTTCCATTTGTTGGGTCGTCATTGCTTATATGACATTTACGAGTACGATTTCTACTTGAACAGGAACCACAGGGACAGGTACCGTGGCTCTTTTCCATTAATGAGGCCAAGGTACCCGTGCCTATTCTTCATTTCTCTCCCTCATTTACAAGCGAGCGAATACTCTTTGAATAAATGCTGTTTTCCCTTCCGAATAGGCTTCCCGATCGTCAGGAAATTGGTTGGCCAGATGTTTTTTTAACACAGCGTATTCATCCCTTAAAGTTGGGTTTCCGTTTAGAAGATCCCGAAACAAACGTTGCTGCTCCCATCTTGGTTCACCTTCTGGCATTAGGTGTAGATGAGCGACACGTTTTTCGTTTTCCACCTTTATGAAAAATCTCCTCCAAGGTCGGTTGTCCAACCCCGGCGGAACATAATGCCATTGACCCTCCGCAAGTTTACATGCAATCTCGTCTAAGTCGTCAAAGGATGGAATCATCGCCATCAAGTCAAGAATCGGTTTGGCAGGAAGGTTGCGGATCGAGGTGCTTCCAATATGCTCCACTCCCTTTACACCATAGGGACCTAACAAGCGTAGGAGTCCCCTCGCTTCAGCGGTTCCTGCGTCAATCCAGTCCGGGTTTGGAGATTCAATCTCTATTGATTCCACAGCCCATTTTGGCCAATTTCGTTTTTCCATCAGTTAACTCACACCCTTCTCCAGTTCAAACTCATCCCTGATCGGAAGCCCATCATTCCCGGATCCCGGGATTTATTTTTCTTGCTTTCCCCACGGCATTCCGGTGGAAGTTCGATAGGAGGAAGCCCCCCTTTTGATCGTCCAACTGTTATGAATCCATAAAAACATCCATGATCCTATCACAAATATCATGATGAATAGTCCCATCATAATTCAATAAAACCACCACTCCCAGATTGAGCTCAGGAACCATGGTCATCAGGGATCTGACACCTAACTGACCTCCCCCATGTTCGACGATTTTATATCCTCTATACGTATCTGTAAACCATGCAAGTCCATAGCTCCTGACATCACATCCAGGCGCCCTCCACTCTTCGCTTACAAGATGAATGGGCTTTTGCATTTCTTCTATTAATTCTGATCGTAAGATAGCCGATTCCTTATTCAAATGGAATGTTAAATAGTTGCCTAAATCATTGGCAGTCGAATACAAATACCCGATTGGAGCCGAGATTGGATTGATGGGAAAAGGCGTTTCTATTTTATCCTCGCCTACATAATATCTGGCACTGTTCTGATCTTCTTCCACCTCATGCGGGTCACTCGTCGTCCGCTTCATACCAAGAGGTGTGAGGATGTCATCGTGCAGGGATGCTTCCCATTTGCGGCCTGTCACTTTTTCAAAAAGATCGGCAAGAATCACATACGCATCCGTGCAATAATTCCATCCCTCCCCTGGTGGGTATTCCAATTCTACTTTTTCGAACCATTTCGTGATATCTTCGCGATTTTTTATACTAGTAATCTCTTCTTCTGTAAGCTGATAATGGTCCAATGCTTCCTGAAATTCTGTCGGTGTATCTGAGAATATTTCCTTTACATTCGGAGCAATCATATTGGCGATCCCCACTTCTGAAGGAAAACCTGCCGTGTGGGATAACACATGTCTGATGGTGATCCTGTCGCTTTGTTCTTGATTCTTCGTTCTGAAGTATGGCAAATAGGTAACAACCGCATCGTCCAATGCAATTAAATTCTTCTCTACAAGCTTCATGATGGAAAGCGCCATAAAGTTCTTGGATATACTTTGAATGCTCATCCTAGTATCGCCGTCAATCGGGCGTTCTGCATTTCCGATCCTGGCATTCCCAAACCCCTTGGAATAGATCGTGGCTGAATCTTTCACAATGGCAACGCTTACTCCGACTCCCTGGTGATCATGAAGCAGGTCATTTATGTATTCTGTTATTTGATTATATTGTTTATTAAGTGATTTCATATGAGCCTCCATACAAGTATTTCATGTACTCTATCAACTTTTCAAAAAACCATTCTTAAACATATCATACCAACCTTGCAGTTTTTCCCCTTCCAGCACACCAAGCTTATGCAAGATATCCCTCGAAAACTCCAATGCCCCGGTTCCATTCGCTGTGATCAGGCCACCATCACTGACCGATTGCCTTTCTATATAGTGCTCATCCCCTCGGTAGTTGGGTGCCCCTTCTTTTAAATAGGCCAGTGAATTCCCAGTATGTTTACGGTCATCCAGATATCCATGAATCCCTAAGAACGTGGTGGCATCACAAATGGCGGCCACTGGAATTCCGTTTTCAAAACAATGATCCACAAGCTTCTTTGTCTGTTGATTTTTTTCTTCTCTCCATCCAGTACCCCCGGGAATGATCAGCATCTCAAGTGACATAGGATAATCTTCTAAACTATGATCCGGAACGACCCTTAACCCACCCATCGAAACCTTAGGCTCTTTATCAATCGCAATGGTCTGAACGTGATAACCCGTTCCTTGTTTATTGATTTCTGCCGTTACGTAGCTTGCTTCCCAATCGGCGAAACCGTCTGTGATCAATACCAACACGTTTTTCATGTGTGTTTCCCTCATTTCCTATTTAGAGTACAGTCCGTTCAGTAGAGTTCATCAATCAAATTCCTTTTATTGGAACAATCCTATAACTTTATTTTACCACAAGTTCACTCGTGTGTTTCCCGGATAAATGGTCCTTGCCTCGGTACTACTTTATAAGACTGAGGTTCCGGGCTTGCTGTTCGAATCGGAGTCCATTTGTCCTTTTTGATCTGCTTTTCGACGGGAAAAGGCGTTAGATTGTCCATTTTTAGTTGGAGACGGGTCCTGGGAGGGGATGAGATGCCGACTATAGAGTGAAGTTTCTCAAAGGGAATGCCTTTGAGTTTGGAATTAATCCAGATTGGGACACATTCAATCCTGAATGGGGATGATTGATCCTGTACTGGATTAATTAATACTCTCTGGAGATTATTAATCCTCTTTTTACATAATTGATTCTTGGTGTCGAATTTTCTTTATGACAGGCAGGTACCGTGACTTAAAGAAAAAAGGTTCCGATCAAGAGATCGGAACCTTTTTTCATCTATACGCTTTTTTCAATCCATCATAGCTGTTGATCACCGCAGTGACCAATAATCCAACCGATATCGTCAGGTAGAGCCACTGGAAATTGAAGGAGCTGTTGAACAGTTCCTGTATCCTATCTGTGAATCCGGTATTCAGCACCTCCATGTTCCTGAAAACAAACATAAAGGCTAGAACAGGAATGAACTGATATACGGCATTCACGATCGCAAGCTTCCTGGTCCAGACCCCCGCTTTCCATTTTAGAAGAAGCAGGTGAAGTTCCAAGCCGATCAGGACCACGACCAACGGCCAATACCCCATGAGTACCTCCTGATCAAAGATAGGAGTAAACATTCTTTCGTTGTCACTCTTTTCATACAATCCGACGATACTTGACGCTTTAAAGTAACAGGTTGACCAGATGACCGTCCATACCAGACCTCCGAAAATCTCCAGCTTGGAAATTCGTTTTTCTTTTGGGATATACGGGATGTCATTCAAGTCATCAGGCGTCCACTCTTTTCCTTTCATGGTGATCGGAAGCTGACTGTCCGAAGAAACGGTCCGCTCGATGATGGCGAAGGTGAGGGTCAGCCAAAAGAAGACCTGCATTCCAGTTCCGATGACCTCGACCACGCCATTTCCTGCGATGGACAGGAATATCTCAATGGGACTTGATTCCCCTGAGTAGCTCAATACAGATGATACGGCTAACACGATGAATGTGATGGCGGCAGAAATCGGGAGAATGACCTTCAAGAGCGTCATATACAGATCATAATATCTTGGCCCGATCAGGTGCATCGGCCTGTCTTGATAATTCGAAGCAAGCACGGCAGGGTTCCCGAGTGACGTCAGTACCTCCCTCACATCATCCTCTGTATACTCCTCCGGCAACATGTCTTCAATCGTGGATGTCAATTCGAGGGCAATATCCTCCCGATTCTTCTCCGGCAGCCTTCTCATCACTTCTTGAATATAGAGTTCAACAAGCTTCATCCTTCCTCATCCCCCTTTAATAAAATGGCCAGTTCCCCCGACATCTTTTCCCATTCGGCCTGTAACTGTCCCAAGATCTCAGTGCCGTATTCGCTCAGCACATAATACCTTCTCGGCCTGCTTTCCGACCGGTCCCAGCTGCTAGTGACCAGTTCTTGCTTCTCCAAACGGCGCAGCAGCGGATAAAGTGTACTCTGCTCCATCGAAATTCCGCTTTTCTCCAGTAATTGGACAAGTGAATATCCATACTGGGGTGACCGCAATTGACTCAATACGGCCAGGGTCAATGTCCCCCTCCTCAGTTCCGTCGTCAAGGAAGTCAGCAGTGACTTATCCATATGTTCACCTCTTTGATTGAATTATACTGTGTGTCGTACACTATATGGTTTATACTATGTATCATACACTATAGAGGTGCGTAATAGAACGATTTTTTTTAAAAAAAGAAGAAGGATCAAAGAACGTTGGGGTGTTCTTTGATCCTTCTTTCACTTAGGCGAACCACTAACCACGGGGACAGGTACCGTGGCTCTCATACAAATGGTGCCAAGGAACCTGGCCCTATGGCTTCCGCTTCAGGACTTCAACAACACAAACAGAATTGCTTTTGTCCAGTAAACTGCCCCCGACAAATACCGTCTGGATCACCTGTACATGTAATTGAAAGACTTCTAATATTATCAACAAGAAAAGCTTCTCTACCTTCTATGATTTCAGTAGTTATTCTGCCATCCATTGTTTCAATGATAGCGGTCATCATACATTCTTCAGAACCGGATACTTCTAGATTGGATACGGTTATCTGGGTCACACTCTCACGAGCCGATAGATCTTCATATACGGTTCGAGTGGTACCATTACAGTTCTGTTCAAAAAACTGGGGAACGAAGGGGATAATTGCAGTCCTTGTAGACTGCATTCCTCTTGTTCGATACTCCTGCCCTTACACTTTTTCTTCTTTTTCATAGAACAAGTATGGCATGACAGACATTCACATACTTGTTGAGATACTGTAATTTGTCCCTGGCATGTATTCTCAGGTAAACCTTCGCATTTCACTGAGACACTCTTTAACCCATTTACTGCTATAGCGATGGCATTACTATTAAATACTTGGATTGGTGGAGGAACAACCCTGCTTATGATGGTCCCGTCATTCTTTTCTATGATCAAGGTCATCGTGCAGGTAGCTGGCGGCCTTGTGATATTTCTAATACTCACGATACTTTCACTACATTTGTCCCCTCCCATGATCTCGAAGAAATATCTCCTTTCCCCATCACAGGGTATAGAGAAATCATTATCTAAATATGATTCAGACTGTATATTACATAATGTATTGGCACTCCTACAATCAACACCATTCATATTAAATCAGCTCCTTTTATTTTGTCATGAAATGTCTGTCTTCTTCCATGCGGTAAGGCGACATAAATTTCCTTCTTTTGGATTAATTTTAATCTTTTAACACTCTCTCATTGCAGCATAAACAGGATCTCTTTTCAGAGGTCACTGTTCCTTCGCAGACACCATTTGGCTCTCCTTCACACCTTATTGATACCTTTCTGATGTCTTCAACAGAAAGATTGAATGAAAGAGTGAAGATGACGGTCCTCTCTATTTTTGCTCCGTCATTGGCCTCAATAATGGCTGTCATCTTGCATTCGGGCGAGAAATTTTGAATCGTTACTCTCGTCGTACTGTTCCGATCGGACAAATTATCTAAAATGGTTCGCAGTTCCCCATCACACGGTTGATTAAATCTAGCAAAGGTGTTCATTGGTATTGTCATGCATCCTGGATCTGTTGAAGGGACCGTCTTCGTTTCACACCTTCTAAACCCACATTCTATACAATAACAAGAAAAACTATTAAAAAAGATTAATCCATCACACGTTTTCTCCGGGTTTCCCTCGCATCTGACGGAAATACTGACCACATCTTGATCATAAATGGAATACCCATTACTAGTCTCTGAAGGTTGAGGGGGCTGGACGACCTTAGTAAAGATAGAACCATCTCTTCTTTCTATTACTAAGGTCATCACACAATCCTCAGTCTCTGACCTATTCTGAATATCCACACTCACTTCATTATGAATAGTATCCGTTATACTCCTAAAGAACGTTCGAGAACTCCCGTCACAAGGAATAGAAAAATCAGTACCATCCGTTGTCTGTCTTATCGTACATACACTTGGTTTCCTACTTTTTGGCATACTTTCATCCCCTTTTTAGAGTGATAGTATACAGTATGAAATATAAGATAGAGTGTAACGTCTGATAACTAGTCTCATAGAGTTACAGGACGAAATCAGAAATGCCCCCGACCGCAGTACCATTCTGCGGTCGGGGGCATTTCCATCTCATTCATCCTTTTATCTTCGGCGCGCGGGCACCGTCCTGTTCTACTTCTCTCCAATATAATTAGCGAAGCGTGGGGACGGTTCTCATTCTTCCTTTGAAGTCAAGTAGAAGCAGCAGAATCATCCCCATACTTTCCTATAAGTACTTCTTCAACCTTTCCTTCACCTCATCACTCACAAAAGCAGCTTCCACACTGTTCATATAAATCTCCCCATAATCCTCCTCACTCATGGCAAATTCACCCCAGACTAACTCACATTCCTTCGTCATCGTGGTATTCGATACGGTTCTGTTGTCAGTATTGATGGTAATCTTAATTCCGGCTCTGTGAAAATCGTAGAGAGGGTGATCACGGAACGTTTTAACCGCTTTCGTCTGAACATTGCTTGTCGGACAGATTTCAAGCACAATTCCCTTATCCTTTACAACCTGATACGCTTCCGGACAGTCTGTAATATACACACCATGCCCGATTCGTTCTGCCCCGAGCCATTCAACGGCCTCGAGCACATTTCTTCCAACGCCCGTTTCACCGGCGTGGATCGTGACTCTGTATCCATATTCCCTCGCCAGGGTGATGGGTTCAATGAACTTCCCGCAGAACCCTTCTTCTTCGGACGCACATAAATCGATCGCGACGACTCCTTTTCCAAGGAAGCCCTTCCCCTTTTCAACGACCTCAAAGGCACGTTCCGGAGACATCGTTCTCATACAACACAAAATGATATTTCCTTTAATATCAAACTGTTCTTCTGCTTCTTTCATGCCTTCAATGACACTTCCAATGATCTCTTCTACCGATAATCCCTGTTGTGTATGAAGCAGCGGGGCGAACCGGACCTCCATATATTTCACGTTTTCCTCCGCTGCATCTTCATAAAGCTCAAAGGTGATTCTCTTTAAATTTTCTTTTGACTGCATCACGGCATTAGGGATCGAGAATTTCTCTAAGTATTCATCCAATGATTCGCAGTCTAATGGGGCAATGAGCTCTTCTTTCATCTCTTCCCTTTCAAAGGAAGGGAGATCTATGCCATCTCTCTTGGCCATTTCAATAATAGTCTCAGGTCTGACACTCCCATCCAGATGGCAGTGCAGTTCAATTTTAGGCATTGTAGAATGATTCATTGTTGTTCCTCCTCCATTTTTTCAAAAAAAATCCTGATTACGAAGAAAATACTCATAATAGTATCTTCTTCGTAATCAGGATTTATTGGTTCCTGGTAGAGACCTCCAAACCATATTATTGGAGTTATACGAATGTAAGAATATTAATTTTTTAAAGGATAATAAAATTTTTATAAATTGTCAAGGAGTTAAATACATCTTCTCACAACCAAATATAACCTCAGGAAACGGCTGTGATCCTCTTATTCTGAAGATGCGCCCATCAGGAAATCACTTTTATTATGGAGCAATACTCTTTTCGCTATTAAATTCACTACTTATGTCTCAATCCATTCTTTGTCCAACAATTTCTTCCAAAAAATCTTTTTCCTCTATTCTGTCACAGAATCATTCACTCATCCGTTATATCAGTAAATAAACCAAAAGGATGATGATGATGGGAAAATATGATGTGGTTATTGTAGGTGGAGGAATCGCTGGATTAACGGCTGCTATCCATACAGCAAAAGCAGGAAAACGAACCCTTGTATTCGAACAGCAAAAGCGATTTGGGGGCAGAGCCATCACCAACAAAAAACAGGGGGTCTATTTTAATTTGGGCGGTCATGCACTATATAAAGGGGAGGCGTATGAAGCATTCCGGGAACTCGGATTACGACTTGAGGGGAGCACACCTTCTATCGATGCTTACGGGATGTGGAAAGAACAAGTAGTGCCCTTACCAACGAACATATCCTCCTTCTTTCAAACACCGCTCCTAAGTTGGGCAGGAAAGCTCGAATTCGCGAAGTGGTTCATTAAATTAGGTAAAATGGACACAAGCGTTTGGAACGAGATCAGTATACGCGATTGGATAGAAACTCAATTGCATGATCCCATGCTGCGGAACGTGTTCTATGCACTGCTCCGAACATCCACTTATGTCCTTGCACCTGAATTACACACTGCAGGGCCTGCCTTAAAGCAACTGCAGCGTTCACTTAATGGGGTTCGGTATCTCGATAAAGGATGGGGGACACTTGTAGAAGAACTGCGTAAACTTGCTGTCCAACTGGGAGTGGAATTGGTCAGTGATCGTAAGGTGGGGATAATCGAACATCAAGATCAAAACGTACACTCGATTTTATGTCAAGATGGTACTAGAATAGAAGTATCCAATGTCATACTAACCACTCCACCGTCTATTTCTCACAAGCTGGTTCCTCATGCAGATCAAACTGCCCTTCACACGTGGAACGATCAATCGATTCCTGTTACGGTTGCCTGTCTGGATGTTGGTTTACGCCAGCTGCCTAAGCCAAGGAACCAATTCACTTATGGATTGGATCGATCCATTTTCCTCTCGAACCATTCACGGGAGGGTAAACCAAGGCCTGCTATCTTGAGTGATGATGGGACACAGCTGATATCGCTTTTTAAATATCAGGGGGCACAAACAGATGCTGCGAAGGATGAGGCTGAGTTGGAGCACGTGTTAGATGTGGTTCAACCCGGCTGGCGGAATGAATTAGTAATAAGACAGTTCCTGCCGAAAATGACGGTTGTCCACGATTTTCCTCATATGAATAGAACGGAAGATCCCGGACCTGCTGTTCCTGAAATTGAGGGACTATATGTTGCTGGGGACTGGGCATCACATGGGGAGCTTCTCGTTGATGCATCGGTAGCCAGCGCTAAACGAGCTGTTTCACATCTACTAAACACCAGAGAGGAAATCAAAAGATGAGTATGGAAGGACTTTATCAAACCTATCAACCTTTGCTTTTTTCATTAGCCTACCGTATGTTAGGCAGCGTGATGGATTCAGAGGATATTGTCCAGGAAGCGTTTATAACCTTTAATCAGCTTCCCAACCGCGATCAAATCGAAAACAAAAAAGCGTATCTATGTAAGATCGTCACCAATCGTTGTCTGGATTTAATACGGTCATCCGCCAAGAAACGTGAGGTATACGTTGGACCGTGGCTCCCCGAGCCGTTGCTTGAAGTTGAGAATTCAACTAACGATCCTTCCCAAGCCTTTCTTCAACAAGAGTCCCTCTCTACCGCCTATCTACTATTATTACAACAACTAAATGCCATAGAACGAGCCGTCTTTTTGCTTAGAGAAGTTTTTCAATACTCGTATGATGATATCGCTGAAATCCTAGGAAAAAGCAATGCAAACTGCCGGCAGATTTTTCACCGTGCGAAGAAAAGCATGGGATACGCTCCTAAGAAACAACCTTCCATTTCAATGGCCGAATCTACCATAAAAGAGTTTGTACAGTCCATATTAAATGGAAACGTAAATCAATTATTGGAACTTGTCAGTGAAGATGTCGCAATGTACTCGGATGGCGGCGGCAAAGTAAAAGCTGCACAAGTCCCAATTCTGGGTGCTTTCAGAGTGGTTCAATTGCTCCAAAACCTAATGAAAATGTATGCAGGTAAGTTCACCATCAACTATACATCTGTCAACCGTCTACCAGGACTGATCTTAACAATTGATGACCAATTACAATATGTGTACTCCTTTGCCTTCAGCGGCAATCAAATCCAGACGATTTACACGGTTGCTAATCCCGATAAACTACGACATTTGCAATAGGAGACTCCATCAGATCACTTGATCGCAGTTCTCATTGTTTCCATCAGATACAAAGAGACAGCTGGCCCTTCCCTCTAAGCCAGCTGTTTTCTTTTTTATTGATTGATCATTCAGTTCGTACGTTTGTTCCCACAGTTTAAGAAACACCGTGACGGTTCTCGCGCTTCCTTTTCGGTCAGGGTGAACCAGCAGAACCCTCCCCATGCTTCCCGCTTACTTTTGTTCCATGACGGCAAAGTAGTTTTCTTCATCATCGGCAAAGTTAAATACCCTGCCGGCAGGCATATTGACAATTTCGCCCACTTTGATCTCCTTGTTGGATAAATCGGTATATAATTCATCAAATTGATCGGTGAAGAACATTAAAGAAGGGGTACCAAGATTTATTCCAGGTGACATTTTTGCCACGAATTCCTTATTGTGCAGAATGATGCTTGTTTCGGCCTCCTTTGTTGGCGCCACTTCAATCCATCTCATTCCTTGACCATTATCTTCCTCAGCCTTTACGCTAAATCCTACTTTTTCTGTCCAAAAACGTACTGCCTCATCTTGGTTATCAACGTACACCATAATTTGACCGACCTTATTAATCATTGATTGCTCCACTCCTTTAGAATACATTCACTCTGTATTTTTCACTTATTTAGCAACTGAAGAGCTTCTTCCAAGCGATCCCAGGTTTCTGTGATGCCTTGTATCATTCCCATGTCCATAACGGTCTTAAGGGCGTCTTCTGAAGAGTAAACAGAACGGCTGATCAGCTTCGTCTTGCTGCCCATATCGATGAATTCAAGCGTAACTTCCGTTGATGGCATGTCTTCATTCGTATGGCCTTCCGCATCCGAGAAAGCATCGACGTAGACGATCTTTTCCGGTTCGATGATTTCTTGGTAAACACCTTTCCCCCAAGATTCCATCCCGTAGAATTGACCCTGGCTTTGATCCACGCACTTCATGCAGTAGTGCCAGACACCGCCTGGACGGAAATCCACGTGGCATACAGGTAACTCCCAGCCTCTTGGTCCCCACCAATTTTTTAGATGATCAGGTTCTTTAAACATACTGAACACCAGGTCACGCGGTGCATCGAACACCCTCTCCAGTACAAGCACCCGGTTTTCCTCCACTCTGGAAAACATTTGATTGCTGTTGGACATTTCGTTTCCTCCTCCATTTCAAATGAACGTACATATGTGAAGACGTGTTGCCCTTAAACCTCAATAGCCCTATAAAAAAGGAACCGATAGTAGTATTCTTCAGAGAATCCTTAACTCCTTCTGCCTTTCTAACTATGTTTCCATTCTTCTCTAGACATGGCCCTATGAACATGACTGACCCACTTTCGGTTAATCTTCATCCACTCCCTTTCGTTTTACTTCTTGCAGGTACTCATCCAAACGATTAAATCGCTCGTTCCATAGGTGTTGATAAGAATCCACCCACGTATCCAACTCTTTAAAAGGCTCAGGCCTTAGCTTGTAGTAACGTCGATTGGCAATTGGCTGGACTTCGACGAGACCTGACTGATTCAATACTCTGAGATGCTTAGAAACTTGCGGCTGGTTCATTCGTAGTTTGTCAGTGATTTCCCCCACTGTAAGGGGTCCATCACGCAGAAGTTCAACTATAAGCAGGCGATTTGGCTCGGCGAGAGCATGTAATATGGTTTTCATATCCCTAATATACTCCGAAAGGAATATTCCTATCAAGGAATATTTAGAAAAATTTTGAAAGGAGCCGCAGGGATAGGTACGTTGGCTCTTATTCAATAGTGGGACAAGGTACCTGTCCCCGTGTCCCTAGAATTATACGAATGTGAGAATCGTATTCGTTTTTTTATTACGATAATAAAATGATTATTCCTTGTCATGGGAAAGCACGGGGACGGTCCTCATGCTCCTTTTCAAGTCAGCCCGCAGCGACAGAACCGTCCTCAAGACCCGCAAACCTCACCACAAACCGGCAACCGTCCTCATAACTCCCATCCAACTCAATGGTCCCACCACTTTGCTCGATGATTTTCTTCGCAATGGAAAGTCCCAGTCCCGTTCCCCCTGTCTCGCCATTCCGGGATTCGTCCATCCTCACAAACGGCTCGAAGATCCTTTCGTGGTAGTCGGCGGGGATCCCTATCCCTTTGTCTTCGATCGTCATCACGGCCTGGTTCTCCTGCTGCTTGAGTGAAATGGACAGATAGCCATCACTGTACGCCATCCCATTATGGAGAATGTTCGTAATCGCACGCTCAAGCTTGGATCGATCGAACCTTACCCTCAGGGGATCCTCGGTAATATCCAGGTGATACTCCATCCCTTTTTCTTCGAACTCTACTACAAAAGAAGACAGCATGGTACGGAGCCATTCGGCCATATCCTTTTCCTTAAGGGAAACCGAATCACACTCTATTTCCAAATGGGACAAGTCGAACAGGTCATGGATGAGCCGATTTGCTCTCTTGCTGTTGGACACGATGATATCGGTATATCTCTTCTGATCAGAACGACTCATATTCGTCAGGCTGGTCAACGTTTCAGCGTATCCCTGTATATTGGTAAGTGGGGTTTTCAGATCATGGGAGATATCCAGGATGAGCTGTTTTCTCAGGCTTTCGGACCTTTCCTTTAAGGCGATTTCCGTGCCAATCGTCTGTGCCATTAGGTTGATGTTATTCTTCAACTGGTTCAATTCCTGATTCGCCTCGAACTCGATTTTTTCTCCATAGTTTCCTGCTGAAATCGAATCGATCCCCTTCAGAAGCTTTTGGATCGGCTGAATGAGCTGGACGGATGTTCTTTTCACGTACCAGTACAGGATGACGATCAAGCACACGATGAAGAAGAAGATGGTGAAGAAGAACACATCATCCAATTGGAAATAGTCATCTGCGGGGAAATAGAGCAATAGATACTCTTCACCGTTTTCAGGTATGTATAAATCCGTATCGTACGTATCGGTGTTCTTCAGAAATTCATTCAATCCATAGGTAAACCCGATCTTGTGAGGACTATTGAATTGATCGGTCACTTTATAATCGGTACTGACGATTTCAAGGTACGCATGATCCGGCAGCTCATTCTTCTTGAATGCCGCTTTCATCCCAGATTTCTTCGCATCTTCATACGTCCCTTTAAGGAATTCCTGATCCAAATCCTCATACACGGTCTCGACATATACAAAGTTTGCCACCAGGGTGAACGTCCCCACTCCGAGTAGAATGATGAACAATAAAGCATAGTTGATAAAAAACTGCTTGGTGATGGAAATGGATTTTTTAAGGAGGATCGGATTAGTCTTCATGATTCTCCATCCGATAACCGAGCCCTTTCACCGTCGTGATGTACGTCGGGGATTTAGGATCTGCTTCGATTTGTTCTCTGATCCGACTGATATGGACCATGATCGTATTGCTGTCACCGATGTAGTCCGTGTTCCATACAAGCTCATACAGCTGGGCCTTCGAATACAGCCGGTTCACATTCTTCATGAAGATGGATAAGAGCATTGTCTCCTTCGGGGTCAACAGAAGCCGCTCCCCATCCTTGGTCACCGTTTGATTGATAGGATCATATTCGAGCGATCCGTTGCGAATGACCCCTTCTTCCTCCACCACACTATAATCCGTATACCGCCGGATCTGCGCGTTCACCCTTGATACAAGCTCAACCATGCTGAAGGGCTTCACGACATAATCATCTGCCCCCAGCCCAAATCCCAGAACTTTGTCTGCATCATCCGCCCTCGCTGTCAGCAGCATGATCGGAGCCTTGCACCACTTCCGAACTTCCTTGATCACCTGAAACCCGCCCAATTTCGGCATCATCAGGTCCAGGATCAGAAGGCTCGGCCGCTTCTCCCTGCATTTCCGGATCACTGCTTCTCCATCATACGCCTGCTCCACCTGATACCCCTCATTCCGCAAATGAAGGCTGATCAATCGGTTAATATCCACATCATCTTCCGCTATATAAATTAACTCTGCCATACCGTTACTCCCAGTCTTGTAAAATCAAATTTCCATCCTATTTTATCATGAAAGTTACAAGGGTTTTTGAGATTTATGGTTAATTTAAGGTTGCTTTAAGGTTGGAGTTAAGGAAGTTGTGTACAATAAATTAGTTAATGGTCCTTCAAATATATGACCGGCCATTTTAAAAAAAGTAGTTTGGTGGGTAATGAACATGACAAACAAATTAAATGAGTTCATCATAAAAGGACACTTTGTAGAGGCAAAAGAAATGATGAATGAACTTTCCTATTCAGAACTTGATGAAGAACTGATGGAAAACGCCTTCAAGGATTCAAGTATAACGAATTACGCATTCATCATGAGTTTACTAGTCGAAGAGGAAAACGTTGAGTTACATGAAATGGCGTTTAGATTGATGGCGATTCCACTAAGTTACCTGGACGGTGCTTATTACGCTGCCCTTTATCATGCAAGGCGATGTGTGGAATTAACAGACCGACAAGATATCAGGTATTTATCCAATCTGTTATTCTTGCATCATATCCCCGATAAAGTAGTCAGTGAAGAGGAAGCGTATGATACGGCGAGAAGGATGCTTGAATTAGATCCTGATAATAGACTGGCGAAAGAAATTATTACGAAGCGTTAAGATAAGATGAAAATCTATCAAATATCAAACCAGGCACGACCTTGCGGGTAAGAAATATGAATAAACCAATGTTCTATATCAGTCAGGAGGTATGGAAATGAGTTTAAGAAAACGATTAGTCTACGGTATTTCTTTCTTTGTGATATCGTTAACTATCATACTTATAAATGTTAAACCAAGCCCTTTTCAAATGGGCCTGATGACCATTACAAGTCTGTCCACCATATTTATCATAAATTATAAAAGAGGAGACACGTAATAAAAGTAAGCCTTGCTTTAAGTTGTAATACGTGGGTGGATAATAAACAGAGGCCTACATAGTTCGTAGAATCACGGGAAGGGTTTTCGTTCGCTTTCACGAAAACAAAGCAGCAAAACCAGCCAGAACAAACTTGGCCGGTTTTAATGATGCTTAAAATGGTTTTAAAAAATCGTGAATCCACGAAATATCTGTAGAGTATTCCTTATTTACACCTACCCAATGTTGAAGGAATTTTTCTGTGTCCTCTTTCCATTCAGGATATGCTTCTTTAAAGGCATCAATGAATGTTGAAGTCCCTGCAAGGATTGCGTGATCTTCATGAGAGACTTGCAAGCCCCATTCTCCATGTGGCGAATAGAGGGAATTCTCGACCACAAGAGGAATGGCTTGATAGTCTTCGTAGGCAATGGTATTCTCGGCGCCCCAGTGGTGCGGTGCCAGCTCCGAGAAAAAGTCCTGTGAAAGATTAAAAGAATCTCCTTCCGACTCCGACACGTAAAAGTTCCCATGTCCAACCTGTTCCATGGTTTTCATCAGAGCATGGAACTGATTTTCCTGAAGATAATATCCGTTAGTTGGGAAGATCAGCACCCTTTCGTTGAGGGTTTCTTGAAATGGATCTCCAAATGGATCCGATTTCTTAAATACTCTATGGAATGCTTCCTTTAACCGGGAAATGTCCTCTGCTTTTTGAAATCTCTCCACTTTTTTCCCTCTTTCCCTAAAGAAACTTTATTTTTCTAACGCCTTTTATTCCGTTTATATCGATGGTAGGAGGCCCTGATTTAGAAGATTTCCTATATGTAAAGGTGACCCCGTTCTTGTCTTTTCCGACAAATACTCCAGGTGAAACTTCCCTATGACTGGAGACTTGGGCACTGAAGAAATCCCAGGCATCGGACGCCGTGCCGTACATTTTTTTGATGTCATTTTGATCTGCTTTTGGAAGTGATTTTAGATCGTCTGCACTCCATTTTTTCTTCAGGCTTTGTTTCAAAGCATTCTTTACGGCTGTTTTTCCAAACTTTTTAATAGCATACTTGATACCGAGTCGTAATACAACACCGACGATAATGGGAATAACCGAAGCTTGTAGAGTAGTAGAGTTGATCTCGTACTCTTCGCCTGTTTCGGTATCAATCAGGGTAGCGATCAGGATCTCATCGTCTACTTCGTGGAAGACAACATGATAGGACTCATGGTATTCCTTCCCTGATTCATCCACAATGTTGCCTGTGATCACGGCATCCTGGCTCTCAAGGTCCATGGTCAGTTCAGTATCCACTTTAAGATCTTCTTCATCCACTTTCATATCTAAGACAAGTTTCTCGTCACTGTCTTCTTTAAGCTCTACTTTCACCTGTTCTGAGAGGTCGACATCATGTTCCTCACTAAGTGACCTTTCAGCTTGTTCTAAATCGATTCCTTGTGGTGGAGCGTTATCCTCTGTTGCGGCCAAACTGCCTTGTGGGAGGATGGAGAACAACAATGTGATAATCAAACTTTTTACTAGTAGTTTTTTCAATGAGCGCACCTCTTTATTTTATTCTAACCAAACCATGTCCATAGTCTTGGTCAGGTCCTGCTTCGCCTAAATCGATCGCTTCTGTTTGCAGCATTTTGTAAATGTCCTTGGTTCCCTTCATACGGGATTCACGCTCCAGTATGCGGGCAGTATATCCAGATATTTGGGCTGCGGCGAAGGAGGTACCGCTGAAAGGTTCGAAGTCCCCTTCCTTATTAATTGAAAGAACCTCTGTCCCAGTTGCGGCAAAATCCACTTTTCCCCTTGCCGCCAATGTAGATCGGACGAGGTTGGGGTTTACGGATGTGATGGACCATACCCCCTCATACCGTGCCGGATAGTCAGCCTCCTGCCCCAGTGTATTCCCTGCTGCCGCTATGATGATAATCCCGGAAGAAAGCGCCTTATCAACGGCTTTCTTAAGAGAAGGGTCATCCACTTGAAAACCGGAACTGATATTGATGATGTCTACTTTCTCTTCGATGCACCAGTGGATGCCTCTCACCAAATCGGATACCTTCCCGTTGCCTTTCTTATCTAAAACCTTCACATCATATATAGACACCCGTTGAGCGAGTCCGCTCATTTCGCCTCCCGTATCCTCAGCCGCTATGATGCCAGCAATGGGCGTCCCGTGACCATAATGATCTTCAATCGGCTGATCCGGCTGGATGGCATTATATGATTGATGGATCTTTCCTTTCAATGCCGGATGGTCTTTATTTATTCCGCTGTCCAGTACAGCGACCTTGATCGGCTGCTTCTCATTCATCAAGTACAACAGCGCGATCCCGAACAACATTGCGATGATACCTATTACACGATAAGTCTCTTTATGTTTCATTTAGTTTGACGTTACCTTTCTATTGGTCAAGGCAGATAAATCATGTTGAATCTGCCGTATCAATCGATCGACTCTAATTAATATGAAGAATTCTTCTCTATGTATTATAGTGGGAAACATTTACAAGAAACTTAACGGAAGCTTAACGCAACCTTAAGTTTTCCAACGTACAAAAAAACGCCTGATCCCAATCGGGAAAAGGCGTAATTTTCAAGGTCAAATCAAAGTGAACCGGGGAGGGCTCCCATCGATCATCCGGATTGATGTTTGAATAGAAGTCCATCGGTCCTCTTTTTATCATTTTCAACGGAAAAGGACATTCGTTTAGCTAGATTCGTTCCTTGAGTGATAAAGAGGACCGGAATTGGAGTGAAATTCCTTATAGGGAATCCCTTCTGCTGTGGAATTGATCCAAATCGGGACAAAATCGATCCTCCGTGTCGAATTTTCTTTATTATGGTAGCCGGGGTATATATCGATCATTCAGTCTGAAAGCACCAGAACCGCCCCCATTCTTCTCTTAAACAGACCTTCGTTTATGCTTTTCATGAATGATTTTTTTGTTCAATATTCTCACTTCGCCAACCATCAATAACCTCATATCCTCCACAATATATTCAGCCAGCTCTTGATCAGAGATGTCATCTCCATCAATATCAAGGCGGAATTCCTGCCCTTGTATCCCTCCGCCATTTGTAAAATCTATTTCAAAGTCAAACTGAACTCTTTTCTCCATTTGAATCCTCCTTACATATGGTTAGATCTCATTCATTATAAGAATTCAACCAAAAGAGAGTGACACTTTTTTCGTTGAGCGCCCCCTGTTGCCGAAGACTCGGATTCTAGATCATTTGAATTCTGATTCTGTTCTTACGTTAAATAGGCCTACTCGATTCATGAATATCCTAATCGTACGGTGAACATAATGAATATAGGTGAATTGATTTACGACTAATCCCAGCTATTGGAGGCGACCATAATGAAAAAACAAGAAAAATCAAAAGATATCGGCCAAAAAGCAGATGCAATGAATACGATGGATCAGGGGTTAAACTTGGTTTCTCAAGTAATCAATAATGCTACGGGCAGTGACAAGGGGAACGATGGTAAGATCAATGAAAATGATTAGTTTACATGCCTTTTATAGGTGTTCTTCTAGCTTTCCAAGAGCCATAGGGACCGTGATAGGCTCACTTTAAAGTAGACGGCTTTTTTAAAAAATTTGTGTTTGTCTTTAGCTAAGAGGTTCCGCTTAAGGAGAGAAAACCTTACTCACACCCGAATTAGCAGCAGAAATAGCAGTGCTAATAACACTTATTTAACAGCAAAAAAACCAGACCTATTTGGCTCTGGTTTTTTATGTCTATGTCATCTTCTTGTTCCGTTAAAGCTCCCTTTAGCTGAATATCTGATAAGTCATTAAAATAACCCACAACATAATGATACTCCATAACAAAATGATGAGTGAGCCTACTACCCAATTTTTCGGTTTACCATTTTTCATCATGTCTTTTGCTTTACCTTCACATTCTGATATTACTTCTTTAGGTATCATCTTTAATGCAAACATTATACCTATTGGAACGATAATAACATCATCTAAATAACCAAGTATCGGTATGAAATCAGGTATCAAATCAATCGGACTAAACGCATAAGCCACTACACAAGCAGTAAATAATTTAGCATACCAAGGTACTCTTTCATCTTTATAAGATAAGTATAGTACAAAGATTTGTTGTTTTAATCTTTTCGCCCAAGCCTTTATTTCCCCCATGAAATTTTCTCTCTAACTCCCTCTATAAAGAATTCTAATGCTTTATCTTTGCTTCTAATATAACATGCTTTCTTCAATATTCCTGCCCTTTAACTAAATAAAGAAACCGCCGACATTCAAATGAGAAAACTATAAATATCTAAGTCTTTTAACCAAACACCTGAGCAGCAATTCCAAATAATTCACCATTTCTCTGGGGCATCTCAGTTGAGTTAAATATCATAATTGATGGATTACTCACGCATACAAACCCGCATTTCTCAACGGCTTCAATAAATACTTCATTACCTGATGGTATATCGATCCTTAATTTGCCTTGATGCCCAATAGTCAGCTTATCTAGAATCATTGATGCTACTTGAGCATCCGGTGCCACAATAGGACCTATTATCAGATTAATAGGTCCTAATATAGATAATCCAAAACCTATAGTGTTCCCTATGTAATCTTTCACTACTACACATTCCTCGGATTGATTGATTCTATGTTTAAGAAAGTTGCTTCTCTTATCTCCAAAAGCATCTTCATCTAACTCAATTATTTTATGTAAGTCGCTCTCTTTATAATGTTCGATGGTAACTGTTCGATTGGGTAGATTAGAATTTGAATAGGTGTCGCATATGTACTTGTGCACTCGGTCAACGATTTTAAACCCCATTTTTTCATAGAGAGGCTTCCCGTCTTCAGTCGAAATCAGCATGATCGCAATGTCACTTGAAATGGAATTCATACATTGTTGTGTCGCTTCTTTTCCTAATCCCATCCCTCTATACTCTTTGTTGACTATTACCATACCAATGGAGGCAAAATTGGCTTCATAGGGGATGATGGCGGCACTTGAAACAATTTCCCCTTCGGTATTCTTATGGCCGAATACTTTACCAGATGACATAACTGTACCAATCTCGTGTTCATCATAGTCCCACCCCACTGATTCAGACAGTTCAATTAAACCCGGGATATCTTTCTTGTCAAACTGGACTAAATTTACCTTTGACATCTTACTTGTATTCATTACATTTTCTCCTTAGTCGATTCCATAGTGAGAGTATGCCTTGTTTCTCCCCGCCTACCCTTCCGCAAATGGAATATCCATTATTTTCAATACTATCATAATTAATCTATTGATATGGCGAAATCGAGGCTACTTGGTACATTTCATCTAGATTGCTTCGAGGATTGCCCTGCCAATATAAAAAATAGCAGGTCCAACTCTTTTACGTGCATACCTGCTAATTGTATATTATTTGTCAGTCTAGATTAGAGTGGAGACAGTTCCCACTCTCCCCTCATCCCTTCGAAAACAATTTCCAATTCCCTTCAGAGATCACTTCGACCGCTCCGCCCATCACCTTGATGGCCGTTTGGTCATCAATCGCATATGCCTGACCCTGCATTTCAGCAGCCCATTTCTCTGCGGCAGCCATGGTGTTATGCGGCAGCATTTCGTGATCCAGGTGGGGAAAGATTGAAAAATCGACCAATCCGAGAGCATCATCGCCACCGCCGGGGGGAGTCCAGCCAACGAAGGAATCACCAATGTTCGGTGCCATCACCATGCTCCCGGCACTCATTCCCACATAGACTGCTTGCAGGGACGGCAGAAGGTCCGCAAGCCCCGATTGCCGCATCCAATGGTTCAGGTAGAGGGCGTCCCCGCCTGAGACCAGCAGGACGTCCGTCTCCCGGACCAGCGGCACCCACCGGTCTTCGTCGATACTTGGCAGCGCTGTGAGCTCCAGCACTCCGACGGATTTCCAGCCCAGCTCGACCATTGGATTCCCGGAATTGCCACTGATGAACTCCCATGCTTTGACGCCTGGGCCGACCCAGGGGTGTCCGTACATCGCGGTGGGGATGCACAGGGCTGTGGATTCGGCGATCGGCTTGTCCAGCATGTCAACCAACGCTTCGTGAATACGTTTGTTATTGACGCCTGCAGATGTGAGCAGAAACTTCATATCTTCAACTCCTTATCATTGTGTGGTAACACTTTTCATATCTCTAAGACTGCAACTCTTTGGTGTTACTAACTACTTATTAACCCCTTAGTCGATATTTCTTCTTCCATTAACGGTTGATTCAATAAAAAATTCAACAAAAATGGCCGTTAATCCTTCTTAGACCAACGTTCTGGTTTTAATTAGAATGGTTTGATGATCTACAGCTCTCTTTTAGACATATCCCTAGATTCAACGAGAAGCCCAGAGACGGTTCTCGCGCTTCCTTTATGAACTCAGAAAAGTGGCAAAACCGCCACTTTACTTCACGATCCCCTTTGCTTCTCCCTCACAAACACCCTAATTCCTTCACTTTTTATCGACTAGGTTCTAAGCCATTAGAATTGTCCCCTGGCTCTGCTCAATCGTTCATGCTCCAACTCTCACTCTTGAATATGTTAAAATATAATTGGAAACTACAGCAAAAGGAGAGACGATGAGTACATGATCGATCAAGGTAAACGAACATACACGAAAGCTATCTGTGACAAAGTATTGAGTCAAAAGCAAGAGCTTATCGTTCAAAAGGACAATTTGAGATCAAGCCAATACAGCAACATAGAATCGAAGCTTCATAGTTGGCGTGAGAATATCATTGACATTTATGCAAAATCGATCGAAAGTGACTTGGATACGGCCTTCGAGCAATTACAGGAGTGGGGATCAGAGGCAGTCGATACACTCGTGAATTTCAACCTTCCATTGGAGATTGCTCTGGACGAAGTAAGAGATTACCGAAATTTAATCGGACAAATCATAAAAGAGGAAGCTTCCGCTTTCAACTTGACATTCGATGAATTCTATAACCTGATTTCAGATTTTGACGCAGTGGTGGACAAGGCCGTACATTGGCTGAGCATGTCGTATACAAGAAGATTTTATACACGGATCAACGCTGCAGAAGCTGTAGCATTAGAATTATCCATCCCGGTGATTAAAATAACCAATCAAGTCGGCATACTCCCTTTGATCGGTGACATCGACACCGAAAGAGCCCAAGAACTGATGGATAAAGCACTCTCAAGAGGGAGCGAATTATCCTTAGAATACCTGGTGGTTGACCTGTCCGGCGTTCCGATCATTGATACGATGGTAGCAGACCGCATCTTCAAGGTAATGGATGCCTTATCCCTCATCGGAATCGAAACCATCCTATCCGGAATAAGACCCGAGATCGCCCAGACCATGACCCATCTCGGAATCAATTCTTCGGACATCACTGTGACATCCAGTCTTCATATGGCTTTGAAGAAATTTCTGTAAGTCGGGGAGAAAGGTGCCTTGGATCGAAGGACGAGATTCGGTCCCTGCCTGCCCCACTGGTTGGGAGACATGCGCAGAAAAAAACCACAGGGAGGGTTCTCATGCTTCCTTATTCGTAAGCACGAGAACCCTCCCTTTTTCCCAACATATTAAGGTCACTAAAGCATCATTCTTCCCCATCTATTTTACGAGTTTGGTGAAGATTTCTTTTTTTACTTTCTAATACCTCTATTGGTCATTTCATTTCCAACTCTTTTAGTATCTTCTACCACTATCTGAAGCGCCTTAAGAATCACTGAATTCGCTACAACCCCTACATAATTTGCCCCTTTTTCAAAAGCTTGCTGCGCTCCTGTACTATCAGCCGCAACCGTTCCAATCGCAACGTTATTTTCTGATGCTGTTTGATACAAGTTTCGTATGACTCCTTGAACTTCAGGATGGTTGGCACCTTCTTCTTTAAATCCCATATCAACCGATAGGTCGGTTGTACCGATGAAAAGAACATCGATACCTTCGACCCCCATGATCTCCCCAATATTCTCCACCGCTTCAAGGGTTTCTATATGTGGAATGACCAAGATGTTTTCATCGGAGCTATCTAAGAATGCCTTCCCTCCTTGATTTCCATAGCGCGCCGCCCTGTGTGAATAAGCGACACCCCTGGTTCCTAAAGGGGGGAACTTCGCCCTTTTCACAGCCTTTATGGCATCTTCCTTTGAATTGACCATCGGTACTTGTACCCCTTTGGCCCCTCTATCCAAAGCCTTCTGGATACTGGACGGATCATATGAGACTCGGACAATGGGTACTAGATCCACTGATTCGGCTGTCCGGATCATGTTTTCTAATTCAGAAGAACTGAATGCCCCATGCTCATCATCTATAACCACGAAATCAAATCCGGCATACCCGATCATTTCAATGAAGTTGGGAGAATAGAATCCAATGAAACTTCCAAGTACTCTTTCCCCGCTTCTGAGTTTATCCTTTACACGATTGATCAATGAAATTACCTCCCTACTTTACACCCTTTCACTCAATCAGCCAGTTGCGTAAAGCAGCCGTCACTTCTTCCGGTCGCTCCAAACTGCTTAAATGGCCACAATCATCTACGATAACTAACCGGGACTCTGAAATAGTTGCCTGCATTTCTTCATGTAAGGACAAGGGGCAAACCTGATCCTCCCTTCCTACTAAAAGGAGCGTGGGAACGTTGATTTGCCTTAAGCCTTCCCGAAGGTCAGAACGCGTAGAAACGGCCATTAATTGCTGCACATATCCTTCTGGTCCTACTCTCTCCGCCATATCCTTTATGGTTGATACCAACTGGTCATCTTCCTGCCTGCCGGGATGAATGAGATTCGGTAACAACTTTTCCTCTACTATGCTTTGGAACTGCCCAGATTCCACTTTTGACATAAGGCTCTTCCAGCTTTCCAACTGCTCTGGCTTGGGGCCATGTGGATTCGAGTTCAATAGGGCAAGTCTGGTCACTCTTTCTGGTGCTTGCCGGATGACTTCCATTGCCACAATCCCACCAAGTGAAAGCCCGGCTAGAGCAAAGCGTTCAGGGGCATGCTTCAAGACGGATTCAGCCATTCCCTCTATGGTGTCTGCTCCAGTTAACATTGAAACGGAAGGATCGGAAACATCAGTCAGATGTTCCAACTGATGCTCCCAAAGTCTCTCATCACAAAGCGTACCCGGTAAGAATACTAACGCTTCTTTCTTCATCTACTATTTCTCTCCCGCCCTCAGCTTCTCCGCCATTTGTTTCTCAAGTGCTGAAAAATTCTCAGGTTTGATCATTTTTCCTGATTGATCTGCATGGAAGCCATGTTCCGCAGCTTTCCTGACGACCTGTGGAGCCCAGTATGGATCTTTCCCGTTGAATACTTCATGCTGTTCAAGCACGGCAAAGATCCAAGCATCATCCTCACTGATATTTTCAAAGCCTCTCCATAACCCTGGAGGCAGAGAAATTAAATCCCATTCTTCAATGATGGTTTCACCCTCGATCTCATCTTCACTATTTCCCCAATAGAAACGCCATTTTCCGGAAAGAGGAAGAAACGCTTCGATGTAGTCATGAGTATGGTAAGCCGGTCCATTCCCTGGAGGTGCTTTCACCATGCCGATTTGAAACCCGTGTGGTTCTGTTATTTCAGGGGAATAGGTATCATTTTCACTGGCCGTATCCCCGATCAGGGCGTAATTCAGGCGTTGATGACCTGGTATGATACTATCAATAAACATGAGAGGAATGGCTTTTGATTTTAGATCATCAAATCGGACGATCCAGTTTTCTTCCATCTTTTCATTGGATACATATCGTTTCACTTTCGGTTGTTCTGTCGGCATAGCAATCTCCCTTTCTATCATTCAAAATTTTATTTATTGACTATTCTTACAATTTAAATGTCACTAGTTTCAGTTCTGTCATCTCTTCCACGGAATATTTGATTCCTTCACGGCCGGTACCGCTGTTCTTTACACCACCATATGGCATATGATCGACTCTGAAAGTAGGGATATCGTTGATCATGACTCCCCCGACTTGAAGTCGGTGCAGGGCATCGAATGCTTTATGAACAGAGGTAGTATAGATACCCGCCTGCAATCCGTATTCCGAATCGTTCACGAGTCCGATCGCTTCATCCAAAGAACCGTATGGTGTGATCGTGACAATGGGAGCAAATGCTTCCTTGCAGTTCAGGGATAAAGTGGATGATCCCCCCGTGATCACAGTTGGGTGTATGATGGCATCCTCCCGCTTTCCTCCATATAAGATGTGCGCACCTGCTTTTGTTGCCTCCTTGAACCACTCTTCGATCCTTTCTGCCTCCCCTTGATTGATCATGGCCGATAAGTCTGTGCCTTCTGACATTGGATCGCCGATCACAAGCTGTTTCGTTCTTTCAATGAATTGATCAACAAAAGAGTCATAGAGTTTTTCCTGCACGTATATTCTCTGCACCGAAATGCATACTTGACCGGCAAACGAATACGCCCCCTCCACACATCGATCAACGACAGCATCCATATCCTCCGCCCCATCGACAACGACAGCAGAGTTGGAACCCAGTTCAAGTGTTACTTTTTTCAACCCTGCCTTTTCCTTAATGCCAAGCCCAACCTCTACACTTCCCGTAAAGGTGACCATTTTCACTCTCGGATCTTTTACGAGCTGATTTCCAATGACACTGCCTCTCCCCGTGACTACGTTTAACGCCCCTTCCGGCAGACCTGCCTGCTCAAAAATTTCCGCTGTAAGGAGTGCACTTAAAGGCGTCTGATTCGCCGGCTTCAGGACCACTGAATTCCCGGCAGCAAAGGCGGGACCCAGCTTATGGGCCACAAGGTTGAATGGGAAGTTAAAGGGCGTGATCGCTGCGATGACCCCTAAAGGCTCACGGATCGTAAAGGCAAATCGTCCCTTCCCACTTTTGGCAGCATCCATCGGAATGGTCTCCCCGTGAATCCTTTTCGCCTCTTCGCTTGCAAACTTATACGTTTCAATCGTTCGCGCGATTTCAGCACGAGCTGCCTTTATCGGCTTCGCACATTCCATGGCAAGGATTTCTGCTGCTTCCTCAAATCTCTCTTCAAAAAGTCGCGAAACCCGCTCAAGGATGTCCGACCGTTCCAAGGAAGTCAATTGCTTCATTTTCTCAGAACCTGATTGTGCACTCTCTAAGGCGTCTTCCACTTCCCGTTCATCTGCCAAAGGGACGCTGGCAATGACGTCTCCGCTGAATGGGGATTTCAACTCATAATAGTTCTTTGCTTCCTGCCACCTGCCATCAATGTAGAGTTTCTTTTTGAGTTGATTTTTCAGCAACCTTCATCACGTCCTTTCTCGTATCCCGTGAATGCCTTTTGATAAATGGCTAAGATCTTCTTTTCGGTCAATTGGTACGGCGTGTTGGACAAAAGGCGATCAATCTGTGAGGCTTGCCCGGCAAGTAGAGGCAAATCTTCCTCCATAATCCCAAGCTCCGCTAATGATGTGGGGAGGTCAAGATTCGTCAGTAATTCATATAGATATCCCACTACTGCCTTAAGCGCCTGGTGTGGTTTTTTTGAGTAATCTCCTAATTCAAGATAGTTTGCAACCTCTACCATTTCCTGCATGCACGTTTTCCCTGTCTCTTCGAAAACAAACGGCATAAGGAGAGCATTGGCAACTCCATGCTCGATGTGGTACTTTCCACCGAGGGGGTAAGCTAAGGCATGGACGGCCCCCACACCTGCATTGGCTAACGAAACTCCTGCCAACATGCTTACCCAACTCATTCCGATACGTCCTTCCATGTCTTTCCCGTTATGAACTGCCTTCGTGATGTTCGAACTAAATAACTTCATGGCCTTTTCAGCATAGATCTTCGTTAAGGGTGTAGCTCTCACGGCAACATACGATTCAAGTGCATGTGTGAAAGCATCCACACCTGAAGCAGCGGTGACCCGTTGCGGGCATGAGCGTGTCAGAGCAGGATCGATGATGGCGAGGTCCGGCAGAAGATGCCTGCTGACAATCCCCCGTTTTACTTCCTCCTCTTCATCCCCGAATATGGCATTCATCGTCACTTCCGATCCGGTTCCTGAAGTCGTCGGAAGCAGAATGCACTTGACCTGTCTGGAATCAATGGTTTTGGCTCCACTTAAATACGGGCTCACGTCATCTTTATCCACCAGAGCTGCCGTCGCTTTGGAAACATCCAGAGCGCTTCCGCCTCCGATGCCGATCACGAGTTCACTTCCTGATTTCTTCACAAACTCTACTGATTTTTGTACCAGAGTAAAGGTCGGCTCTCCTTCAATGTCTGTAAACACGTTACTCTCGATTCCTGCCGATTCCACTAATTCCAGTACACGTTCAACGACTCCAACCCGTTCAAGACCTTTATCACTAATAATGACGATTCTGCTAACCTCTAATTTCTTAATCTCATCCGGTAAGGAATAAAACGTGTCGACTCCGAAACGGATATTCCCAGGCATATGAAAATCCTGATTTATACTTGAAGGATCTTTCTGAATAGACGTTTGTACTGACATGGTATTTCCTCCTTTTTGAATGCGCATTCAAAACTAAGTAATGAAAGATGATTTATTCGTATGTTTCGGCTTCGGCATCGTCAGCATTAGACTCTGTACCCAGATAGATCTGCCTCAGTACATCCAAGCCGTCAAATGTCATCCATTCTTCTACAATTTTCTCATTCCTCACTTTCAGGTGAGAAATCCCCAATACCTCTACTGTTTTTCCACTTGGCTGACCGAAATACCCAATCCCCTCATGAATCCCTTGCAGTCTCCACCTTACGGCAACATCCCATTCACCCTTTTGGGCTCCCTCGTTACAGGTCACTCTCTCGACCATACATTTAGCACTTGGGAAAGAGGCAAACAAACTGACGAGCATTCCCTGGATCTGGCTAGTGCCTATCAAATCTTTATTGCAGATATAGTGGACCACCGCATGATCGGCGTAAAAGTCCTTCACATGATTGAATAATCTCCATTCCCACACTTTGTTGTACATGGCTAAAATAAAATCACCAATTTCAAAACCTTCTGACTTCGGAGAATAAACGGCAGGCATCAGCTGCCCTTCCATTGTACCGCTTGAACCGAAATGGGATTGCAGTGCCGGTGTCTTGTTCTCCGAATTCTGTGCCAGTTTCTTTGCCACTTCGATGGGATCAAATCCTAACTGCTTGACTAGATACAGGTTGTCTCGTACAAGCCACTCTTCCACGATCCGGTTTGAATGGACAAAGCAGTCAACCGTGGTCCGAAAGAAAACTTTCTTACCTGTAGCAGGCCCGAATGAGGAATCCCCCAGGTTGGTAGCACTCGATGCGATACGGTGAGAAGATAAAAATCCTTCCTCATCATTACCTGACCATATGACATTTTCACCAACAAGCCTTCGATCCGGAAAGGCGTGCAAAGCCTGTAAGGTCCCGGACACCACCTCATTTACACCTTGTATATGGGCTGTTCCCGTATGCATGGTGACATCATTATGATAGGTTTGATAAATAATCCCGATCCCTTTCTCTTCCCAGATGCGATGGGTGATCTTGATGATATAATCCACAAAATCGAGATACTCCTCGTCGAATCCATTCATTCTTTGTTTACGTTTTGTATTCTTTGAAAATTCATTGTAATCCGCATAGCCAACACGGTTCACTTCGGTTGAGTCGCCATAGAATACGTTGTCATGTTGAGGTTCTTGATGAAGAGGACGATCCATTTCTACTTTTTCCTCTTTTCGTTCATCCACTTTCGGCATCTTGATTCCTCCTTTTTGAATGCGCATTCAAAATGCAATAAAAGATACTCTTTAAATTGCGGTCCAACCTCCATCAACCTTGATGGTTTCACCCGTTACAAAGTTTGCCATGTCAGAAGCGAGAAATAACACCGCTCCTGTCACATCAGAAGGTTGGGCAAGTTTCCCTAATGGGATTCGATTGATCACGTCTTGATAAAAATCTTGATCTTCAAACATATTGGATGTGAGCTCGGTTTCAATAAATGTTGGAGCCACTGCATTAACCTTGATATTGTAGGGTGCCCACTCAACAGCAAGAGCTTTGGTCATTTGCACGGCCCCTCCCTTACTGGAACAATAGGCTGCCCGCTTGATATAGCCAACGAATGCCATCTGTGAAACAATGTTGATGATCTTCCCACTTTTTTGTGAAAGAAAATACTTCGCTGCACGCTGGGAGGAGAAGAAGCTTCCTTTAAGATTTGTATCAAGGATTGAGTCCCAATCTTCCTCCGTCACTTCTATGGCTGGTTTAGGAATATTCACTCCTGCGTTATTGACCAGTACATCGAGTCCCCCCATATGAGCGGCAGCCTCATCCACCATCTTATGAATGTCCGCTACATGCCGGATGTCGGCCTTCACATAAGAACAATCGGGGGAGTAACGTTTCAGCTCAAGGACAGCAGCTGACAGGGCTTCATCATTCCTCCCTGAAATCACCACTGTGGCCCCCAGTTTGGCAAAGGAGAGCGCGATATCCTTTCCAATGCCTTTACTTCCTCCCGTAACCATGACCCTTTTCCCTTTCAATTCAGCAAAGTGCTTCAATTCTTATCCTCCTTTCTCGTTCCTGCATACTCCCGTTGTTTTTCGTTGAATTAAATCGGGTTCTAATATGATCTGAAACCCTTCGTCTTTCCCTTCGCCCTCTTCAATCAGGGAGATCAGTTTTTCCAAGGCGAGGGTTGCCATTTTTTCTTTCGGCTGGGTGATGGTGGTGAGTCCAATATATTGATTCTTTGCCAAATCAATATCATCAAATCCTACGACTGATAATTCTTCCGGTACCTTGATGTTTTCACTAGCTGCAGCATCTAACACGGCAAGGGCCATTTGATCGGAAGCAGAGAAAAAGCTTGTTGGCCGGTCACTCTGTTTTAATAACTTTTTGGTAAACTGATAAACTTCATCGTAAGAAAACTCTTTGTTGTAGACAAACTGATCGTTTCCGACAATCCCTAAGTCCTCTAGTGCTTCTTTGTATCCTAAATTCCTCAAATGGGTGGTGACATACTTCGAAGGACCTGCAATATAGCCAATGCGGCGATGGTTCAATTGATAAAGATGTTCCACCGCAAGTCTAGCTCCTTTGTAGTTGTTGACGGCTATATAATTCGCCTTCTCGTGTTCCAAGATACTATTGAACAGAATGACAGGAAATCCTTGATCATATAATTCTTTGATTCTTTGATTGTTTTTATCTGCAGAGGCAATGATGATCCCATCGACTCGCTTCCCTTTAAGGGTTTGAATATATTTATCCAGGTTCTCTTCATTGTGATTCGTATTACAAAGGATCACATCATACTGCATCTCCTGTGCTTTTCCCGTAATCACTTTCGCTGATTCGGCAAAGAAAGGATTCGTGATATCCCCGACAATCAATCCTATGGTTCTCGTTTTATTACTGGCAAGGCTTCTGGCAATCTCATCCCTTGTAAACCCTAATTCCTTTATCGCTTCAAGGACTTTCCTTCTTGTAGATTCCTTGATATGAGGATAATTGTTCAGGACCCTGGAAACGGTCGATTGTGAAACACTTGCCTGTTTCGCCACATCATATGCGCTAATTCTGGCTTTCATTTTTCAAAACCCTTTCAAAAGTTGCCTTCGTGTATTAAACCCGGTTGTTATGGTATTCCGATAATCTAGCGAGAATGATGAATCCGGATTCACATTCCATTATAATTAAAAATTCAGATAATGACAAAGCCTCATTCCCTATAACTGGATAAGCCCCAATATGATCACCTGTGCAATAAACAATCCGATGAGTGCATATGAGTATTTGTCCATGCCCCCCGGAACAATGGAATGACCGTTTTCATCTGTTACAGTTCCTTCTTTTATCAACCTTGCTCTTTGACCATTAAACGTGAATTCTTCCAATTCCATTCTTCTATTCTTTTGAAATAGTAAGCTGAAAATGTAACCAATGATAAGAGTGATCACGCATCCGATCGGATAATTCCAGAGCCAGTTCACCAGCCCAAGGTTTCCAATATAGGTCGTGATGACGATTCCTAATACAAACCCGATTGCGACTCCATTATCATTTGCTTTCTTCGTGAACATCGCCAAAAGAAACATCGCCAGTATCGAACCTGAGAAGTACGAGAGGTAGCTGCCCACTGTCTTTAAGATCGAAGCGGTCGTACCGCTGAATGCCATCAATGTAAATCCGATCAGCAATACCCCAAACACAAGGGTGAAGACCATCGAAACCTTTAGAGAAGCCGGCTTTCCTTTCGTGATGAACTTTTCATAAATGTCTTTAATGAAGACGGTCGTAACTGAATTTAGTACGGAGTCTATGCTGGACATGGCAGCTGCAAAAATCCCTGCCATGATCAGCCCCAAGATTCCTACAGGGATGTTATTAGAAATGAAGGTGATCATAATGTTGTTGGAATTATCGAATTCCCTGCCATCAAAGAAGACGAAAAGCAATACTCCTATGAACATGAACACAAAATACATAATGTTCATCACAAATCCGCTAATACAGATCGACTTCTTCACTTCATTGATCGACTTTGCCGCGAACATCCTTTGAGTCTGTGTCTGATCCGTAGCATAATATTTAAGCCACATAAAGAGACCGCCAATCAGGCCAACCCATACACCATTCTCTAACTTCGCGTCCAGCGAGAAATCAAGTGCATCCAATTTCCCCTCTTCTTTCACAACCTTCATCGCCTCAAAGAAACCAATATCTAAATTGCTCAGAATAATGACAAATGCAGCAATGACTCCACCCCACAAGACAAACATCTGAATCGCATCCGTCCAGATAACCGCTTTAATCCCGCCTAGTAACGTGTACAGAATCGCCACTGCCACAACCATGGGAACGACAATCGTCAGTGACCATCCCGTGAAGGTTTGGATGACCAGTGAAGGAATAAATAAGAACGAACCTACTTGAATCACATTTGATACAATAAATCCAAAGACTACTAAAAGTCTGCTTTTCCCTCCCAGACGCATTTCGATATATTCATAGATGGACGTCACCTTTAGATTATAGAAAAAAGGGAGAAAGATCGATAACGTCAATATTAATACGATAGGTATGCTGAAATTCAACATAAAAGCGATCAGTCCCGAACCATACGCCCAGCCTGGTCCTCCAATAAATCCATTCGCACTGACCGTGGTGGCTGCAATGGAAAGAGCAATCGGGAATGTTGCAACAGATCTCCCACCTACAAAGTAGTCATCCTGTGTGTGATTTCCCTTCCCCAGTTTATAACCCATAATGATCAGAGCAATCATATATACTGCGACAATCGTCATATCAATCCAACCCATATTGAACGAAGACCCCCCATATCCATATTTATTGAATGCGGATTCATAAAAAAGCAAGATGATCTACCCACTGCCTTTATTAAGAGGCTTATGATTGAGACGAAGATGTTTGGAATGGTTATAGGCAGAGTTTCAAGCATTCCTTTTGTAAACGCATTCATTATTTCTTATCTCCATTTATACTGTTGGAGAAGTGATCATGTACGTAACCATGACGCTGATCCTTAAAGTGACGGATTCATAATCCCTTGGGTTCGCTCAAAAATATCCAATCCCTGCTGCTTCAGCCAATAAGGGATATCGATCAGAACCCAGTTCTCAGAAAGCTTATCCCCTTGACGGTAATACACATCCACCACTTGCATGTCAGCTCGAACATTCCCGCCTGGCAGCCCCAGAAATCCACCTATTGGTGTATTCGAAAGGTTCGGCCATCCAAAGAAGCACGCGAACTGTCCTTCAGCAAACCGGCACACATGACCATTGAATTCCTTATCCTTAAGACCATTTCTAAAAGGAAGCTGGTGCTGCTGTTGATATCTCGGAATGGTATAACTCGCCCCGATCCCGCCAGGACCATACCAAATCATATCCTCCGACCAAGTACGTTCCAGGACCTCCGGAGGACACCCCATAGCTCCACTCTTATTCAATTCCGATAAATCATCGACCATTTGATTGACAAGATTCAGCGTTTTCACACCTTCTTCTTCTGGAGCATCGTCAAATTGCAGACCATCGTGATTTCTTGGACCTGGATAAACAAAGTATGTACCCGTTGAAGGAGGCAGCGGGTTCACTCCTGCCTGGATCATGAATCCGATCAGGTCAACGAATAACCCCGTTTTGGTGATTTTACCATCCTCTACACAATGGAACTCTGCATATCTTAGGTTGATCATTTTCCCTGTTCGTCGAATCCCCATCCAGTCTTGATCAAAGAGGCCCATGAAATGCCCCATGCTCATGACCCATGTTTCACCACTTATTTCGTTTGTGCCAGCCATGAAAATGTCCTGACGACGCTGCAGTTTTTTTAGAGATCTTAATAAAGGGACCCAAAAGGTTTCCGCAACTGCCTGAACTCCCTCCTGTTCACGGAAGGGGTAGACTCCTTGCCAACTATAATTTTCACCAGTATATTCCTTTAAAACACTTTGTACGTCTTCTGGTGTAGATTTCTCGAGCTCTTCGAAGTAACGTCTTACAATTCTTTTCTCTTCTTGATAATTACTCATGGTTACCTCCCACCTTATTTCAAGGACGAGTCTTCATATTGAATGCGCATTCAAAAATTCATAAAACAATTAGTATTTGTATACATTGAATACTATCGAATTTTCAGAAGAATGTAAATAGTTAATTTTGAATATTGTTAAAATTTAAATTCCTTTGATTTTCAGGAGTTTCGGTCCTTTCTTCTTGAACAGATACTATCACGAGAAATCACGCAGGGATAGTTAGAATCAGCAAAGTAAATCGCGAAACCTCAATAATAGTTATAAGACAAAGGCAGCGCGTGCCTTTGTCTCGATTATCTTTTTATTCAATACCTAATTCATTTTTAATATCATCCAAAGACTTTCCTTTATATTTCTCCACTGGTTTCGGGGCTGAATCCACGCCAGGATCTGCTTCAAGGAAGTTGTATTCAACTAATTCGAAGTCCTTTGCATCAACTGTACCGTCGAAATTTAGGTCTGAATGTTGCTCATCTGTTCCCCAGCTGTTTTTCATCTCGATCGCATCCATGATATCAATCACACTGTCCTGGTTGATGTCCCCGGCATCCTGCGTGCGCAGAGGCAAGCCATGCCATGTGCCGACAACCTTATCTTCACGTTGATCATAAATAGTGAAAGTGGATTTGACCGGAAAGTGTCCAGGGATATTCACTTCAATCTGGAAAGGCTTATCAGTTACTGGGAGCTTCGCTACAAAGTCATTGTTACGGACCATTTCCCCGTCATGTACGTTGCCTTCCCAATCGGTCACCTTTATGGAAACTGGAGCATTTGAATAGTCTGTACCATTGTCATATTTTCCGTCGGTACCAAAGAATCCTTGGGCTTTAATGTCCCCTCTTATCTCTGAATAGCTGCGCAGCAGTTCCGGATATTGTCCTTCAAAATATCCCTTTAAATTAGTCGTTTGACCGTTAACGTCTGTATACTTGCTTGAGAAGGTCGGCGCAGTTACGTAGTTCATTCTATAAAATTTGGCATCCTTCGCTTCAAACGTAACTTCTGCCAATGGAATGTCCCCATTCACTTCAGCTTCCGGATTCTCCAAATTCACTTGAACATCAAGGTGTCTTGTAGAACTGCTTTTTCCCTTGTCGTCATACGTAATCTCAGAATCACCATACTCGAGGAAATCCGGATGGATCTTCACGTCCGTCAACTCAAGTTGATTGCTGTCATAATCTACTGAGAAAGATCCTTCTTTAAGTTGTTTAACATTATGAGACGAGAGTGTCATCGTCAGCTTATCGCCAGCCATGATTTCTTTTTTATCCATGGAAGCAGTGGCATATTGTGTACCTTCTTTTACAAAACTATTGACAATTGGTCCACCCTGCGCGAAGTTTCCGACGGAGTCGTGTGCGAAGAACCCAACAGGATACCTGCTGAGAATCGGGTTCATCAAGATTTCATCCGAAAGGTTCCCTTCACCATCAGTATTCAATGCCCCTGTTGGGAATGGTGATCCATAATGGTAGACAATGTAATTATTGGATTGAGATGCTTCGAGTCCCGCCTTCTTCATATCTTCTATGGTCTTATCAAAAAGGGACATGGAGAATGGAACCGTTTCTTGTCCTTCCTTATACTCATACACGCCCGTCGGCAATGTACTTGAAAACTCCGGGGCTGTATTATCAATGAATGTATCCGTTTCTTTCGTGAACGTCTTCCCTTCACTGTTGGTCCCCACTAATCTTAGCTTGTAGTGGCCTTCCGGTGCCAATGCAGGGTTGACTGATATACGGTTATCATCATACGGGTAATAGTAACCTGCAAAGGCAGAGTTAATGATGATCCTCTGTCCCTCATTGATTCCTGAAGCATCCATGACCCCGACCAGTCCCATTTCTTTATTTGTCTTGCCATCGACCAACACGACGTTGATCTGTTCCATAGGTGACTTCAACGTAAAATCCATTGGGGTATAATTGAACAAGGCTCCGAATTGATTATTCTCTTTCGTCGAGAAGTTGAACGCTCTGACTGATTCAATTCCTTCTTCGGAAATTCGGATACCAAATGGGATTTGATATTCTTCAGATGGATTTTCCTCATTCACATAACGGATATACCCTTCATAGTAACCCTCTTCAGCTTTTTTAGGGATATTTAGGAATACGTTTGTTTTCTTTTTCTTCCCGGCCTTCACCTTAATTTTTTCATCAAAAGATAGATGGATTCCGTTTTTGGAAGCGTCATGGGACTGATTGGTAAACTCCACACTACCATTAAATGTTTTCGTTTCTTCACTGGAATTCTCAATCAAAATCGTACGCTGATCTCTCAGTGATTTTTCAATATATTGAAATCCGAAGCTCATACCCCCGGTCTTCTCATCAATGTTCATTTCTTCTCCATTCATGAGGGTGGTTGTCTCATCAATGACCTGAAAGTTCATATCTGAATGAATGGCTTCATAAGGATCCACCCTGCCGGCGCCAACTTCATAGACACTGTAATCGCCGTTCATAGGATCCGCGGTGTTCATGAATATGGATTTCACATCAGCTGGTTCCAAGTCTTGATTGGATTGTAATAATAGCGCCGCCATACCAGCTACATGCGGGGATGCCATTGAGGTTCCCGATAACCTCGCATAGGCGTAATCATACGTTCCGTTTTCTTTATCGTTGATATAGGAAGGAACCGTTGATAGCACACCCACACCAGGGGCAACAATTTCAGGCTTGATATCATAATTCATTCTGGAAGGTCCCCTTGAACTGAAATCGGCAAGGCGGTCACCCTCTGTTGTGATGGCCTGCCTATCGCTAAAGGAAAAGGTTTCTCCTTCCTGGATGCTTTCCTTCAAAGCTTCTCCTTCAGCCTTTGTCAGGGAGAATGTAGGAATAAAATCGACTCCCTCTCCAAGGAAATGAGGGATATGTCCTTCTTCACCGTTATTGTTATAAATCATGACGGCTTTAGCTCCATGCGCTGCTGCCGCTTTAATCTTATCAACAAACGAAATGTCACCACGGCTGATTAATGCGATATTCCCGGCTACAGGCTTACCGATAAAATCATTGTTACTGGTAGCAAGACCAACATCTACAAGCTGCATACTACTATCTTCTAAATCTGCGAGATTATCACTATAGTTTCTGGCCATTAGCTGAAGATTGACGCTTTCTGCACCATATTGACCAGTGAATGTCGCGATATCAATCGGAACATCACTTGCCCCTACTGTTAAGGCAAGTGCAGCGGTTCCAGGCGAGCCTAACGTAAAGGATTCACTTCCGCTATTACCAGCCGAAACGACAGCCGTCACCCCGCTGAGAACAGCATTGTTCACCGCTACAGAAGTCGGATACAAGGGATCATTTACACCTGCACCAAGGGAAAGGTTGATGACATCCATTCCGTCGGCAACAGCGCGATCAATCCCTGCAATGACCCCTTCACTCGACCCTCTTCCATAAGGTCCGAGGACACGGTAGCCATAAAGATCTGCTTCAGGAGCTACCCCTTTTATACTGTATTCACTTTCATTATCGCCTTCACCGGCAACCGTACCGGCAACATGAGTCCCATGTTCAGTATAATAGGAATTGCCATTCGAGAATTCCGGTAAACCGGACTCTTGCCAATCCTGATACGTTGCTTCCATCGGATCATTATCGTTGTCCACGAAGTCATAACCGCCTTTATAGACTTCATCCAAGTCAGGATGGTTATAGTCGATACCTGTATCAAGAACCCCCACTTTGATTCCTTTGCCGGTAAACCCTTCATTATGCAGCTTATCGACTCCTAAGTAAGGAAGGCTTTCCATCATATAATCTTTCGCTGGTCCGTTAGAAGGAGCCTCGGATGGAACCGGTGGATCAATTTGAACTTCGACGTTGCTGTAGACCGCTCTTACCACATCAAGTTTCATTAATTCTTCAATCCGATTAGCAGGAAGTTCCAAGGAAACACCGTTCATGGCGTTTTTATAAGTTTGGCCTACCTTGTAACCATTATTGCTTTTATCCTTGAACATGTTGGCCAACTCGTTTTTGAAGTGTTTTTGATCCTTTTCTACATGTGCCTTTGCTTCACGAGCGTCAAAGTTCTTTCCTTCCAGTTTGGCTTGCAACTGAGCGACTTTTTCAGGATGGTGGTCAAGCTGTACGATGACCTTCACCGGGCTGTCACTTTTAAGGTTAACCGTTCGGTCTAAATAAAGACCTTGCTTTTCCACTGACTGGAGCTGCTTATAGTTTTCCAGCTGCTGTGGAGACATGTTGGCAAGTACGGATTCCATTGAAGTTGGTTTTTCTGCAAGGACATTAATTGCCGGGATATTCCCGGAACCGAGCAAGAGGCCTGTACCTAATGCATACACTAACATTTTTTTGTTTCTCTTCATTTACTTATTCCATCCCCTTTTTCTTAATTTTCTAACACTTTGACTATAGCATTGGTCATGCCTGTAACCTATTGGGAAAGGCCTATAGGTAGATAGATCTGAGTTCAAAGATCAGAAAAAGACAGCAGGATGAACAATCTGCCAGGGAATCCGTGCTGAATCGCCTCGTAACCTCTAGTAATGGCCTAAGTTTCGATCCTTCCGAAATTTCCATTCAGTGTTAATTTTTCATTTGTAGTATAAAAAGACCAGGCCTATAACCTCATTTTGCTTTCCCAAGAAGCACGGGGACGGTTCTCATGCTTCCTTTTCACTTACCCAAAACCGCACACCTCACCCAACTCCCGCTACTACTCCTCTCCCTCCAAATCTCCATAAACCTGATGAACGAATCCCCCATCCTACGCCGTCTGAATCGGTCGCACCCAAACAACCCCATCCACTCTGAAACTCCGTATTATCTCCCTTCATTCCCCCCTCACCAGAAGCTAGCTCACAATGAACCAATAGAACCATCCCCATCCATGCCCAACAAAAGAACTGTTTTTTCAGAAGATATCTCTAACATTTAAGGAAAATTCTTCTACAATTCTATTGGAAATGTTTCGGAAACCGAATAAAAGTAGATCGTACAACCTAGCTTACAGCCCCTTTAATAGGGGGCAATTCATTTGGGCTTGCTCCTTCTTTCTCCTTTTTTGTAGAAAGCCGCGGAATTGGAATTGGCCGGGAAGACTTTGCCCGACGAGTGAATGCACAAATTGCTACACATGAGAAAATACTTACGCAAACCGCCGACCATGCAAGACAAATTAAGCACCTTGTAGCCTCCGAAAGACTGAATCTAGTAAAAAAAGGTCTGATTCCAAATGACAATGATCCTATCATCATCGATAGTGAAAACAAAGAGATTGCCGATCAAACCCTTGAAATGGTCGACATCGCCTCAGGTACGGTGCAGGACATTCCGGTCAACTACTTCAGCGCCACTGATGCAGAACCAACATTAGTAAGAGAAAGACCGACCACCAACGTGCTTATGCCCGGTCAGGAGGAAATAGCTGAAAAACTCAAAAACCAGGGATTAAAAGCCTTTACGTTGCCTAAGGTTGTAAAACTGCCTGCCGAGTCCTTTACCGTCACGAAAAAGGACAATATTGGAGAGTACGAGGACAGACAGCTTGTTGACGTGGAAACAGAGGTAACAAAAGAGAAAGTGACTTTCCCGAAAGGCAGCTATGTATTCTTGACGGCACAGCCTCAGACAAACCTATTATCTTTATCACTTGAGCCAGAATCAGTAGACAGTTATGTAAGCTTTAACTATGTCCCTTCTGAAGTTGGCCAGGAATTGCCGATCTACAGGTTTACGATTGATCCGAAGAAATCGGAAATGAAGAAGTTTATGAATAGGTAATAGCGGTTGCATTAGGCTGCTTGGAAGCACGGGGACGTTTCCCGTGCTTCCTTTTCTTCAGTCAATATATTTCAAGACATAAACATTGAAAAGAGTACAAATTTCGAAGCTCTCATGGAAACATCAAAATGGTTATAAGACAAAATCGGACGTCCCCTTGGTGAAATGTTAATGAAAGCAGATATCCCCTAATTTTTTCTTACATAGCACAAAAATCCTTAAGTTAGCAACGTAAGATTGTAGACAAACCCATCTTTGCATTTTGTGAAGATGGGTTTGTTTATTTACTCATTAAACAAGGTCCATTGGGATAAACTATTTCAGACCAATAACAGGAGGTATTTTAATGGAAATCAGTCACCATAAAACTAAGATAAGTTCATCAGAACTCGCAAACCTCTGGACACAGTATGTCAATGATAGCTTAGCCCGTTGCATGTTTCGCCATTTCCTTCATTATGTTCAAGATACAGATATTATTCAGGTGCTTGAATATGCCCTTGAACTAACGGAAAGACACCTTCAAAAGGCTGGAGAATTTTTAACAACAGAAGGGTATCCGATCCCAAAAGGATTTACAGATGAAGATGTTACTATAGATGCACCTCCTTTATTTTCAGACACTTATATCATTGTTTATTTACATATCATGGCTATTCATGGACTCACTAGATATGCAGGTGCAATAGGCAATGTCACTCGGGAAGATCAGAGAGAATATTTTATTGGAGTTATGACGGAAACGTTGGAATTGTATGATCGGTCCACTAAAGTTCTTACACATAAAGGTATTATTAGCAAACCACCTAGTTTGAACAATCACCAAAAAGTTGAGTTTATAAAGAAACAAAATTTCTTAACAGGTTGGCTAGGAAAACGCAGACCTATAAGTGCAGTAGAAATAAGTGGTACCTATCTGAATTTGCAGAAAACAATGGTGAAGACTGTCCTTGAATTAGGCTTCAGTCAAGTAGCTGAATCCAAAGAAGTCAGGAATTACATGGAACGGGCCAGGCAGCTCTGTAACGATCACTTTAAAGTACTATCTTCTATGTTAATCGAAGATAATTTACACGTTCCCAGGACATATGAGACGGAGGTGACTGATTCAACAACTCCTCCTTTTTCAGACAAACTTATGTTGTTTCATGTAACTGCACTACTCTCTTCTGCTATTGGTTATTACGGTGAGGCAATGGGGATAAGCCAACGAAGGGATTTAGCGGCGAGTTACGCAAAAATGATTGCAGAAATAGGACTGTTAGCTGAAGACGGAATGAATCTACTGATAGAAAATGAGTGGATGGAACAGCCCCCTCTGGCAACAGATCATAATGACTTGGCAAAAAACAAATGATGTATAGCGATAAAAAAAAAAGATAAAATCATTGAGAGTATAGTATGGAGTATAGCCCTGCCTGGATTTTCTCAATTATTAAATGGACGGCTTATAAAAGGAATTCTCTTTGTAGGATTGGAGATTATTATAAACGTCATGGCAAATTTTAATGAAATGATCCGCTTGAGCTTCCTTGGAAATATAGAGGGTGTAGTGTCACATACAAATTATCAGTGGCTTATGTTTTATCCCTGTTTATACTTCTTCTCGATGTGGGATGCCTTTAAGGACGCAGGCGGGGGGGAAAAACCTTATTCCTATCTTCCATTCGTCAGTTCCGCATTCTTTGTGACTGTAGGGGTTATGTATTCAGCACAAGCGAAAATTTTCGGAGTATTACTGGGACCGGTGTGGTTCCCAATGCTGTGTGTCATTCCTGAATTGATAATTGGATTTTCTTTAAAAATAATATTAAACAAAGTAAAAGTAGATTGAGCTGGAAGCACTGGTGGAAGCACGGGGACGGTTCTCGTGCTTCCTTTTCATCCACACATCACACCTTTATCTTACGCCCTTTCCATTTCACAGAATGAAAAACATTCACTCGAACAAAAGAATAAAGGAAAATCACTGCGAAGAATAAAAATAGCAGCGGGTAAAAAGGGAAAAACACCCATCTGAAATCCCCGACCCTGCGGGCAAACCATGCTGTTTGAACGGAATAGAGGATGTACAATGCCCCATTGACGATCATAGCGGCGGTTCTTTCCTCCATAATCGAAGAGATCAATGAAGATGCGCTAGTTAAACTTCCGGTAATCCAGAGAATGACCATCAACATGACCACGGGATGAGTGGACTTGGAACCAACGGCAAAACTTTTGCACCAGCCTTCGATCAGGCTTCCCATGCCTTCCGGATACATGCGAAACGAGATGATCCCTCTGCCGCCCAGGCAGCGAACGGGAAGGTTCTGATCAAGAAAGGCCTCTCCCAGTGCCAGATCATCCATGATGGCTCCCTCGATTTTTTCATGCCCTCCGGATAAAAAGTAATCGTCTCGATTACATAAAATACATGGACCGAACGAGCCTGCGGCTTTGAACCGTGATCCCCAGGCGGTAAATAGATTCATACCCACTACGACGATGATGTTAAAAACAATGGAAAGATGCTCATACACACGTTCCACAGTGTGATAGGGCTGCAAGGCAAGGATCCCCCTAGCCCCTTTCCCCTGGTAGACATGCAGAAGATTACGCAATCCATCCACGCTGGTGAATCGGGTATCAGCATCCAGGAACAGCAGCCAATCTCCTTTTGCCTCCTTGGCACCCCGCCAGCAGGCAGACGATTTCCCTGCACCGTTATTCTGCAGGACCGAGACACCGTAGCTTTCTGCGATGGCCACGGTACGATCCGATGAATCGTCATCCACCAACAGAACCTCAAATCCCTTGTACCGCTGCTCCTGCAACGACTGCAATAACGGGGAGATCCTGCCTTCTTCATTCCTGGCAGGGATAATGATGGACACAAACGGCAGCCCCGCCGTATGTTTGGAGGTGAATCTTGGAACCGGCAAGGACCAAAACATAATCATGCCAATGATCACCCCCAGGACACCCAAGATGAGATTGATCACTTCTGAAGCTGTCATGCAATCTACCTCCTTCCTTTAGAACGCACCAACGTGCCAATCCCCGTTCAACCTTTATGTAACTGCATTTCCTTACAGTTATCTACTTGATTTCTTGCCGACGCCTGACGTAATCGCCAATATCCGCCCGCGATTGTACCGTTGAACCACTATAATCGGAAGGTTGAAGACAATGGCATACAGAACCATCATCCATCCTGCCCATACGGGATTCCATATGAAGAACAGCGGAGCAGGGAGAATGGAAAGCCAATGGGTTAATTCCGCGCGTTTCGTTTCCGCCGCAAATACGATCAAGTCCCTCGACTTCGTGCCATGCAGCCCCTTTTTGCTGTATCCCTTTTTGAGAAAAATCGTGCCATCCAGAATCATCCCCTTCCACGATTTCACCCGGAATAAACGCTGCCACAATGCCCCGGACTGTTCAAAAGGGAACGTCCGAAACCAGAAATGGTCTTTCAGAAACCACGTCAAAGGCAGTTTCAAGCAAATGGCCGAAATGGCGAGATGAAAGAACGTCCAGGCAATCACATCAATGAGTATGATCCAGTGGTCAGGAAGTGAGACGATCATGACATCACCCCCTTTTTATCCAGAATCCCTCTCCATAATTTTCTCGCCGACAAGCTGGCCGCTTAACGTAACCATCGGCATTCCGCCTCCCGGGTTCACCGTTCCTCCAACAAAGTAGAGGTTGTCGTAGCGTTCACTCTGTTTCGGATGCTTCAAGCCTTTATTTTTCTTGCTGTCTGACACGGTCCCATAAATCGCCCCGCGGTCGGAACCATACGTGCGCCTGATATCTTCCGGTGTCCACATATCCTTAGTTACAATGTTGTCACGCAAGCCATCAAGTCCCATCTTCTCCAACTTGATCAGGACCCGCTCAGCGAATTGTTCATAGTCCTTTTGCGTATACGGATTCTCATCCCGGATAAACGGAATATGAGGCAGCACTTTGATATTTTCATGTCCTCGAGGAGCCTGAGTCGAATCGGTCTTATTGACATTGACGAGATAAATGACCGGGTCCTCCGGCAATTCATGGCGGTGGAAGATCGATTCCATTTGCTCCTTCATATTTTCGGCGAAAAAGAAATTATGATGGCGAAGCTGCGGATAACTCTTCTTCACACCCAGATGCATGACGAGGCCGGAACTCGCCGGTTCGAATTTCGTTTTTAATTTTTCAACATAATCACTGTCTTCCTCCAGTAATCGCTCGTACACCGGTATGACCTCCATATTGGACACATAGTGATCGGCCGTCACCCGTGTCCCGTCTTCCAAAACGGCTCCGGTAATGTCGCCATCCTTCTTTTCAAGTTTGACGATCTGTCGTCCAAGGTGGAAAGTCACCCCCACTTCCTCCGCCAGCTTCACAAGACCGTCCGCGAGCTTATGCAAACCGCCGGGAACATACCATGCTCCCTGATCATGCTGCATGTAGATCATCATATTCATCACAGCCGGCGCATCGTAAGGGGACGAACCCACATACTTGATAAAATAGGAGAGCATATCGCGAAACTGCTCATGACTGATCCGCTTATCGAGGGATTTATGCACCGTGGACATCAGGTCAATGTTCTTCAAGACACTGAACAGTCCCGCCTGCTTGACGATTCCTCTTGCCGTATCCGCACCTTCAAATAAGGTTTTATCCGTCATATCGTAATGAGTCTTCGAATGCTCCAGCAGACGTTGATATTCACGAATATCCTTTTCACTGAGAGAGGCATTCTTCTCCCGCATGTCGTTCAGATCTTCATATAAGTCTATGACATTTCCATCGTGGAAGAAGGAACGCCATTGATGATCCAGCCTTTCAATCTGGACATAATCCTTCATCGATTTACCGCTGGCCGCAAACAATTTCTCAAAGATCTGGGGCATCGTCAAAATGGACGGGCCGAGATCGAACCCAAAGCCGTCTTGCTCGAGCCGGTTCAACTTTCCTCCAATATGTTCGTTTTTTTCATATAAGGAGACATCGTATCCCGCCTGTGCGAGTGTTATGGCCGCCGACACCCCGCCGAGTCCCCCTCCAATGATAAGTACCGTTTTATTTTTCAATGGTTACCGTTCCTCCTGTTCGGAAATCTTGTTTGGAGTATGTATGTTTATCTGTAACACGTTCAACATCTGCCTGGCCTTGCGCCAGTGCTTTTCCAATACATCAAGTCTGTATCCTCCACACTTGTTTTATACCCTCACTGCCTCTAAGAAAAAACGTTGAATGTGTTTAGGACATGATTCAATATGGAGGGGCTTCAGCAACAGTCTTGATTTTGCCTGCGATCAATTGCCAGGCCTCTTCTGCTCTTTCTTTCGGTCCAAGATGGGTAAACGCATGGGCACAGCCCCTGAATATCGCCTCTTGAACGTTCACCCCTGCTGCTTTCAATTTCTCCGCATAACATTCGGCTTCCGGCCTGAATGCATCGGACTCAGCTATGAGAATCAGGGCTGCGGCTAAGCGGCCGTTAACCTCGGCTCGGACAGGGGAAGCGAGAAGATGCCCCGCTTGTCCCTTCCCTGGGACGTAACACATATGGATAAAATGGGCTGCTTTAGGAAAACGGGAACGCCACTTGTCTGGTTCCGGCTTTTCAGCATGAGGGGTGACAAAATCCAGCATAGGGCACGATAGCACTTGAAGCAGGGGCTGCTCGTCCCCCTTCTCTTCAAGATAGAGGCAAAGGGCTGTAGCAATATTTCCGCCTGAGCTTTGTCCGCCAACCATGACCTTTTCTGCCTCAATGCCCAATTCCTCCGCTCTTCCCTTCACCCATTGAATGATTTCATAGCCCTGTTCAATGGCTTTTGGAAAAGGATACTCGGGTGCCTTACCATATTCGACATTCAGAACAACACATTCGGCCTGATTCGCCAGGTAACGGCAATAAGGATCATCCAATTCCTTATCATTCATGATGAACGCCCCGCCATGGAAGTTGATATAGACAGGGAGTTTTTTCTTTTTTGCTGCCAAAGGATAATAGAAGGAAATGTAAGTGGGCCCAACAGATGTTTCAACTAACACATCTTTTTTCGTTTGTACATCCTGCCGGGGGATCATAGGTGTTTTGTTGGATAAATGAGAAAAGAGACGCATTAATTTTGCCATCATTACACGGAACATAAACGTTACCTCCCTTGGTAGTATAGTAGCTTCCATTCTTCGACACGTGCTGCTCCGGTAAGGATCGGTTGGCCTTCTACTAATCTAGTATTCCCCCGAAAAAGTGGCATTACACTTCTTTATAGATGAAACGGGGATAGTTCCTATCCAACTCTGATAGATTTAGTGTACCGGAAGCACAGGGACGGTTCTCATGCTTCCTGTTTTCATCTACCAGAAACACTCCTTACCCAACTCCCCCCAGCCGCTATCACACCCAGTAACATAACAAAAAGCTTGGGACTCCCCAAGCTTTTTAAGTGGTAATATAAATATCGACCTAAGTATATCTTTCACCGTCTTTCCTTTAACTTTTTTTCAGATTTTCGCTTTTTTGATAGTCTGTAAAGATCGAATGGCAGCCAAAAGATTAATGGCAAAATCCCTATCGCCACAAATTTATAATTATTTTCAGGAAAAATAAAGTAAATAAGCGCTAGACTTAAAGCAAATAATAAATAGGTTAACCAAAATAATTTGGGCTTCTCAAATAACATTAATAACTCTCCCTTTGTACTTAAAGTTAAAAACCACCTGTAAAAAGGTAGATTTTTACCATTATATACCTATCCAGATCTTTTTTTCACTAGTCGAATAGTCCAGCAACATCATATGATGTTTGTCACCGTATGTTTTTAGATTCTGCCTTTCCATCATATAACTTCCCCTAAGAATCTTATAATCGCTTCGGAACCCACGCTTCAGATTCATGATCCGCTGTCTGCTCTCCGGCAGGGTGATCATCCCATTTTGTGAGAGTTCCAGCTTCGCTTTATACACCGCGTTCATCGCACCATGCATCCTCGGCATCTCGTCCTTCGTCAGATATTTATAGGGATTCTGCCATTTCATCATGTTGATATCAGTGAGGCTTGAGAGGAGGCGCTGCATAATCTGCTTGGAGTAGAGTGGGGACTGTTCCCATTCGACTAGCTGGAACCGTCCCCACTCTCCCTACAGTTTTTTAATTTTTCATTTTATGTAAAAAGAAGCGTTCGATATGTCCCGGCGCAACCTAAGACCTCCTAACAATCATTTTTCAAAACACTTTCACACTAAACTCCCCCTTAGCTTATTACCAATTATTTAACAATTTTTCAATATCCATAATCATACTCAAGACAAACTTTCAAAAAAAAAGCTTATCCTGTTCTGGATAAGCTTCAAAAGCGGGCCTTGGGACCTGTCCCCGTAACTTAGAGTCTTTAAGTTTTTTGTTCCTACACACTTACCTAAACTAACACATAGTAACGAAGCTTAAAATGGTCCCCAATTCATCATAACCCCTATTGTCAGAAAGATAGAGCCCATCACGATCCAAATTAATAATAAGGGCATCATAAAACGAATCCACTTCGTCCAAGAGATCCCTGCTATCGCCAAATTCGCCATGAGTATTCCAGACGTTGGGGTAATGGTGTTTGTAAACCCGTCCCCCATTTTATAAGCTTGAACGGCTACTTGTCGCGGAATCTCCATGAGATCAGCAAGAGGTGTCATTATAGGCATGACAATAACGGCCTGTCCACTGCCTGAAGAAACAAGAATATTAAAAATCAAGTTGGCTACGAACATGACCAAAGCTCCCACCACACTTGTGAAAGGGGTCATCATCGTAGCCATTCCTTCGACAACGGTATCGAGAATTTTACCGTCTTCAAGGATCACAACGATCGAACGAGCCATACCGATAATCAATGCGCCGTATACTAGTCCTTTTGCTCCTTCAAAGAATTCAGAAACTAACTTGTTGGGAGTCATTTTCGCAATGATGGCGGTACCTGCAGCGATGATCAAAAAGATAGCAGCCATCTCATTCAGTGACCATTTATATTGAAACACACCAAAAACATAGATTCCAATTCCAACAACCAACCATAACAAGACCAGCTTATGCAATCTTGTTATTTCCTGCTTACCCGAAACTCCTTCTTTTTGTTCCACTTTCGGAAATGGAGTTTTCCCCAGAACACTTTTGGAAGGGTCGTTCTTCACTTTCTTAGCATAAAAGGCTATATAAGCAATGGTCGTGATTAAGATAGCGAGGTAAATGATGATTCGATAGCCAATTCCAGAAAACAAAGGAAGCTGAGCGATTTGCTGAGCAGTACCTGTTGTCAATGGATCCAAAAATGCAGTATTGAATCCTGCATACGCACCTAAATAGATAATCGAAACTCCCACGATCGCATCAAGCTTCATGGAACGTGCGAGTATGATACCAATTGGAATGAACGCAATGACAGCATTGACAATGATCCCAAGTGCACCAAAGACAGAGAATAATATACTTACCCCTGCTATCAGAAGCAATTCTTTGTTCTTGGTCTTTTCAATCGTTTTCAGGATGAGTGCATCAATGGCTCCCGTGGATTCAATGACAGCAAACGCACCTCCAATAATTAATACTAAGAAAATCAGTGGTGCGGAACTAATCATCCCTTCTTGAATTGCCAAGAATACATCCATCAAGGTAGCCGGAGATGATTCAACATTTTGATAGCTATCAGGAACAACCATCGTAATGCCGTCCACTTCTTCTCTCGAAAACTCTCCAGCGGGGATTATGTATGTCATGATTGCAATAAATACGAGTATCCCAAACAAGATGACGTAGGCATCTGGTATTCCCCACTTCCGTTTCTTTTCTTTTGACGTGATTGTTTGAACTTCCATCGTTTCGGCCTCCCCTTCTTAATCTTCTGAATATTCTGTTGACTAACCCCATAATAAATCATACAATTTAATTTAACAACAATAAATTAAAAACTTTATTTCAATGGGGAATCGATGATGTCTTATCTAGAAAAAACTCAGAAAAACTACAATCATTTAACAAAAGGTCTAAAAAACGTGGCTGAATCCCTGCGCACAAATCCAGTTCTGTTTGCGACCCATCCTGCAAAAAAAACTGCGGAAATCATTGATGTCAGCGAAACAATGGTCATTCGCTTTTGCAAAGCAATCGGGTATGCAGGCTATGGGGAATTACAAAAGGATGTTCAACAGAGTCTTTTATCCTTAAAGCCTCCCAAAAGGGATAACGGAAACGAACAAGTAAATTCTTTCGAACGAATCATGCAATCTGATGAGGAAAACATCCATCAGGCATCCCTCAACATTGATTGGGATGTTGCCAAACAAATCGTTGATTGTCTCGTTCAATCCAAGTCCACCAGCATAGTCGGCTATTACCACTCTTTTTCCTATGCTCACTGGTTCTATTTCCTGCTACATCATTTAATTGATAACACCTCCCTTTATCGACCTGAAACGGATATCGGGTTTACCAAAAATGGGAAAGATCATGCTATCATCATCTTTTCTTACTACCGTTACGCATTAGAGGGGATTCGCCTTGCAAAAGAGGCAAAAGAAAATGGAAACACGATTGTGATCATAACGGATTCAGAGCTTTCTCCCATTGTTGAGTATGGGGATCACGTTCTTACCATTCACTCAGCAAAGAAATCGATCCTTGAAAAAGGGCCCATTACTTTCTCCGTATTAAACACATTACTACTTCACATTGCTCAGCAAACAGGAAAAATGGACTTTGTCAATCCCGCGAACACCTACTATATAAAGTGAAAGGAGAACTATAGCATGAATGCACCATTTAAAGAAAAAATCCGCGATACCTTTGAATATTTCCATACCCACCCTGAAATAAGTTGGGAGGAAAAGAAAACAACAACTTATATCCAAAATACCCTTGAAAAATCAGGGTGCCGTGTACAAACCTTTGAAGATTGTACAGGCGTAATAGGCGATTATGGGAATTTCAGCGGAAAAGTACCAATCATAGGAATCCGGGCAGATATCGATGCTCTATGGCAGAAGGTTGACGGAGAGCTGCAGGCTAATCACTCATGCGGTCATGATGCCCATATGACCATGGTGCTGGGGGTGCTTTGGAAAATGAAAGAGGATGAACAACTAAAGGAAAAAATAGGTGTCCGCTTTATTTTCCAACCTGCTGAGGAAGTCGGGGCGGGCGCACTGAAGATGGTAGAAAAAGGGGTGGTTGATGAAATTGACTACTTATATGGTATTCATCTTCGCCCCATTCAGGAGACAGCGAACGGCTTCGCAGCGCCATCGATTCTTCATGGAGCAACCGGCTCTTTAGAGTTTGAGATTCAGGGAGACGATGCCCACGGAGCCCGTCCTCATTTAACACATAACGCCATTGAAATTGGCAATCACATCCTAAACGCCTTGAATACTATACATTTAAACCCGAGCATCGCCCATTCACTCAAAGTGACAAAATTTCAATCCGGAGGAAAGAATCTTAACATTATTCCAGGAAGTGCTTCCATTGGTCTCGACCTCCGCTCCCAAACCAATGAGCTAATGAAAGAATTACAACAAAGAGTAAAAGAAATTCTTCATACGACCAGCGAATTGTATGGAGTACCAATAGAAGTGACTAAAGACTATGGTATAGCCGCGGCAGAATTGAGTGAAAAAGCACAGACATATGCACACAGGGCGATTGTGAATGTTCTTGGAGAAAAGAACGTGACCCCTCCTTTAGTAACACCCGGCGGGGATGACTTTCACTTTTACACAATAAGAAAACCCCACCTAAAGGCAACTATGGTAGGACTTGGTTGTGATTTACAACCCGGCCTCCATCACCCTAATATGAAATTTGAAAAAGATTCATTGTTTAATGGCATCGAAATTCTGACTGAAATTGTGAAACTACATTCCCGGAAGGATGGATGAAGAGTGAATCCTGTTTATATTAAAGAAGTGGTTCTTCACACGATAAATGTATCTCTAAAATCTCCCTTTACCACAAGTTTCGGAACAATAAAAACAAAAGAGGTCTGCATAGTAGAGATCATTGATGAATCAGGTCTCTCTGGATGGGGAGAAACAGTCACTAGCGACGAGCCGTACTACAATGAAGAAACCACCCAAACGGCCCGGTATATCCTAAAAGACTTTCTCATTCCAAAATTGATTAAGAAAGAGATCGCCCACCCAAAGGAAGTCAAACAATTACTTTCTTTCGTACGCCGGCACCAAATCGCCAAAGCAGCAATCGAAACAGCGGTTTGGGATGTCTTTAGTAAGAAGAATAATAAGCCGTTATATGAAGTTCTTGGAGGTATACGGAAAAAAATTGCCGTGGGAAAAAGCATCGGCATTCAGAATACCCCTGAAGAATTAGTTTCTAAAGTGGCACAATACGTGAACGAGGGATTTCAAAAAATCAAAGTCAAAATCGCTCCTGGGGCAGATATAGAATTTATTAAGAAAGTCAGGGACTCCTTTCCTGACATCAATTTAATGGCAGATGCCAATTCTGCTTATACATTAGAGGACATTGAGCATTTGAAGCAACTAGATCAATATAATTTAATCATGATTGAACAGCCCCTCGCTCATGATGACATTATTGACCACAGTAATCTTCAAAAAGAAATGTCAACACCGATCTGTCTTGATGAGAGCATACACACCTATGAAGACGCCCGAAAAGCAATCGACCTGGGGAGCTGTAAAATCATCAATATCAAAATTGGCCGTGTTGGAGGACTTCAGGAATCCATTAGAATTCATGACTTGTGCAAAGAAAACAATATCCCCGTTTGGTGCGGGGGGATGCTTGAAACCGGGGTTGGGAGATCCCATAACCTTCACATGACGACACTTTCAAACTTTACCATTCCAGGTGACACCGCACCCTCCTCCCATTACTGGCATGAAGACATCATCACCCATGATATCGTGATGGACAGGGGATACATTAGTATTCCAGAAGGAATCGGAATAGGGTCAGAGGTGTGCAGAAAATCGCTAAAAGAAAGGTTAATCCAATCAGAATCCTTTATAAGTGATTATTCGGTCCATCCGATACCGAGCTGAGACAATCCTTCTATTAAATGAATGAATAGGTAGAAATAGCTATCACTATACCTTTTTCCTTCATTTATCTAATCTATACCAAATATACTATTTGGGTGAAAACAGGGACGGACCTCTACTTTAAGAAGAAGAGGTCCGTCCCTATTTTCCCTTGTTTTCACCCATGAACCCAACTCCCCCCACTAACCCTCTCCCGCCCAATCAATCCCCCATCCTCCACCACACCCAACATATCCATCATCACCGCAAACGGCACTTCATACCCAGACAAAACCCCAGCTTCCTGACACCCCTCCCACATCTCCCTATAACTAATAAAAGCATATCCATCTTCACGCCTCACCCGGTCATCAACCAAAAGACCCATCACCACTCCATACACCTTCAAACTATCAATCTGAAACTCCGACACGTTCTTCACATACTCTGTCACCAACATCCCAATCCCTCCCTTTTTCACCATTTTATCCTTAGTCAAAGGTCCAGTCCCCTTGGCTAACTTCGCTTTTCACATTACAATAAACACAGTTACCATAAATACATACATAATATTTGGAGGGATCACTTGAAAAGATCACTTGCTATTTTACTATGTTGTACAATCCCTTTTTTACTATTCGGCTGTATAGGTGGAGAACCCGTTGAAGAACTTTCTAATAATGATTTATCAGTAAAGCATTGGAGTAAATTAGACCAAAAAAGAAAAAGTGCAATTGTTATAGAGATTTTTGAAGAAGAGAGAATCTATATGAGTACAGAAAACTATCAAGATAACAAATCATCGATTATCTCACTATTTGATAAAGCATTAGAAAAAACTCCTTACCAGGAAAACAATTTAAAAAAATCTATGAAAGAGTTTTATAACGATAGAAAAATAACTGAAGATGTTAATTGACGTTTCATTTACTCCACAAAATTAGAACCCTCCGTTACCAAGGAATCTGTCCCCCCGGCTCACTCAAACCGAAGCAACAGAACCGTCCCCCTGCTTCATCCACCCACCACGAAATCTCCCAAACTCCCTCACAAACTCCAGCTTCACCGTCCCCACCGGCCCATTCCGGTTCTTCGCAATCTTCACTTCCACTTCCTGTCCGTTCTTCGAATCCGGATAGTAGTAGTCATCCCGGTATAAAAACAACACCACATCCGCATCCTGCTCGATATTCCCCGAGTCACGCAGATCCGACAGCCTCGGACGCTTATCATCCCGCGATTCAACTCCCCTTGAAAGCTGGGACAACAGAATAATCGGAATCTCAAACTCCTTCGCCATCCCCTTCAGCTGCTTCGTAATATGCCCGATGGCCAGATCATGCCGGTCAAAACGCTCCTTCACCGTAATCAACTGCAGGTAATCAATCACCACGAGAAACGGCTCCGTCGGGTACTCCCGCTTCAGATTCATGATCCGCTGTCTGATCTCCGGCAGCGTGATCATCCCATTTTGCGAGAGTTCGAGCTTCGCTTTGTACACGGCGTTCATAGCCCCGTGCATCCTCGGCATCTCATCCTTCGTCAGATACTTATAGGGATTCTGCCATTTCATCATGTTGATATCCGTCAAACTTGAAAGAAGTCGCTGCATAATCTGCCTCGAGCTCATCTCAAGGGAGAATACCATGCTCACCCCCTTCTCCCTCGTGCATTCCCACGCAAGCTGGATGGCAAAGGCCGTCTTCCCCATGGAAGGTCTCGCCGCGAGGATGATGAGCTCCCCTTCCTTCCACCCTCCCGTCAGCGCATTCAGGCTCTCGAATCCCGTCGAGACACCGGGAAGTCCGTCCCTCTCCATGTAAAGAGATTCATAGAGATCCATGATGATTTCGTCCTTCGTTTCTTCGTCTGTGATCGTGTTCGTATGCATGTCGATGAGTGCTTTGTAGAGGCCCTGTGCGGATTCCGGGGTGTAGGCGTTCAGGAAGTGATGGGCCGAGTTCTTGATAAGGCTCAGTTCGTAATACTTCAGGACAATCTGTTCATACTGCTCGATGTTCACCGTCGTCGGGCAGTAGTTGGCAAGCGCCAGGAGAAACTGGACCCCTCCGACATTCTCAATGTCATCACGGAGCTCTTCCACCACCATGACCAGATTGATCTCAAGCCTCTTCTTCTGAAGCCCCTTCATCGCTTTAAAAATCAGGCGGTTCTTCACTAGAGTGAAATGCTTCTCCTCCAAGGTCAGTTCATCCAAGACACCAGGCTCCATAAGAACCGCTCCAATGATCATGCTTTCCGCTTCATGCAGCTCGCGAAGCAGCTGTTCATCGTGCCCAGGGTGGTGCAGGTCGTGTCCATTGATTTCGTCGTTCATCCTCAATGCGTTCCGCTCCTTCTTTTTCCCAAATGTGAATGGTTTGTAGTATCGTCGTTTCTTCCACCGGCTGTTCATACAGCTCGGCTATAGTCGGCATGTATTGGCTCACTTTAATATGGGCTTCGATCCGCCTCTTCACCTGGTGATAATCACAATTTTGCAGATGCTGAAACCAGATCGCCGCCGTGTCCTGGGTGAACTGTCTGTGAGGGAAAGCCCCCTGGATCATCTTGACCAGCTCCCTGAACTCCCCGAACGTCATGCTCCCGTCACACTCTCCTCCAGCCCGTCCAGCATCTTGTCCAGATTACGCATCGAAACCTCAGGGGGCAGATACGACTCAAGGGCCTTCTCCAAATACCTGGGGCTGTTGATCGTCAGCTTCGGGTTGATGCTCTCCTGCTTATCAAACTGCTCGTCCATAAAAGCAATCAACTCGGCTGTCGACATCTCGTTCAAGCTGATCCGCTCCATCGCCATCTGGTCCATCGGTGTCAAGAAGAACCCTCTCCCCCTCCTGCCGACGAAATGTCCGATCAGTGCCCGAAGCCTTTCCTCATCAGCAGCACCTTTGTTGTTGTTCTCTAAGATCTCTTCTTTCTCTAAGTTCTTAAGTCTGTTTTCACAACTCATTCGCTCCTCCTTCATACCTGATTCACATGAAGAGGACAAAAGGGTACCAGCCCCCTCATCAGGCTGGTCACCAGCGGATTCATCATCCCCTTTTCCTTCCATAGGGAATCCCATCCACTTCAAATACTCCCCACACAACGGATCATTCACCGGTCGAACCGTAAAGATAAACCCATGCTGAAACTTCTCCGCCTTCAACCAGTCATACTTCTCCAACCGCTTAATCGAACGCTGGATCCTCGACGCCGTATACGCATCCTTCTTCTTCCCATTGTAAAACCACAAATCCTCCTGCAGCTTCCCGATCGACCGGACATACTGCCTCTCCCCAAGAACCACATCCCCAACCCGAACCCCACCTGTGTGAGTTGCATGTAACAGAATCCATACATACAACCTGATATCCTCCGGGTGATGAAAAATTTCCGTATCCACCATGACTTTTTCTAGTTTTCTCCATCCACTCATTTGAATCACTCCTGTTTCAGTTTGTATTCACCTCTTATATAGGGGGATGGGAATGAAATGGACACCCTTTGGGGAAATTTTTTATAAAAAAAACATTCGGGTGGGGTCCGAATGTTTAAAGGTTGTTTTATGAACTTATTAGTACGCCATACAATCAGAATTCAATGGCATAAAAACCCTTGAACTTTCATCTATATAAATTTACTTAAAGTAATGACCATTTCGATGTGTTTGATCAGGACCAAAATGCCTCCTTTCTTGGAAATCGACAACATAGGATTGGGATTGGTCAGAATTTAAAAGTTGTAGCTACTTCTAAATATCTTTTTTTTATGATGGGGATGGAAAGTCTCAGGATAAGTTTTATATTGCTGATTACTTAGAGAAATCATCAGAGGTTCAGTATAGAGAGAAAAGAGAAGGAAAAAGACTGAGGTGATTGATTTATCGGTTTAGAGTGGAATCAGAATGTAAGCCCCTTTTGTAGCTTGCAATCTTGTTAACAGCAGTATGGTTTTTGAATAGCAATTAAGGCTATATATACAAGTTCTGTATAAAATCTTGTATATATAGCCTTATTTAATTTTAGTGCCCGATCGTTCAATATCATTTATGTATTGAACCGTATATTTGAACTACGCAACTAACATCACTTAACACAGTAGGTGTTTTTCATGTCAAAAAAGAGGGGATTTTGAACTCTTCATAGAAACTAGTACCATAATATATAAGGAGGTTTATAAATGGTTTACTATGTTTCGATGGCATACCAACACAATTTTCCTGAAGGAGCAATTCAACATATTGAAGACAGATTATATGGGTTAGATATTTTTTCCTTAGGCGACTTAAATGCTTTTATTTACAACGATGACTTTACTGAAAAAGGACTTTATAATTACCTTGTAGGAGATATTTCACCAGAGCATTTAGAACAATTAGTTGTATTATTTTTTACTAAATTACCAAGTAAAAAAAACTATCCTGATGATTTAACCAATTGGTTTAAGGAAAGGAATATAAAAGCTTAATCTTTAGAGGCACCTATATGGTGTCTCATTTGTTTCATATGAGTACTACGCAATATAAGAGTTACTACACAATTCAACCCCTTAATTTCCGAGCACGATTTCATCTTAAATTGAACGAAATGAAACCTATAAGAATTGATCAAGATTATGTAAAAAATGCATTCCAATAGGGACATTCCTACATCCAAGTCGGCAAATGGAAGTGGAAGAAGTTAGTCACGACAATGATTACCAAGTTACAGATCCTGATGAGGAAAATCTATATTTGAGGAGGAATTTTGTTTGGAATGAATAAATAAAAAAACCTGGTATTTACACCAGGTTCAAATACAAATCATATACCAGGTCCTAAATTAAGTACGAAAGACCTTACTTAGGATCTATAAACCATACCACTAATTTATCTTCAAACTAATTCTAAAAAAGATTTATCTTCTTTTTGTTTTAGGCGTTTTATTACTTCATCATGATCTTCTTCAGTCATTCGATTCTTACCCGGGTACCAATCAAGAGCTTCAGAGGTTTCAAGGATTTCTTTACCACGTTTTATTCTATCAGGCTCTTGAGATGTGCTACTTTGATTTTGATCTGACATGCCTTTTTCTTGTTTAATAAATTCTTCAAACATGCTTTTCATACATCTCACTCCTTCAATTAATAAATTAGGGTTTCTAAAATCGCCTTGATAAGTATTAATGTTGGGTAGTATAAACATACCATTTTTCTCCAACATATTCAAATATATTCTATAATCCTCAACTATACTTTCTTTTAGTAAGTATATTTTATCTTTATCAGTTGCACCTGCAAATTCAGGAGATCTCAAGTTCAGAAGCTTAGTATACCCATTATCGTGGAACCATTGATAAACTTCAGAATCTAACGTGAAATTTAATTTATCAAATATTCTAAAATGCAATATATGTCCATATTCATGAAGTAAAGATTGAGTACATCTTTCATGTACATTTAGAAGATTTAAATTCTCAATAAGAAAACTTTGATCATCAGGATTCATTGGGTAATCATTATGAAATACTAATTTATTGGCAGCATTTATATAGAAATTTCTTTCTCTATGATATGTAACTTTAGTGTTATCGGGTAGCAATAGAATAATTTCTTCATTAGACTTACTGTTTCTCATCATCATTGCAGTTGTACCTAATGCATCCGTATTTGAGTTTTTAAACCTAAAATACAGATTAAAAACTTTAATATTTTTTATATCTATTAATATACCCTTCTGCCTTTCTTTAGCCCTTTTATATCCCCCGTAAACCTCGTGTTTTGTTCGAACTGTAATATCATAGTTGGTTTCAGTATTTTCATCAATTATTTGAGCTAATACTGCAGATTGTTCTCTTAAATTCTTCACATGCTTTCTCTCAAGTTCAATTTCCTTAGACGATTCTACAATTTCATTTAATTCTTGATCTGTAATAAAGTAGTCTTTATGTAATTTAAATTCATCTTCTTCAATAGTAGAATTTTTTTCTTCACTAGATAAATCCTCAATGATTTCATATATATACACTTTTCTTCACCCTCCTAAAAAAGTATATCTAGTGAAATTTTACCATAATTCTATCTCATAAAATACCAATTAATTCAATTTTATTCCTTATATATGTTACCATGAATTCTATAACCCCAATCCAGAAAGAAGTGTCCACCACCATGCTCAAACAAGGAATCTACGAACAAATCATTACCCAACAGCTCCTTCAAGAACTAGCCAATACAGACCTAGACATAGAAATCGGCCGTACTCCCCTAGACGTAGAAGAAGCTCGTAAAATGCTATCTTCTTACATAAGCTCAGTAACAAGAAGCGCACTTAACCATGTCCGTGATAAAGAAAAAAATGATCACGATGCTCTCCTGAAACAAATCGAAACCTGCAACGAGGTTATCGACACGCTGAGCCGTAATCTGGATCAACAAGAGTTCAACTCTCTTAAAATATCAGAAGAAGCCGAAGTATTAACGCACATCTACTCTCGGGTAAATTCCGTAAGAAGCATCCAGCATCAAGAGGTTGTCCGTCCCGTCACTCCGATCTCAGAAAGCTCTTTATTCACGGGATCGAGCTATGAACCCAATATGCTAGGTGAACTAAAAAAAGAAATCCTCTCCTCAGATTCCATTGAAATGCTTGTGTCTTTTATTAAGTGGAGCGGTTTGAGGATCATTTTAGAAGAATTAAAGACGTTTACTGAAGGAGGAGGCAAGCTTCGCATCATCACCACCTCTTATATGGAAGCGACAGATTATAAAGCGATTCAGGAACTAAGTAAGTTAACCAATACGGAGATCCGAATTTCATATGATGTGAAACGAACTCGTCTACATGCAAAAGCTTATCTGTTCAAAAGGGATACCGGCTTCAGCACAGCTTACATAGGATCGTCTAATCTATCCAATCCAGCTCTCACTTCCGGTTTAGAGTGGAATGTGAAAGTAACCGAAAAGGATTCCTTTGATGTCCTAAAAAAATGTGAAGCAACCTTTGAAAGCTACTGGAATGACAAGGAGTTTAAATCGTTTAATGGAGAAAACGAAGAGGATACGCACACACTACGAATGGCTCTTGAAAGAAGTAAATTCGAAGTGTCGGAAAGCTCTGTTCAGTACATCTTTGATATTCAACCCTATTACTATCAAAAAGAAATTCTTGAGATATTACAGGCCGAACGGGACATTCATGGGAGACATAAGAACCTATTAGTCGCGGCAACGGGTGTCGGTAAAACTGTCATATCTGCCTTCGATTTTAAACGGTTCAGAAAAGCGAACAGAGGAAAAGCGAAACTCTTGTTTGTTGCACACCGAGAAGAGATCCTGAAGCAAAGCATGGATACGTTCCGTGCTATCTTAAGAGATCCTAACTTTGGAGAGATGCTAGTAGGAACTCAACAACCTTCATCATTCGATCACTTATTTGTCAGTATCCAAAGCTTTAATAGCAAGCAGCTTCATACCCACACAGAAAGTGACTATTACGATTTCATCATTGTCGATGAATTTCATCATGCGGCAGCATCATCGTATCAAAAGCTATTGAATCATTACGTGCCTCGCATCCTATTAGGGTTAACCGCAACTCCTGAACGAATGGATGGAAAGAGTGATCTCTCCTACTTTGACGATCATATCGCCGCAGAAATGAGATTAACAGAAGCCATCAATCAAAAGCTATTAAGTCCTTTTCAGTATTTCTGCGTCACCGACACTGTTGACCTCTCACACCTCAAATGGTCTCGAGGTGGATACGATACAAAAGAATTAGAAAACGTCTATACCTCAAACCATATGAGAAGCACTCAAATCATTCAAAGCGTCGAGAAGTACGTAGCCGATATAGGTGACGTTAAAGGACTCGGATTCTGCGTATCTATCGCTCATGCCCAATACATGGCCAATTTCTTTAACCGATCAGGCATTCCTTCCATTGCCTTGCACGGAGGGACGGACAAAACGTCCCGGATGGAGGCACAGAGATTACTTGTAACGGGAGAAATCAAATTCATTTTCGTCGTGGATTTATACAACGAAGGAATTGACATTCCAGAGATCAACACGGTACTATTCCTTCGCCCAACAGAAAGTCTAACTGTTTTTCTCCAGCAGCTAGGTCGGGGACTTCGACTATCTGAGGATAAAGAATGTTTAACTGTACTCGATTTCGTAGGACAAGCCCATCAAAACTACTCTTATGAAGAAAAACTACGATCTCTTATAGGAAAATCAAAGCATTCTGTTCAGCACTATGTGGAAAATGGATTCTTCAACCTCCCAAAAGGCTGCTTTGTTCAACTAGAAAAACAAGCGAAGGACTACATTCTAAGAAATATCAAGTCAAGTGCCAACACCAAAGCTAATCTCATCTCGAAACTTAAGACCTTTGAACAGGATACAGAACTTCCGATGACTCTATTAAATGTCTTATCACACTACCATCTCGATCTATATGATTTCTACGGTGGTAATAAAAATAGAAGCTTTAATCGATTATTAGTAGAGGCAGAGATCAAAGAGATCTTCACGTATGAACATGAAAAATGGATCACAAGTCGCCTACCGAATCTGTTTCATCTCAACTCAAGAAAACTGCTCGCCTTTTTAAGAACGTATATTGAAACCAGAGAAGTGAAAGGAAAAGAAGAAGAACTCATGCTCAATCTCTTCTATTATTCCTTCTACCAAGGACACCCTGAAAAAGAAGGACTTTTTTCTGTGAAAGAAGGAATCGAAAAGGTGCTTGAGCATCCCGTCTTTCAAGACGAAATCAAACAAATTTTAGAAGTGCTTTACAACTCTCTAGAAACCATTGAACTCGAACCCAACTTTGACTTCACCTGCCCGCTACAAGTACACAGCCAGTACTCCACAGCCCAAATCATGGCAGGCTTCGACTATTACAACGAAGACCAAAGTCCAGCCTTTAGAGAAGGAGTCAAATACTTTAAAGACAAAAACCTAGACATCTTCTTTATCACCCTGAACAAATCAGAAAAAGATTTCTCACCGTCTACCCTATACGAAGACTACGCGATCAACGAAACACTGTTCCAGTGAATATTTTTAACGTGTATACTCTATATTATAAAATTTGTTAAAATTGATTTTATTTAAATAAGCCACTAGATAATATTATCTAGTGGCTTCATTGACTTATGAAAACGAACAAACACAAGGCACAGTCTCATCTTTAATATTAATAAAGTTATCTACACCTTCACGATCCATTTGTTCTCGATATTCTTTTAATGTGTATGGGCCACCGTTTTTCTTAAGAATTGAAACATCTTTCTCAAAATGCTCACGGAAGTTTTCTTCCATCTCTTCTTGCTCTTGATAACGATCTGGCCATACTTTATATAATAGTGCGTAGTGACCAAATCCTCCACGGACACAACGCCCACCGCAGTTTGCATGGGAGAAGCCCATCTGGTACATTCTAGGCAGTTTAATACCCCACTCATTTTCAATGATTGACTTAGCATCAATATCTTCTCTAAACGTCTCAATCATTGGGAATCTAGTTTCAATGGGCTCTAGTGGATAATGCTTATAAAATTCTCTTAAGTTATCTGCACGATGTGACTCATGAGGTCCAATCCCAAAATATAAGATAGGTTCAAGATTATGCTTGTCCCGGAGTTCCTCTAGAAATACAATCGTTTGGTATACCTTTAACTCTTCAGAACATTTAGCTAATCGTGAGTTGCCTAGGAATCGGTAATCATAAAATACTTCTTCAGGTGTTCTACCATCGATTCTTTCGGTAATTTCTATTCCGATATAGTCAGCAACTTCATCCATGAAGCGGTAATTATCATCGTCTTCCCATAATGTATTGGTAAAGAATAATATACTATTTTCTTTCCCATGAGCTTGTACCATTTTGTAAGCAACATATGAACTAGCTGCTCCTCCACTGAACATGGCTACATGGACTGGCTTTCTTTCCATTGTATCTCTCCTCTATTTTACAAACTCTTTTACTAGGTTGTAGATCATGTACTCAACTTCTTCTTTCGGAACGTTTCTTCCAGCATTTTTAATCATACGATGAACGTTCTTGTAGATTGTCTGAGTTTTTGTAGAAAGATCTACTTTAGTAATAGATTTGTCGTCTCCATTTAAGCTAATGGTTAAATAGTCTCCTTCTGGTAAGGCTTCATTAGTAGAATTATAGTCTTTAAGAAGTAATTGTTCAAACATCTGATCCGTAGTATCCGACCATTCGTTTAAAGGAACTCCAACAACGTTGAGGATTAATCCTTCTATCCAGTTATCTTCTCCCGATTTCATAATTCCGTTTACGAGAGAATTATTCTTTTTAACTATCGCGTCTTTAGACTCTGCCCATTCATAAATTTCAGTATAGTTATTTACATTCAACAAGGACAGTACCCTAGTTTCTAATTTATTTTTATATTCACCTAGGAAAAGCTCTAATTCACCTTTATGTTTAAGAAGAAGATTAAGATCATTTTGGTACAATTGATACAGCTTTTCTAGAGTAGATCTAGGATCTATTTCACTTCTTTTAACTGTATCTCTGAATTCCTCGAGGTCTTTGCCTACATTTGTTGAAATTTGGGAAAACCTAGGTAAGTTCCTTAACCAATTAAGAAGACCGCTGCTTAGCATGACAGGGGTTGAACTGTTCATTGCCTTCTCAGATACGTACTCTCCGAAGATAGTCTTGATTTCAGTAAAAAGAGGCTTATACTTTTCATCAAAATCATAATAGACAAACGTATACTCAGCAGCTTCTTCTAACATTGAATAAAGTTTTTCTCCGGTCAATCCAGGCACATACATTCCATTTCTATAGAACATAATTTGCTCCCATTTGTCCCGAATTAAGCTCACGAGGAGAATTGGAATTAAAGGTGCTCTAATGCCAAACGGTTTATTTTCTAAAATACTCGAAAGATCACTTAACTTCCCTTCAGTATTTTTGTCTAATAATTCGAGTAGCCTACTTCTAATTTCTTGTAAATCAGTAGATTCTATGTTTTCTAAATCCGTTATGTCTAGCTTGTTGTTCTTAAAAATGGTTGCATATATTAAGTAGTCAGGACCATTACCTTCTATTTGTATCGAACTCGGATAATCTGAAAGAACATGATTAACTACATTATATGCAGCTTTCTTTTGCACAGAGTTTATTTTTCTCCTTACAAAAGAATCGTTTCGAACTTCTGGTGTATGAGGATAAAGGGTGTACATTAAGTTAGAAAGCACTTTTTCAAGCACAATATCATTTTTAATTTGTAGTTTTTTCCCTTTACGAATCCAGTTCAACTCTGAACTAAAACTAGTGTATGTGCTCATAAATTTTTGAATGGAGTGGTAAAGATCCTCTAACTTTAAAGATAATTCTTTCAACAGATCTTTATCATTCTTTATAAAACTTATATCTGACTTTAAATCAGTTAAGATATGATAGTCCATCACTTGATTTATTATTTCTTCAATGCTCTTGTTAGCTATTGTAAAGTACGAATGTTCGTCATGGTCTTCATTACTGATTATTTCAGTAACACGTTGGTAGTCTCTTATATTTTCTAAAATAACGTAATGTACAACAGCATCAGCATTCATTTCTTCACGAACCTTGGCTGCATCGAAAGTTCCTTCAATAATTTCTGAACTTAGACAAATATTAACTGTTGCAAATCTTGTCATACTCTTATTGTCGTTATAATCGTTGGCCAAGAAGAATTTTTTGCTGATCGTGTTTTGAAGAAGAGACTTCTTCTGATTTAAGGTTAAGTTAATGGTTTCTCTCCTAGACTGCACTTCCATTTCTAAGTCAATCGAACTTCCTTCAAACAGCTCCCATTGTTCGAGTATTCGATTAAAACGAATCACCTTTAAACTTGTTAACTCTTTTAATAACTCTTTAGTTGTTCTCACATTATCATTAAAAGAAAATGACAAAAACTCCGTCGTCAACTTCTGGGTAGTGTTAAGATTACTCATCGTCCACAAAGTTATAAATTTAAATAAGTGGTTTAAGTCCGTCCTATTATCGGGAATCCTTCCAGATAGCCTCATATATATTTGAAGATTTTTATCTTCTATATGCTCTTCAAATTCCAATTCAGGAAAAAAGAAATCAAATAACTTACTAGAAAGATAATAGCGATCACTATTTTTTTCAATGTGTTGCTGTAATCCTCCAGCATCGTTACTTTGAAGGAATGTAAATAACGTTCTTTCGTTTTGAGCAAACTTGTTAGACAAGTGTGGTAGAACAAATAACGTAACAGGATGAATAGGGTATGCCCCTCTAATGACTAATCGTTCAATCTCAACTTGGTTCAGGTTTGAGAATAGTGGATATTTTCTTAGCTCACTTTTCGTGATTGCTGCCTCATCTGAAGAAATTTCATTTCTATCTGATTCCGAAAGAATAGATTCTGTTATGCGTATGAATGTAGAGCGATCACTATCCATGTGATACAACTTAAACCGCTTTTCAATTCTTTGAAATTCATTTTGGTATTCTTCACTAAATTTAAAAAAGTAATGTCTTAAATTCTTGTGAGTAATGAACAAAAGGTGTAAATGTTTTGCGTGGTTATCTGCAAGTTCAGCTAGATCTTGAAGGTCTTGCATTGTCTCGTGAATCATTGTTGTATTGATACTTTGTAAAAACCGTCCAAATTCATCGTAAACAATAAATAACCCTATATTTTGTTTATCCAATTCATCCATAACATATTTTAATTGTTCAATAAAATCTTCTTTATAATCAATGGAAAACTCAGCACCAGAAGACAATATAGGAAAGGTTTCTTTAAACCACTGTATTTCTTCCCGGTCATAACTTTGAATTTTAATCCTCCATAATTCAAGGTCACGTCCTGATTCCTTTAATAATTTCTTAAATGATCGATAAGTCTTAGGAAAATCCTCCTTCCAAGTATCAACCATTCTAAAAATTTTGGAGATTACTCCTGGAACAACAATATCCAGGTTATTTTCATCAAGTGTTCTCATAATTGCTGATATGATAGACTGCCTAAAGCTTCCTTCGTTTCCGTTTAGTATGACTGGAAGATAACGTTTCTGGTTGCCTTGAAATTTAGTTAATTCGTTAAAGACTTTATCATCCACATTATTGAATTTCTTAATTAAATGGTTCATGGCAGATTCGTTTACACTTTTCGATGCCATACCCCCAATTAACGTCCCTAATAATGATTTCCCCGTTCCATAAGGTCCAACAATTATATGCGCACGTTTACTCTCTTCGTTGTTAAAGCCTTCTAAGATATTTTGTAATGATTCAGCGTGTGAAGGTGTTGGTAAGTAGTCTCTAAAAAACTCTTTTTTACCTAAGTCAAATTTAATATTCACACTAGATTTAAAATTTCTTTTCACCTTATTCATACTAGTGTCTCAGCCTTTCGTTTATATTCAAACTCTAATAATTCTAAAGATGAAATATCTGGAAGTCTCACGGTGTCTAGGTTGTTTGTTCTTGTAAATTGCAGAGGATACTTAGGGTGATACGTCAGTCCTTCCAACGCTTTTACAATTGAAGGACGACTTAAATTAAACACCTTACCCCACAATCCTTTATTTGTACTGATTTCTTCTACACTCACATTATCAATTTCATGTATCTCAGCATATTTAATTAGTGAATAATACAACGCACTTTCACCAATCTCTTCAATGGCAGGAGATTTCTTTATAATCATGCCTTTGTTTTCTTTAATTAAACCAGTTTTATTTATTGGACTTTGAATCACTTCTTCAGGATCGACTACACTTTGTCCTGCAGTGTAAAGTTTAATCATGCAATCAATATCCCGCTTTAACGATCGTTCCGAAAACTTTTTATCTTCATTCGTATTCACCCAGTCAACTAGCGAGACGTGTAAGTCTTCTTTACTTATTACACCATTAGAAAAAATGTTAAAGAACCAATACCATGTGGTTGCAGGCTCCATTTGATGTACAAGATGAAAATGAAGGATTGAGGCAGTATCGTTAAATTGAATAAACTTGTCATAGTTATATAACACTTGTCCTAACGGAGTAAGAAGATGAATTTTCTTTCTTTCTTCATTAAACTTCTCTTCCACTACTCCTGTAGCTACCACCCAAAACCTTAAAGATTTAACCATGTTCTTTCCTAGTCCCATCTTTTCAAAAGCTTCATCATCATAAAAGAATCTTTCATCTTGTTTCAAGTGCTTAATTGCTTTATTTAGCCATCTATCTCTTAAATAGAAACTCTGATGTTGTCCATATGCCATAATTAAATCAGCCTTCCAAATTCTATAGTAACACTTCTGGAGAGACGTCTCCAGAAGTCGTTTTTGCCGATAATAATGCACCTAGATATCTCATCTAGATGCATTATCAATTCATTGAGTAGCTTTAAAGTACTTCAATAATGCTCTTTTCACCTGAGGTGTAAGGAAAGGACTTTTTCCTCTAGTCACTTTCTGACTAGCTGTCTTAGCCAAGAAGTCACCTTTCCCTCCTAAATTTTCTGCTCCGCTTTCTCCTAAAATAACTGAAGAAGCAGTTGAATCTGTTGCTCTTAGGGCGAGTCTTGCACCTAAGTTATTTCGAATGTTGGTGTTGATGATGTCAGATTTTGGGTTTTGAGTGCAGATGATTAGGTGAATACCTGCCGCCCTCGCCTTTTGACCAAGTCGCAATATCGCATTCTCTACTTGGCTAGCAACCTCTTTTTCTTGACTCATGAAGTCCGCAAACTCATCAAATACACAAACGATTCTTGGTAACCTATTTTGTGTAGCATCAATGTATTCATCTAAATTACTAGCAAACTCATCCTTAAACAACCCATATCTTCTTTCCATTTCTTCAACCAGCATATTCAGCTTAACAACTGCATCATCAATACTAGTCACTACATCTTGCGTATGAGGTAAGTCTTCATAGATAGAGAACTCTACTTGTTTTGGATCTATAAACACATACTGCAGTTGTGATGGTTCATAGAAGCACATCGTTCCTAAAATAATAGAGTTGAGCGTGACACTCTTACCACTTCCGGTAGTTCCACCAGTGAGAAGATGTGGTGTTGAAGGATCGGATAAATCTATATTTATGACATTGTTTAATGGATCAAAGCCTAGAGGAGCAACTAAATTTGAGCGTTTAATTGTATCATTAAGTTGCTTCCTTGCAATGGCCATAAACTCTTCAAAGTAAATAGTATCCGGATCTTCCCTTACAATATCAATATTCAATCCATGTTTATCAATGAATAGATTGGGCTCTTGATCTAAACCTAACCAAATTTGAATATCTTTCTTTCTTCTTAATATTTTATCACTGTTTAATGATGAAGGGAGTGATAAAGTTAATCGAACTACGCTAGATCCCACAACTACATCCTGAACCTTCACATTTAATCCGTTTCGGTTAAAATGTGTCTCAAGTGTAGATACATATTTTCGTTTTAGTTCAGAGTGATCTATCTGTTCTGTCTCATGCTCGATTTTAAGGTCCTTTAAGGCAATTACTTCTGGATATCCATCTGAATTAGAATCGCCTGGAAGTGGAGGATTGACTTTTTCTCCACCTCTGAATTCTCTATCTACTTCTTCTTCATCACCTTCTAAATCACTGTCATTCTCTTGGCCATGTCCTGATCCATCATTACCAACACTTTCGCCTTCTTCTGAGTTAGGGCCTGGGGGATTAGAATCTCCATCAGTTTCCCCAAGGGCATCTTCACCCTCATTGTTTGGTGGTGAACCGCCCTCTTCATCCTTAGTCTGTTCCTTACTCTCGTCCTCAAGAATAAGACTGTCTGAGAATGAATCTGTATGATTCTCTAGTTCTTCATAAATTGGCTCATTTATAGTTGTTGCACCTAGAGACTTTAAGATATATGCACGATTAAAGATATAATTCTTATGTTCACCTTCTATCAGGTCCATATAAACGTCCTCTTCTATCGCTTCAAAACTATTTTGATACAAATTAGAAGTGTAGCAGTAAGCATCAATCGAAGAATGAATATTAACTTGAATTTCATCAATTTGTGCATTTTGAAGTCTCTTTAACAAATAAGCTTTTTCAGGAGCATATGTCCCTTTTTCAATAAAATAATGGATTAACTCACTTCTCCAGTATTCAGCATCTGCCTTATCCTGATTAAAATCGAAAAGATTTTCATACAAGTTTTTACCTGATTGGATTTGTTTGATAGCATCATATCTTTCTCTTTCAAAGATTGCTTGATTAACGAATTTTAGTTCTAGCAATTCAAAATCCAATGAAATATTTCCATCATTCTCTTTTATAGTCGTAATGACCAAATCAGGACGCCTATTATTCTTTCTAAACCATGGAAGCTCATCACATACCGACCATACTTGAAGATCATGCTCTAATTTAGAACGTCGATTCATACTAAGATAAGTCGCTACTAATTCATGCGAGTATTTTCCTGGACCGATAGCTTTTAAAACGAGTGCTCCGGATATAGACTTTACTCGATTAACTGCCTCTTTCACGTTTTCCTTTTGGATATTCCCATTCTTAAGGATTAAAGAAAGCTTCTTAGTTAGTCGATCATAATACTCATAGTCATGTTTGTTCGAGTTAAGCTTCTTAATATATTCAGATGAGGAAACAATCAATTTAAAGTTTTTATTGGCTCCTGCTTTGGATTTATACTGAATAATTTGAGCTTTCGAAGAAGCTTTCTCTAGGAGAGATTTATCAAGATATCTATCCATAAACATGATCCAATTAAAATTCTCATGCATATAATCAATCAAAGCATTATCAGAGAAATTTGATAATGAGATCTTATTCTTTAAAACGTATAGCTCATCTTCTTCTAACATCTCTTTTTTCTGAAAAATGTATTGTAATTGATAAAAGGATTTTAGTGTATCAGGCAAGTGTTCACTTACATAGGAAATCCTTTTTAAACTTTCAGTTTCTAAAAGAGGCTCTTTATATACTAAGTTGAACCAATCATTCGACTGTTTCGCTTCTATTTTATCGAATTCATATTTCACTTGATTACTTTGCCCAAAATAATCAGCTAAAACTACAAGATCTGCGTCAATCATATGAGCATTAATCTGATTAGAAATTTCATTAATTGTGCTGCCAGAAATAACCTTTACTTCAACGGTTGGAAATTTACTAAACCTATCAGGATTTGTATATTCCTCTTTTTGCTTAATCCATTGATTAATCTTCTGATGTATATTCGCTGCCTGTGTTGAGTGTACGGTAATCTTTAATTTATTTAGATTTTTATGTTTGCTAAATAAGGCATCAATTGATTTGGTAATAATATCAGCACTTTGACAATAAAGGAATAAAATATCTAATCCATCTTTAGCATATGGATAAACTTCAAAATAATTTTTTACGCTTTTAACTAATTCCTCGGATAATTCGTTCGATAGATAATCCATATTTTCTGAGCGTTTTGTATTTAAGATAAATTGACCTTCGCCTAAGATTTCACTAACTTCTATGAGGAATGAATCATCTCCATCACTCGAAAAATATCTTGGTGCTAAGTTGAGCGTCTTTTCTGTAACATATTCAAGATAATCTTCAATGTTTACAACCTCTAAATCGCCTTTAATGCTTCTTTCAATCCAATCCGTTATTTGGTTATCAAGTTTTTCATACCTTGAAACATAACTTACCAATCGTATTGGATTCAAAATCGTTACGATTCTTTCGTCACAGAAACCTTGCTGACCTAGTTTCACATCTAGAGTATCAATTGAACCAATGTAATTTATGAAGCGATAAATATGACTTGCAACATCAACAGAAGCAGCAACACCAGAAAGAACGCTTTCTAGTTCTCTCTTAAATTTGCTAATATCAATGCTGAACACACCAAACTTCATAATATTTCTTATAGTGATTGAGTACTCTTCAAGGAAACCCGAGAAACGATTATAGTGTTCTTCAAAACCTGGTTGTTTAATAGATAAATACCCGTCAACTCTCTCATGGACCATTTCTCTTACATCAAGCATTTCAATCTCATCTTCTTGATAATTCTTCAAATGAGGAATTTTAAGCTTTTCAATCTCATCTTTAAACGAAAGAAGCTGTAAATTTTCAAACCCTCTAACCTTAAATGTCTCAGTTCCTAGTGTTTCATTATCATTCATTAAGTGGAGTTTAAATGACAACTCATTATTCGTAGTCTCATCTACTGTGATAGACGCTAAGGACCTTTCCTTAAATTTAATATGTGGAACAACCTTAGATATATCATTCAGATAGATATGTAATGTTTCTACCATTTCAGTTGTAATTTTAGAAGCATACACTGTTAATTCAAAGAATGAATCTTTATTAACCTTATCCGAATTCTCTTCTATCAAGGAGAACGTTTCATACTGAAGTGCATTGATTAAATCATGATAATCCTTAGGATGACGAAGTTTTTCAATTCGTCTAGAGATAACCTTATCTAGCTTTGCACTTTGAGATAATTCATCCTCAAATTCCTCTAGAAAGTCTTGCATAGCATCAGGATTTTGGTTTTTCTCAACTTCGTTAATGCCTTCTTCTATCTTATCAATTTCATCTTTTGTTGGATTACCGTTAAGGATTAGTGCATCTCGAATCTTATCTGGAAGAGTAGTTTTTGTTTTAAAGTTTAATACTGTTTCAACCACATTAAAGTCATATGTTAGTAAATCTAGATTTTTTTGATTCAAGAAGTCGATAACCTTCTTTTCAAATTCAGCAGGGTTAATTCCGTTCCACAACTCATCAGAGAAGTTATTCTTTTCTTCGGCTTCAATGAAGGTATATAGGTTATTTTGAAGTTTCTCAGTATCTAAATCTCCATTTGGCTTTTGAAGATTGGCCAACAAAAAGTTAGATCGTAATCTCTTTTTTCCTTTTGCTCCAATAATTAAGTTTTGATCCCTAAATAAGTTCAATTCAGGCAGATTCGTGCGTATTTTTTCAATGATGGATGGTGATTCTTGGTTTACGATTTTCTCTACAAACCTAAGTATAAATCTAAGTTGTGGGTCTGTAAGACTACTGTACATAGTAAAGAATTCTTTAAGTGTCTCTATTTCTTCAGCAGCTAGCTGAAATTCTTCAGACAACAAAGAAAATAAACTTTCTAGTCCAAAATCAGAAAGTAAGTATGCCTCATCAATGGCAAATAAATTCTCCAAACTCTGGGCCTCAGGTGTGAGCTCATTAATAATGATGACCAATGCATGACCAGAAAAAGTATAGTTTCTTAACCAAGTACTCGTCTCTATTTCCTTTAATTTGTATTGGTCAAACCCTCTAACAGGCTTAATTGTCCGTATATTTGGAGAGTAGAACTTTTCTAGTTTAGATGCTTTATCATCCAATTCTTTTAATAAGGAATGTACATTATTGTCTGTCAATCCATTCACTTTAATAAAAAGCTTATTTGTACCTTCTAGGCTCTGTTCCTTAAAATGCTCCATTAAGATGTGAAAAACCCATTTCCCTAGAATATCATTGTACGTAATCATTCTGTCACCTGCCCTGCATGTTCATATGGATTTCTAATCATAGCTGTTGCATCTGAGTACTCAATTAAAAGTCCATTGTGTCTTAATTTCTCTCTTAAAGCATATTCGTTTCGTTGGAAGTAACTAACATTTAATTTAGATTTTTCATAGATCCCATCTTCTTTAGCCTGCAATTCACCAATAATAAAGCCATATTTTTGATAAATATCTTCCAAGAAAGAATGGAATTCCGTTTGTTTTCCAGGTTTTAAGTTAGCGTATACCAAAGCCTGAATAAACGTATCAGACATAAAATATCTGTACTTGCTTCCTCGTCTAAAACCACCGTAACCTCCATCTCTAGTGAGTCCTCTCACGATGCTTAATTGATGTCGTTTTAGTTGATCAGAAACAATATCCTTCACCACATTAAATAATTGAGTCATAACTTTATCGTACGAATCACATTTTTGAATGACTTTAGCTACCTTATTCTTTCTTACTTTTGAAAGACGGCTAAGGCCTAATAACTCTATTAATAATTCTGGATCGGTATGCCAACTTTTTAAGTTTTGAATTACGAACTCCTCAGAAGTAATTTTTTCTCTAAAAGTTTGTTTAAAAAAATCTTCAAACTTATTCTTGATTAATAGTTCATTATCACTAAACGATCGTGCTGAAAGAGTTTGAATTGGACCTACTTGAGCATCTAAGCAATCAAAAAAGAGAGTGAGCTTGCTTTCTTCATTTATCTGAGCTCTTTTCAGCATATATCTACCTAATTGGAACGTAATTAGGCTAGTCATCAATTCGAACAACTCATAAATATCAATGTTTAAATTAATGAGGTTGTAGAATTCTTCAGCAAATTCAGTATAAATAGGATCATCAGTGACAGGTAATACAGGATATTCTCTATTACTCTCTCCTTCTTTTTTTAATGGATAGAGATCTGAACTATTTTTCTCATTCTCCAATCTTGAGGAAATTTTAGATACTATGTTCTCAATTGCTTTGTTCTTACATAGCAGAGATTTTAATCGACATTGGATTTTTTCTCTTAGTTCTAAATTAGCCTCTGTCCCATAGGAAAGCATCAAAAAATAAAGTTCTCCCCCACGTGCAAAGAAGTTCCTTTCAAAGTTATACGACTTCTCCCCACCCTTATTCAACGTCCTTAGCTCAAAGAATAACAATGATTCGTGCAATGGATATAGGGTCTTTGCGTACCATGACCGGTTAGCTGGTTTACCAGTTCCATCTGCCAATGGAACTTCTAAGTTTCGAAAGAAATCCCTAATAACATTTAGTTCGTCTTTATTTTCGACTAATTCATATAAAGAATCTTTTTGCTCAGTGGTTAGACTTACAACCCCTGTTTTTGCTCCTTCTTTATCCCCTTCAAAAATGAATTGTCTAAGGCCGGTAGCACGCACACGTGAATAACTATTAGCTGCCAAGTCATAGTTTGTACCTTTAAGCACATTTAAGAATTCAAGAACATATTCCGGTCCCCTTTGCCCATCTTTAAACCGATGCCCCCAAATTTGCGCAGATAGCTGCGTGGAGAACTCTTCTACACTTTGTTTTTTTGCAACCATATAAATGTCTCCTTTATAACAAACTTATTTCATCATCTATAAAGAGCCCAGTCTTGTTATCGTACCTTAATATGTTTAGCTCATATTCTTCCGGCTCACTTATTCTTATCAATTCATTCTTAAATGTATCTATCAAGATTTCTGCTTCTTGTTGCAGAACGTTATGAGTACCACCGCCACTCGCCCTCATTAGGTATTCGAATACCGCTAAGTTCATGTTTAAAGAAACTTCATCCCTAACTGACAATTTAAATCTAGAAGGTTTTCGATCTAAATCTAATCGTCCCACTTCTTCTTCAATATCTACATCTTTTGATCTAAATTGTTCATATATCATCAAGTTCTTATTTGTGGCAAATAAGTGCTTATTGTTTATTTCTGTGAGTCTTCCTGAGAAGATTCGATTCAAACCGTTTATCATATCTTTTTTCAATTGTGCTTGAGCTTTAGGGTTACCAAATAAATTTACATATTCGTCAACATATTCAAATGGCAACAGTTGATTTGCATTTACACTGTCCTCACTTACTGTCTCGTAAAAGTACTTTCTTCTTAGTTTAGGAATCCAGTCGTTGACGATAGAATGATCTTTATCCACATCATAGTCCCGATACAACGTTAATTTTTTCTTAAAGTAACCAAGCTGTAAGTCTAACGAATCCCCTATTAGAACATTATGTGCTTTCTCAGATTCCACGTCTCCATTGATATCACCGTTAATAATAAAGTCATCGATCGAAGAGTGGGAATAGACTCCCGGATCTAGAGCTTTAAATATTTTCAAAGCTTTCATTTCTGAAAAGGCATTCTCATCTAATTCATGGCCATAGAAATTCTGATAGTAAGGTTTCTTAGTTTGTTTTTCAATTTCTTTATAATTGGCATTTAGTACATCATCACACTTATATCCACCTGTTAGCATATAACTTATGTGAATTAACATTTCCCTCATAGTAATATGAGTATCTAAGTAGTCGAGCAGTTTGTACTGTTCTACGATCTTATCTTGAATATGGTTTTGAGAAGTTCTCTCATGATTCATATGTATGATACATCGTTCCTGTTTTGGGCAAGCCTGGCATGCATCCCAGTTTTCAGATTTATTCCACTCGGATAGAACTTTCTCTACATAAACAGAAGAAGTTACATCTAATAAATTGAAGATGCTAAATTGATCAGAGTTATTATCATGTGACTTAAAGCGTGATGTTACTTCATACTGTAATTTGTTTAGATTCTCATACTGCGACAAGAATTTTGTCAGTTTCCCTTCATTCGCAGCAATAAGGTAAAATACTTTTTCTTCATTTCCAGACGTAATTATTTGTTGTAAATGTGCTAGTTCTTTTTCGATAACTTCCTCTTTTAGCTCCGACAAATCTTTAACGATTCTTATTTTCCCATTACTAAAAGGAAACTCTACAATCCCATCTTCCGGCCAATTCTCTAAACTGTCCCTATTGAAGTAATCGTGTACAATCCTACAGAGCCTTGTTTTTCCATCACCAGCATTACCAGTAAGAATGATACTCTGAGGATTAGTTTCAAATAAATTTATAAGGGTTTTTTCAATCTTCGTCTCTATAGTAAATGAATAAGAATTCTCATTATTCTTATCAATTGTATATTCATCATAAATTTTGGAATGGTTAGGGGATAATACGTTGTATTGATCTAGATAGTAAACAAAAGAATTACCTTTCACAATTTTTCCTCCTTCGGAAAATTTATATATTTATACGAAACTCATTTTTAACATGTTTGTATTTATATTGTAATATACATTTTCCTTTTTTTCACTTATTCTAATAGATTGGTATAATTAAAAATTTCCATTTACATTATTTTTAGATTACCCAAGAATATATAAAAAGAGAGCACTCTTGAGGAATGCTCTCTAAAAATTAAATCTCAACTCTTGTTTTTTCTTTTAGCTTCATCACACATATTTCTTTCTGCTTATCAGTAAGGTTATCAAATAGCATTAAAACAGCATCTACAGATAAATCATTAAGCCTTTCATTAATAAGAATATTTATTTCCTTTAATCTATCCTTTGTTGATTCACTTATAAAGCTGGGTATAATTCTAGTTTGTTCTAACCATGTTGAGCACTCAGACACATTCCAAGACACAAGTTTTTCTTCAATACTTATATAACTATCCACCCATTTATTCTCTTTATGGTTAATATTTTCTATTAATTCTTTTTTAATAGAATCAATAATAGGAGTAAAATCGACTTCTGACTCTAAATCAGTCCATTTGTTAAACAAACTATTTAATTCGAGTTCTAAGTCTCTTCTATTATCTTGATAGGAAATTAAATAAGAGAAATCATTCAAGAAATCTTGCACATGATTAGCTGCTTCTTCAATACCCTCCCGATCAACATCATTAATGGATTTATTCAGTATATTCTTAACATTAGTAATAAATTCTTTGCAATCTTGAATATTAGCTAATTCAAACATAGAGTCATAAATAGACGATATTTCTTGTGCCAACTTTTCAAGGAAAACTTCTATTTGCGTTATCCTTGAATCTACTTTTACTAAAAACTCATTCATATACTTTTTATCTACTTTATCATTTTGTAAAAGCTTTACTAGTTCTAAGCCATCATTTTTCATTTGAACTAATTCATCATAACCTGAAGAATTAGAAGGTTTGTTATTACTAAGAAAATTTTCAACACTTTCATTAATATTTTCAAGCTTTCTAATAACAGTTAAATCATCTAAGATGCTATTTAATTTTGTTCTTAGTTTTCTAGATTCTTCAGTATATCCATACTTCGAAAAATCACTGATTAAATGATTAACCCACTTTTCGAAAGCAGATATTTGGGCATAACTTTGGCATTTTAAGTGGTTTAACCAATTAGAAAATTCTTTTTCAATAAAAGCATGACATTTATCTGTCATTTTATTCGCTTCTTCTACCTGCTCAATATTATAAACATATCTAAGCGAATTTTCTATTGATCCATCAATTTCATTACAGCCACTTAAAACCTCAAATATCTTTTTGAAATCAGTTCTCTTTATTCCATCATCTAAAGAGGATCTAAGAAGTCCAAATTTTCTAGTGTTGGTTTCATAGAGCTTTGTACCTTCTCTAAGAATCAGTTCTAAGTTCATCATTTTATCTTCAAGATTTTCTGGTATTTCTTCTTCAAGCTTTAACTGTTCATACTCTTTCCACAAGATAGGTGCTTTATTAATATCGTTGTTTCTTTCTACTTTATTATATAAGTTAATATATTTACCTGCTAATTTATCAGGATTAACTTTAATAATTGATGTTTCAAACAAATTTTTAAAATCAACTTTTTTATCTAAGAAGATTTTGCTACCCCATTCATCTAAACGAAGTCTCTGTTCATTTAAGTTTACTCTTAATTCTACTCTTTTTTGAACGAGAAATATTGCAATTAATAACGCAAGAGCGAAATCATTTATTCCGTATGGGGGCCTCTGATATTTTTCAAATATTTTATCGATATAGACCTCTTCATCATCAACTAATTCATCAAGATCCTCAAATATCTTACGAACTTTAATATTAGTGGGCGAAACTAATTGATATTCACTATTAAAAACACCCCAAGAACCTAGTCTTCCTTCGAATAAAAGTGATTCAATCCTATTTTTTATTTCGGTTGTTTCAGAATGTATTAACTGGAATGAAGCTCCTGAAAGTATTAATCTGCCTATTCTAGATAAATTCTTTTTACCCTTAGCCAATGTTTTATTTGAAAACTCAGTAAAAGGAAACGGAATAACTGAATGATATAATTCATCAAACAAACTATCGAAATAAACTTTAGGTCTCATAGTAGATTTTTCTAAACCATTTTTAGTTAAAATAATTCGCTTAGAAACCAATTCATTGAACCTATCTTTTACAACAGTTTCAGTCTTGTATTTATATTCAGGAATAAACTTGCTATACTTTACTGCTTCTTGTTCTGTAAACAAATTTGAAATCTGATAGTCTTTTATTGATTCGAAAAATTTCTTTTCCTTATCATCCAATATAAAAAAGGCAATAGGCATTTTATCGAAATTGAAGCGCTTAATTAATTGTGAAATAGTTTCTATTTTAGAATCATTAATTACAGGAGGTAAATACAACCATAATAATTTACCTTTCGGTTTATCAGGTCCAGTTGCATATTCAAAGTCATTTTTTAAATTTAGTAAAAAAGAATGATCTAAGTCCTGAAAATGCACAATTTGTTGATCAAATTCCCATTCTCTTGTATTTATTTGATTCTTTCTGCCAAAAGAAGTTTCCATTGTATCTAATGGTAATACTTTATTTGATAAGTTATCTAACGCAATACTTAAATTGATATCTAACTTCCTACGTTTTCTAGATATTAACCTTTTAAAGTCATTTATACCTGTCGCATCTGCTATAAAGTCGTACACATTTGCAGTATCATCGTAGCTAATTACCCCAAACTCATGCTCTAATTCACTTAATGCTTTGTGAACCTCATTAGTGCTGATATTAGTTGCATAACAGATTGCTTTCTTTGTTTCCTCTAATGAACTTGTTTTGAACCTTCCAATTCGGAGAATTAAATTTGCAGCTAATACTTCCATATGCCTATTGTCAATCTTATCACCAAATTTTGTTAAAATTTGGTTATAGAGTATACAATATTCACTTTGTTTCCTACCTTCTTGTTCCGCTGCTAATAACTCTTTAAAGAATTCTGTTCTGATAATACGTGTTGCAGGAATAAGGGGTAAACTCCCGAATTCATTTAATTCTGTGTTACCTTCAAAGTCTATTTGCCTCTCAAGAAAAGTTAAAGATGACCTCTGTTGCAACCAAGAGGATAAATTCGATAACATCCATGAAGTTAACGGATGTAATGGAAAAGTTCCTTCTAAAATGACCTTTTTAAAATGATTAAAAGAACCCCAAACACTAGATGTCAAAGCCTGTGGTTGCCATTTGATGAAATTCTGATGAAACTCTTTCCATTCTTCAACTTGTTTATCATACTTATCAACTACAAGGTTTTTAAATTTATCTGGTTCAATTCTTTCAATTAAATTTGCAAATATCGTTTCTAAATTGGATGATAAGTGGATTTTCTCACTAGCTTCGTATCTTCCAATATACCTATTAATATTGGCAGTTCTATCCACTCTTGTTAGGTATGACTTTAGATCTGACTGTATAAAACCAATAAATACTATTTTATCCCCACTGTCTTGAACAGCTTCATAAATTTGTTGTAAAGCTGAATCTCCCGCTCTTGAAGGAAAAGATGATGCAAATTCAATATATCGACCAAATTCATCAAATAAAACTACAACTTTATTAAATTCGCCTCTATCACCACAAAGTGTATCAGCTATCTTTGTTAAAACATCACCCGCTGATACCCCTTCATCCCATCGAATATAAATACCATTTATTTGGTGATAAACCTTATTAATTACCTCAAAGGCATTCGCATCTTGAATAATATTTTCTAATAAGTATTCCTTAAGACTATCATTATCAAAATTAGTTAAGCTTTCTTTCGCAAACTCAATATATAAATTTTCATAGTTATTAAAAGTATTAGTTACAAAATTCTTCGCAATATCATATGATTTGGTTAAAGACTTCAAAAACTCTCCATTAACACCTTGCAACTTGAGCACTTTTTGTGTTGCATTTAGTATTTCATAGTTTAGGTTGAAATCCTTCATACCATTTAGAACTAGTACTAAATTTGGTTTTAGTGCTAACTCTTTTACTTCAGTCGCTAACTTCTTATCTACTTTAGTTAAGTTATTGAGAATATTTTTTTGTAAAGTATCATTCCTACTGAATAAACTAGCTAAAGTGACGGCCATATGAGATTTACCAGTTCCATACGGTGCTATTGTCATAAAGAAATTTGATTCTGTGCCTTCTCCATATAATTTATTTGCAATAATTTTCGTGAAAGTTGCTGTATCTACAAGCCTATGACTTTTAAAAGTAATATCATCTTCCCCTACTCCAAAATACTCAGGACCGTGAAAAACAAAACTTTTGGCTACCTCTGCTTGCCTTTCTTGATTATAAAACCAATCTACTTGAACAGCTCCATTAAAATATAGCTCTTTTTTAAAACGAATTATGTCTTTTAATTTCTGCTCCATCTTATTTACACTCCTTATATTAAAAGGCTATATACTTTGACTAATAACGTACTTGACGAGGTTTGTTTTATAAATGTCACTGGTGACAGCTGACGATTAATAACTATTATTCTTTCTTCTTGCAACATTTCTAAAACTTCATTAATACTGGTCTCATCCCACATAAAAGGATTGCCAAATCCTAAATCGTTCAACAAAGTATCATAAGTAATTTCACTTTCATCACTTAATATTTTTTCCCAATGAAATAAAAGTAGATACCCATATAGAAACTTAAATGTGCGATCTACTTTATGTGGCTTTAAAAGAAATTTCCCCTCTTCGAAGTTTAATAAATTCAGGTTCCCAAAACATTTTTCTTCTAAATAACAAGTACGAAAAGGAGAAATATTCACCTCTTTTGTTTCAAAAAATCTATTAACAGCTCTCTTTAATGAATCACTCGTAATTTGTAAACCTTGAGTATTAAATAAATTATTAAATATAAAAGACCATAATAAAGCCTTCGAATTAACATTCGTTAAATTATAATGACATAACAGGTGTGTTAAGCTTTCTATTAAGTAAGGATCTTCCTCACTAACAACATTCCCTAAAGAAGTAAGGGATAGTTGGTATTTTGATTTATCTTTCTTTACTTCAAGTAACCCCATTAAAATAGCATATTCAATGTGTGGAACAACTTTACCTGAAACTTTACCAGTAGGGATTGTTGTTTGCGAAGAAATTTCTTCTTTAGTAAAGTATTTCTCACTAAAGCTTGAAGCGAATTGCACTAATTGTGCAATCGCTTCTTTTTCAGGAGCAAACTTTTGATGAAAGCTTAATGGAAGAGTCATTTTAATTAATCCTTTCACTTAATGGCGTAACATTTACTATCATTGGTGATATTCTTTCAATCCTACCGTCCTCTTTTAATATAGGACCTGCTACTATACATTGTCCTTTCGGAAGATTAGATAGTCGCTTAGCCCACTCTTTTTTCTTTTGACTTTCTGTGCTTAAGAATGATGCCATGTCATTAATTTCAGCCTCTGGTGGTGAGAAGTAAATTTTTTGACTTGCCATTTGAAGTCTTTGAATTTCATCTTTATTCAGTTGACCCTGCATAAATTGAGTAGCATACCACCCTGACCAACCAAACTTTCTCCCCTCGGTTAAGATTTTAGCACTTGGAGAATTCTCGCTATGATCTAGGTTCTGCGCCTCATCTAATATTACTGGAAATGGTTTACTTTTATCTCCATGTGATAAATTATAATTCCATAAATCCCATAGAATAAATTCGGTAACAATTAATTGAACTTCTCTAGTAAAACCTGATAATTGAACAATAAAAATAATCCCTTCTTTTCCTCTATGCTCAGTCCAATTATATTCGGATTCAGCATCAAATGGATTACGGTCTATTAATGGCTCAATTTTGGCTAGAACTGTCTTTGCATTTGATGAACCATCAATTTCTAATTCATCTCTTAAATATTTCAAGTTCATTTTATCACCATATTTCCCCATACCACGCATTGTAGCTCGATAGATTGCGTTGGCTTGTTGATCGCCCATTCCCTTGTATACTGCTGAAAATACACTCTTCATTCTTTCTGCTACATCTGTATCTTCTTCTTTTTTATATAAGTCTTCGTCTATTTCCTTCATATTCTTTTTAAAAGGGTTTATTGGAAAGGGATTTAATTGAATATGAAATTGTTCCACTCCATCACCAAGATACTCTTTAAATTCCGGTTCTAACTTTGATCTTTTAAAGCCATCTGTATAATCAAATATTATGCTTGAAATATTATTCCTAGCTAATTCAAGAAGCATACATTGCATAAAATAGGTTTTTCCTACTCCTGATTTACCTGAAATTAATATGTGCCTATTTTCTAATTGAGGATGACCATATTCCCAATATATTTTCCTCTTAGTTCTAAGTTCTTCACCTAAAAGTATTCTGATATTCTCCAATGGTGAGGATGTCTTATATTCTTGTTCTTTTTGTGCAACAACCGTTATATTTTCAGTGGAGTCTAGATCTTTTTTCTTTGTACTTATAATGTCAGGTTTTTTAATATGCATTCTTTCATCCCTGGGTAGATCTCTTATAGTATTCTCGGATTTATATTTATTATTTGTCGTGTTTTTTTCTACTTCCTTTTTAAATTTAGTTACATTTTCAAAGCCATCAAAGATATCGACAACTTTGTCGTCCTTCAATTTCTCCGAATTATCTGCTATAACTAAATCGTTTGCTACCTCATCATCTGCAACTAAAGAGATCTCTAAACTAGATGGATCTTCAAATTCAATTTTATTTCTTAGATCCTCAGGTAGTAAATTAGATTGCACATATAATTGACCGTATGCCAAGTGCCTGCAACTTATTTCTGATCCTTCTAGTATAAAAACGTTTTCATCAATAAACTCATTATTGTAATCTAACCAATATGTTACCAAACAGGAACTCCAATTAACCTTAAATTTCCCGTCTAAAACTTTTAACAAATGTTGATTTAAGCTAGTTCTTTCTTTTTCATTTTCAGATATATTCATGTTTGAGAATGCTAACATTCTATATAATTGTGAAAACCAATACCTTCTATTAAAATCCTGGGATAAAGGATTGAATTTTCCCATCAAGTGTTTTATACCATTACTTAATTGTTGTATTCCTTTTTTTATGTGAGCATCATTATACTTTGCCATTTTGCATTCAATAAGAGTTGCATCAATAACAACTACTTCTTCTTGAGTATCTTTGTTAATTTCAATCTTTAGAAAATCCGGCCTGTTTGTTTCCCCGTAAAACCAATGTTTGTAAGTATCTAACGAAATGAAATTTTTTATGATAGTGTCTTCATTTATATTGTTCATCCCTAAGGTTTCATAAGATAATAAACTCGATAAAAAGCTATGAATTTCATAATCATAGGGATTTAAAGCCTTTAGAATTTTTAGTCCATCTAAGACAAAAGATTTTTCAACGCAGTATTGTGAGGCAAGAGTACATTGCTCTGATGACCATGAAGGAAATAGAGCTTTTAGCCTGCGAGTTAATTTTATTTCAAGATCAGTTCTTACGTCAGGTCTTGATGAGATAGTCATATTTAACTCACCAAAAGTTCCCTCACCAGTAGAAAAACTAATTACATTTTTTTCATTTAGAAAAGTCTTATCTAAACCTGAATCTAATGTAACTAACCATCTAGTTTTTAAATGTAGAAATTCTAAAAGCTCACCTATTCTTTCAGGGAGCGTAAGTTCTTTCTCAATTCTATACATATCCTTAACACTGTGAGGTCGTTCAATCCAGTGTAGTAACTGAGTATGACTGTATGAAGCTTGGAATTGTTTCTGACTAATAGAAATGTTTTTAGTGAAATTCTTTTTTAACACTGGTATTGGATGAAAAACCATAGGAAACCTTGTCTCTGATGGATCAATAGATTTTTCTCCAGTTCTTTCATAAATAATTTCATTTGTTTTTAAGATATTATCCAGAAAAGTTAAATCACTTTCATAAAGTTGCTCATCAAATTCACTTAAATGAACATCAAAGAGATTAATTTCATTAAAATATGTCTCAATTTCAACGGGATCATCTTCTGTAAAAAAGTTATCTAGCCAATAGTTAACATAATTTCTACCCTGGTTATTACTATTTTCAGCTAAAATCTGTAACTTCAAATGAATTTTATGGCCTATACCTTCTAAGCTATTAACGAAGTTATGTACCCCTGCTATTAATGGCTGTAAATTTGAAAAGTTTAAGAATGTTATCTTAATGGTATCCGTATGTGCAGGGTAGGTTTTAACATACTCATTTATTTGTTCAGTTATTAACTTAGAAAGAGCGCTATCAGAAATCATTTCTTTAGTATCAAAGTCCTCATCAAACACCAAGTCTCCATCTAAAAAAACACTATTATCTAAGGTTAAATCGGAAGTTATCTTCCCGTGTAAAGCGTAATATCCATAAACCTTTTTTGGTACTTTTGATTCTTCGTGTTCAGAAATTATTGTATCTACTCCTGAAATAATTGTTGAATGTTTTTCAATTTCCATAATTTTATTTTGAATTCTGTTAAAGGTACTGCCTTCTATTAATTCTTCTATAGTTAATTTTATTCCACGTCTCTGAAATGCTTGCTGTTCTATTAATTTTTCCAAAAGGGCAGGGTGATACGGTGGAATTATCGCACCTTCTAGTTTTAATTGGTAAGAAGCAGCTTCTTTATTAGACACCATATAAAATAAATTAGAGACTAAGTTCAAGTAGTCTTTCTCAACTAAATTTAATTCATTTATCTTCCCACATAAACCCTCTGACATTGCTATATAAGAGGAAATGTATTTAAGTGCACTATCATTCTTTGCTTGATTAATACAATTATACAAACCATTCTCATATAAAGATTTAATAAAATTATCAAAGGGTCTCACTAGTTTGAACAATTTTGAAGCTAACAACCCGTTTCGTACATCTTCAGGCATAAGCGAAAAAACATTAACCATTTCTAAATTCGTTGCATTAAGTTGAAAATGAAAAGACTCTTTATCTGTAACCTCTAATAACCCACTTAGATTCTTGCAATGAAAAATCGGAAGTAAAGGTGCTTCAACTTCCATTTTCTCTTTTATTTCTTTTAAGTGAGTAAACGCTTGAAACCAATAGTCATTGGTATGAAAAATCCATTTAAATTCACTTTTCAATATTTCTCCAATTCGAAACTCAAATATAATATTTGACAATTTCTGACTACTGGAAGCAATTTTAATATTTTTATCAGCAAACTTGTTTATATCAAAAAATTCATATCGATCAGCATAATCAACTGACACCAAATCTTCTATTTCATCATTAATATAATCTAATAGGCCACCAGTAAACATACAAAGACTAGTCCATTTATCATATTTTTCTTCGTCTGAATTTAAAGTATCCGCAAAGGTAACGCTTTTTACATTAATTTCTATCTTCACCTTTTCATTAATACCGATGTTAGAGTTATTAAAGTATTTATCCAAGGTACTCAAAATCATCTTAGAATAAACTGGTAACGGCGCACCGTATATCGGGGTCACTTTATCTTTTTTCTGTGCACCACTACTTAGCTTTATATCTAAAATTTCATTAATAAATTGGAAGTCTAATCGAGAGAGTTTTGGACGAAGGATTTCTATTTCTTTCCCTTTAAAAAAATTGAACATCCCTGACTTAAAATCTTCAAAAGAGTCGAACTCACGTTTTAAGTCTTTTTCATAGTGAACAATCATGTCATATTTCTCATTAATGAATTTTTGAAATTTCTGTTCGAGTTTATCAAACTTACTTTTACTCAAGCCATCTTTAAATTCTCCTCTATTAGCAAACTTGTTCGCCTTTAAAAGCAAATCGAATTTTCTTCCTTTTTTTAATTTCGTTATCTCCCTATCTTCTAGGGCATATAGTGAGGGTAAACCCCAGTCATCCCATAATCTTTTAACGAAAATATTAATGACGTTAGTTGCATCAAGTTGGCGTTCCTTCTCTATTTCATCAACAATTTGACTAAGCTTAAATAAATCTTTAGGTACTATCTTAAATAAGTTTATAAAAAAATTATTTATGATATTTACTTCCTCTTTATCATCTACATCAATGTAGTTAGCAAACCATTTAGAATAATTTTCTCCAAGACTAGATTCAACAGTTTTAGGGGTTATTGTATAAAAATCTCTTAATCCACCCTTATCCTCCACATTCTCAGTTCCCATCAAGAGAACAATACCAGGTATCTTTTGTGTCCATTCATTTCTCCATTTTGTCATGGAATCTTGTTTATCAATATAATTATTTTTGTTAAATTCCGGTAGATATTTCCTATAAGCAGGATTATTTTCATAATCTTTATACTGATCTGGAGCTATCTTACCCGTAAATTCGACCCCATTATTTCCAGCTCTTTTTTGGATATCTGAGCAAACACTGATATATATATATGGATGTACAAAATAATCTAGTCTAAACAAATGCCTTGAAGTTTCATTGAAATCTATTTTTTTATATAATAGGTTATTAATTTCACTAATATAAGCATTCATATAATCACCCCTTAAAAGGATTTTCTACTATAGAAGTTGCATCAGATAAATCCCTTAAAAACCCACAGTCTTTTAACATTTGTTGGAATTTATCTAGGTTTTTATTAAAGGGAGAAACATCAACATCTTTATTTTCTTCCCAAAACACTTTTGCCTGCTTTGGTCCAATAATCATTTTGAAATGATCGTAGCATTTTTCTAAAAATGTATTAAGTAAGATCCTCTCACCTGGCTCTATTAAGGTAATAACTAATAATTTTACTAATTCTTCATTTAAACTAAACCTCATATTAGCTCCTTTAGGCGGGACTATAAATCCAATATCTTTACCTAACTTTCTAATTAAACGATTAGTATCCTTAGAAGCATCCTCATAAAGTTTCGGTTCTACCATTTCTCTTGGTTTATCTTTGAGTTTACTAGAAGCAGCTATATAAGAGTCAATATCCGCTGTATGGACTGCTCTAAATACGTCTTCTTCTACTTTGGAATATTGAGATGCAGCTATTTTTCGAACTTGACCAGTAGGATCATCTGTTAAATCAATAATCCAGACGAGATCATCTTCATTTTTTAACAATTTAGATGCTTGAAGAGACATCATTCTCATTATCTGCAAAATAATTAACGAGCCAAGTAAATCAATCATTTCTAGTGGATTTATTAATGAACTTAATAAATTTTTTAATTCTATTATAGTAAAACTAGATCTTTCTTTATAATTATCCGGTATCCATTCCATTGTTTTTTGAATTTCCTTTTGATTATCACCAGAATAATGATAATCTTCCCATGTACCTTGGATAAATTCTGATATCTTACTTAACTGAGGCACGCTATTTATGAGCGTTTTTAAATGTCTCTCTAACTCATCTTTGTACTCTCCCTTTTCCACTAATCCTTGAAGAACATGTAAGTAATAAACCTCTCCACCTCTTGCCATAAAGTATCGACCATTAAATTCAAAAGAATAATCTACATCTTTAGCTCCTGGTTCATATGTTAGGATTTCTCTAGTTTTCTTACTTCCAATTGCTTCACAGAAAATCAATTCGGGTGCTACAGGTAATAATGCCTGAGCAAACCATGATCTTTTCCCAATAATTGCATTAAAGCCATATAGTAAATCCTGAAGTACATCAACGATAAAATCTTCGTTTATAGTATTATTAGAAACGTTAATTCGTTTCTTCATGTGAGCCCTATGATCTTCTAATGCCTCAGTATCTACTTTAAATCTTTTGTCGGGCTCACTTCTGTTTAGAAAAATAAACCTTTTTAAGCCCATGTTTGGTACAAGGTTGTATGCTAATTTTTCATTCGCTAAATGAATGGGAAAAGAAAAACCTTCTTCCGAGATGTTTGTTTTTGTTCCTTTTTTGGAAATAAAAACCAACAGGAATTCAAGCAAATACTCATAGAATGACTGGTCTTTATATAATCTTTGTCCATATGTTTGAATCTGGATATTTTGCATATCCACTTTATAATTATTACTTGGAAATGTATTCTCATTCATTATAATCCCTCCTATCAGTCCACAAATACTTCATAACTATCTACCTCAAGTCTAACGACTTTAGCTCCATTATTTGTATGAACTAAAACCTCAGTTGTATGATTATCCTTAAATTTGTACTTTTCATACAACTTGGCTTTCATAGTATCTATACCATGGCTTAAAGATGGATTAATTCTTGTAGAAACAGCACCTTTTGAAGTTTTATCTAAATAATCAAATAACATTAGCGATACTGGAAAAGATTTAGTGACTTTTGCAAATTTCAAATTTAAAATATAGTGACTTTCATCCTCATCAAAAATTGATTCTCTATATATTTGTACTAATTTTATTTCCCGTTTTTCTATCTTACCTTGTAGTAACTGTACATTTTGAAGTCCACTACCATATCTGATTAAAGGTAAATAAATTTCGTCACTATTTTCATATCCATTTAAAGACCCTACAAAAATAAAATATAGAGCTTTTGTTATCTTATTTCTTAATTCTCTATTTTCTCGAGTTCCAATTTCTTCATTTCTAATAAGTAAAAACTTTGCAAAGACGGGTGAAAACAAGCTACTGTATAGAGTATTCAATGAGTCTATGTCGTGCATACCAAACATAATTTGCATTCTTCTGATAGCTTTTCGAAGTTTATAAGGTTTCTCATCTTTGAGGAGGTTTAGTGAATTATGAGTATATTCACGATGATACTTTGCCCAAATTTGTTCAGCAATACTCTGGACTTCCCTAGAAAGATAAGAAAAGTCTTGTTTAACAAAAAGTGAATAATCCTTATGTAGCTCTTTAGAATCTAACTTAAGATGTTGAATTTCCCTAATTGCTTGTATTTGATTCGATTCATCGTCATTTTCAATACCAATATATCCAAAAAATAAATTAGACGAATGATAGTTAAACTTATGAACCACATTCTGAAATTCGCTTTGATTTTCTGCTACATCACTACAACCTAAATTACCTGTTATCGAATATGATAAATGAGATAAAATCTGTCGAACAGTTAGTCTTCTATCATTCTCAAATAACCATCTATAAAAAGCTGATAGCACATTGTTAACATTTTCGATGTTATTGTTTATCGTTTGATAATTATTATAAATAGGACACATTGAATTCTTTTCACATTGGTTACAAGGATTCCATAATTCTTCAGAGAGTAATTTCTTTAATAACTTAGGGGCTAGTACCACGTTGTCAATTCGAGCCATGTTAATTAAAAGTATTTCGTGACCAGCAACATTTGATTCTATTCCTTCATTTTCATCCATGAGTTCTAAGAGTTTCATTTCAATTTCAGGACTATCATTAACCCTTTTAAAGGTATTTAGCAATGGTCCAGTATTTGAGACTAGAATAGATGAATTTCCTTCTTTTTTAGCATTTAAGCATTTCAATAATAATTTCTCTTGCTCTACTTCTGAGAGCTCACTCATATCTTTAACATAAAATATTGACTTTCCCATTCGTTCAGAATAAAGCTCATCTGCAACTTTCAAATTCTTATTAGCTTCTAGCAAATCAAATTGCCTTAATATTTGGTAAATAAGGCTAGTCTTACCATCACCTGCATGACCTGTAAGAATAATTGATGTGGGCTTATTTTTAATTTTTTGTGCTAAATATTTCCCTAGGTTTCTTTCAACTCTTATTTTTTCATAATAAGGGTTTGTTATTTGAGCTTCTGCTAATGCATTTTCGTTAGAGCTATTCGCGTTATTCATAGAGTTTAAGTAGTTGATATAATCATTTACCATTTCGACCACTCCAGTTTATGGATATTACTTTAATACTACCTTACTTACAGACTATTAAAAAGTGGGTTTCTCCTTAAAAAGGATAACATTATGAGTAATATATACTAATTTGCATTTACACAAGCAAATTGTTTTTTGTATGAAGCCATTAACTACAAGGTACTTATATAGTATAAATACCTCAGATTAGGCAACTAATCTCTTTTCAAAATCATATTCTCCTTCAGCAACCAATGAATCAATCCTCCACCTCAATCAATAACACCTTCTCCTCAAATCCCCCTCGCTTCCCAGCCTTATCTCTCCGCACTGCTTCCACTTCTGCAATAGTAGATCCATGCTGCTTAGTCAGAGCCCTGATAACCTCCAAGAGATCAGCAAGCTCTTCCACAGCTTCTCCATCCGTTTCAGCCGCACAGTATTCATCAAGTTCCTCATAAGCTTTTTCTTTTAAATACTTTATGTAGTCTTCATCGTTGAGGATCTTTGTTGAAAACTCCTTACCTTTACTTTCAATGATCTGTGGGATTTTATCCCGTACTAACTTGTTGTAGGTCGGCATGTTGGTGACCTCCTATGGATTATATTACCTATATTTTAACATTTATATGGAGTCCATAGAGGAAAGATGGACACATCAGTTACTTTCTTACCAATTCTCAATCCCTATAAGGCACCTGAATATAGAAATCCCTTATAAATAACCAGTGACAAAAATAAATTTAATAAATTTTACATAATTTGTAATAATTCTACTTACTGTTCGTGGTACATGATTTTCCCCAATTTGATAATGGTTCTAAAAAGGGGAGAATCCTTTGGTAAAAGAAGAAAATAAGCCTTTTGCGGAATTACTGGGAAAGCTACTGAAAAGAAGAAGAATTGAAATGGATATGACCCAGGCTGAGTTTGCCTGGATCACTAAAATGTCTGAAGAAGGCTACGGGAGGATCGAGAGAGGAGAAAGTATTCCAACCTCACTAACACTAAGCAGAATACATAATAATACAGGAATTAGCATTGACCGGATTTTTCAGGAAATTGATAGAATAAAAAAAGCAAATCAGCCAGAAGAATGACTTGGTAGTTAATTGGGGGGGATTTCCATCAAGAAACAAGAATTGATTCTATTAAAAGGGAAGCACACATATAATTTTATGATTGTTGGGTTTTCCCGTGAGCATGATTATGGGGAGATATATTTTACAGATCATAATAGGAGGACTTCTGTTTATAGGGGTTCGGATGTGAAGGAAGTTATAAAGTTAGCTAAGAGAGAAAGCCGTAGCTTACGTGGGGAGTAAGATGCGGCTTTCTTATTATGTTTTATGGAGTGCCTATTTTTATTTTAAGACGATCTCTCAATTCCTCTACTGTTAAATACACTCCATTCTCTTTCCTATGAAGCATCGCATGACAATTCGGACACACAGGTATCAAATCCTCTATCGGCTTCACTTGATAACCCTTCTGAATTTCATGTAGTGGTGTAATATGGTGTACGTGAATGAACTCTTTCCCCACTTCCCCATAAGTATCTTCGAAATTCATCTTACATATCTGGCACTCGGCACCATAATGATTTATGCATTGCTTACGAGCAAGTGGATTGCGTTCATATGAGTTAACAGTTATCGTTCTCTGCTTCCCTTCCCACATTTCCGGTACTTCATCAGGATAAACCTCAGCTGATAAATCCTTTTGAAAGAACGACATAATGTAGTCACATAGCTCACCCGTAAGTTTCATGGAGCCCTGGATATTCCCTTTCAGACCATGCTCCCTTAACTGATAAAGAGACAGACTATCCGTATCAACCACATCGACCAATCGGACACGCGTCTTGTCTCCACCAATAGATGGTTCATACTTCTCTTGGTCTAACCAAAATGACTTATCATAGATTGTATCATTTGTTTGAACAAGTCCCTCTATTACTTCCACCTTATACCTGACCTTTTTGACACTTCCTGAAACATACAAAAATAAGATATCTCCATTTTCATAGTTATAGGAACGTTTCCAGTCAAGGTATTCAAATTGGACGAATGCCTTTTCCAAGTCATATTCGTTTGGATTCGCCGGCACCAACCAGATACGGCGGGCATTTTTATGGTCCCTATCTTCTAATTCTTGACGACGATTAGCAGCAATCTCTGGTGGTGCTATAAAACGATACTCGTCCCCTTCGAAATGGTAGGGAATATTATAAACATATCCCCTCTCGATGGAATCAAAGCATTTTGACTTCTTTATATTGAGATGTTCAGCAAGGTAGCCTGCAGCTTCTTTAATATTGGTAGCATCATATAGTAGTTTATTATTTTTGTTGATGGTGATGGGAGTGGCCATTAGTTGCCTCCTTGATTATTTATTCTAAATTTAAATAGTGGTTAAAATTCCCACCTATAAGTACGATACTAAGTATATCAAACCACCAAGGAGAAACTCATGCTATTATTCCTAAACTTCCTAAAAAAGAAAACAACCGAACCCAAACCAAAACAAGCTGCTACTCCCCCACCATCAAAACCTAAAAGAACCAATGAACAAATTGCTACTAGAAAAGGAGAACTAGGAGAATACAAAATTGATATCCAGCTGGATCAGCTCAAAAAGGACTATCGCCACCTAAGCGATCTCCTCATTCCCAACTCAAAAGCGAAGTCCGACTATTCTCAAATTGATCATGTGGTAATCACTCCTTACGCAATCTTTGTCATTGAGACAAAAAACTATCAGGGTACCATATATGGCGGGAAAAATCGGAACACGTGGCTGGTCAATGGGAAGTTCAAAATGATGAATCCTTTTGTACAAAACTATGGGCACATGAAAGCACTCTCTTCACTGATCGATGAGAAGTACCAAAACCTCTTTGTTTCCATGGTTTCATTTACTAAGCGCTCTACATTTAAAGTAGACCCTGATTACCGTAAAATCGCTTCTAACGAACTGATTGTGTATGACATCGAGTTGTCCGAATTTATCCATCGGAAAGAATCGGTGTTGAAGATCCAGCATAAAGAACCTCTTTTAAGTGAGAGTGATATTTTATCCATTTATCAAGCTTTCAAAGAGGCAAATATAAGTGACCTAATAACTAGAGAAGAACATAAGCGGGTATTGAGTGCACCTGAACAAAAGAACAGTTCACGTTCTGTTTGTACCGTTTGCCATAAGCCTGTTTCAGATAAGGTTAGGGCTTATTGTTTAGCGAATCCAAATTTTAATGGGACGATATACTGTTATGACCATCAGAAGAACGTTAAGTAATAGTAAAATTTGATGTATGCGCATTGACGTTTACAAACTACCAAACTACTAAATCCCTTCTTCCCATTGTGATACGCTATATATGTGATTTGCCAATAGGAAGGAGAAGCAAAAGTTCCACAAAAAACACAAACCGCACTACTACTAATCACATTAATCATCATGGCCATCGTCATATTCAGGCAAAACGTATTACTAACCGAGTAAAATCACTTAATCAGCATTCTTGAATACCAGATAGAGGATCTGGATGAGGCTATTGAGGAACAGATTATACCTGCTCTTGAGGATGAAGGATAATAGAAATGAAATCAGCGATGGGAGGAATGAATGCAATGGAAGTCATCTTTTTAGCTTTTGTAGGGCTGATTGTAATCGGAGCGGCCTTGTATTCTATTATTTGGAGAGCTGTCCGACATGGGATTAATCAATCTCTTATCGGAAAGTATCTTGAAGAAAATCACGGGATCAAAGAAATAGTTGGGGATGAAGATTTGTTTGACAGGAAGTAGCAGGATCACACGAAAAAGAGCCAAGGATGTCCTTGGCTCACTCCTCAATTTAAGGCTGCTCCCTCAAATGCCCGTCTGCTCCACCATCACATAATAAGACTCACCGCACTCCACCCATCGCAATGGAAACTTCATCGTAAGCACATACTCTTTGTTATAAACACTGATCTGCTTCTTATCATACGTAACCTTCTTAATCTCCTGAAGTGGAATGCTCTTCTTCTTCTCTCCTGTGACCTTCCTCAATTCCCTGCCCACAATGACGACGGCACTCCGCTTTTTCTTCCATAGTACGTAGACGGTGAGGATCCCTCCAAGGAGAGTGAAGCCCACCGAGATGTAGATCTCGGTTTCGGTTATGCCGTTAATGAAGACCCTGATCCAGTGGGAAATATGATATGTGTGACTTTGATCAGTGGGTATCTATTAAACGGAGAGTATTGGGCGATCTCGAGCTGGTTGATGACCGCTTTGTTTTTCTTTGGCACCTTATTTTTCATTAATGCTAGATATGTATATTCGAAAAAAAAATGATAGAAAAAGACACAACTAGAACGGGACCCTAGTCGTGTCTTTACTATCGGACCATTGTTGCATTGTCCTCCTCATCTTCCCTAAAACCCAACACTCGATCCATCCATGTCTTTTTTCTTTTTCAAAGCTTTGGCGATCATTGGATAGAACATGGCCAATACGGCAATCAGCAGAATGATTCCGGAGATTGGTTTAGTGATAAAGGAAAGATAGTCTCCTTCTGTGACCAACAGGTTCCTTCTGAAGTTCTCTTCCATCATCGGCCCAAGAACCAGTCCCAGTACTAGGGATGCAGGAGAGAAATGATATTTCTTCATAAAGTAACCCAATATGCCAAATACAAGCATGACCCAGACGTTAAACATGGAATTGCCCACGGCGTAGGAGCCTACCATTGATAGTAACACGATGAGGGTTCCCAACATCGAATAAGGAAGCTTCAGTATCGCCGCAAAGGCTTTGACCCCCAATCGCCCGCCAATGAATACGGTTACGCTTGCGATTAACATAGAGAAGAATATGCAGTACAGCATCAGCGGTTGCTCCGTCATTAATTGAGGGCCGGGCTGCAACCCTTGAAGTGCAAGGGCCGCCAGGATGATGGCAGTTGTGGGACTGCCGGGTATCCCCAAGACCAGGGTGGGGATCATTGCACCGCCGGCTGCTGCATTGTTGGCAGCTTCCGGGGCCACGACTCCTTCTTCTTCGCCTGACCCGAACTGTTCTCTATTTTTACTCGTACGCATGGCTTCTCCATAACTCACAATTGAGGCAATGGACCCGCCTGTTCCTGGAAGGATGCCGATGACCGTCCCGATCACGGCAGATTTCAATAACACCCATTTATGTTTGATAAGCTCTACAATCTTAATCGTTTCCAGTGAAACTTTGTTGCTCATATTCAAGTCTTTATGTTTGTCGGTTACTTGATTCAATACTTCCGCCAGGGCGAACGCCCCAATCATGATGGGAATCATCTCAAGGCCGTTCATCAGTTCCACATTGCCGAAAGTAAATCGATTCGCCCCTACGATGGGATCCATCCCGATCATCGCAATCAGAATCCCGATTAACCCTGAGGCAATGGCTTTGATTGGTGACTTCGTTCCAATCGATGAAATGACCGTGAGTCCTAGTACGGTTAAAGCGAAATACTCGGCGCTCTGAATATTCAAGGCCACCTTGGATAAAGGCGGTGCCAGAAATAGCATAATCAGAACAGAGAATATTCCTCCAAATGCGGAGGCACTGATCGCCAGGCTAAGTGCCCTCCCCGCTTTCCCGTTCTTGGTCATCGGATAGCCATCAAATGTTGTGGCGACTGATTCAGGTGTTCCTGGTGTATTAAACAAAATAGCCGTGATGGAACCGCCGTAGGCTGAACCTGCATAGAGTGCTACCAGTAACATAATGGAAGGAAGTATTCCCATATAATATGTAAACGGCAGCATCAGAACAATTCCCATCGATGAACTGATGCCCGGAAGAGAGCCGAAAAAAACGCCGACCAGCATCCCGACAAAGACCAGAAGTAAATTCATCGGTGTCAAGGTTGTCATCAGCCCATCCACTAATAGTTGTATGTCCATCTTTCTCCCCCCTTATCAATATAAGAAATAACTTAATTCTTTTATCAAACCAATTCCTCTAGGTAAAGGTACGGTCAATAGGTTTCCGAATACCAGTGTAAATGTCACCGCGACCACAATGGACGTGATGGTCATTTTCACATAATTTTTTTGACCCAGTAAGAAGAATAAAAAGAAGCAAAAAAGAATGGTAGCCAGCGTGAAGCTGATGAAATCGTTCAATACTATAAACACGATGATTCCTACTAACAGCCCGCCATATGCCAGATTAATATTTAAAGGTACAGCCTTCTCTTTACTGGATTTCTTAATGGCTTTGAATAATGATACGATCAATAATAATAGAATGAGCACAATAATGACCTGTGGAAACCCGGCCGGCCCTATTGGATCAGCCGACCGTCCTGTTGAAATGGCGAACGATTCCTTGAAAAACAGCCCCATCACCAGTATAAGAACAACATGAAATAGTACTTCCCCCATATACTCCCCTCCAAAACGGGCGGCATTTGAAGCCGCCGTAAGATTATTTAAGTCCCGTTTGTTTCGCTACCTTATCAAATTTTTCGTAGTCTTCTTTCATGGCCGCTTTGAATTCTTCAGAACCCAGGAATCCTTCACGAATATCTGTTAGCGATTCAGCATTGAACTCTTTGTATTCTTCCGTTTCATATGCTTTTTTCATTTGATCTAAGAGAACGTCTTTCACTTCCTGAGGAGTCCCCTTTTTGACCACGAATCCCCTCCAGGATCCGATTGTGACATCATAGCCTTTTTCCACTGTTGTAGGCGTGTCTTTTAACTCGTCAATTTTGGCGATACGTTCGTCATTCAAAACAACCAACGGCTTGACCTTGCCATCTTTGATGTATCCGACCGTATTGATCAACTTGTCTAAGTATACGTCCACTTCCCCACCAAGTACCGCTGCCTTCACTTCCGATCCTGACCCGTAAGGAATGAACTTTACTTTGACACCTGTAGCATCAGCTAAAGCATTCAGGGTCATATCATCCAAACCACCTGGACTGACGCCTGCGAAGGTGATCTCTTTTTCTTTCCCCTTTTTCACCAGTTCATCAAAACTTTTTAAATCACTATTCGCGGGCACAGATAGAACATATATATCTGATTGAATGCGGGCAAGTGGTTCAAACTCATCCATGAACGTCAGACCCTCCCCTTTTCCGAGCACATCTGCAATCACATGTGAAGGCGTAACCTCAAGCACCGTATACCCATCATTCGCCTGGCCGTGTGCGTACACCATTCCCACCAGACCGCCGCTGCCATCTTTATTGACAGGTTGAAGGGGTTTCTTCATATCTTTGGACATGATTTCAGCAAATTTTCTGGCAAATGTATCACTGGCACTCCCTTCACCAAAAGGAACAACTAACTCGACCGGTCTTTTGGGGTAATCCTGACTTCCTGCAGCAGATTTATTTGAGCTGCAGCCTGCTATGATGAGCCCTGCGAGTAAAATGACAATCAGTACAAGTTTTCTTTTCAATGTAATTCTCCCCTTTGTAAACGCTTTAATTTTTTTCGATACTTATCAACCCATCAATTCAATGGGTATCAAAGTATGTCCTTCCATGATCCTTCTTGCCGTTCTTCCTATTCCGCCTCTTACAAGCTTATAAGTAGAATTCTCTTTCCTTACGCTGACATGAACAAGGATTGTTCCGGTCGGATGGCCGATGTTGATTTCATCCTTGCCTTCTGAGATAAGTGAATGAGGAAGGGATCCGGGTATCTTGCAAGCAGTGCCGAGCCCAATGGCGCCGCTGACTGCAAATGCACGATGCAGTGTTCCCATTGCGATATATCGGGCTACGATGTCTATGTTGTCGCTCTTGACCACTTCCCCATTTTCATCCGTATACTCGGTTGCTGGAGAAATAATGGCTACCTTTGGGAGAGCATGAGTTTCAGGTGTGACAACCTCCCCTTCCTGAAATAATCCAATAAGTCTGCCGCATTTCACTCTGACTTCTTCAATTCTTTTTTGCACAGATGGTTGATTGATTTCCCCTGAAAGTTCAATTCCTTTTAACCCAATATCAGAAGCGTGAAGGAAGACCAGAATATTTCCAACATCAATGATCGTCACTTCCACCATGCTCCCATCCTCGAGCTGGATGATATCCACTACATTCCCCGTCGGAAGCAAATCCCCCGTGTAGGATCCCCCGAAATCCAGGAAGTTGACCATAATGCATGATCCCGTTCCCGAAACTCCGGCTATAGAGAAATCCCCCTCATAGATGACATGTCCATCCTTGACGGGTACTTCCACTTCCATCACCCGCTTGGTATTGGTATTATAAATCCTTACCCTCGTCATCCCTTCATTGATTTTGACCAGGCCTTCTTCGACTGCAAATAATCCGACAGCCGAAGCCATATTTCCACAAGTCACATTATAATCAATATTCTGACTATTTGTACTAACCTGACCGAATGTATAATAAATATCACATTCCGGTTTATCCGTTACCCCCACTATGGCAACCTTACTTGTGAGAGGCGTTCCCCCTCCGATGCCGTCAATCTGTCCATTTTTAGAACTTCCATAAATTTTGGTTATGACGTAATCCCTGTCTTTGTCATCCTTTGGCAGATCCATATCTTTGAAAATTAACCCTTTACTCGTCCCACCCCTCATTAAAACGCTTGGCAGTTTATATAATTGACCATGAATGTTCACTCTGTCATGCACCTTCTTAAAAAATTAATTGATACCATGGTATAAGAAGAGTATATTCAAGGAAGAGAAATAAATAAAATATTTATTTTTTATAATATACGATAAAATATTTTTATATCATTCCCTAAAACCACTAACATCAACAACTCCAGGAGGCTGTCATGGATCAATTCGACTGGGATTTATTGACTTTGTTATTCGAACACAAAAATATTACCAAAGCCGCTGAAGCCTTAAGAAGCTCACAACCTGCGGTAACCTATAGACTAAAAAAGCTGGAAGAAGAGTTCGGCGTGAAAATTGTCTCCCGGGGCCATAGGGGCGTCGCTTTTACCCCACAAGGTGAATACCTGGTCCAATACGCCATGAACATGCAGAAAGAGTTCCAAAAAGTAAAAGAACATGTCCTAAACTTTGAGAACAAGATTCAAGGAACGTTAAGAATCAGTGCTTCCAGCATTTTTTCCCGCTACAAACTCCCTCCTATCCTGGGTGAGTTCACCAAACAGTTTCCCTTAGTGGAATTCCATGTCAAAACCGGGTGGAGTGAAGAAGTCATCAACTCCATTTTCAAAGAACAAACACAGCTGGGAATCCTCAGGGGCAACTATAAGCTTTCTCAAGAAAAACAATTACTCATGGAAGAAAACTTACTCATTGTATCCAAGAAACCTATTGATCTGAGTAACCTGGCGAATCTCCCAAGGATTTACTACAACACGGACACCTCATTAAAAACATTGATCGATAACTGGTGGACAGAAAATTATGTATCGCCCCCATCCATCACGATGAGAGTAGACAATATGGAAACGTGTAAAGAAATGGTATTAAACGGCTTGGGCTATGCTATTCTCCCCAACATATTATTGGAGGAGGATGAAGACCTCTTCAAAACACCCTGCTTAACAAAAGAAGGGGAGCATGTGAAACGGCAAACCTGGTTAATTTACAAGAAAGAATACTCCAATAACGTGCTGATCAAAGCTTTTTGCGACTTCTTAAATAATTGGGATTTTCGAAAAAGCCGGCTAAAAGAAATTTCTGAAGAAAACAATCATTAGACTGAAAGTTCACTAAATTAAGTATATTAAAATAATTAAAATAAATAAATATGATATTGCTATATCCCTTGATCAACCAAAGGGACAGGTACCCCGGTCAGTCTAGTCAGAGAAAGCAACGTTACCTATCCCCATGGACCAGAGGCGGATTTACATATTGATCTACCACTTAAAAAAGCACGGGAACCGTCCCCGTGCTTTTCCATACTACACTCTCAGTTAACCGAAGAAGCAGCCGCTTCATCCGCCTTCACACAATCAATGGCAATAACAAGAGCAATCATCAGCGTTTCCATCTCTTCATTTATTACTTTCACCCTGTAACTGTCGCCCCAAGTGAACCACTCCTTGCCCACTTCGCCTACGATTTTGCCATGCTGTAACACTTGAAAATCCATATCCCACCAATTCCCCTGCACTTCAATGCCTGCCGCATCAATCGTATAGCGTGCTTTCAGAAAGGATAACTCCTTCTTGATCGTCAATGCCTCTTGACCATTCACCTCAACAAAAAACTTCGGTAAAAAGCTGAACGTCTTCTTCGTAATAAGGGCCACTTCATCCTTGCTTGCATTCATAATAGAGAAAGTCTTCGGAACCTTCATAAAGCTTCCCTCCACATAATATCGGTCCTTCTCCTCTTGATCCTTTACCGTGAACTTCCCGCTAAGACTAAATACTTTTTGCTTTATATAAAGTTGCCTCATGATTTTGCCTCCCACTTTTGAGTCTTTAGTTTATTTACGTTTGAGAGGGGCGTTGGTTCCAAAATTTCGCATTCGTATAACTCAGCCATCTGCACCGCTTCCCCGTTCTTGATCTTACTAAGCTGAAATGTCTGGAAAACATCGGGATATATCTGAAACTACCTCATAAAAAAATTGAAGCGCGAGATTGCCCACGCTCCCGGGTCAGGGACAAATTTGTCCAAATATATAAACAAAATGGATAATCCTGCTAAACAAACACATACTACCTTCTGAGTAAACACATGTTTACATAAAAATAGCAGGAGGTAGAATGATGAAAAATAAAACATTTGCTTTGATTATGGCAGTATTCATGGTTTTCCTGACCCTTTCAAATGGCGTATCGGCTACTGAAGGCGGAGCTCCGGCAAGTAAGGATATCGTTGACACCGCTGTAGAAGCAGGCCAGTTCAAAACGCTTGCAGCCGCTTTAGAAAAAGCCGGCCTGGTGGAGACATTGAAAGGCGAGGGACCGTATACGGTATTCGCACCGACTGATGCTGCGTTTGAAAAGCTGCTGAAGAAATTAGGCATTACGGCAGAAGAATTATTGGCGAGAGAAGATTTGAAGGACATTCTCCTGTACCATGTGCTATCTGGTAAAGTGATGTCTACAGATCTTAAAGACGGTACTAAGGCGGAAACACTAGCCAAGAAAACAGTGGATATCTCACTGGATCCCGTTCGCATCAACAACGCCAATGTGGTGAAAGCAGATATCCAGGCTTCCAACGGTGTCATCCACGTGATCGACGAAGTGTTACTTCCAGAATAAGTTCTGGGAAAAATGAAGCTCGCTCAAAAGTCCGGTTGCGACTTTTTGGGCGAGCCTTTTTATTGTAAGCATAGGGACGGTTCGATGCTCTTACCAAAGTAAATAAAGCATGAGAACCGGCCACGTGCCTCCATCTTATACAGAAAAGAAGCAAGAGAACCGCCCCCTTGCTCCTCGTATCTTTACCTCAAACTCTCCGCAAGCTCCGTAAAGATAACCCCCAGCGCATATGCACCGGCATCCGGATGACCGAGGCTTCTTTCCCCTACGGTACCGGCACGTCCCATCCGGGCAACGATTTCCTTGGTTTTCTCGGCTCCTTCTACAGCAGCCGCTGCTCCTTTTTCAAAAGCGGTCTTGAAGTCATCACCGTTAGCGGCGCTATCTGACCAGGACTCCGCACAAGGGACGAGTGCATCCACGAGTGTTTTGTCGCCGACCTCTGCCCCTCTGCCGAAGGATCTTTCGCCTGTATCCTGGATTCCCTTTACGGCAGCCTGCAGCAAATCAGCGAATTCTTCCACGGTCAGCTCCATTCGATCTTGGGCCGCTTTCCCTGCAGTCCGGAATGCAGATCCCCATATCGGACCGGAAGCACCACCGCAGTATTCCATGATGACCATGGAACTTGCGTCTAAAAAGCTGCCGATTGTGAGATTATCCTGACTCAGGATATCTTTCCACTCCCGTTTCAATTGCTTGAAGCCTTTGGAAACGCTCATCCCGAAATCCCCATCCCCGGCATGTGAATCCAATTCACAGAATGGTACTTCGTTCTTGATGATGATGTCGCTCATTTTATCCACGAGGTATATGATGTTCTCAAGTGAGGCTATATTATTCTTGATTACAGCGTTCTCTTCCGGTGTTTCCACCTCGAATGATACCGGCTTCGTTTCATCATCCTCCTCGAGGTCGATGTACTCGACACCCGGAACCGGTCCGTCCACTCTGAACGCAGATGCAGTACTTTCACTGGATAGCAATGTTTTCAACTCTTCGTCCAGCTTCATCACGGTCAGGGAAACGCCTGCCATATCGATGCTGGTCATGTAATTACCGACAAAGGCACGGTTGATCGCGATCTTTTTATCCGCCAAAATCCGGGTAACGGCATTGTTGAAAAGGTAGAGTTCTTGCAACGGTGTACCCCCAAAGCCGTTTACTAGGATCGCGATTTCGGAAGAATCCCCCTCTTCCATTTTCAGATCCTTCAGAAGGTCGTTCACCATACGCTGTGCCAATTCATCAGCGGACGCGATTTTTTCCCGTCTTGTCCCTGGCTCTCCGTGAATCCCAACGCCATATTCGATTTCATCATCATCCAATTTGAAAGTCGGAGATCCACTGGCTGGGACGGTACAGGATGTCAGTGCGAAGCCAATGCTGCGGACATTTTCAGCGGCCTTCTCCGCCACGGCTTTGACTTCCATCAAGTCCCTGCCCTCTTCAGCAGCCGCTCCGGCAATTTTATGTACCAACACAGTTCCCGCTACACCACGGCGTCCCACTGTATAAAGGCTGTCTTCCACCGCAATATCATCATCGACTTTGACATATTCCACAGGGATGCCATCCTCTGAAGCCAAGTGAGCCGCATTTTTAAAATTCATGATATCCCCGCTGTAATTCTTAATGACCAGCAAGGCTCCCTTTTTACCGGCTGTTGCTTTAATCGCCTGATATACCTGGATCTGCGAAGGCGACGCAAACACATCACCGCACACTGCAGCATCGAGCATCCCTTTTCCCACCAGCCCCGCATGTGCAGGCTCATGTCCACTTCCCCCGCCGCTGATCAACGTTACCTTCTCTTCATTCAAATCCTTTTTCTTCATCACCTTATACTTTTTCATAAACTCAAGCTCCGGATGAGCCATGGCCATCCCATTGCACATCTCCACGACCAAATCTTCAGGTTCATTCATGACCTTCTTCATTCATAACTCCTCCTTCAGTTTATCGTTGCTCAAATTATCTCATTGACCATGTTAAAACGAAAGCAAGAAGCATGGGGACAGTTCTGATGCTTCTTCTTGATGAAAAAAGAAGTACGAGAATGGTCCCCGCTTGAGCAATTATGGCAAGATAAGATTATCAGAATTTTACAAATTATTTAGATAGATACAAAAAATTTGAGTGATCTAGGAGATATGATGATGATATTTTTATGTATGGGCTATTTCAACTCTGAAAAAATGGATGCACGTCCAAGGGCAGAGATTGAGGCTGTGATGGATGAATGCCAGCCGCACACGGAGAAATTTTATGAAAGTGGTAAGGTTCTGCTTGATGCAGGTCTGGAGTCAGAGATCAAAAACTTGCGCCGTGTGGACGGGAAGGTCATGGTAACAGATGGTCCGTTTACAGAATCGAAAGAGCTGATTGGCAGCATTTTCATTTTTGAAGCAGAGGACATGGATGAGGCGATTCAGCTGGCCTCTATTCATCCGACAACGCAATTAAATATAGGAGAAGAGTTTGGATGGCGAATCGAGATTCGTCCTGTTCATTACTTTAAGAATGATAAGTAAGTTAGCATAATAATAGATTTATCCTTTTCACACTATTGGGAGAGGAAAAATAATACCTCTATTTCATTTCACAATCTGCTGCAGTTCTTCAAGAAGGAGAAGGGTATCGCGGGGACGGTTCTGATGCTGCCTATCAAGGTGAAAAAGAAGCACGAGGCCCGCCCCCGTGCTTCCTTCTAACTTCTTTTACAACTACATTACTTTAATGCTTCCACAATATCCTCAAGACTTCTACCAGCATCCTTGTCTTTCGCCTTATCCTTCACTTCTACCATCGGATTCACCATTAAGTAGTTTTTCTGGATATACGTCATGTCTTCCCTATCGACCTTCCCGTCAAAGTTGAAGTCTGCCTGACGTTCAGCAGAACCCCAGTGCGTTTCAAGGTAGACAGCATCTCGGATATCGACTATTTGGTCGTGGTTGGCGTCTCCTGCAATGGCTGGGAAGAATTTGATGGTCTGTTCTTCTCCATACTTATTCTCACGGCCGATCTGGAATTCTTTCACGACTTTCAGATGGGCCGGTGCTTCAAAGGTAAGGGTCATCTGTTCTTGGGTGGAAGGCAATTCGATCTTGAACTTTCCGTCCTCGATGACTTGTCCTTCATATTCATTTCCTTCCTTGTCCGTGGCTTTGATGGTAGCCCCAAGTGCGTGATAGTCGATATGACTTGTCTGCAGTCTTCCAAAGGCATCCCGGAAGAAGACCGCTTCACCGTTCATATCGCCCGTCAATTCAGAGACACTTGACCAGACTTTGACAGAAGGAGAAATCCCTTCAAGCGTGACCGTGGTGTCATCCGCTTTGGTCAACTTGATGGCACTTGATGTTAATGGGAGATGGTTACTATAAAACCTGTCTTTTTTAAATGTCGCCTGTATGTTCAGTAAAGAGCTGTTTGCCGAAGCCTCAATCATTTCAGCTGTTGTAGATGTTAACGTGACGTTCATCCCTTGAGGTGTTTCTTCTGTTTCAACGGCAATCTTGTCTTTGAATTCCTCTGCAACCTGCACATTATCGATTTCGACCACCTTTTGATCGAAAGCATACGAGTAGGAGATTTGCTTCCAAGCATCATGATGATGAGCGGAAACGGAGTAGTTCATACTCTCTCCCGTCATCACCTCTTTCTCAGCCGGGACAGTCGCGAGGTATGGCGTCCCCTTCTTCACAAAGAAGTATTCATGCTGCTGGGCATTCACGCCTGCCCGGTCTCTCCCTTTTACGATATAGGAAGTGACTTTCTTGTAGCTTGGGAGATAGCCATTAATCTGGAAATTCCCTTCATCATCCACTGCAACGGGTTGATCATAGTAACTGCCACTCGATCGATAAAATACACCATTTTTCCCTTGATTCACATTGATTCCCAATTCATTGGCCAGGCCGATTTGTTCATCGTGGATAGAGCCCTTGATGGCGAATGATGTCGCATCCGGCTCCAATTCAATGATTCGTTCTTCAAGGTCTGTCTTTACACTCGGCATTTCGTTATCGAGGACGAATGGCTTTTCGATGATCGTTTCTTTCCCATCGTCTGCTGTAAACACAAATTTCGCTTTATAAGCACCTTGTTCTGCTTCGATGGTTTCATAACCAATCGGGTGATCCGCGTCATCCGTAAACGGATAATAGCTCCCGTCAAAAAATCCATAAACATAACCCGGAGTATTTTCAGGGATGAATCGCCCATCCATACTGCCAAGGAACCCGATATCCTGATTCGTTTCAGCGTCCATCAGGAAGATGTCTACACTCTTCATATGAGAATTCAAGGAGAAGCTTCCGTTCAATGCAGGTGTTCTGGCGTACCCATTCTCCCTGACCGTCGAGAGGACATCGGTCGTTTGAACATAGTCGACTCCTTCTTTCACCTTTCTTACGGCAAATGGAATCTGATAGACTTCTTCTTCGTTCTTACGATTGGTAAACGTTACGTACCCTTCATAAATGCCTGTTACTGCCTTTTCAGGGATCAGAAGTTCCGCAGAGAACCCCTCTTTTCCATTGGCCTTTACTGAGACCGTTTCAGGAGTGACAAGCTTGACACCCTGGGCCTCCCCGTCTACGGACCCTCTTGCATTTACATTGAAAGTGACATCAACGGCATATTCTTTTTCCGTGTCCGATGTATTCTGAATGGTGATGTCGCGGGAGTCCTCGATATCAGCTCCATTGACAAACTTGGTCCCGAAGCTTAAAGCACCCGTTAACTCATCGATTTCCTTTTCGTGGTCGTTCTTTATTTGAGGCGTTGTGTCTTCTACCTGGATAATTGTACTTGCCTCTGAGGCTTCCAGTGCATCCACCTTACCGGCACCTAAATCAAATACACTATAGTTGGCAATGAGATCATCGGCTGTATTCATCAGCATGCCCTTGATGTCATCCGGATCGCTCTTCGGCTTCGCTTCAAGGAGAAGGGCAGCGATTCCAGCCACATGTGGGGTGGCCATGGACGTACCCGAAAACTTGGCGTAAGACTGTGTGTAATCCTCTACATGGTGATAATACTTCGGCACCGTGGATAAGATACCGGCCCCTGGTGCAACGACTTCCGGTTTGATATCATAGGTCAGTCTTGCCGGTCCGCTCGAGCTGAAGAATGAAACGTAGTCATCCCTTGCGACTTCTCTTTCTTTCACCTCATTGAATGTAAAGGTGACTTCCTCTGTTTGAAGGGCCTGAACGATCTCATTGGCTTTTCTTCCTTCCAGGGTAAAGGCCGGAAGCATATGAGGATCATCCGGGTAGGCATCCGAGATGAATCCTGGAGAGTTCTTGGAGTATCCGAAGGCAACAGCCGCGCCTTTTTCCTTCGCCACCGTATAAGCTTCACTTAACCGGCTGTATCCACCGGTTTTGATTAAGACGATCTTGCCCGCCACATCTTTCCCTTCGTACTCCGCTTCCGTCCCTTGACCGACATCCACGATTTCAAGCGTCTTTCCTTTCAAATCACGCGGGTTGACTCCAAGCTCGGAAGTCGAATAGCGCACTTCGATTTCCCCTTGCAGCTGGTCGGATTGAAGAGCCCCCATAAAGTTGGCATAGCTCACCTTTGTATCCGTCGAGCCTACGGTAATGCCAAGAGCTGACGTTGCCGGTGATCCCACAGAGTACAGCCCGGGTCCTTCATTCCCTGCAGCGAGGATCGAAGTGACCCCTGATAAAACTGCGTTGTTAATGGACTGTGATAAAGGAGATCTCGGATCATTCAGGATATTCCCAAGGGAAAGATTGATCACATCCATCTTCTCTTTCACCGATTGATCGATGGCCTGCATGATGTCTTCTGTCGAACCGAAGCCGTATGGTCCCAGTACACGGTACGCGTATAAATCGACATCCGGTGCGACTCCTTTGACCGAAAGCGGAGTCTTGCCATCGCCTTGACCGGCAAGTATCCCTGCTACATGGGTACCATGTGAGGTGTAATATAAGGTTGGATTGTATAAAGGCATTCCTGATTCCTTCCACTCCTCATAGGTCGCTTCCATCGGATCATGATCTTCATCCACGAAATCATAGCCGCCTTTATATGCATCCTTTAGATCGGGGTGATTATAATCGATTCCTGAATCCAACACCGCCACCTTGACACCCTTGCCTGTCAATCCTTTTTCATGCAGCTTGTCCACATTCGTCATTTCATGGGGGTGTTTCCCAAGATAGATACTGCTTTGCTCCGTTTCATTGACAACCGGCTCGATCAGCTCTACTTTCCCGTTCTCCCACACATTTTTGACATGTTTCGATTCTACCAGCTTGCTCACCTGAGAGGCAGGCAGCGACAAGGTCACCCCATTATAGGACTCCTTGAACGAGCTTGTGATCTTCCCTTTAATCTTGAGTTTCTCAAGATCTTCTTTGAAACTCTTATGCTCTTTCTCTACTTTGGACTTTGCTTCTTCCATAGAAAGCGTGTTCCCGTTCATCTTTTCCAGTAACACTTCTGTCACAGGAGCATGTCCTTTCAATTCGACGATGACGGAGATGTCTTCCTCACTCGACAGGTCCATGCCGGCAGGAAGCTGAATGCCCCCTTCTGAAGACGTACTCGCGATCTCTTTCACGACACGCCTTTGTTCCGGTGTCAACGCACTCAACACCTCATCCGACGTGACAACGGATCCTGCCTGCGCCACATCCGTCCCTTGGGAAACCAAAGGAAGTCCACTCACGGCCAAAGATCCAACCAAGGCAGAAGCCGTCAACCCCTTTAATAGATTCTTAGAATCGATCTTCTTCAACTACTATTCCTCCATTCTGATTTCAACTGTCTTTACAATAAAAATTGTAAAGGGAAACAATGGAAGAGAGTATGGGGGTTTTCATTTAGGTATTTTGTCGCGAAAGAAAGCAATACATTCTTTCCAGTGACTCGACGGAGGATCAAACCTAATCAGAATGAATCATTTTTTTGTCATCCTATTGGGGGATTTCTGATTATTCCTTTCTATTTGAAGGCAGGGGCGGGAACGTCCCCATTTACCCACCTCTCTCAGGTTCCTAAGCCTCCTCATGAAAAATGGCGTCAGTCCCCCGTCATCATAACGCACTAGTATACCGCGGGACTGACTTCAAATTCTAAAATATGATCACCAAGCAATCGGCAGCGCTTTCACCTAGGTGGACTTACTCAATTGGGACTCGCCCTGATCGTCATTCAAAAAAGAGCCAAGTCCCCTCAGCTCTTGATCTTTGCCTATTCAGTCCCTTACCGACTTAAGAAATTTCTTTCCGGGAAGTTTGGTTTGAATCCTCTTTCGGCTTCGACTTGACCCAACCCACAATTCCAATGCCGATCAGTACCGTCCAGAAGATCCCTTTCCAAACGGATCCCTTGGCAAACTCATATGAGATGATCCCCAAGGACGGATGGGCTAATGCGTAAACCGCAAGCTTCACGCCGACCCAGCCGACGACAACGAAGGCAGCGGACTCGAGTCCTGGACGTTTCTCCAGCAGGTTTACAAACGCAGAGGCGGCAAATCGCATGATGACAAGGCCGATGATTCCCCCGAGTAAGATGACGATGAAATGTCCGCCGTCAAGTCCCCCGATGGCCGGAAGGTTGGTCTCGGGAAGCGTCACCGCAAGAGCGACCGCTGCCAGGATGGCATCCACCGCGAATGCGATATCCGCCAATTCCACTTTGACGACGGTCCACCAGAAACCGGATCCCTTTGTGCCTTCCTTATCTTTCACTTTTTCAATCTGTTTCTTGATCACATGCTTCTTGAGTAAATGGTAGATGGCGATCCCAAGCAGGTACACGGCACCGATGGCTTGCACCTGCCAGATGTCAACAAGATATGAGATCAGGAACAAGGAACCGAACCGGAACACAAACGCTCCCGCCAAGCCGTAGAACAATGCTTTCTTCCGCTTATCCTCCGGCAGGTGCCGGACCATCGTCGCAATGACCAAAGCATTATCCGCAGCAAGAATTCCTTCCAAAGCTATTAATATCATTAAGACCCAACCATACTCCACTAATAAAGACCATTCCAATGTTCATCCCTCTTTCCCCATTTTTTACATTCAGGCCCATTGTCACGAGACTCAACGACTTGCTGCAACATCCCCCTGACACCACTCCTTTCCAATAGAAAAAGACCTCTACCGATTGGTAAAGGTCTATCATCTGCATCTATACAGAGGGGGTCCTTTACCTTGTAGGCAAAGGTCTCGCAAGCAACATCGCAGTTGCCAAGCAGGCCGGAGACGGGAATCCCATCACGAAATGACGACATACTTGAAAGCTACTCCCCTTTGGAGTCTTATTCATTTTTTTCACCAAAATAGTGGTCTTGAGATAAATATAGCAACTGGACAAGTAGTTGGTCAAGTGGATAATTTGTTTATTATTTCCTTTGTAGACATGTGGAGGAATTTCTGCTCCTTATTTCAGTGCCCGTATATCTCCTTCTCCCTCTATTCATTTTATTATGTAGTTTTCTTTTCATCCATGTTAAGAAAAACGGGACTGACCTCCTATGGAAAATTGGTGAAATCTGCTGAATCTTCCCTATTTATTGAAATATTCAATCAATAAACATCCTTTTGTCCCGGGAATGATTACCCTCCTGTTCTATCCTCTATTTACATTCATTTACAGCAAGTTAAAACGGACCCCCTATACTATGAACTGTTCGATTGAATAGATTCATGAAGGGAGACATCCGCATGACAAATGATAGATCGATGGAAAATTGGATTCAAAAGCTTAATGAAGAGACCTTACATAAAGGGGTCGACCGCCGCAGCTTCCTTCAAGGGGCGGGGAAAGTCGCCGGCATTTCGTTAGGAGTGGCGATTGCTCAATCCATGGGCGGTTTCACTGTCTCTGCAGAAGAAGCCGGGTTAGAGGACTATCCGTTTTTACTTGGGGTGGCTTCTGGCGATCCGCTGCCGGATAGTGTCGTGTTATGGACACGTTTAGCCACCGACCCGCTCAATGGCGGCGGGATGCCTGACCGCAAGATTCCTGTGAAGTGGGAAATCGCGAAAGATGAACATTTCCGCCGGGTTGTTCAGCGCGGTACGGAAATGGCCAGTCCGTCCCTCGCTCACTCCGTTCATGCAGAAGTTGGGAATCTGGAAGCCGGTACGGTGTACTACTACCGCTTCAAAGTCGGGAAGGATTACAGTCCGATCGGAAAAACGAAAACCCTTCCTGCCCTGAATGCAGACGTCGCCAGCCTCACTTTCGCCTTTGCTTCCTGTCAGCAATATGAGCACGGTTATTATACAGCCTATAAGCACATGGCCAAAGAAGATCTTGATCTCGTCTTCCATCTTGGAGACTACATTTATGAATACGGTCCCCATGAGTATGTAGCAAGTACAGGAAATGTACGACACCATAAAGGTCCTGAAATCCGTTCGTTGGAGGACTATCGGAACCGCCATGCCCAATACCGGACAGATGCGGACCTGCAGGCTGCCCATGCGGCTTTCCCTTGGGTTGTGACATGGGATGACCATGAAGTGGAAAACAACTATGCTGATATGATCCCGGAAAAAGGTCAGTCTGTGGAAGAGTTCGTGAACCGGCGTGTGGCTGCTTATCAAGCCTACTATGAACATATGCCATTAAGAAGATCGTCGATGCCACATGGAGTGGACATGCAGCTTTACCGTCAGTTCTCATACGGGAACCTGGCCAATTTCATGGTGCTCGATTCCCGTCAGTATCGTTCCGATCAGGCGAATGGAGACAAAAGCTCTCCGCAGACGGCAGAATCCCTGGATCCTTCACGCACTTTGCTGGGTGGCGAGCAGGAACGATGGGTCCTTGATCATCTTGGCAAATCGGCTGCTTCCTGGAATGTACTTGCCCAGCAAATCTTTTTTGCCAAACGAAATTATGGTCCAAGCCCTGATCAACCGCGTTACAGCATGGATGGCTGGGACGGCTACACACCTGCAAGGGAACGCATCACGGAATTTGCCCGAAAGGAAAACATGGATAACCTGATCGTCCTGACAGGTGATGTACACGCGAACTGGGCTTCCAATATCCTGGCAGACTTTGATGATCCTTCTTCCCAAATGCTTGGAGCCGAGTTTGTCGGCACGTCGATCACATCCGGTGGAGACGGGGCGGACAAGCGTGCTGACACAGACCGGATTCTTGCCCAGAACGAACATATTAAATTCTTCAACGATTATCGCGGCTACGTACGCTGTCATGTCACGCAGACCGAGTGGAGAACCGATTATCGTGTCCTTCCATTCGTCTCGAGTCCCGGTGCAGATATTTCTACCAGAGCTTCATTCGTGTACGAAAAAGATTCAGAAGGACTGAAGGAAGTTTCAACGTCAACCGTTCCTCAAGGAAAACCAATGTCTTCCGAGGTGGAAGAGGATCGTCATGAAGCGCACAACAGGGCCCATAAAAAACAGGCCCAAAAAGGCAAACATATGCAAATGAATTAGCACCAAGGAGGCTGATGCCATGAAAGATCGCAACCAGCAGCTGATTGGACATTTGGAAGAGCTCAGGAGCCGGGCCATTAAAACCGTGCTCGCTTTCATTGGTTTCCTGATCGTGGGGATGGCTTTTATGAAACCGATCTACGGGTGGCTGATCAGGGATTTAGACATGAAGCTTGCGATTCTCGGACCGAGTGAGATTCTTTGGGTGTACGTGATGATTGCCGCCGTCTTCTCACTGGCTGCAACCATTCCTGTCGCTGCCTACCAAATCTGGCGGTTTGTCTCACCAGGCCTGAGCCCGACAGAACGAAAAGTCACGTTACGCTTCATACCCGCCCTGTTCTTTTTGTTTATTTCCGGCATTGGGTTCGGTTACTTTTTACTTTTTCCCATCGTCCTGAATTTTTTGACCACCCTGTCAGCCGGCCAATTTGAAACGATGTTCACGGCGGAAAAATACTTCCGATTTATGCTGCACCTTACTTTACCTTTTGGATTGTTATTTGAAATGCCTTTAGTGATTGTCTTTCTGACGGTACTTGGCATTTTGGACCCGGCCAAATTGAAGAAATCAAGAAGAATAGCCTATTTTTTGCTGATTGTCATTTCCGTGCTGATTACGCCGCCAGATTTCCTGTCGGATGTACTCGTCATCCTGCCGCTTCTCCTTTTATATGAAGTCAGCATTACTTGTTCAACGATTGCGTATAAGAAACGCGCTTCTCAATCGACGGAGTCACATGCAGGTCAAGAAAATTTAGTTCTAAGGAGTGAAAAGACGTGAATAAACACGATATGAACAGAAGAGACTTTCTGAAAGCAAGCGGGATCAGCACAGCTGCCCTTGCCCTCGGCAGCACTGGATTGATGTCTTTCGGTGGAAATAAAGCATTTGCCGGCACATCCCAAAACAGGAAAACGACCGGCGGCTATGGTCCCCTTGTCAAGGACCCTGGCGGAGTGATGGACCTTCCCCGCGGTTTCCAATACCGGATCATTTCAGAGGAAGGAAATTCACTATCGGATGGCAGACCCGTCCCTGCCAAGTTCGACGGGATGGCCGCCTATAGTGGCCCCCATAATTCCACCATCCTCGTGAGGAACCATGAGTTGAGCGGAAACAGCAAATACCCCGTGATCGGGAAAAATCCATACCGTCGTGAAGAATCTGGCGGGACCACTTCCTTGGTCGTCGGCCCTGACCGCCAAGTCATGAAGGAATATGTCTCTTCCTCCGGTACCATCCGTAACTGCGCAGGCGGAGCGACTCCATGGGGCACATGGCTCACATGTGAAGAAACGCTGGAAGAAGGTCATGGCTATGTGTTCGAAGTGGATCCAAACAACCCAGAAAACAACATCTCGAAAACCCCGATCCGCGACATGGGTGCCTTTTCCCATGAAGCCACGGCCATTGACCCGGCAACAGGGATCGTCTATTTAACCGAAGACGCCGGGCCGAGTTATTTATATCGCTTCCTTCCGAACGACCGCAGTCAAAAGGTCGGCGCCCTGCAAAAAGGCGGCAAGCTTCAAGCGGCAGCCATCGAAGAAATGAGCAAGGATGAAACCAGCTCGTTCCGTACAGGTCAGAAATTCGGTATTGTATGGAAGGATGTCGATCCAGAGAAACCGACCCTTGATGCAAGCAGACAAGGATGCATTGCCTTCAGCCGTCTGGAGGGGGCTTATTTCGAAGGCGGCGTGTTTTGGTTTGACGATACATCCGCAGGGGATAAAGATCTGGGCCGTGTGTACCGCTATATCCCGGCCACCAACACACTGGAGCTATTCTATGAATCCACTGCGCAGAATGATCTGGAAATGCCTGATAATATCTGCATCACTCCATGGGGAGACCTGTGGATCGCGGAAGACGGGGACGGTGTCGATCGTATTATCGGAATGACACCAGAAGGCGAAACGTACGTGTTCGCAGAGAACAAAGTGAACAATTCCGAACTTGCAGGACCAACGTTCTCGACAGACGGCCGAACCTTCTTCATCAATATTCAATCACCCGGGATGACCTTCGCGATCTGGGGACCATTCGCCAGAAAAAATGCATCCCGCAGAAGGCTCATGGGCCATGCTGCACCACCCGCTGCCTACGCACCGAAAATTTCAGACACACTATCGGCCTTTGCCGAAGTCCAGGGAATGTCAGACCTGGAAGCAGCTGCGTTCGCACGACACGGCATGCCCATACTATAAACCCAACAGGAGGCTGAATTATGCTAACCAATATCGGAATCCCAGGATTAATCCTTGTACTTGTCATCGCGTTGATCATCTTTGGACCTTCCAAACTCCCAGAAATCGGACGTGCTTTCGGAAGCACATTAAAAGAATTCAAAAGTGCTACCAGCGACCTTATGAATGGAAACGATCAAGAGAAGAGTAGCTCTGCAGACGAAGGTCAACGACTGAAAGCTGTGGAGAAGGACAAACAACAGACAGGCAGCTGATATTTATCATTAAAAAGCGTCCAGGGTTATTTACTCTGGACGTTTTTTTGATGATGGAAATCCCTTTCTCTTACCTTTGATCGTTCTCCTCTTTTTCTCTCAAATAGTCTTTATATGCCTCTTTTGCTTTATCAGCTCTCGGTAGATCATTTACTAGTCTTCTATGTATGTCATTCAACAGATAGAGACCCCTGAACATGCAACCTGCCATGATGCCGAAAGCAAGAATACCGCCTACCCAAGGTCCCGATATAAATAATACCAAACCTAGTATACTTGCTAAAAAAATTGATAGTATCAAGTACAAACCAGTAAATCCCCTTTTCATCTATTAATTTGTCCCACATTAAAACGAACGAGGAACAGTATCAGTTCTACAATACTGACATGCCTGCCTTATTATGTCAAAAACTTCACAGCCATTCGAATTTTTCCAGAAAGCATGGGGATCGGTTTGATGATTCCTCTACATACAAAAAAGCACAAGAACCACCCCCTTTCACCTAGAAAAAAATACCTATATCTAATTAGAACCCCAAGAATTATACTATTCTAGAATTATATAGAGAAACCTAGGGGGACAAGGAATGAAGAAGTTATTTTCTATACTTATGGCTCTTGTCATCGGCTTTGGCGTCTTACCTGTTATGACTTTTGCCATTGAGCCGAATGAACCAGAGTTCGAAATGTTTTTAAAGGGTATTAGCTGGAAGAAGCAAGACTATATCGATTATCTTGAAAGGAAAGAATGGTACATAGAAGATGTTGAGTCGATTGATGATCTTGGTACCCCTCTTTCGGAAGATTCTGTTGGTCTTGTATTAGAAGAGTTTGACCTGAGTCGAGAAGAGTTAAATGAACTTCTTGTTGAATATGGTGACATAGAAGAAGGGCAAGACGTATTAGATGGAACATGGATCATCTTCTCTGAAGATCTTCATGAATATGTCGATTTCTATTTAAACGGTTGGGAAGGTACTCCGATTGACAAAGAAAATCTTCAGAAGCTTTTGACTGATTATGGTTTTGATTCAAAAGATGCACTGGAGAAGCTATTAAATGAAAACGATGATTCGATCAAAAACTATGAATATATTGAAGATCTTGAGCTTGCCGTTGACTTCTATGTGAACGGGGATGACACTTCAGACGAACTATTTGATCTGTTCGCAGAGATTGGACTGACGGATGAGGAATTTGAGAAACTGTTTACTCATCTTGAAACACTTGATTTCGAAAATCCTGCTTTAATCGATCAGATGATTGAGTTAAGTGAACGAATGATGGCATTTGAGAATTTTGAAACGGCGGAAGAACTGTCAGCTGAACAAACGGCAGAGCTATTTGATATTTTGAATGACATGCTTGATCTATTTGAATTGAAGACGAATTATTATCTTGTAAAAGACGGTGTAAAACAACCCGTATCAATTGATTCCTTAATGACAATGGATACCACAAATGGCTATGATCTGTTGATCGAACTCTACAACCATCAAGGAACGTTTCTGGCAGATGTCTTATTGACCGCGGACATGTTTGAATCTGGACTTATACAGGAAACCGGGAAAGACATGATGCAGGCAGAGGAAATTGTGACAGAAAATCCAAAAGCAATGGAGAGGCAGACAGCAAAGCCTCTGACTAAAACCGTCAAAGGCGGAGAGCTTCCAACGACAGCATCCAACTATGCCGGAAAAGCATTCGCCGGGATTGCCTTTGTATTAGCCGGTATCTTCTTATTCCGTCGCATCGGGGTTAAAGGAATCAACCAATGAGAAAACACAACATGAGAAGAAGCAATCGCTTGCTTCTTCTTTCCCTATCTGTCTTGTTGATGGTATTCGGTCTATGGTTTGGAGGGACGAATGCCTACGCCTATCTGAAAGGGTATGGGCTCTCTCAAACGGTTCAAGTAAACGCCGCGGACTATAAAGCAGAGCCGGATGTAACGGAACAACATAAAGAACAAGAACAAAAACCCCTTTACTCTGAACGTCCAGAAAAGGGCGAAAATATTGGCGAACTTATCATTCCAAAGTTGGAGGCAAAGCTGCCCATCTTTCATGGAACAGATGAAGATGAACTGGAAAAAGGAGTGGGCCATTTCGCAGGAAGTGTCTTGCCTGGCGAAAAGGACAATTCCATTCTGTCAGGACATCGGGATACAGTCTTTCGTAAGCTTGGTGAAGTTGGTGTAGGCGATCTGCTTATCGTACAAACAACTGCGGGGGAATTTACGTATAAAGTAAAGAAAGTACGTATTGTGGACAAGGACGATCCAACCGTCATCGTACCAAAACCCAACGCAACATTGACCGTTTCTACATGCTATCCTTTTCACTTTATTGGGGCATCGCCTGAACGTTATATCCTTGTGGCAGATTTAATTGCTTCAAAGGAAAAGGGCTCTGAAAAATCTCTATAAGCAGGTCCGGAAAACAGATGTTTTTCTGGTCTTGCTTTATTTAATAAGGCAGCATGGGGATCGTTCCCATGCTTTCGATCTAGTAGTATATATAATCTTCTTCTTTTATAAAAAATAGGCAGAAGATACATAAGCGACAACAATAGAAAGGCTTACGTATAAGGAAAACATTATAATCTTTTTATCCGTGATTTTTTTGATAGCTAGAGTTAATAATAGTAGGATTAGAAGGGCAGGGCCTGCAATATTCACATAATAGGCGAATTCAGTCTCATGTCCATATTTTATGAAGTAAAAGGCTTGAAACCCTGCCCAAAATAATAACAAACTACCTATTAGGTTTTCTACCATGCTTATTTTCTCCATTTTCCCTTTCATTGAAATACCTCCTTGATAGGTTAAGAAAGCCAGGGCAAAAGAATCCCTTTACCTACTTCCGATCCCCACCATGCCTCACCCTATACAATATCGGAGCAAAAAGATTAGCCAAAAAGAATAACGGGTTCCCCTGCATATTCCCATGAAGGCTCAGTTCACCAGCATTCATGGCATCATACATATCTCCCTGTTTCTTTCCTTTCAATCGGTTCTTCTCCTCTTCAGCTTTTAAAGTGATCAAGAAGCGATATTGCATAGGTTAGATCAATAGGGAAAATCAACACTTATAAACCGAAAATGGCTAGAAAGATATGCAATTCCATTCTGACCGCCTCCTCGAGTCCACCACTGTTTTTATTCATTATATATGTATACGTTTAGCTAAATTGGAAAGTTTCGTTAATGGAAGCACAGGGACGGTTCTCTCGCTTCCAACCCACAAAATAAAGAAGCAAGAGAGCCGTCCCCTTGCTTCCTCCACTCCTTATTTCAAACTCTCCGCAAGCTCCGTAAAGATAACCCCCAGCGCATAAGCACCGGCATCTGGATGACCGAGGCTTCGTTCACCTACCGTACCGGCACGTCCCATCCGGGCAACGATATCTTTGGTTTTCTCTGCTCCCTCAACAGCGGCCGCTACTCCTTTTTCAAACGCGGTCTTGAAGTCATCGCCGTCTGAGGCACTTTGTGACCAGGAGTCCGCACATGGAATCCATGAGGCTGCACTCGTTGCCATAGAATCCTGTGAAAGGGTTCTATGGTTATTTTGAAAGGGGAATGGGACAGGGCTCTGTCAATTTCGTCACGGTATCACGGGGACGGTTCTGATGCTTCCACTGAATGTAAAGAGAAGCACGAGATCCGTAATATTGTTCATCTAAAAAAGTTCTTAAGATCTTTTGAATATCAATTAATGATGCTGCACTTTCAATCTCATTACGACCATTAGTATTATGTTTTCTTACTTTCTAACTTGCTTTTCGCAAAAGAATATAAGGCTATTACGGATTTATATTTATCTGAAAATACATCTACATTATATTCTTTTCCTCTAACAACTTCAAAAAGCTCATAATGATTATTTACTTCATTTAGAATTAATTTAACAATAGTTTTAGGATATTCTTCTCCATTTACTGGTGCGACGCAAATTAGATCTTTTTCCTTTTTAACCACTTTAAATTCTGTTTCAATTAAATGATATATACCATTTATGTCCAAATTTCACACACCTCTATACTTATTGCAAAAAAAGCACGAGAACTGTTCCCGTGCTTTTTCTTCCTTTGATGCCTCAAGTGTTTTTAGTTAAGTATTGTAAACTTTTTTCTATTCATCTAAATACTACTTTAAATTTTTTATTAATAAAGATTTTTAAGTTAAGAATACACTAATGTCTTCATCGGTAATATTATCTCCCTCCCCATGTTCTATCAGTAGATCTTTAACTTCTTTATTAAATATATAAAACAGAAATAGTTTCTTAAAAGCAAAGAAAAGTGCTCTTTTCTTACTGATAGGTAAGGTGGAGCTGATAGTCTTCCCATCTTCACCTCTATACTTAACTATAAATTTATCATCTTCTGCATCTACTATTATTCTGTTAGTTTTTAAGATGGTGTCATTTAAAGAAAACAGAGTTGGGGGGATCCCTATTAGATATATGGCTTCATGAAACTTTCTTTCATTAAATTCCGGACCACCAATATCAAATTCCTGATGTTCCATCATAAACGGACGGATTCTTTTATCAAAGTAGAAGGCAGATAACCTATTCATTAAAAAATACATTGCTGCCTCTTCTTCTGATTTGAACAGTTTTATCACTTTTTCACTAGGGACTTCTTGTCTTTCAACCAACAATAAGCCGAATTCCCACTCTTCCCCTACTTTTTTTAGGTAGTGATAGTTTTCATAAGGAGGATTTATTTCAACTAACTTGTCAGGTTCTATTGTTATCTGCTTTCCTGCCTTATTCATGATTTTTGCTGCAATGCTAATGTTCATCTCGTCACCTCACTGACTAATTTCACGTATATAGCCAAGTCTCTCCAAATTTTCAACTGTAGCTTCTACCATTTCTCCACTGTCTACGTCTAAAACCTTTTGGTTACCAGTAAAAAATTGGGTCCCCCCTCCAGGTCTATCAAACCACGGAGCAATAATACCTGCTTCAACTTCAAAAGGTTCCAAAACTTTATATACGTGGTAAGGAGCACCATCACTGTGTAATGCTAAAGCTCTTTGCTCATAAGGTATACCTGCTGGGGATACAAAAGTACCATTCGGATGCCCATATCGATCAATCCGTTCACCTTCTTCAAGGACTTTTATTCCTGGCTCACCATCAAATCCATTATTGGGTGGCCAATTAATATCACCTGTTTCTTGGTTATAGTATTTAGGATTATCGAAAGCATCTTTGTATTTCAAGTACTGGTCATCGCTAGGTCTAAATCTCCAGCCTTCTAATCTGTTTCTATCTTCTTCATTAATTGATTTGGCTAAATTTTCATTAGTATGATCTGAATTTACTGTACCCTTATCACCAGTTCCTTGTTCTCTCCTATTAACTGTCCTCTCCACAGAAAACCGACTCCACCCAGGCTCTCCATCAATCAACATCCCATTATCAGCAACCATCACAGGACGATTATAAAGATCATTAATCCCTAACCGGATCTGATCCCATCTATGAGTCAATGAAACTTTCGGAACGGTCTTAGGTGCAGGAGTTGATATATTCGTGCCACCTTTGACTTTCAACCCAGGTTTAGCCCCGCCGACAAGAAGTGCTGCCAGGCCAAAGCTGTTCAACCAATGTTCTTTAGAGTACGTGTCATCTGGATTGACTGCTCCGTTAAAGAGATCCATTCCACCCATCGTCAAATAGTTGATAAAGTCAGAGCCTGAGTCGGTTGCTACTTCAGCGCGTTCATTCAGGCCACTCACGAAGCCCTTGCCTACATCCAGGCCGCCAGCCGTAATATAGTTTCCAAAATCATAGACGGAATCGAATTTGGTTTCATTTCTTTTCTCCATCCCGGCCCAGAGATCCTGTCCAATTTCTTTGAAACTATTGAGGGATTCGGTGATGGGGTTTTCGTTGACTTCCTCTTCCGGGATCGGTTTGGGCTCTCTTGCCTGTTCTTGAGATTCCTTGAATGTTAAATAAGAGTCGGTCTGTGTAGTGATGTCGTCCGTCAGTTGATAGGCATCACTGGAGTAATAGGTTGCCGCGTTGAAATAGAGCGGTGATATATGATTCCCTTGCTTGGACGATTCCATTAATTCCCTCATCAGCCCTGTGAGTATCTGTTCGCTGACCTCTAAATGTTGATATTCTCTTTTTAATTCTTCATCAAATCGATTAACGGAGTCAAGTGTATCCTCTCGCTGCCTCCTTGCTTCTTCCATATGGGTATCGAATCGATCCCGTGAAAAGACATTCAGCGGTTGGATGTCGCTTATGCGATTGAGGATTCTTTGGAGTTCCTGCTGCTGTGCAGCAATCATTTCTCCTGAACGCCTTTCGCTTTGATGAAGACCTTCCTCGAGGAATGGAAGTTCCACCGTTTCCCTGCCAAGGTTTCGCCCTTCTGCGTAACCCTGAATACCATTGAAAAAAGCGATGTTACTTTCAGCAAGCTGAATCCAAATCTCAACGACATCGATTTGAGCACCGTAGAAGCCTTTAATGGCATCGGCACCCTTTCCCTGGAATTCATCGTCAAGTTCCACAATGGCTTGAAAAGAGCTTTTAAGTGTTACAAGTTGATCTCTTAATGTCTCGTATTCATGTCGACGTGATGACATTGCGTCGAGTAAAGTGGGGGCTTCATATACTTTCAATGGTCGCGTCTGCCTTTCTATCAGGATCTTGTTATGGCTTCATCCTGTTCTTTTAAAGCTTCTACATTTGCTTTTGTATCTTCAATATTCTTTTCCACTGTGGCGATATATTCCTTCAATAACAATTGAATGTTCTGTTCACGCTGAATCCATGCATCCGTATAATTCAGCTTGTTCCGTCCCAACTGCTCTTGTGCCGGTGCCTTCAGCTGAAGCCGTTCCAGTGAGTTGATCGCTTCATTCAGTTTCGCCATGACCTCACTATGGTTGAGCTTTATTTGCTGCGTTGATCCGCCTCCAGATCCCGAGTTCACATTCATCTAAAATAACCTCCCTTTCAAGTCACTGAGTTTATGGGAGACCTGCTCATAAAAATCTTCACCTTTGGAAAGTAAATATTCTGCGTCATTGGCCAGATTGCCGTAGAAGCTAATAATCCCTTGCTGCGCTTCCAAGGAATGAATCTTTGATTCTATGGAGCTGACGTATTCGTCATAGTTTTCATGTCCTATTTGCCTCATCGCCTGAAGGGCAGAATCCCGTTCCGCATGATAATCTTCCGACCTCGGACCCATCCAATTTTTATGTAATTCCGGCTGCTGGATTTGCTTAATTTCATTTAATAGTTGACTTTGTTCATTCAGAATGGCGTTCTTTGCATCCCTCAACCGCGAAATCTTTTCCTGAATATCGCTCGATCGGGAATGAATCACACTTTGAATGTCATTCAATTCATTGTAGAGTCCCATGCTGGCATCTCCCTTACAGATTATTCCGCTAATGATATAGTACCACCCTTATCTTCATCATTCTATTTAGAAATGGAGGGATGACAAAAAAAGGAATTTTATCATCGTTCTTTTATACCACGATTGTCAATGAACAAAACCTTTCAAAATACTATACGTGACTTTAGAACTACTCCAAAGAAGAAGGGAGAGCTTTCTTGTCCCAGCACCATTTTATCCCGCTGCATTTTAACGCATTCCATGTCACCCCAGTTCCCATATATTAAATGATTTTTAAAATAGAACCCTCCCCCTTACCAAAAATTCAAAAGGGTAACCCATTACACTAAAACTATCAGGAAATGTTTTACATTCAATTTCAAGAGGAGGAATTTTTTCATGAAGAAGATTTTGTGTTTACTATTCGCTAGTGCACTGACCCTCATGCTTGCAGGCTGCGGAGGTGATGCAGCTGTGGAGGAACTGGATAAAAATGATACAGAAAAAGCCGAGGCCAAGACGACAAGTGAACCAGCTAAGGAAGAAAATCCTGAGGAAACAGCACAGGAAAACGATATTTGGACGTATTACAATGATGCAACCTGGTCGGATGATTACAATGGATTGAAGATGGAAATCCAGAAAGCAGTTGTGACGGATAAAGCTCCTACGATGGAAGATGAAAACGCAGAGACGTCAGCAGTGGGAGTGAAATTCAAAATGGAAAATACAACGGACGGCAAGTTCACGTTTTACCCGGACCAGGCCGTCCTCGTCACTAGCACCGGGGAACAAATTGATATGCCCGATATGTGGGTCTCAGATAGCATCGGCGGAGAGATCGACAAAGGGGTCATCAAGGAAGGGAATATCATCTGGTACCTTGAAAGAGGCCACGCAGAAGATATCGAGTGGATCAAGTTGGAGTTCTCGGGGCATCAGGGAGCGGAGGATGATTTCGAGGCTGAGATGAAGGAATATGAGATTGAGCTGCAGTTGAAGTAAGATGCACAGGGACGGTCCTTCTGCTTCCTTTTCATAAAAACCGTCCCCTTGCTTCCCACCTATAGGTTCAAAAGAAGACGCACGTATCAATTGAGAGATATGGTCAAACACCACAGCTGATAAATAGTCGGAAAAATTCCGCTTAATTCATAATGACTATTGAAAAAGACTGAAATAGACGGAAAGATTCCGCCTATTTAATCAAAAAACACAAAAATAGGTAATTTCTCTATACATAAGCGGAAAACTTCCGCTTATGTACCACCAAAACAAGTTCCATTCTGAATGTAACCGGAAAAATTCCGCTTATTTCACTTCCCCCCCTGGTTCTTCCATAAAGGGGAATACATCTTATTTGAAAGATTACGATGAGCCGTATCCATAATTGTATTTCTATATAAAGAAACTCGCCACATTCACTTCGGCGAGTTCTACTTGTTAATATACCAACAATGATGCTACTACAATTGTCATTTCGGCACATCATGGCCGCCCCATCGCCTTCATGACATTCCAGGCGTCCTTTTGACAAACCAGTCAAGAACGTTTCCAGTGTGACTGGGGTTCTCTCCAATATTTCAATTGCTTCATGTAGTGTAAAGTTTATCCGCTTCCCCCTCTTACCAATCATCATACTTCAATCACTATCCGGGAAGATAGATTTAGTTGTCTCCTCTTCACGTAAAAAAAAGCAAAAGAACCGTCCACTTGCTTCCACAAAAAAAGAGCCAAGGGACCTGTCCCCCCGGCTCAAACCAACTCACCCAACGCCTCATCAACCAACCCCACAGCAAACCCCAACTCCTCCTCTGTCACAACAAGCGGAGGATGCCACGTCATACAATTCCCACCCGAAACCTTGAACGACAATCCTCGTTCCAGGCAGTAATACAAGACACGCTCAGCTAAATCAGGGTGTCTCTCCTTCGTTCCCCGGTCCTTCACCAGTTCAATCGAAATCATGAGTCCCGCAATCCGGATGTCTCCGATGCATTCATGCCGCTCAGCAAGCCTGTTCAGCTCGTCACGCACAAACGCAGAAAGCCTCTGGCACCGTTCCCCAAGCTTATGATCATCGATATAATCAATCATGGCAAGGATTGCCGCGCTTCCGAGTGCCGGCTTCTCATGTGTATAATGCCCAAGAGAAACATCCCCGGCACAATCGTACTCCGTTTTCGCAAGGACCGCAGCCTGCGGGATGACTCCCCCTCCCAGGCCTTTCCCCAATACAAGCAGGTCCGGTTCCACACCAAACTGCTGATGGACATAAAACGTTCCACTTCGGTAAAGGCCGGTCGGGATTTCATCAAAGATCAAAAGGATGCCATAGTGATCACAGATCCTCCGCAGTCCTTCGAAATAGCTGCGCGGCGGGATATGCGTATCGGTGGCCCGGATCGGCTCCAGCAAGATCGCCCCGATGTCCCCTTCGTTTTCAATCATGTATTCCAGATACCGAAGGCAAAAGGACGCGATCTCTTCAGGATCTTCACTGTTGATGAGATTTCGGTATCCATTATACGGAATGCCTTTCAGTACTCCCGGCATGAGGGGACCCATGTCTTTCTTGAACACATACTCGCCCCCGACGGAAATCGTATCAAGTCCTGCCCCGTGGAACGATTCCCACATGGAAATGACCTTGTGCCGTCCGGTTGCCTTTCGGGCGATTTTAAGAGCGAGGCCAACAGCGGCACTGCCTGAGGGCGTGAACAAAACCCGGTAATCCTTTGATGTTGTTTTGTTCACAAGTGCCTGAGCCGCTCGAATCGTAATGTCGGCTGTAAACCGCCTCGGAATGAACGGCAGCTCCTCTACTTGCTTCTTGACTGCCTCCACAACATACGGGTTTTTGTAGCCGACCTGATGAAGGCTGTTTCCATGAAAGTCCAGATACTTCTTCCCATTCACATCCGTGATATAGCAGCCTTCCGCATCAGCCACCGCCTCGAGGCAGGGAGTCGACATGGATTGTTTTAAAAAGGACCGGTCATCCTCCTGAAGGAATGCGGTACTTCGCTCGGATAATCGCTCATTCCACTGAGAACGCCGGGAACTCTTATTTATATCCCCCTCACGCTTCAATTCGTTCTTGCTCATACGGCCGCTTTCCTTGTTCGATCTTTTCATTGATACGTTCAATCAGCTCCGGCAGCTCCTTCATGGTTTGGATGGTAAAATCAGCGCCGTTCGCATAGAAAACCTGCTCCACTTTGGATCTGGCCTGGTCCTTCTCCGTCTCTGAAAGACTATCAAACTCCTCTTGAGTCAGCCCCATTTCCGAACTTCCTTCGATCACACCCACGGTCCACACTCCTGCATTGACGCCTTCTTTCATATCAGATACCGTATCACCGACTTTGACGACCTTCCACGGTGCCGTCAAATGAAGAGCCTCCATGTTCCGGAAAATCATATAAGGGAACGGTCGGCCAAAGGAGTTTGTGTCGTCCGCCGTGATATAGAAGTCCGGTCGATACCCTTTCTTCTCTGCATGTGGCACGACGATTTCCATCATCGAACCTGTATAGCCCGTGGTGGAACCAATCTTCAGCCCCATCTCCCTGAGGTTTTCCACAGTGTCAATGACATGTGGAATTGGATCCGTATAGTCCGCGAGATTCGTTAAAAGAGTCGTTTCAAAGGTTGAATGAAGAGCTTCTACATCCTCTTCCTGGAACGGCCGACCGTGCACTTCCTCCCACAGGCCGGAAATTCTCGGCATGCTCAGCATCTCCCTGATATGGTCGATCTTCAGCATTCCCATTGGTCGACGCGCTTCCACCATGGTCACCTCGATGCCCGCCTGTTTGAAAATATCCATGAACACCTTGACAGGGGCAAAACATCCATAGTCTACAGTCGTTCCTGCCCAGTCAAAAATCACCGCTTCTAGTCGATTCATTTCGTCTCATCTCCCATATATTTTGTGATAACGTCGCAAAGATTTTCTATATCCTCTTCATAGATTTCACCGATGTTGCCGATTCTAAAGGTATTCACTTCCGTCAGCTTTCCTGGATAAATCACATAGCCTCTTTCTTTTACATACGTGTAGAAGTCTTCGAAATCAAATGCGGCCGTCGGGTATATAAACGATGTGATGATCGGCGACTGAAGCTCGTCTGCAATATAAGATTCAAAGCCGATCCCGTTTAGTTTTTCTCTTAAACTCTGGTTATTCTTTTGGTACCGATCGAACCTCGCGGAAACGCCGCCTTCCTCCAGCAGTTCATCGATTGCTTGTGAAAAGGCTGCAACGACGTGGGTCGGGGATGTGAATCTCCATTTGCCGTCCACGTCCATCCCTTTCCACTGATCATATAAATCGAGTGACAGACTTTTGCTGTTCCCTTCGCAGGCCATCAGCTTATCGCGTCTCGCAATGATGAAGCCGAAGCCGGGAACGCCCTGGATGCATTTATTCGCCGAGCTGATCAAGTAGTCAATCTCAAGCTCCGGAACGTTGATCGGGATTCCTCCGAAGCTGCTCATGGCATCAATGATGAGGGTTTTCCCATACTGTTTGGATACATCAGATATCATCTCTAATGGATTCAGGATCCCGGTCGTCGTTTCACAATGCACCATCACGATATGGGTAATGGCACGGTCTGACTCTAGTATTCTTCTAATCTCTTCTTCCTTCGGGACCTCATCATACTCCACACTGTACTGGCTGAATGTCATGCCAATCGCCTCAGCCATTTTGACAATCCGTTCCCCGTAAGCACCATTGGTGATCAAGAGGGGCTTATCCTCTTCAGAGATGGCGGTCATCATGACGGACTCCACCGCAAAGGTCCCGCTTCCCTGCATGAGGACAACCGTGTAGTCTTCATTTGAACATCCGCCCAGTTCAAGCAGCTTCTGTCGTATTTTTTGAGTGATCGTCTTATAGTCTTGATCCCATGTGCAGCGGTCAACGAGCATTGTCTCTTTGACCGTGCCCGATGTCGTTAAGGGACCCGGTGTTAACAGCTTATATGCGTTCATAGGTTCCCCCTCCTTATTTAGCAGATTTAAAGAATTCCTGATGTTCTTTCAATAGATCGACGGTCAATGGCTCTGAGAATGTCTTCGAATGAGCCGGTTTATTGCTCTCAGATACGGTTTCCCCTTTATAAAGCGCAACAGGATAGGACTCTATTAACTCTTCTCGTCCGTCTTCAATGATGACCTTCGCCATTTCCTGTGCAAGCTCCGTGGTCGCTTCATCCTTTTCCACAACCGCTACCGATTCAGTTAACGAGAAGTTCCCTTCTGTCGGGTCGACATAGTCGATCGGCTCTCCATTTTCCTTGGCTGCCACTGCCTGATGACGCAGTCCGAATCCGACAGCAACCTCTCCTGCCTGCACCTTCTTGATGGGACCGGAGCCTGAGCTTTCAAGATGAGGCCCGACATTCGCAATCAATTGTTGTAGAATGGCTTTCCCTTCTTCTTCACCGTACTCGCTCATGATGGATTGGACGAGAAGCCAGCCTGTAGAAGAATCCATAATGTTCGGGATCGATACAAGATTTTTATATTCCGGCTTCACCAGGTCCTTGATCGACGTTGGCATCTCTAAGCCTTTTTGTTTCAGGATTTCCGTGTTCACGAAAATGGAGCCTGTATTTGATAGAATCGGAGTATAATAAGCTGGAGTCTCCTCCAATGCCTTCGGATCAAATTTCAAATCAGCAAACATGTCATACTTTTTCTGAGCACTTTCAATATAGTAAGAACTCATTGTAATCAAATCAGAATCCGTTTTCTCTCCCTCTACTAAAAGCTTTCCGCCTAATTCAGATGTCCCGAGGGATTGAATGACATATTTCCCTTCATAGCCTGCGCCTTTCAATGCGGTTTCCATCGCTTCCACCGCTTCATCATCGCCATTCGTTGAAATCACCACTTTTTCCTCTTCCCCTGATGCCGAACTGCCGCATGCTGCCAGTGTTGCAACAGATGATACCAGCAATAAATGTAGAAACCCTTTTTTCATTTTGCTTAGCATGTTCATGTCTCCCTTTGAGTAGATTTTTTATTTTCAAGGCTTGCGACCACTGTCTTAGGCCGCCACCTTTCAAAACGTATGAAGTGATGCTCTTTTTTGCCAAAAGCCCAGTAACAGCTTGACGATCAAATTCGTCCCAAAGATGAGCAGGGACAGGACAAAGATTTCGTTGAACTTCGCAAAGTGCTGAAGCTGCTGGATTTTACTCGAAACCAACGACGTTTCTGCCGTGATCAGAAAAATGATTCCACTGATCGTAACCATTGAATTGATAAAATAGTAGCCCGCCATCTCAAGAATGGTCGTGGCTGAGTTCGGAATGATGACCCGGCGCACGGTTTTGAACCAGCTGTCCCCGAGGAGCTCCCCTGTTGTTTCCCAGCCTGGATTCATCTTCGACAGGGAATGCTTTGCCATTAAATACGGGGTCGTGAAAAAGTGAATCAAATTACAGAAGATCAAGATGGCAAAGGTACCTTTGAAGCTCGTCCCATTGAATAAAAGCAGATAAGACAGCCCGAGCACCATCCCGGGAACCGTATTCGTGACCATTGCAATCCCGTCCATAACGGATTTTCCTTTCACGGCTGTCCTTCCATTGATCAGGGCCGCTCCATAGGCGACAATGGTTCCGAAGATCGCCGTCAGTACGGAAACGAAAAGAGAATTCTTATAGACCCCCGTTAAATCACTGGAGCTGAACGTATCGATGATATGCTCCCAGGTAAAGGTATTGTTGAACGGATATTGCTTCAGGAACGGAGCGATGAACATAATCGCAAACGTCGCGACCATCGCGGATAAAATAAGAAAGGCAAGTGATCCAAGGACCGCGTCCCTCCATCGATTCCCCAGCAGCTCCGTGTCCGTCACCTTGTCATAGTGAAAATTCATTTTCTCCAAATAGCGAAGGAGCAGGATTCCCAGGACAGCCGGCAGCAGCATCAGTACGGCTATGACAGCCCCCTGATTGAAATCCGGGATCGAACCGAGCATCACCTGATACAAGAGCGTCGCAACCACCGTATATGTTCCCCCGATGGAAGCAGGAATGCCGAAGTCTGTAAAGCTAAGAATGAACGAAAGGACAAAGGCCCCTCCGAGTGTCCCCCACAGCGGAATGACGATCGTATTCATAAAGCTTCTGATGGTGCTGTCCCCCATCAGCTTCGAGACGATGATGAATTTCTTGTCAATGTACTGAAACGAATTATGAATGACGAGAAACGCCGGCGGCAATGTGTAGATCACATAACCGATCAGCAGCCCGTTAAAGCCATACATATCAAAGAGCGGCGAGCCAAACAGCTTCGAAAACAGCCCCTGATTTCCGAAGGAGTACATAATGGCAAATCCGTATGTAATGGTCGGAAGCAGCATGGGCAGGAGTATCCCCGTTTTCAACACACCCTTGAAGGCTGGATGAATTCTCGTTGCATTGATCGAGTAGGCCATCACAAACGCCAGGACCGTTGTGATCAATGCCGTTACCGCCGATACTTTAAAGCTGTTCCCGATCGCGGTTAAAATCTCCTCATTTGATAAGGCCTCTAGATACGTCGATAACGTAAACCCCTGACCACCTTCAAGGGACTTCATCAGCAAGAACATGAGAGGCAGGACCAAGAAGACTAGAAACAATCCCGATGCAGCGTAAAAGATGACCTTCATTTCCGGTTTCACTTTAATCATGGCTATCACCAAACAGGGCATAAATATTGTTTCGCTTAATTTGCAGCTGCTTCAAAATGAACTCCCGGACGAACTCATCCTGTGGCTGTTGAATAATTTCCTTAGGCGTTCCATACTGGGCGACCTTTCCTTCATTAATAATGAGAATCTTATCGGAAAGCGTCAGTGCTTCCTCGGGATCGTGGGTGACGATGATCGTCGTGAGTCCCAGTTCTTTCGCGATTGACTTGATCCGGTCCTTGATGGACTCCTTGATCACGCCATCCAATGCACTCAGCGGTTCATCGAGTAACAGCACTTTCGGCCTCGTCACCAGTGTCCGTGCAAGGGCGACTCTCTGTTTCTGGCCCCCTGACAGCTCGCCGATCCGTTTTTCCAGATGAGGCTCAAGCTCCAGGAAGTCTATGTATTCCTGCAGTTCTGCATCTAGGAGTTTCACTTTCTGGTTTTTGAGTCCATACACGATATTTTGATACGCGTTCAAATTTGGAAATAACGCATAATCCTGAAAAACGATGTTGAATCCGCGCTTTTTCATCGAGACGTTTGACACGTCCTGTCCGTTGAAAAGGATTCGTCCATCATCCATATTTGTGAGCCCCAGGATGATGTTGAGCAGCGTCGTTTTCCCGCTTCCGCTCGGACCCAGAAGCGAAACGATCTCCCCTTGGTTAATATCAATCGTGATATCCTCTAACACGACTTTTTTATCGAATTGTTTGCGAACTCCATGTAATGTAAGCAAACGCGTCACCTCCTCAATCACACCCTCAGTATAAAAACTTTCTGTAAATAGACGTCACGTTTTGTGTAAAGGTTATGTAAAAGTTGCACATATCTTTAATAACTTCTAACTAACTTATGCATATATTAACAAAGGTGTTTTCATATTTTTACATAATCATCATTGAAAGTTTCCGCCAGTACCCTTACACTACAAGTAACAATACAGAATGGGTGAGGGTATGTTTCCACTGGAAAGACGTCAAAGAATCATGGACTTATTAAAAGAAAAGAAGGTATTAAAACACGCAGAACTTACGGAAGAGTTAGGCATATCCATTGATACACTTAGGAGAGACTTAAACATTCTTTCTGAAAACAGAGAGATCGAAAAGATTTATGGAGGAATCAAATTACTTGAAGATGACTTCGGGGAATCCGCGATGGCTGATCGCATGGTGAGCCGACTTGAAGAAAAGGAAAGCATCGCCCGACGATGCAATGAACAGATCCAAGAGGGAGATTGCATTTACATCGACAGCGGCTCCACGACCTATCAATTGGCGAAAGCCATCAAGAACAGAAAAAACCTGACCGTCGTGACCAATTCACTGCCTGTCATCACAGAGCTCATCAACAGTGAAATCGAGCTCATCATCATCGGCGGCAAGATCAGAAGACACGAAAGCTCCGTCGTCGCCTACGATTATATATTTAATTTTGATGAGCTGAACATTCTGAAAGCCTTTATTTGCGCGAGCGGAATCACAACCGAGAGGGGCATATCCGATTACAACCTTGAAGAAGCCGTCACCAGGAAGAAAATCATCGAAATCTCGAAAAAAGTCTATGTGGCAGCAGACCACACCAAATTCGGCAAAGAGGTCACCGTCCGGATCGCCCCTCTCCAGAAGGTCGACTATATTGTCACGGATGGAAACATTGGATCTGATTGGATAGAGGAATTTAGCACGTGTAAGACGAAGTTGCTTGTTTCAGAGTGATGACGTTTTAGCATAAATACCGCCACTGGCCAGGATGTCGCGCTTTGTCATGATCGAAGAAAACCTCAGTCTTTAAAAGAAGCGTTCTCGTCACTCAACGTGCTACAATAATGTTGATTACATTAAGGGAGGAATAACCATGTTTACATCAAAAAATGATTTCTTACAAGAATGGAAACAAGAAGCAGCCGTAACCCAAAAGGTGCTCGATGCCCTGACAGACGAGTCATTGAAACAAGAGGTGGCGCCAGGCTTATACAGTATCGGAAGCGTTGCATGGCATATCACGGGAGCTACATACTACTTCCCTGCTCAGGTCGGGATCACATTCGAAGTGCCTGATCTTCGAAAAGATGCGCCGGTAACAGCAAGTGAAATCAGTGAAACGTATAAGTTGGTCAGTGATCGCCTGATCGAAGCCGTTTCTGAACAGGTGTCGGATGAGAAGATGAACGAGATGGTGAATCTGTTCGGCATGGAGATGCCGGTTCAGGGCGTATTCCGCCTGCTGATTCAGCATCAGGCCCACCACCGCGGACAGTTGACGGTTCTGATGAGACAAGCTGGTCTAAAGGTTCCTGGCGTGTATGGTCCAAGTAAGGAAGAAATGGAAGCGATGAATGCTCAGAAAAGCTAAAGAGTGATGAACAACCGGCCCCGGCCGGTTGTTTTTTTTGGACTGTCGGTGTCCGTATATGCCTCCCATCCTAAGTAAGACTATGCTGGAGTGATTTCGTTACAAAAAACCCCCTATTGAAAATCGTAACGGGTTCCGTTGAGGGAGGGAAAACCTTAAATCACACACCAATTAGCAGCAGAAATAACGAAAATAACGATGTAAATAGCACGATATTTAACAGTAAAAAACCCAGAGCAAATGACTCTGGGTTTTTATGTCTTTATTATCTTCTTATTCTGTTAAGCCCCCCTTTAACGGAATATTGGCTTCGATTATTCTACATAAGTAGGCTTAATTAACTGCTTAAATTCTTGCAGTTCTGCTTCGCCACCGAACAAAACCTTCTCTAATGTAAGGATTAAAAGATGCGGAATCTTGTTTAATTCATCAGTGGTAAAATCGAGGTTGCATAGCATAATAATAGCTTTGTCACAATCTTTGTAACTAATTAAACCAGAACAATACCCTGCCCAATATCCATCGTGAAGCACAATCTTTTTATACTGAGGGTGGTCCTCAATTTTCCAGCCAAGACCATATCCCCCCAAGTCCTTGTGCAAACCAGGGCAATATTTAACGGAAGCATCTCCGTTAAGATAATTGGGGTTAATTATACACTCTTTTGATTGTTCGGATACCAACTCATTATTATATATAGAACGTTCCCACTTTAGTAAATCATCCACGGTTGATTTTATACCGCCATCACCTTTAACACCATCGAGGAAATACACATATTTATGCTCTTCGATTTCATTCGGAAGTCTGTACAAATCCTGTTCCCAATCATAGATATACCCTAACGAAAAATATTCAATTTCGTCATCTAGGAATTAAGAATGCGTTGAGGTATTTAACATACTTAATGGTTCAAATATTCTTATCTTTAAAAATTCTCCGTACTCCATTTTTGAAACCATTTCTATGATTTCTGCCAGCAGTACATACCCTGTATTACAATACTCCCACTTCTCATTTACTGGGAATAATACATCAGGCTCTTCATCTTTCAGGAATTTAATTACATCTTTATTTGTTGCAATTTTTGTTTGGTCCCAGTTCCCCTCTGTCTCAAACCATTCCATATAATCGGGAAGTCCAGAGGTATGATTTAGCATATTTTTAATTGTAATGTTTTTGTATGAAAGATAAGGGAAAAACGTTTTTAGATTATCGTCTAATTTTAGTTTTTTCTCCTCAATTAGTATCATAATTGCCATAGCTGTAAAGCTCTTTGAAATCGAAGCAATTTCAAAAATAGAATTATGGGAATGTTGTTCTGAGAAAGTTCTCTTGCCTATCGCTCTCTTGTAAAATGGTTTGCCTTCCTCAGATAAAAGCACAGTCCCATTAAATAGCTTATATTGTTCTAAGAAATCTAATACTATATCTAATTCTTTGGCCCTCATATTTTCTCCACTCATATTAAATGACCTCCAATTATGATTTGTTAGTGAGTATAATTAGCTTCACTTTTGGAGGGCGGACCCCTTATTAACGGTTATATAAAGTTGAATATCTTAAACAAGTTATCTTCCCCCTATTTAAATACTCTCTTATTCGGTTAAACTGCCCTTTAATGAAGTTATGAAAATGCTTTTCTATAACAATTTTTAACTATTGCTGCCTAAGCGGAACAACTTATTTCTATTTCGTGTACTTTTAATCAAATACTATTAAATGCAAGTAAATATCCAAGAAATAGCAAACAAAGTATGATAGCAGAAACCTTTTTATTTTCATTAATACTTAAAATAGTTAGTATAATGATCGATAATAAGCTTGAAAAATAAAAAATGTAATCAAACCAAGCCTCTTCAAGGAAAAAAGTATTTATTGTTAGTAGGGTGAAATGAGTGATCAAGATAATACGGTATATATCACCAAATTTTCTGTTCTCTTTTGCTTCCATAATCCCCCTCCACCTAAGTTATCTTCAAGATACTGATTACAAAATCAAACTGACCTACCTTTAGAGTTTTTATTATTTAATAAACCTGCCCTTTAACTTAATACCAATTATTTCAAAGCCGAGCAGCCTACTCAAGAAAAATTTTAAACAAAAAAGAAGCTCATACTTATTCCGGATAAGCCCACGTTAATTAAATAAGGGACTTTGTAAATCCTGTGCTTTTCGCTGCATATCCCATATTTTCATAAAATTGGTGTGCTTTTTTTCGCTCTGTACGATTTCCACTATTTAGCGCAATTCCATCAGCGCCTAGGTTTTTTGCAAATATTTCCGCTTCAGTTAATAAAAGTCTTCCTATCCCTTTACCTCTATAATTGGAATCCACTACAAAGGCAATTACTCTAGCGTATATCCCATCAGTGTTATAAAGAACAACAGTATGAAATCCAACCATTCCTACAACTTTTCCTTCACAACTAGCGACTAGAGTATAGTGGTTTTGAGTGGCTTCAATATTTTTATACCTAACACTCATTTGTTCTATTGAGGTCTTATAACCAAGTTGTTCCATTAGTGATGCTAATTCATTTATATCATTTGAATTTGCTTTTCTAATCTCCATTAAATAACTCCCTTTGAACATTGATTAGTAATATATTCAATAATATTTAAAGGAAGTCCTTCTTCCATTAAACTGCCCGTTAATGGAATATCCATTATTTACAATTGTATCACACAATGCCTCACCAAAGGCTCATTTCCGCAAGAAATTGACAAGTCCTTTAGCACCCTAATTAGCACCCATTTTTTTTGCTGTACAATAATTATTGTACGCTTGTTAATTAAGGTGTTATTTGAAGTGCTAATTCACCCCCGAATTTGATGAAAACATTGATATAACAATAAATAAAGCAGGTCTAATCCGTATGCGAATTAGCCTGCTATTTATAGTGCTATTTGCTATTTTCTCTCCCTGAACGGAACCCCTTATGAAAATCGTACGGTGTTTGAATATTTTTTTCCATAAAAATCCCCCGTGTGATATAGTATCCTAGTATTCAACTGGAACGGGGTGATGAAATGAATTCAACAACGAAAGAAATCACACTGATCATTATTGGCTCCTTATTCTTTGCCCTCGGGGTGAACTTGTTCGCCATCCCGAATGAGCTTGGGGAAGGCGGCGTGACCGGTATTTCCATGACTCTCTATTATGTATTGGGATGGTCTCCCGGCATCACCAACTTCGTCATGAACGGAGTCCTCTTAGCGATCGGTTATAAAGTGTTAAATAAACGCGTGACATGGTACACCATGCTTGCCATTTTCTTTACCTCCCTCTTCATTCACTTTACGGAAGGCATGGGGAACTCCGTCGACATCATGCTCGGGACGGTCTTCGCCGGTGTATTCATCGGTCTCGGACTTGGACTTGTGCTGCGTTCAGGAGGGACCACGGGTGGATCCACCATCATTGCCCGCATGCTGAATCAGCATTTCGGATGGGCTGTCAGTACGTCGATGTTCGTGTTCGATATCCTTGTCGTCCTCGGTTCGGCGTTTGTCATAGGGATCGAGAACACGATGTACACGGGAATATCCATCTATATCAGTACGAAGATCCTCGATTACCTGATTGATGGTTTCGATACACGTAAGGCGGTCACGATCATTTCCGAGCATACCGTCTCCATCGCTGAGAAAGTGAGCGAAGAAATGGACCGTGGCGTGACCATCATTAATGCAAAAGGCCACTATTCGAAGGAATCGAAGGATATCCTGTACGTAGTGATCAATAAGCAGGAGCTCTTCCTCTTAAAGAAGACGATCCAGCAAATTGATGAGAAAGCCTTTGTTGTGGTCCATGATGTGAGGGATGTGTTTGGGGAAGGATTTACGTTTCCGAAGACGTAAGAAGTTGTGTCTGGCCCGTGGCGGTTGCCGCGGGCTTAGTTTACTTGGTCCAGCTCACGCAGGGATTGTATTCTTACTCTTTAAATCGGAGGAAACGACACTATTATCGTTCATGTAGGTGTTTTCCCTTTACTTGGATAAGAGGTAAAAAGAATGATGGTTTCATATAGGCATAAATAAGGAAAAAAGGTGATTGAATGCTGCCAAGTACCATCCGATTAAAAGGATTCACAAGAGAAAATAGACATGAAATGATTGATTATGCCGTTAGCAGCATATCAAGATGTACAGGTTGGGTGACCAATCATACGATGTATTCAAATAAAATGATTGTGATCAGTTTTGAAATAGAAGCTAGAGGAATAAGGGAGTTAGTGCATTCACTTAATCAAAACGGGCTGAACCTCTTCGAAGAGAGCAACGAAATCATGAATCAATTCCCCGAAATTAGTGTAAAGGCTCATGAAGACAAAGAAATAAAGGGTTCCATCAATCTAACCTTTATCAATGACGAGCCAAGTACTAGAAATCATATTCCTGCTATTCCGGGATAATGGTCTTACTCATTTCTGCTCCTTCATTCCAATGGGGATAAAAAAGAGCAGCATACTTAAGGGATGGTTCCCAATCTTGGGTCCTCTCCCTTAAGCTTTTCCGACTTCTAAACTACAATCCACTCTCCATCATCCGGTACAAGGACGTTTCCTTCTATTTTCTTCTCCTTAAGAATTCCAGCCAGTTCATCTCTTGACAACATACAATGATTCAGGGATTCCATGTGTACGACAATGACTTTTGCTTCGGGGGCTGCCTGATGTGCAGCTAGAATATCTTCACTTGCCATTGTAATCGGACCGCCTTCCAGGAAATGTGCTGCACCTCCATTCACGATGATCACTTCGGGTTGATGAGTGTCGATCGCTGCTTCGACCTCAGCACACCAGACCGAATCACCTGCGATGTATAGGCTTTGTTTGTCAGGATGCTTAAAAACAACCCCTGACACTTCTCCTGTAAATTGGGTGATTTCACCCCTGCCATGTTGACCGCTCGTTTTTATGAGTTCGATCCCTTCAAACAAGGTCGTTGTTCTCAATTCTTCCACATTCAGAAAGCCTTTCTCCCGGATGGTTCCTGCATCCTTTTCGTTCTGTGCAAACACTTTTATTTCCTTAGGAAGAGCATTGATGGCCGCTTCATCGAAATGGTCGGGATGTAAGTGCGTCACAATGACCGCGTCAACGTCTATCACATCTTCAACTGCAATGGGAAGACCCACGAGCGGGTTGGCACGGTCTTGATTAGGTGTATTCGGGAATGGCGGCATGGATTCTTTTTCAGCGAAGAAAGGATCGATCAGAAATCTCTTTCCAGCGAACTCCACCACCATGGTCGCGTTTCGTATCAGTCGTAAATTCATCATTCTTTCCTCCTTCTATTGACTTCACCTATAGTATAAAATAGGGAGGATGACCGATACATAGAAGAAATCAAGTGTTTATCGGATTCGACTTGAATAGTGAAAGGATGGGTCGGGATGCTGGATGCCACGGATAAAAGGATTCTCGAAGAACTGTCCAAAAATGGACGGATCACCATGAAAGAGCTGGGAGCCAAAGTTCATTTGACAGGACAGGCGGCTTCCACCAGAGTATTGAAATTGGAAGAAGAAGGAATCATCGAAGGGTACACAATCAAGGTCAATGACCGGAAGACAGGTTATTCCGTTCATGCCTATATCAATATTTATACCAAAAGCCTTCATCATGAGCCGTACCTCACCTCTCTAGACAAGTTTCCTCAGTATGTCATCCATAACTATAAAATCAGCGGGGAAGGCTGCTACCTCCTTGAGTGCAAATTCCCCTCACACGATGAACTCGATGACTTCATCACCAGGTTGACGGAATATGCAAACTACAAACTATCCATTGTCATCAACAAACACTAAACACCCGCCAAAGGTCCGTCCCTCATCACGCTATTAATGGAAGGGGTCATTATTCAAATGAGTCAAAAGACATTTTGTATGTTGTCATTAATAAACAAGAGTTATTTCTCTTAAAGAAAAACGATCCAACAAATTGATGAGAAAGCATTTGTGGTTGTCCATGGTGTGAGGGATGTGTTTGGGGGAGGATTTACGATCACGAAGACATAAGAAATAGTGTCTGGCCCGTGGCGGTTGCCGCGGGCTAGTTTTGATTGTCACCACCTTATCCGTTCTATGAGCCGGTTTTCACTCTTTAGGAGCCGCTTTTCAACTTGGTCAGGGTCTGCAGTGAAATTAAATCAAATAATATGGTTTGTATATGTAAAGAATAGTAATAACCTTTCCCAACGGAGGATAACCATGTCAACAGACAAATCAATCAAATTAACTTCGGCTGAAATTGCCACCCTTTGGTCTGCTTATATGAACGACACCATGGCTCACTGCATCTTAGAATATTTTTATGTTCATGCAAAGGATCGAGAAATACGTCCGCTTGTTGGATATGCAAGAACCCTTACAAAAACACATATTGAGAAAATCACTCTTATTTTTAAAGATGAAGGGTTGCTCATACCTAATGGATTTGCTATTGAAAATGATGTTAATTTAAATGCACCTAGGTTATATACGGATGAATTTATGTTAACTTTTTTAGACCTTATGTCAAAATCAGGGTTAATTGCCTATGGCGGATTTATTTCAATGGTTTCTCGAAAAGACATAAGAGCTTATCTAATTGAACAATTACATGAGACAACAAAATTGTTTGACGCATGTACGGATGCCGCTCTTCTTAAAGGGCTATATGTTAAAGCACCTTATATTGCATATCCAACTAGAAACGATTTTGTCGACAATAAATCCTATTTATCTGGTTTTTCCTTTTTTAATAAGGAACGTCCTTTAAATGCTATTGAAATTTCATATTTATTTATGAACATTAAAACCAATGTACTTGGAACAAAGCTCGCAATAAGTTTTGCTCAAACCTCGCCTCGTCAGGATGTCCAAAAATGGATGTTGCGAGGAAGCGATATTGCAAAAAAGCATATTGAGATATTTTCAAAAAAATTATTGGATAATAATTTACAATCTCCTATGTCTTCAGACGTATCCATTACAAACGAGACGACTCCACCTTTTTCAGATAAGTTAACATTATTTCTTATGACTTTTTTAAGCGCCTCTGGGGTGGGTAATTATTCAACTGCAGCAGCTGCTAGTCAGAGAAATGATTTAGTTCTTATCTATGAAAGACTCTCATTGGAAATAGGACAATATGCAAAAGACGGTGCAGATATAATGATTAAGAATAAATGGTTGGAAGAACCACCAGGTACAATAGATAAAGACAAGTTGTCTAAATCCAAAGATCCTGAGTAGGGAATTATTAATCTTTTGCCCGGGCGACTATAAGTCCTTTCCTTTGACTTAAAGAGTCCATTCAAATAATTTTTCAGAATTTAAGAGAGGCTGGACAAAAGTGTATTAGTCTAAGTAAAACCCGAACAAATCTGTTTCCTGGAAGGTGGATTTGTTCGGGTTTATTATTTATTTCGATACATTGGATTTTAGCTGTTTCCAGCGGTTGATTGGAGTGCAAGACGAAGACTCCTGCGGGAAAAGTAGCTTATGTGAGACCCCTTAGCTGAGGAGGCTCACGGGCTACCCGTGGAAAGCGTAGTCTTGCACGGAAATCATTAGCGTATTAAGAAACTACACTTCTATTGTTATTCTTTACATCGTGGCACTTTAGTTTTGTCCCAGGCTCTTTCTGTTCACCAATGTAGTATTTAAAGGGATTACCTTATACTTGGTTCCATCCTTTTGAGATTTTCTTAATGGAATTCGTCTTAGAAAGGACAACCTTAACCTAATCCGATTGATAAATAACTTAACCAAGAATATCTTATTTCTTTCACAATACTTCCTCCTATTCCATCCATTAACCGTTGCATCTAAATTCCTTTCCCTATTCTGTACGGAACAGGGCCAGTTTCTCTTCAATAAAACTTTACATAGCATGGCATAGCTGCAATTTACGGTAGGAAATTCATTTTCATTTATAAAGCTTGTATTATTCACTTATATTCATATTCAACGAAGAAACTCCGACATCGACTTGATAATCGATGTTTGCTTGACTGAACATATGGTCCCAGTCCTCTTTATGAGTTTTCCAATAGTCCGGGTGTTGAATTCTAACGTATTCGTGAAAATCGATGACGTCCACTTTCAAGTCCTGTTGGATTTTCTCTAAGCTATTTTTTATTTGTTCTTTGATTTTTTCTTCTATTTGTCTTTCCAGATCCTTTATATTTTCTTTCTTTGTGAGTTCATCCGTTTCTGCGATCAGTTCAGATATGTGCCCGCTTACTTTAGTATCAACTTGAAAGGAAATTCGTCCATTCTCTAGTAGAGGTTTGACTTTGCTATTGACGGTTTCCAGCTCATACGTAATCGTTTTGTTGCTGCCTTCTTCCTTTATCTTTACGATTCCTCCCTCTGTTAAAGCTGTTAACCAATTAATCCCGACCAGTTCTTCTTCATTTAGAAATCCGATTTGAGTTAGTGTATCCCCTTTTATAACAGCTGCACCGGTGAGGATGACTTCGTTATTTTTCTTCTCAATATTTTGTAACAAGAAGCTAGATTTCGCCTCCATCGTTGCATTGATCTTGGATAAAGTCATGGGCTCGATCAGCTTATTCGATTTTTCAATATGGTCTGAAATATCCTTTATATGCACCGAAGGGATTTCATTCGTTTCCGTGTTCATGATGTCCCTGGACAGTCCATCCGTTACCATGATCAAGCAACTCATCCTTGCTTCGGGATCACGAATGAAGAAATCCAATAATTCTCTGATATTTCTTTTTTGGGCTATTGCACTGCTTAATACAACCAGTCTTTGATGTTGCCCGTTCAGAGTGTTTTTTCGTTTTAGTAACACTTCCCGTGCAGCCTCGAGTAATGATTCACCTGTTTCATTCACATTAACAAAAGGCTTAGCATTACCAGAATATGTGTTTGAGGATTGATTGCCTGATACATTCACAAGTTGAAAGGTCACATTCATTAAATCCTCTTCTGAATACTCATACTCATGACTATTCCCTTGCCCCTCATCGATCCCCACGCCCAATAGAAGGTCCAATTTTTCAATATCCTTAGAACTCCAACATCCTGTCAACAGTAGAACAGTGAGTAAGAGGATGAGAAGATATGCAATAGGCTTCAATTGAATTTCCCCCTTAAGAAAGAGAGCGCTAATAATAGGATTGGCAGGACACCAAATAAAACGATAGCAGCATTTCCAAGGTAATCTCCCAATGCGAATAATTGGTGGATATCATTCGGGACCATCGAGATGATCAATACGATGGGAAGAAAGATTAGCAGAAACACTTTTATGTCCTTATTAAATAATTGTGACATACCAAGAGAGGCAACATAAAGCGTGATGGAGATTGTAGCGAATATTTGTAGGATCCATACAATCAAAAACAACGAGTCAAAGCGTTCAAAAAAGATGCCTGGAAATTCAAACGAATTGATGAGAGAAATAGTCGGCCAAGCGAGATTACCCACCCCATCTATTGATAATGCACCTATGACTATAACGACTGTAACCAGGTAAAAAATCATCGGTAGTAACACTCCAATAAAGACAATCTTTCTCCCTTTCTTAGGTTCCGTTAAATAGGCCGATAAAATAATCATTAACTCAATCCCAATATAGGAAAGTGAAGTTGTCTTAACGCCTTTTAACACGGGGAGGATTCCATCTCCCATAACAGGGCGCAGATTATTGATTTCAAATAAACCTAAGCTCATGGTGGCAATTAAGATGAAAATGATGACGGTAAGGGGAAAAATCACCTGGAACACACGGGCAATGGAATTAATTCCATCCGTATTTAAGTAAAAGGCAAGCCAAAGAAATAATACAATTAATACTTGAATGGGAGTCCCCTCGAGTAGATAGGTTTCGGTTACTTCAGCCATAACCCTGACTTCAAAGCTGGTGAGTGTAAGGAAATAAAAAATCATCGTTACCCCAAGGATGATACTGATTACTTTCCCGACAATTTCTCTACTATATTGAAAAAAGGTTTTATCAGGATATCTGTTGTTAAGAATTAAAATGATCATCCCTGCCAGGATGGGAAAAATACTGCTGATGATAATCGTTATCCAGATATCGGGCGTTCCTACTTCAGCAGCTGCTGTCCTTGGCAGCGTTAATATTCCGACCCCAAGAACATAGTTAATGATGAGGATGATCGCTTGAGTAGGACTGATTCGTTCCTGTTGATTCATGTTCATTCATGACAAGTCCTTTCAATAAGTAAAGTCCATGACTAACCTTTTCTCATTTTGTCCCCAGGCTTCAGAATGTCGGGTCTCTTTTTCATTGATTGGATCGGCAATCTGATTAAAAAGTCTTTCCAATCACTAACTTGGTACGGTACCGCAGGACCGAGGAACGGGACTCCAAAGCTTTTTAACCGGACAAGGTGAATACAGAAAAAAAGGAAAAAGACGATGGCACCATAGAGTCCCAGAGTAGCAGCTAAAAACATGGCTATAAATCGTAAGATACGCAATGAAATACTTAACGTATATTGTGGGAGTGAAAAGGATGAGATGGCCGTTATAGCCACAACAATGACTGTAACCGGACTAACGATACCTGCTTGCACCGCAGCTTCTCCAATCACAAGACCCCCGACGATCCCAATCGTTTGGCCGATGGGTTTTGGCAAACGCAACCCTGCCTCCCTTAAGATTTCAATCGAAACTTCCATTAACAGAACTTCAATGAGAACAGGAAAGGGGACTCCTTCACGAGAGCCGATAATGGAAATGGCCAGATTCGTTGGAATCAATCCCTGATGGAAAGAGACAAAGGAAATATATAATGCGGGAGTGAAGACCGATATGAAAGCAGCCGTATATCGTAATAACCGAATCAATGAGCCGGGAATCCAGCGATCATAATAGTCTTCTGGTGATTGCAGATACATATTGATGGTCACTGGAGCAATCAAGACAAAAGGGGTACCATCCAGCAATATACCCACTCTCCCCTCAGACAATGCAGCAATCACCCGATCAGGTCGCTCCGTGCTTTGAATTTGCGGAAAGAGTGAGAAAGTACTCTCTTCCATAAATTCCTCAATATATCCAGATTCCGGTACATTATCGATGTGAACCGATTCAATCCTTTCCTTCACGTTCTGTAAGATGGTCTCATTGGCAATGCCCTCTATATAGGCGATGACCAGTTCCTTTTTAAATCGTTCCCCTACCTGGAAGCTAATGAACCTGAGATCCTTATTTACACCAGCTTTTCTTAGAATGGCTTGATTATCATTAATATTTTCATTAAAACCGGTTCTGGGACCTCTCACCACCTGCTCGGTTACCGGTTCTTCAATACTACGATCTTTTGATTCACTTGTTTTTAAAATGATTGCCTTAGGAGATTTCTCATGAAGCAATGCTGTTTCCCCTCTTAATATATAGGAGGTGATTGTATGTATATCCGTTTCCTCATGACATTCACTCACAGGAAGCATTTCTTTAAGTGAATATGGGATCCTCTCTTCATCTATCGTGTTGAACATAAGAGGTTCCAAAATATTATTATTAATAATGGCTGTGTCCACTAACCCTCTCGTGAAAATGATCGAAGCTCTTGAATCATTCATGGAAAATTCACGTGTTATGATATCATTATTTTCTCCCAGCACTTCATTGATCATCGATACATTCTCAGTTATATCGCTTGTCATCATAAGGGTTGATTCCATCTGTTTTGGCGAGCCGGGTTGATACAATGCACCAGTAAGGAAGGTCTTTATTTTCATAATGATAATGGGTACGATCAATGTAACCATTGCGTAGATGTATACATTGAAATCAGGAAGGAACCTTATCACCTTATTGAGAAAATCCACTAAACAACCCTCCTAAACAAGCTTGCTTTCACCTAGTTTCCCTTTCCATTCAAGAAATTATTCCCATACTGATGAGGCACATATTCGTTGCTGGAAAAGGTGGTGAATAAGGAACATCTCACTACAAGGAAAATGGGATAAAATGAAAAAAATCCCCCGATTTCGTCGGAGGACTATCAAAAAAAGCGATGAAACTATATATACCCTTTATAAACGCTCTATTCGATTACTTGCCGTATATATTTCCCGTCGTTGACGTCAATACACCATTCTGAGCACTTAATTTATATGGAACACCATTATTGCTCGACCAAGATGGGAAAGAGAAGGTGTCACCTGTTTCTAACTTGATCATTTCGATGTCTTTCATGGTCAATGGTGAGCTGTAGCCGCTCGTTGGTGCACTGGTTGAACGTGCTACGTATACAGCTGCATCCGTGCTTCCCGGTTGCGATACGACTCTTGCGGAACCGTCTGCTTCCACTAATAAAGCAGTCTGCTCGTTAACGGCTATCCCTTTTGCTTGTGTCGTCCAGCCGTCCATGATGTTACGGGCCATAAAGCCGACAAATCGCCCCATGCGGTCACGCTGTTCAAAATGGGTGTCCGTGATGGTACTTGTTAAGTACGAGTTATCCAAAAAGTTGCGTGTGAACGTCATGTACCGATTCCCTGGATTGCTTAATGCTTCGTCTGAGTAAACCGAACCGTTTTCCGCATCATACACGAACTGTCCTTGAATCGCGAGTCCTGCACTCGTACCACCTATTGGGACATCGTAAATTGAAATGAGATCATTCAATGTATCTTCCAGTGGGGTATTGATGATATAGTCTACATATAAAGACTGATCCCCACCGGCAAAGAATACAGCCTCTGCCCTGTATACTTTATCTAGTACAAAGGAATCGTACGCAGCATTCCGATTATTCAATACAATGGTTTCCACCGAGTCGAGGGGAACACCATTACTTGCGGCTAAGTCGTAAATATATTGATTATACCCATCATCACCAGAAGCACGCAGTACGACAAAGTCTCCACCGTTTGCCTTCTCTGCCATCCATAGCATTGCTTCGTCCACATCCGTCGAACCACCCATCAAGTTGATCCCATACGTTGTTGTACGACTAATGTTGGTCGTATCCCCATAGCCGTAATATGTATGGTCCCCACTTGCAGCCTCAGCAGGCGCATGAGCCGCCAATAATCCCACCGACAAACCAATCGTTGTTGCCATTTTCCAAAATTTCTTCATGTTTCTTGCACTCCCCGCATTTCATAATTTGCAGAGACGTATCAGATTGTCCCTGCACTCCATACAAATGCAAGTTTTATGCCAATTTTGAATATTGTTAATTTTCAGTATTATTAGAAGTTTATTTACTTTTTTAGTGGCTATTGGGTTATTTCTAATAAAACCATTTAACCCCTATAAACCCAATGAACCTTACATTCTATCAAATAGATGAATTAAGTCTTAAAACACAATTTCCTTATAATAATGAAGAGGATAATCAAAATAATCGGAGCAGAAACGCTGGCTAAGCCACACCATGTTACCAAAGCATTAACCTATCACTTTTTTAAATTCGCCTTCATCCAGGCTGCAATCTGTTGCTCATCCGTATGTGGAATTTGTTCAAGTTGATGGATCACCCGCTCCTGTCGTTGCAATGAATGATTTTGACTTAACTTCGCTTTTCCTTCTACCTTATTGATTTTCATTTTGAAACCTTGAACTCCCTTGCTCAAGCCAGCGAGATACTCAGCACCTGCATCCTGTAATCTGTATGGACTGTCAGGAGCTTCATACTCCATTACCATATCATGGAACGAATCCATCAACTCATTTTCGTCCTCCAGAAGCTCGACTTCTCCATACGCATGAACGGTCACGTAATTCCATGTCGGCACTGCTTTATTCGTCTCATACCAAGACGGAGAGATATAACAATGAGGACCATGGAAAACAGCCAGGACGGTTTGATTTTCAATATCTTTCCACTGAGGATTCGGACGGGCGAAGTGTCCGTATAAGTACTTCCCGTTTACTATTAACGGTATATGAGTGGCACACGGCAACCCATCGTGTTGAGAAAAAAGAGTGGCAAAACTATGTTCTTTCATGATTTCGTAAGCCACCGATTCATCTATGATCTTAAAATCTTTTGGAATATACATGATCCTATCCTCCTTTCAGCTATACATTTGTTCGTTTCTCAACTGCTGCTATCGCTTCTATTTCTACCAATTGATCTGTGTACCCAAGTACAGTCACTCCTGATAACGTACTCGGGACGTCATGATCCCCAAACTCTTTTCTTATCGCGTTCCAAGCCGTCACTAAATCAGACTGAATTAAAGAAGCTACAAGAACCCGGGTATATACGACGTCTTTCAAGGAGGCACCACTCTCCTTCAATACTTCCTTCATATTCTCCACACACAGTTTGGCTTGAAGTTCGTAATCATTGATATAAGGAACTTCCCCTTCTTTGTTAAGAGGACAAGCCCCTGCTAAAAACAGGAGATCCATGTCCGAAGGTACTCTTGAAGCGTATGCATAATCAACATTGGCTAAATGGGCTGATTGAATCATTGATACTTTTTTGTTCATGTTGTTCCCTCCATTTATTTTGATGAATCCGAAGACTCACTCATGTTTAAGAGTTCAATACCCCTAAATATTCCTTCCATGGCCCCACATCTTCCATATAACGATTGGAAAACACCCTTACAATTTGAGAAAGGTGGGTCAAATCATGGACTACCCAAGTGGAGATTAGTTCACGGGCACTAACCCTTCCGAAAGCAGGATGCATTCCCGTTGCATCAAGGGAATACCGAGCCGCTAACTCTTTTAACTCATTCACATTCGTTGCTCTCTGCGAAGCAAATTCCATGATCTTCTCCTCAAGACTTTTTGAAGCGCCCTCTTCTAAATGAGAAAAACGATCAAAAACAGGAAACACCGTACTTTCCCCCTCTTGAAAGATCATCTTCAATCTCGGAATCCAATTATGTTTCTCCCCTTCGATTAAATGCTCCACAACTCCAATGGCATTCCAGGTCCCTTCCCCTTCATCACACTCCAACCATCCTTTTGACAAACCGGTAAGGAAATATTCAAGGGTCTTTGGGGTTCTCTCCAAAACCTCGATTCCTTCATTTAATTCAAAGTTCATAAGCTTTCCCCCTCTATTCAATTTCTCAAGTGAAAATGTGAGGACATGCTGTTTCACCCTCCCCTTCTTCGCGGTTCCCATGATTAGGAGTGAATCCTATTAATCTCTTAAGGTAAGTTCGACGTGAGGGAATAAATCCCTTGTTCTATTCGGTAGGTATCCGACACAAAAAAATAGGCTGCCCGCTTATCAGGGCAACCTAACTGAACGAATCACACAAAATGCACCACAGTCCCAACCACTAAATATCCAATACAAATATACGTTACGATCGTCTTCACTTTCGAGTCACCTTCCATGTTCATCATCGAATGGTGATGACCGGATTTCATGAACAGTCGATTCAAATAGATGGACACCATCGCAACGATGGCAAATACGATGTTTAACCAAAACGTGTAATCGATTTGAAAGGGTGATTCATTCATCACTTGTTTGGCGTTTTCCGGGATCAATCCGATGACCGTAAACGCATAATGCATCCCCATCGCAGTCAGGATGATTGATAAATAGAAGATACCTGCAATGTATAATGCCGTTTTTAAGCCATAATACTTCTTGTGGACCGCCACAATCGGTGGCACGACCAAATCAGAATAGATGAATGCCATGATTCCTGCAAAGGCCACTCCACTGGAAGCGAGGATTGTGGCAATGGGGATATTCCCCATTGACCCGATAAAGGTGAGCATGGCAACGATCGGCCCGATCAGTGCATTTTCCAGCACCTTTAAAAATGAGTCCGGCTGATCGGCGAGGAAGAACATTTTCCAAGTATCTTCTGATATGAATGTTGCCATGATCCCCGCAATCGTAAATCCAATGGTAATCTCTTTCCACACCATTTGCCAATTCATCACAAATTCATGTCCGACCTGATACCAGCCCTCTTTGGTCTTGATTTTCTCTTTCCAGTTGAAGCCTTCTTCGTCTCCCTCATCGTCCTCCACATGATCCTTTGCTTCCTCCACCAGCTTCTTAGGATAGGTGGCTTTCACAAGAATCCAGGTAATAAAGATCAGAACGATGCCCCCGATCATCTCTGCAACCACAAATTGCCACCCTAGAAAGATATAAATAAGGATGCCTAATTCAATCACCAGGTTGGTAGAAGCAAATAGAAAGGCAAGGGTCGGAATAAAATGGGCCCCTTTTTTGAAAAGATTCCGCCCTGCTGCCAGGGCTGCAAAGGAACAGGAGGAACTGATCGCCCCGAATAGTGTGGATAACCCAACGGACTTCAAACTTGGATTTCCCATATACTTGACCATTTTATCCTTCTGTACAAAAGCCTGAATCATGGAGCTGATTAAGTATCCAAGTACGAATGCCCAACCGGATTTCCAGAAATACCCCAGTGAGGTCTTCGCAGATTCGCCAATCAATTCTAACAAATGACCATCTCCTTTTCTGTAATCGATATCTGCTATAGTTCATTGTTACCCACTAATTATGCAGAAACATTGCATTTTGCATGAAAAAGGGGATGTGATTCCCATCACGGTTGTTGTACATTACCACTAACTGTTTTTTGTAACACTTCAAATTCATAAAAAAATGCCTGACCCGTTGCGTTCTTACACTAACGCAACGGGGCAGGCATCAAAATGGGGCCATGGGACCTGTCCCCATGGCTCCCTCACTCCACCACCCGCGGCCCAACCACATGGAGCACAATATCCGCTGTGAAATGAGCGATCATGGCGAATTCAAGTCCCACAAAGACGAAGAGTGCCCCGAACACGAGACCACCAATGCCGTTGATGACGAGCATGCTGATGAAGAGACCGAGAGTCATATCGAAATTGGACGCCGCCACACCATAATGCATGATGCCGAAGATTAAGCTAGCAACGATGATGGCCGTCCATTTCTTAGCTTTTGTCACCGTTCCTTTGAACATCTTCACCTGCAGCCATATGAGCAGCGTGACCAGGAACAGACGGAAAATCGATTCTTCATTCACGGCCGCTCCGAATGACCCCAATGTCCCGAGCCACCAAGTGGGTTCATTGAGTGAAGAATTGTCCACTCCGAGGGGCTTCGATACGATCAGGCTGAAGATGCTGGTGACCACACCTGCGAGTACCCCATAGAGGGCGGATTTCATGACCGGTTTTCTAAAAGAATGAAGCGGTTGGTTCTTGTTGAAAAAGGATTCTATGATCGGAGCCTTGAGCTTCACCTTCTTCGCGAGCCATAATGCGATAAATAGCAGGATCCCCGCTTCCAACAGCACCTGGATGACGTAATACAGGGTGAAGGACAGCTTGCTTAGTCCCATTACTTCATGAAGGTTCTCCCGCTCCATCGCATAGGGGGAAATCGCCAAAGCTCCCAGTATGTTCAGGACAAGTAAGGTAAAATAGACCTTCCAGTTGATAAAATTCGGTCTTTTCCCCTCATAAGCGGCAGCGACCAATCGATCACCTTCCGTGTCTTCACTTTCATCATAGCTGTCCACCTTTTCCCTAAGATCCATGATGAACTGTTCCGGGTTGTCCATCGATATCAAAGCTTTCTTTACTATTTTTTTCTGGCCGAAATATCCTCTGGCGTAAATGGGTTCCTTGAAGGTGACTTCATATTTCAGTTCATCCATCATGCCGAATACACGGGTGAACACCCTTGGAAGCATGCTGACATGGTAGGCATTTTTCTCGTGGATGAGGCCGCCGCCCTTGCTATACTGCGTCCTTGCCGGTTGGATGGTGCCGACATCCCTGATATGAAAGGTCAGTGACCTTCTTACCCCGATGTTCATGACAACTTTGTTCCCTTTCAGGATGATCGGCGAGTTCCTGACTAAGTTGTAGTCCCCCAGCATGTAGAGGATGCTGTAGACATGCAGCACAACCAGGATATTTGCCCTGAGGGGATCGATTTCTTTTAAGTAGATATGAAAGACAATACCTTCAATCACCTGTTCATGAAGGAGCGCGATGAACAGCCAGAAATAATTCGATCCTTTGTGATAATAATAGCTCTGGATTCCTTTATCATTGCCTTTCTTCCTCTTCCATTTAAACAAGGCATAGAAAAGAATGATCCACTCTTTTTTCAGGATGGTCATGAACGGGTTGCTGTCCATGTCCCCCCTTCTGTATTTCACAAACAGGATGACGGCACCGACCTCCGCCAGAGTGATGAGTATGATGATTGAGATGATCAACTGAGTATCCATCTGTTTCCCCCTTTAGCTGAATCGCTTTATCTGAAACCAATAAATGAGGTATTGAACGACGCCCATTCCGATTAATAGAATGATAGGGACATAAGGAATGTGATGTAAATAAGCCGTCAGCGCTATGCCGATCGGAATCGCGAAAGCAAAGAAGATATACACCTTCCTCGTCGCCTTGAAGGTCAGCCACTGCATCCCCTCATCTTCTTCCCGCAGTTCCATCGAGATCACGCTCGGCTTGATCCGATTCTCCGGATGCCGTCTGTTATAGACAGGAATGATCGCCATCAAGATGAGGATCGGAATCCCGAGCACCATCGAATCAATCACCAGCCAATCCGGGATGTGGGCCGCATAATGATCTCCCAACATGATGACCCCAAGACCGATGATGAGAACGGCATTGAACAGTGGTGACTGAAATATCTGCATTAACATGAACCTCTCTCCTCTTCCAAGCGAAATATCTCTTCCACCGGCACATTAAAAGCGTGTGCGATCTTCAGAGCCAGCGTGATGGACGGTGCATAATCCCCTTTTTCGATCAATCCGATCGTCTGTCTGGTAACGCCTATACGATTAGCCAGATCCTGCTGGGTAAACCGGAACTTGGCGCGCAATTCTCGAACAGAATTATTCAACATCTACCATTTTTCTCCTTTTATGGATTTATTAACTTAAATGTAAGGTATCCTTTGCATTATGCACAGGATATTTTACTTTATTTGTAAAATGGACATTTGATTGTGGCGGAATTGTTAATGATTGGATTTTGGGTTGACAGGGAGATTTTCTTAATGGGAGGAAATGCTAAGGAGCGATTACTAGTAGGGTGTTATTGTATATTCATGAATGAGTTGGGAATAAAAGACGAATAGTAATCCGTCCGGAAACCACAGGACAAGGGAATTGAAGCCATGGTTTTCACCAACAGGTAATAGTTGTAAATCATCTCCTCATTTTATAGAATAGATATATATTCACCACATACCTTTTATAATAAGTGATTTTAGGTAATCCTTATTCTAAGGGGGTGTAACGATGAAAAAGGGGGATGATCAAGCTATGCCGACACAAACTCCATCCATTGATAAGGAAAAGGAACTTCCCTTTGAGGAGCAGCTCAGACTGTTATCAAAATCCATTGGAACCATTGATTTAGGCGAAGATTCAGATCAAATCTGCCGGGAAGTCAGAGGAAAAGAATGATGACTATTCAATACCTTGAGGAATATTGCATCCCCGGAAAAGATTATTCGGAGGATGCTTTTTTCATGGATACCAATTATCTTATTGCATTTATTGACTCGTCCCACCCCCACCATCTTTCCACCGTCATACATACGATTTATCTACTTCAGCAGAAGGCTAGACTGTATATAAGTGAAACCGTTCTTTCTGAAGCAGTCGATGTATTAGCACGGGGAATATATACAGAAGAACAATTCCATAAGTGGATAAAAAGCGAGGAACATGACCATTGGTTAACTCAACATACAGGGAGTAAGAACGAATATAAAGATAAGAAAGACGAGATTCGCAGCACATTCATTACAAACATCGTGAAAAATCACGAAAAACCAGAACTCTTAAGATACTATAATAAAAAATCGACTGAACGATTAGAAGGCTTGATTCAGTCAAGATTTTTTAAGCTCTCTAACACTACATTTGCATGCCTAGAGACCGGCATGCAGTTCTCAAAGTCCGTTCCCCTTCAGTCTAATGATGCCTTCATCGCTGCTTCTGCAGTAAATCAGTCTGCTAATCTACTAACTTTTGATAGCGATTTCAAGAAGGTTACGATTATCAACCCTGGTTCCGGACGTAAAGTGAAAATCTTCACTTTAATGATGACTAATAACTACTTGTTTAACAAGCGTTCTCATCAACTTATGAACAGACTCGATCAAAGTCTTGGTAAAGTGATTGAACAAGCTGTTGGTGGGTCTGAACAATTTGAAAAGAAGTTTGGACATCCTTAAGGAAAATCCTCTTTTTCCACCCATTAGTTAGGTAATGACCTAAAAAGAGAAGTGAGTCAATCTCTCATGACTCACTTCTCTTCTTTAACCCACCAAGAACACCATAGGACAGGTCACCTGGCTCACATGGCCAAAGTACCTGTCGCGGTGAACGGATTAACACCGCACATACTTCCGCTTAAACCCAATCTTCCCTTTCTCCACTTGCTTCAGAATATCATCGGCAGCCTTCAGTGTGCTGTTCTTTTTCCCTTCCCGTACCATCTCAACAGGTCCGATTTCTTTTGCCGTCTGAAGAGCCAGTTCATGAAGAGGAACATAAGAAACCCCGACTGTCGTGACGAAATTATTCATTGCGGATTTGGTCCGTTCGGGGGCATCGTGGATAGTCTCTTTGACTTTCTCAAGCATCCCTGCAAGCTTCGTTTCCGAAAACTCTTCGTCCTTGCGATTCCCAAGCAGCCAGCAGTAGCAGCTCCACCCCGCGGACATTTTCAGCTCTTCCCCGCTTGCAATCCACTTGTCTGCCACGTCTTGGGCGATATCGGCTTCAGCCAAAGTGACGGCCACCACGTAATCGGACAGCATATAAAAATACGCCCCGTCGATCCAGCGGTCAAAGTCAGCCTCCGTCATGGCTTTCGGATCGGCAATGACACCGGCAAAGTACATGGCGTCGTAATTCCCCGTTGCATATAACTCCTCAGCCAACGCCTGATCCTTTTTGATTTTCCTGGCGATCGGCTTCATTGCACCTGTCGCGACGCCAAAGACCGGCTCCTGGGCACCATTGGATATGTACATTTTCTTCGATCGTTCCTTGCCCAGTGCTTCCAGCTCTTGCATGACCGTTTGTGAATCCATCCTATCCACTTCCTTTATTTTATAAGTTATCCACCTTCGCACAACTACACTTTAATCAAATCGTTTTATGATTTTTTTGCAAAAGACAGCCCTTTTTCTTTCAGGGCCTCATTCAGAATGCGCACTGCTTTCGGTCCTACCCCATGAATCTTCAGAATATCGGATTCCGACACGCTGGTTAATTGCTCAAGGCGATAAAATCCGGCGTTATGAAGCTCACGGTTCGCGGGCTTACTCATCTTAGGCAATTCGCTTTCGGGTGTTGGGTTATTGGTCATGTTCCTGTTCCCCTCTCTTTTCATCTATTTTGCAATACAACTGAATCGATTGCTCCTGTTTAGTATAAGTATTCTCTTTATATATTACTTTTCCTTTATATCACGACACAAAAAAGAGCTGCCACAAGGACAGCTCTTTTTAAGGCTACATTCACTCCAGCGCAGGTGCAGGCTTTCCTGCTTCGATCAACACTTGGTCGCGGCCCAGCATGACGGAAAGGAGAATGGTCAATACCCCTGTTCCGATGAGGAGCCATTCAATGGCGATAATATCTGCCAAGGGTCCGAATATCAGCATGCCAATCGGCATCATCGAGGTGGAGATCATCCCCATGACCCCGAAGACTCTTCCCAAGTAATTCTCTTCGATTTTCTCCTGTAGCAGCACCATTGTCGGTGTATTGAAAATCGGCATGGCCACTCCGAATAAAGCCATGAAGACGAGATAGAACCAAAAGACCGGAACGATGCCAAGGGCGAAGGTGCAGAATCCCATAATCAGACTTGAGAAGGTCATCGTGGCAATCTTATTTTTAAACCCGCCCCAGGAAGCAATGATGGCACCGCCTGCCATCATCCCGATGGAAAAGGCAATTTCGATGGCCGTCAGTCTCCAAATATCGTCTCCGAAGCTCCGGGTGACCTGCAGCGGAGTCAGAAAGGCTGCAGGTGCCATCAGAACAAAGAAGATGGAGAAGAACAGGAAGAACTTCTTCAAGAATCCATGGTTGTTGACATATTGCAAGCCTTGCTTGAAGTCACTGAAATAGCTTGTTGTTTGTATGCCCGCTGCCTTCTCATGCACCGAGATTTTCAAGAAGGCCAGCAGTGTGATGATCGCAATGGCTGCCGTAATGACATCGATGAAGAAGATGATCTCAATTGATGCCATCCCAAGCAATGCCGCACTGACCATTGGGGACACGAACATGATGACAGCCTGGATGCTCCCATTTGCCCCATTCACCTTCGTCAGCTTCTCCTTTGGGACAATCTGCGGCAAAATCGCGCCGACAGCCGGTGTCTGAATCCCGGTTCCAAGGGCCCGGACCGCTGCCATGACAAACAGCAGCCAGATCGAATCGTATCCCATTAAGAAGAGAATCGCGAGAACCAGTGTTGAAGTCGCGATCAATCCATCCGATAACACAATCAACAGCTTCCGGTTATAGCGATCCGCCCAGACACCCGCGACCGGGGACAGGAGGAAGGTCGGAATAAATCCGCAAATGATGAACAACGTCATCATCAACCCGGACTCCGTCTCTAACGTGATATGCCACATGATCGCGTATTGCACCAAAGACGATCCAAATAGCGAAATCGTCTGACTGCTAAGGAAAAGAATGATATTTCTTAACCAATCTTCCTTCTGATTTTGATTTACTATGTTCATTTCCCACCAACTCATTTCTATTATATTTTATATAAAAATAAGCCTTGCCTACTTGTTATTTTTAAGACACAAAAAAGAGAGGAGACTCCTCCCCTCTTTAAAAATACCGACAAATACAGGTTTTCTTAAAAATAGACAGATCAATCCCATTGCTCTGAACATAGGCAGAGCCTTCAAACGTATTCAATTAACGAGTGAAAGGCGGGAAACGCAATCTGATTGATGCTGTCAACAGGAAAACCTCCATTTCATTTATTAGTAAGATCATCATAGCAAAGGACTACTGCTGGCGCAATCGATTTTTGGGAAACATTCTTGTCTTGTTCTGTTGAATTTTGGTGTTTCAGTAGTTAAAAACAGATGAAAAATACTTAGTTTATCCATTGGACAAACCTAGATTACGTTAAATGTGTACGTTTCTTCACTGCCGCGACCGCCTCAACCTCCACCAACTGATGCCTGTATCCAAGTACCGTTACACCCGACAACGAAATCATCGAAGTGCAAAAAATGTGGTTTCTGGAACTGATGGAATATGACCTTCTCACTGTGTGGAGGTTTTTTTATTAGCTTCTGACTTCCAACACACTAAATCTCCACCGTGTGAGGGATCAGTCCCATTTATCATCCGATCGTGCCTCTGCATACATTTTCCCTTTTTACACATAATAAGAAAAAGCATTGAAGGGGGTTAGGAAGGTGAGAAGTGGCGATGCCAACCATCAAGACTGGGTTGCAGTTCTTTCTGACTCAAATGACTTTATTCATTATCACACTTCCTTAACAGATGGAGAACCCTTTTGGATTTCCTATTATCGTACGCTTATTTCTTCAGATATCTTACATAAAGATGTTCTTCCCTATGTACAGGATCAGAGCTCATTAAAAGAGTTAAAGAGCATCATCCCCATTCAAGAAAGTATTCTGACCAGTGATAAAGATGACATTATCCAGAATCTTATGAATGGGTATATGTCTATTCAATTACATCCCCATGATGAAGAATGTTTATTAGTGAATATTGCAAACAGTAAATTTCGCGATGTAGGAATACCAACATTGGAATCCTCTGCATTGGGTCCACAGGTTGGGTTTATAGAAGAATTAGATACAAATATCAATCTTATCCGCAAAAGATTGCCTATCTCGGAGCTTACCGTCAAGGAAATGAAGGTCGGAAAATTATCGAGAACCAAAGTAGCTGTTTTGTATGTGAACGGAATCGCTGATGAAGAAAATGTAAACACCACAATTCAGAGGATCAATGATATACAATATGATCATATTCAGGACAGTTCCTATGTTTCAGCCATGATTGAGGATAATTCAAATTCTTTGTTTCCACAGTCAATTGCAACGGAAAGAGCAGACAGGGTGGCTGCTGGTCTTACTGAAGGAAAAATAATCATTGCGGTTGACGGATCACCAAACCTGATTATCCTCCCAGTAACTTTTATGGAATCCTTTATTGCAATGGAAGATTATAGTTATTCTTGGATTATTAGCAATTTTTTTCGGTTATTGCGATTTTCCGCCATTTTTATCTCTTCTTTTGTCACTCCGATGTACGTGGCAATCATGACCTATCATTACGAACTGATTCCAGCTCGATTACTTGAGCCGCTTGTAGGGTCAAGGGCAACTGTTCCCTTTCCTCCATTTCTGGAGGCACTGTTTCTAGAGATAATGATTGAAATGGTAAAGGAGGCAGGGATTCGTTTACCACTGAAAATTGGGCAATCACTTGGTGTTGTAGGTGGGATTGTCATTGGGCAAGCCGTTGTGGAAGCCGGATTAACCAGTAATGTATTGTTAATTATCGTGGGACTCGGAACCTTAGCTTCCTACACATCTCCTGTGTATAAGTTTAGTAACACCATCCGTTTTATTAAGTTTCCAGTCATTTTTCTTGCTGCTTGGATGGGCTTATTAGGTGTCTTTCTATGCTTAATCTATACATTGATCCATTTGCTAAGATTGACGTCACTTGGACGACCTTATTTAAGCCAGTATCCGATACGAATCACTTCATTTCAAGATTTGTGGGTAAGACTCCCTTTTTCCATGCAGAAAGATAACCCCAAAAACTTAAGACCACAAAAAAAGAAAAAACTTGTAGACAGCAAGAAAAAACCTGAGCCATTGAATGATTTTTATGAATAAATATTTTTGAATAAACATATAGGGTGATTACTTTTGAAAGTAGATGTAAGGCACCAAGTCTCTCCTTATTTAGTTTTCTTTATCATTTATAATTCCCAGGTAGGTGTTGGAATTTTAAGTTTTCAAAGAACGATTGCAACGAAAGCAGGATATGATGCATGGATTGGTGTCTTAGCCGCAGGGTGCTTGGTCCAGGTTTTCATTTGGGTTATGTATAAACTGCTAGGAAAAGCAGATGGGGATATTATTGACGTACATACTGCTGCCTTCGGTAAGTTTCTTGGGAGATTCTTAAGTTTTTTCATTATCATTTACTACGGTTTAGCCAGCATATCGGTTATGCTTACATTCATCGAAATTATTCAAGTATGGATGTTTCCCATGTTACCATCCTGGGTCATCTCCACCTTGATTCTAATGTTAGTCTATTATTGTATTTCCGGAGGATTTCGCGTCGTTGTAGGCTTGTCTTTCTTGTCTTTTATATTTCCACAAGTATTGATAATGGTATTGTATTTTTTTCCCTTGAAAGTTGCTCAGTTTTCAAACCTGATGCCAATAATGAATCATTCCGTAATGGACATGTTGGACTCCATTAAGAGCTCGATGTACACCATAGCAGGTACAGAGGTGTTATTAATGTTCTATCCATTTATTAGAAAACCTGATAAATCCAAAAAGTTTGCTCATCTTGGTGTCCTTTTTACTACAGCACTCTATACCATTTCTTCTATTGTTTCTTTCACATTTTATAGTGAGGATCAATTAAAGGCCACTATTTGGCCTGAGCTTTCGATTACCAAAATAATAAAGTTCTCTTATTTGGAACGATTTGAATACTTGTATATCTCTATGTATTCAATCATTGTTACGGCATTGATTTCACTTTTGTTATGGTGCTCATGCAGAGGGCTAAAGAAAATTTTCAATATGAAACAGAAATATGCATTACTGGTTCTAAGCTTCATAAGTGTATTGATTTGTCAATTAGCAAACGAGCATGTCAAGAAGATAATTGATACTTCTGTCACTCAAATGAATCTATACATCTTTTACATCTATATCCCTCTGCTCCTGCTTTATTTTACTTTGCTTAAAAGGGGGAATCAAAGTGTTTAATCGTGCTGCCATTTCAATGTTCTTCATTTTACTATTATCAGGTTGTTCCTTACTCCCTACCAATATTGTAAATGAGATCGGGATGATACAAGGCGTGGGCTATGACTTGGCCGACGAAGGAAACATATTGGGAACCATATTATATCCTATTATTAAAAAGAACGAATCCCATACAGAAGTCAGATCCGCCTTGGCACAATCCAGTAAAGAAATGCGGACCAGTATAAATAATGAAACACAACGTCGCTTAGTAAGCGGACAACTCAGGTTTGCTCTTTACGGAAAAGCACTGGCGGAAATTGGGATCAATGATTTTGTCGATACCCTGAACCGTGATCCATCTATCGGAAGTATTGTTCAAATAGCCATTGTTGATGGTAGTGCGAATGAGTTATTAAATTTGAATAAATATAAGAATGAGAATATTTCTATTTTCCTTCAAGAATTACTGGATCAAAATATGGAATCCGGTGAACTCCCCCACACCAATTTACAAACTTTTTTATTTCAATTGTTTCAAATAGGCCAGGACCCTTATTTACCTTTGATCAAAAATGTAAATGGCAAAATCAAAATCACAGGGATAGCCTTTTTTCACTATGATAAATATATTACATCCATACCGATGGAAGAAATAAATATTTTTAAGATGTTAGTTACTAAAAATACAAGTGATGGTCTTCAGGGATATAAGTTTGATAATGGAGATAAGGTGGTTCTCGAAACTCTTACATCAAATCCAGAATATAAAGTCAATATCGTACACGGTAAACCGGAGTTTATCATTAATATTAAAATGAAAACAAAGCTACAAGAATTTTCTTCTTCAAAGAGAAAAAGGCAGTCTTTTAATAAAAAGAAATATCAAAAAGAGATAGAGCAACAATTAGAAGATAGGGCTGACAAAATCATCACGCAACTAAAAGAACAGAACGTTGATCCACTAGGTTTAGGTGCGAAATATAAGGAACATTATCGCAAATTTAATAAAGAACAATGGGAAACGTATTATCCAAATGTACCTGTTACTGTTAAGGCAGAGTGTGAAATCCAACAAACAGGAACAATAGATTAAAACGTTTATACATGCCTCCGTCAAGAGACTGAGTGAGGAAGGCTCGGCTCCATCTGTGTAATTGGAAAAGGTGCTGACCGAAGTTCCATTGTTGAGGGCACCGACGTCGGTCACAGGAAACTGTTGAGGAAGAACATAAGAGGAGGAGTGTGATCGGTGTGAAAACCTTAAGTATTACCCTATTAATGTTGGGATGTTTATTTGCCTTTTCCCTGGGCCTTGACCTTTTGCAGGGATATAAGATGTCGCTAGCATAGCATAATGCCGTAAGTCCCTTTCGAGTGATGGAATTGTCTGAGTTATTCTGCTCTATTAGCTTCTTTTCCTTATTGTTATTATGTTTTCAAAAAGAGTAAAGCCCAATAGAAGAATGCACAAAAAAGATGAGCCGCTAAAGACTCATCATCATAAAGCATGGTGAACCGGACAACAATCGACCCTTGACTCACTCATTATTCCTTCTCGTCTCAATGGGCACACTGTCTTCTCCACTAAAGGAAAGATAGGCAATGTCTAAAGCCTTTTCCACCTCATTCTTTTCATGATAATAATGAAACAGTTCTTTTTCTGAGCGCTGAATTAAATAGACAAATCCATATTTTCTATAGTAAGGCAAGCCTTCTTCATATAGATAGCGATAGTACTGATCGTGTTGTCCTTTAATTAAATACAATAGGAGATTGAAGAGGATCCTGAATGTATTCTGTTGCAATTCCACCGCTACCGATAATCCTTCTTTGGTCAATTGGATTAATTTTGCCTTTGATAATAGGCCAGCTTCATAAGAACAGCGGATATAGCCTTCAAAAGACAATAAGTATTCGCTTGACTTCTTATTTTTCAGACTGCATGATTCTTTATATAGCTCGCTTGCCTTTTGATAATCCTTTCGAACATAATAGAAAAAGGCTAAATTATGTAAAAGCTTGGATTTTCTTCTGATTGCATTGCATATAACGCAGCTTTCAATTAACGTTACATATTGTTTTACTGTTTCGTTGAAATCATGGTGCTGATCAAATTGAAGCTGGATTAGCATAAGCATTTCAGTATCAATGACTTTCAGAAAGTTATTACTCTTTTTGAAATAGTGCAATGCTTTCTCAGCATAATGGTAACACATAATCTGAGAGTTAAGATTATGATAGGAAACGGCCAGATGATAATAATATTCAGGATGATTATATTCATTTTGCTTGATGGTTTTTAATGTATCGATTGCTTTGACATAGTCACTCTTCGCGATGTAGTACATTCCTCGTAATTGTTTAAGCAAGTTCTTTTCGTAATCTGATAAATGAAATTCGATTTTCTGGAGATCATGTATGATGTCCTCTGCTTTATCAAAATGATAATGAATGAGTTCATATCTTATTTTTAACAGTTTGTAAAAATGTTTATAGGTAGAAATATGAATTAACGGAGCATTTTCAAGTTCATTTTTTATGGCTTCTACTTCAGGGAGTGCCTCTTTAATCATCACTTCATGCCAACGGTCAAGAAGGTCTTTGATCTTGTAAAGCTTTCCCAGTTCAATTTCTATATCAATTCCTAAACGGTTGGCAATGTGCTCGATCGTTTCAGTGGAACATTCTGTTAACCCTCGTTCAATTTTACTTAAATGAGTAATCGAACAAATTCCACCTCCAAGCTCTTTTTGTGTTAATTTTGCTTTTTCACGATAATACTTTATGATCTTCCCCTCAATCATCACAGTCCCCCCATCCCGCCTTTAAAACCATTTATTTAACCACTTGTAAAGCTACTCATTAATCATTATACACGTTTCTTACGATCACATTCGCATGCTTTGATGTTGATTCATAGCTATGTGATTCTACCATTTAGTCATTTCGTATTTTCAACGTCTATATCCATAATTCAATGGAACTTTGATTAGTGATTTCTTGAAAATAGGGCCCAAAATGGGCCCTATTCATTTGATATTTCTACTAATTTAATAAATCACTTAAACCTACCTCTTTAAGAATATCTTCAAGCGATTTCCCCCCGTGCTTTTCTGTAGGGGATGGGGCATTGTCTACCATTTCATTCACTTTTAAATAGTTGTTCACGACAAATGACATGTCGGTAGCATCAATAGCTCCATCTTGGTTAATATCTGCTTTTAATGGTCTTTCTCCTGGCTTATTGATATGATTTTTCAAGAAAAAAGCATCCTTGATATCAATGACATGATCACCATTAACATCACCAGCTAATTGCAATCCCGGATACATTCTTTCTTTTATTCCCAATACCTCGCCATTAACCACTTCACCTACAGTAACGGTCGTGTGGGATTCAAAGTGTCCTGGTGCTTTCACCACTACCTTATAGGTATCTTCAGAAGCTGGAATACCGTGAATTTCGAATATTGATTTAGATGATTCCACAAGCTCACCTTCATATTTAGTTCCATCAGGTGAGATTGCAGTAATTTCGACGCCTTTACCATGTAAATCTACATTTACCCATCCTTCTTCATGAAGGAATGCTTCAGGTCCTAAATATCCCCAGACAACAGATTGTTTAGGCACTATCTCTAACTGATCTGTAATAAAGCCTGGAACTTGTACAACTTCCTCTTCCCCCAATTTATGATATTTAGCTTCTGTAAAATTAAATGAAGGAATATAATCATAAAATTCATCGTTCGTGACCTTGAAGGTAACATTCAGAATAGGCATATCGCCATCTGCTCCTTCTAATGAATCCCCTTCTAAAAATGCACTAACAGGGATTTGATCCTCCCATAGGTCATGTTTGATTTCGCCAACTTCCACCCTTGTGCTTAATTTCTTTTCTTCTGCGAATTTCTTAAATTCCGGGTTTATTTGTGCATCAACGAACTCATAATATGAATTTTGATAACTAAGTTTAAACTCTCCACCAATGAACTTCTCAACATTTTTCAACGTTAAAGTCACAGTTACTTCATCACCCAAGTACAGTTCGTCCTTATCAAGATCAGCCTTAGCATATTTTTCGCCTTTTTCTATGAAGTAATATTTATGCATACCCTTGCTTTGATCTCCTGCTGTGGCTGCATCAAATCCATAGAAACCAAAGTCAACGTATTGACCGTTAGCTACTTCTTCTGGAGTAACACCGAACTTAAAGCTTCCGTCCGCTTCAGGAGTAAAATAATGAGTAGGGAAGCCCCAGCCCTTACTATCATAGCCCACAACCGTATTCAATCCTTGGTCAACAGGACTTAATTGCCCGTCCCGATTATTTTTTATTTCCTTTAACCCTTTTTCTTTCATAGCATCTACGTTTGAATCGTAGACCTTTCCATTAAACCACGAGACCCCTTGTTCATCATCCTTGTTGTACTCAATTTCATAAACGCCGGGCTCTTTTTCCATTGTTATTTCCGGCACTTGATTATCAATGAATACATAATCTGATGGCTGAAACATTTCACCTTCTTCATTAGTCCCGATGATTTCAAGTTCATATGCTCCATCAGGCGCCAACACCATTTCCTCACTTATTGGGTTTTCTTCGTCCCCTGTAAATGGGTAATATGCTCCACTACCGAAGACAAATGGTACTAAAAAGTCAACACCCAGCTGTTCGTTTAAGAATTCCGTATTAATCCAGCCTAGATAGCCCAGATATTCACCTGTGTCTCCATCTTTTACAACTAAATCCATGGTTTCCATCGGACTTCTCAAACCGACATTTAAGAACGTTGCAGGGACGCTCATATGTGCATGATACATGCTGGCGTCTGAAGCAAACGCAGGTCGATCGACTGAATAATTTATTCCTCTATCAGCCACGATGATGGAGAAAGGGATCTGATATTTCTCATGTTCGTTATCCGCATTTGTGAAATGGATATAGCCTTCATATGTTCCTGCCTCTGCTTCTTTCGGCACTTCGATACTTGGTGTCATTTCAACTTTACTGTTAGCCTCTACAGAGACTTTGTCATTTACAGTAAAGACAATGTCATTCGTTTCTGCATTATTTGCACCTGAAATTTCAGAAGACAATAGTTCTACATTTACATTAAAATCTTTCTTTTCGTCACTATTATTCTGTAATTCTACTGTTCTCCCATCTGCTGTTGATGAATCTTTTTGTTTATAATGATACCCAAAAGCAATGGCTCCTGTGATATCATCAATGACAATTTCATTATAAGATTCATCTAAAGAGATCGTTTCGTCCATTACTTGAAGCTTCACTTCAGAATGAACAGCATTAGTTGGGTCGACTCTGCCGGCACCTACTTCAAATACACTGTAATCTTCACTTAAGTCGTCTGCCGTATTCATTAATGCCGTTTTCACATCAAATGGTGAATATTCAGGATTGTTTTGAAGTATCAGGGCAGCAACACCAGCGGCATATGGCGTGGCCATGGAAGTTCCAGACAATCTTTCATATGCATATTGGTAATTTGATGTATCTTCCTTATCATTTATATAAGCTGGTACGGTCGATAAGATACTAACCCCTGGTGCTGTAATTTCTGGTTTAATATCGTATGTTTTTAAAGCTGGTCCACGAGAACTGAATTCCGCTAATTTATCTCCTTCTGTTTTGATCTCGCTGATTTCCTTAAATGTAAACATTTTCTCTTCGGTTAAAAGATCTTGTAGTCTTTGTCCTTCTTCCTTCGTTAAAGTAAAAGCAGGAATGTAATCAATTCCTTCACCGAAATAGTGTGAAATCTTTCCGTCAACATCATTCCATATGAGGACTGCACTTGCTCCAGCATTTTTTGCGTTTGCAATTTTTTCATTAAATGAGAGTGAACCGCGTTTAATCAACGCTAACTTTCCAGAATAATCTTTCCCGTTAAATTCCTCAGCATAACCTAAACCAGCATCCACAACCTCCAGGGATGTATTTGACAATTCGGTTATATTGTCATCAAAATGCTTGGCCATTAACTGAAGAGCAAATGAATCTTCCCCAAGTTCGCCTTTTGCAGTTGGTATACTGACAGAAACGTCACTTGCTCCCACTGTTATGGCTAATGGTGATGTTCCAGGGGAGCCCACGGTAAAGTCATTCGGACCAGCATTTCCTGCAGCTACCAGCGCTACTGTTCCAGCAATCATCGCATTATTTAACGCAACGGATGTTGGATAAAGAGGATCATTTACTGTAGCTCCCAGTGACAGGTTAATAACATCCATCCCATCTTGTACCGCTTTATCAATACCAGCCAGAACAGAACCTGTAAATCCCGATCCATATGGTCCTAACACACGATAACCGTATAAATCCACCCCGTTCGCAACACCTGTTATGGCATGGCCGGAATCATTTTGACCTTGGCCTGCAATTATCCCAGATACATGCGTGCCATGAGATGTATAATATGGAGATCCATTCCATGTTTCCGGCCATGAAGCAGGATCCAAACCTTTCCACTCTTCATATGTAGCCTCCATTGGATCATCATCATTATCTACAAAGTCATAACCCCCTTTGTAAACTCCCTCTAAATCGGGGTGGTTGTAATCAATACCAGTATCCAGGACTCCTATTTTTATCCCTTTCCCATTGATTCCTTCGTCATGGAGTCCATCAACTCCCAAGAAAGGAATACTATCGTTCATCTGTGGAGAAATCGTTTCTTTTTCTTCTATCGGAAGGTCCAGCTTTATCTCTTGATCGACCCAAACCGCTTTAACATCTGGCAATTCGATGAGCTCCAGTACCTCTTTTGCTGGTACTGTCATTGATACGCCGTTAAACGCGTTTTTAAATTCTCTTGTAATCTTACTCTTTTTTTCAGATTTTACTTTGTTGATTTTTTCCTTGAATTCTTTATGGGACTTGTCCACTTTCTCCTGAGCCTCTTCTAATCGAAGGGTTGAAGCGGATTTGCCTTTTGCTTTCTCTTTTGCGACCTGTACTGCTGCAGGATCTACTTGAAACTGAACGATAATATCCAAGTTTTCTTCATTATTTAGATTGACATCGGATGAAATACGCAATTTGGCGGTTTTATCTGAATACAAGTTAGTAAACTGCAATCTTTGCTGCTCAGTCAGGCCCTTCAATGCAACTTCCACATCCGATATTCCCTTTTGATCATTTGGAGCCTTTTTCAAGTAGTCCAACCCCATAGCCATCGAACTCATTGGAGTCATTAATAAACTAGCACTTAAAGCAGCTGACGCTACTCCCTTTAAAGTAGTAGACTTCACTTAAATTTTCCCCCTTTAGCCTTTTTTCAATCTAAACCGACAATTCACGTTTTTTCTCTTTCAGAATGACAACTCAGTGCAACTAGTAAATTATTGCCAATACCTTTCGATAGTCAACTCCTTTTTTTATTCTTTTTAGAATAATCGAACTATTCATTTTGAATGTTAGCATGGTGCTAGTACACTGTAAATCGGGGTTTTGCTGCTGCAACACGTACGAACCTATCCATTTGATTCAGTTCTATATAACCAATTAAGTTTTGTTTATGCAGTCCTAAAGACTTATTTTTGTTGTTTGTCATTTGGGGTAATGTAAGATAAATGTGTGGTGGTATTTTCATGGTTGGTGGATCTTAATCTCGAGTGAGGACTTGACTATATGTTAAATGCCTGCCACCATTCGGTGACAGGCATCATTTCTTAGTGTTTTACGGTTATGGTCTCCGGTTCAGACGTTAAGGAGAAACCTTTATCATCCGTACCAGTTACTGTTACATATACTCTCCATCAGGATATTCAGAACTTGGATTCCACGGTAATCCATAAATGGAATGTTCATTTTCAATATCAGCATATTCTTTCACTTTGCCTCGGCGTCTAAAATCTCTGCATGCCAACCCACCCGGTTATAACTGAAGACTGTGATGCTGACAGGCTTGTTTACGTTTGTACCGGTAACATGCCACCATTGGATGAATGGTCCGGCATGCAGTAACTTCTCATTTCCAGCATAACCGAAACCTGTATTATAGAAATTATCAATTGCTAACACCAAGTCTTTTTCCCCACTTTCCATTACATCATATATAGGGCCACTATCATTGATTCAAAGTAAACTTCCGAGATAGTCACTATCTTCTTTTACATCCCACGTAATTTTATATGTTCCATCTGGTTACTACAGGTCTTATCTCTCGCTTTTTTGAACCTACCATTCAGAATATAAGCAAAATTAAGTGAAATTTATGAAAAAACTCTTATTTGGAATTGGCTTTTTTTATTTAATATGGGAGATTATGCAGACAATGAGTGAAATGAGTGAATTGAAATAAGTAATTAAGCTCACACACCCACATCCATAACAATCAGAATTATGAAAGTTACTGGACAGTAGCGGTTAAATTTTTCATGCTTTGCATAAAAAGCTCCAAACTATCAACTCCCTCTAAAATCAGACTTTCATAACTCAAAGAAGTCCTGAAATCATGAGAAATTAAAAAAGGTCCGTCCCTCACCACGGTAGAGCTTTACCGCAATGAGGGACGGACCTCTTTTCTTTTTTTTCATTGTACTCTCATTATGAGATGGATTTCATTCTACCTTTCAGTTTTAAATTACCGAGCACAATTCCACATAAAATGATCACGACTCCTACCCATTGTGAAAAACTGACTACTTCAGCTAATATTAGAGCGGACATGGTTACAGCCACTGGGAGTTCAGAAGCAGTTAAGATTGTGCCAAGTCCTGGTCCAACATGGGGCATGCCGATTGAAAATAAAAGAGGTGGTAAAGCAACGCCAAAGAAGCCGAGCAATAAACCATACTGTGCGACCCCCGTCAAAGTAGGTAAATCAACTAAAAACGTGGGTGGAAATAGTAAAAATACGACAATTAAACCACCTGTTGAAAGGAAAGCACTTTTCAAGACGGGTGGAGAATCTTTTCCGACAGAACTGCTGAGTGTTATAAAAGTGGTAAACGTCAAAGCCGAAAGTAACCCCCAGGCAGTTCCTTGCAAGGATAGAACAACTTCACTCTTTGCAAATGCACCTGCAGCTAAAATGGAGCCGATTATTAGTATACCAATTGAGATGATTTTACCTTTAGTTGGTTTTTCTTTATAGAAGATCCACTCGAATAGCGTTCCGATCCAAACAAACTGAAATAGAAAAATGATTGCAAGCGAAGCATTCAGTGTCTGCAGCGCCTGATAATAGAACACACCTGTCAGTCCAAATGGAATTCCAGATAATAATAGTTTGAAAGCTTGATTGAAAGGTATTCTTTTCTTTTTTGTAAACAGAACCAGCACCCAGGTAAGCAAAGCTCCAAATAAATATTGGCCACCTGTTACCTCTGTTACTGAAAAACCTGCTGAATAAGCAAGTTTGACAAATGTTGATAATATCCCATAACAGCATCCACCCAAAAATACAATCGATGCATATTGCCACGTTTTCATTTTTTCTCCCCCTTTTCTACACATAAAAAAACCACACAATTGTCAATTGACATTGTGTGGCGAAAATAGAGCTGCCTCTATAAAAATCCACTTCCTAAAAAGGTTTTATTATTATAATAAAATGTACGAGATCAACTACAGACTGCTTTTAACGCTAACTTTCCTTCTAAAAGATTATACCATTTCCGATTGACACTGTCAGGAGCTTGCCACTTTATTTTTCTCCAAATACTCTCTCAATGAATCCAAATCCTTTGCGCAAGCCTTCTTAAAGACGCCTGCCATTAGCTTACCGAACAATTTTGACAGGCCGGTCAGTCCTCTGATTTCTCCAAGTAAGGTCACTTCAGTTTGATCACCTGATGAAGCAAGCAGATAGGTAAATACAAATTCTCCTTTACCTGTCGTCCCCTTCGTACCGTCGCATCGCAGCACAATCTTATCAGGCTCTTTAAGCTCCACTACCTCAAAGTGTTCCGAAGCCTCTTTGCCGAACATCCTCCTCGTTTCCCTCCACTGACTGCCTTCACGGAGCGGCCCTTCATCCATCCGCTCGATTTTCACCAACCCTTGCATCCAGTCTTTGGCAGAATCAAGATCTAATAGACTTCTATATGCTACTTCTTTTGAAACCTGAAAGTTTCTTTTTACTTCGAAAGGGATACTCAAATGGAATGACCTCCTCAGATATCGTGCTTCTGAAATAGATTTGACAACTTTTTCTTAATTCCTTCTTTTATTTGAGTTTCAAGAAATATTACCGGGCTTCCTTCTTTCTACCATAAAAAAAGATGAGCCTATAAAAGCCCATCTCCTTTCGTCTATATATTCTCTTGCTTCAAACCTTCAATGATATTCTGCTTCTTGACCTTTCCGATTGAATAAAGCATGGCCGAGCTGACGATGATGAAAATCGCCGCGATGACAGATAGGATATCGATCCACGGCAGCACGAACCCGTAATCGAAGGTCTCTCCGACAGATCTGTGGATCAGATACATGACACCGATACTGATCGGCAGCCCGTACAGCAATGCCTTAACTCCGTAAAAGATGCTTTCATAGTTGATCATTTTATTAAATCCTTTTGGCGTCATCCCAACGGATTTCAGCATGGCGAATTCCCTTTTTCTCAAGGAAATGCTCGTTGAAATCGTATTGAAGATGTTCGCGATGGATATCATTGAAATCAGTGCGATGAACCCATATGTGAAGACTGAGAGGAACAGGATGAGCTGCTCTTCTTGCTGCCTGTCTTGATAGACATTGTATATATACAGGTTCGATGGCACCACTTCTTCAAGGGCTTTCTGGGTTTCCATCGGGTCGGTACAGTTTATATATAACTGGCTGCGGACTTGCTTTTTCATCTCGTCATCCATCAAGGCATCCATCGTTTCCATTGGTACGATGACATCCAATCCGCCCATCATTGCGGTACGGACCCCCATCGGCACTTGGTCTGTCATGGCGCCGATCGTAAACGATCCCAAAGGTTTCGATTTCTCTGTATCATAGTTCGTGAAGATCAAATCGAGGACGTCTCCCGGTTCGGTTACGATCGATTTGGCCTCGATGAACTTGGCCGTCGTCGGATCCTGATAGGAAATCTGATCAATGACGATGGCTGTCGGCTTCTTGGGATCGTCGAACATCCCGGGTTCTACGCCTGCTTTTTTGGCATAGTCTTTAAAGCTCTGTTCATCCAATCCATGTAAGTTCACATAGTATTGATAACGTCCATCATCAAGGGGAATGTTATCCCGTTTGATCATGTCTTTCAGTTCCTGTGGAAATTTGTCTTTATCAATAAGGACCGTCGGGTTCAGACTTTTTTGGACGCTGTATGCTGTGATATCCTCCAGTTGAACCAAGTCTTCCAATGGCTCTGTATCCCCCGTGTTGGCCGATACGGAAATATCGAAATTCGTGCCCTCCTGGGACATGACTGCCGATTTCTTCAGGTTATCTGTAAAGAATGACACCGATAAGAAGAGAACGATACTGATCACCAGGGAAAAGATCGTCGCATGGTAACGTCGTTTATTCCGTTTCAGATTCTTTAATCCGATTTCCGCTTCCAGCCCGAACAGCTTCCGGACGAGCTTGGACGTTTTGACCGCCTTACCGGTCAATTTGATATCCTGCGTCTGCCTGATCGCATCGATCGCTGAAATCTTCGAGGCTTTTCGTGCAGGCAGATAAGTGGAAATAAAAATTGTCACGCTTGAAATCAGACAGGAAACCAGGACCGTTGACGGTGTGACGACAACCTGAAGTCTCTCCGAAATGCCCAATGCCCCGTCAATGTAGGTATTGATAAACCAAAAGGTAACTCCGATCCCCAAGGCACCTGCCAATAAACCAAGGGGGATGCTGATGACTCCGATGACCATCCCTTCGAAAAAGACGGAATTTCTCTTCTGTTTCTTCGTCGCCCCCACGCTCGAAAGCATCCCTAAGTGTCTGGATCGTTCAGATACGCTGATGGCAAATGCATTATAAATAAGAGATACCGAGCCGATGATGATGACGGCCATGATAATCGCAAGTAAGGAGAACAAAGTGAAGCGGAGACTGTCATTGTCCGTCACACCGTAGTAGCGTAGTAATTCATCATTGAAAGCTACCTTCTCGATTCCATTCTCTTTTGCCAGTTTCTCGGCATGCTCAAATACGGAGGACTTCACTTTGTCCAACACCACAACCGCATCCACCATATCTGACTTATTCAAGGAACTCTTATCGATATAGCCGAGCACCGTATAGCCCGGAGACCATGCCGGTTCCCATGATGGGCTCTCGATGATGCCCGTAACCGTAAAGGTCTCCATGGAGTTCACTTCGAGCTTTTCCTTCATGCCTTCTCCATCCCTTTGGAGCGGGTCATTCTGTCCCAATGGCTCGCTTTGCCCCTCCATCATCCGGCTCCCGATAGCCAGTTTGATCTGGTCCCCGATCTTGTACTGAACCCCGGCATCATTCGCGATTTCCTCGGAGATGACCACTTCCTGTTCATCGGATGGCAGGCGGCCTTTACTCAACTCGACCGGAAATTGCTTCAAGCCTTCTTCATTATATTCTTTTATAAATAAGTAGGGCTTATCTTCCATTTTGGCCCCATCGAGCTTTGCATACCCCAAGTCATTGGATAGGAGCAATCTTCCCGTATCCTCGTCATTCGCTATTGCTTTGATTTGCTCGGGGCTGACGTTTTGATATTTAACATGCCACTCGCCATTGTCGGCAATAGATTGTCTTTTCATAATGTCCAGGAATGAGACGCCGAGTGTCGCAACGGCCATGATCATCGACACCGAGATGATGACCCCGGTGATGGTCACAAGGGTCCTTCTTTTGTTTTCTTTCAGATGCCGTAATGTCAGTTTGTTGATGATATTCATGGACGGATCACCTCATCCTTTGCGACCTTTCCATCTGCGATTTCGATCACACGATCGGCCTGCAGCGCAATCCGTTCATCGTGGGTGATGATGATCAATGTCTGGTTATAGGTTTTGTTGAACATCTTTAACAGTTCGATGATTTCCGTAGAGTTTTTGCTGTCGAGATTTCCTGTCGGCTCGTCCGCGAGAATGATGGCAGGATTACTGATCAGCGCTCTTCCGATGGATACACGCTGTTGCTGTCCACCGGATAATTGGTTCGGCAGGTGGTTCAGCCTTTCATGAAGGCCCAATGTCGTTACTAGATCCGTCAACTGCTTTTGATCCACTTTATGCTGATCCAATAACATGGGGAGGGTGATGTTCTCTTCCACCGTCAAGATCGGGATCAAATTGTAGAACTGATAAATCAACCCGATCTGCCTTCTTCTGAAAACAGCCAGCTGGGTTTCATCCAATTGATAAATATCGGTTTGATCGATCAGCACTTTCCCACTTGTCGGACGGTCGACGCCTCCAAGCAGGTGAAGCAAGGTGGATTTCCCCGATCCAGAAGGACCGATGATCGCAACGAATTCCCCCTTTTTCACAGAGAATGAGACATCATCCAGTGCCTTGACCGCCGTCTCCCCCTTGCCATATATCTTAGACAGATTTTCAATTTGTAAAATATTCATTTGGTACCTCCATAATGTTGATGTAGACCCCAGTATATCTGTCCAATATGACTTTAAAGTGACTATGAAAGTGACAATTTATTCACTTTAGTGGGTACGGGGAGCAAGAATAAACACCTTCCTATTTATAAAATTTAATCGAAAACACGGTCCCATTTCCTTTTTCACTTCGGACCTCAAGATCCCCCTGCTGACTGGTGATGATGCTGTAAGCCATCGCCAGACCGATTCCGACACTGTCGTCACTTGCATTCTTGCCCTTGTAAAAACGCCTGAATATGTATGGGAGATCTTCTTTTGGAATCCCGTCTCCATTATCGGAAATGGTGATTTCAGTGTAGAGTGGATTCTCCGAAAACGAAATGGAGATCACCCCTCCTTCTCCCGTGTGCTCCACAGCATTTTTCAGGATATTGATGAGGGCCTCGGCCGTCCAGCGAAGATCACCGATGAACGTGACCGATTCGTCCCCGTTCACGTTCAATGTCTGCTCTTTAATTTCCATTGGAATCAAGACAGGCTGCACCGCCCTCTGAATCAGGTCCCGGACGGCCACCGTGTCTTTCTTAAAGGCGATGGTCCCTGCATCGATCTTGGATAATGTCAAAAGGGAAGAGACAAGCCATTCGATCCTCTCCAACTGCACCCGGATATGATGAGTGAATTCGGCACGTTTGGATTCCTCCAATGTGCTATCACTTAAGAGATCGGCCATCACCATCATCGAAGTCAAAGGTGTCTTCAACTGATGCGAGATGTCAGAAAGGGCATTGGTCAAGGTGAGTTTGTCCTTCTCTAAAAATGAACGATGCTCAGACAGCATCAAGGTCACCTTATAGATGTCATTCTTTAATATGCTGAGCTCCCCTTCTTGGTTATCCCGGACATCGAGGCTGTCATCCCCGCTGCTGATTTTTCTCAAATAACCCGACAGCTTTTCAATTTCACCGTATCGCCACCTTGTAAAGAAAAAGTTGCATCCTGCGAGCAAGCCGGATGTGACCAGCACAAACCATGCAACCCGAATCGAAAACAGAAAACCTGCCAATACGAATGCCGCAAGACTGATGGATAATAGGCTGATGAAAAACCATTGAACTTCCCGATTCCGCCACATATTAATCCCCCGCCTTATATCCCATACCGCGAACGGTCTTGATGATCGTTGGCCGCTGCGGATGGTCCTCTAACTTCTCGCGCAGCCTCTTGATATAAACAGTCAACGTGTTATCGTTGACAAAATCACCGGCCACGTCCCATATCCGATCGAGGAGCTGGGCCCTCGTCAGAACCTGTCCGACGTGATTGGCAAAGATAAGGAGAAGCCGGTATTCCAAAGCGGTCAATACTACCTCGTCACCATTTTTATACACTTTGCCCTCTAACGTGTTAATCCGGATATCCTCAATATCCATCCACACATTTGCCTGTGCCGGTTGCTTATGATATCGACGGAGCACCGACCGGATACGGGATAGCAGCTCACGGACCCGGAACGGTTTCGTAATATAATCGTCCGCTCCCATATCCAGCCCCATTACGACGTTCACTTCGTCATCCAGCGCTGTCAAAAAGATCACCGGCTTATCGTCCCGCTTCTTCACCATCTCACACAAATCATAGCCGCTCCCATCAGGAAGCGACAAATCAAACAAACATAAATCGATTTCTTCTAACCGACCATGAATCATCGCTTTGGCAGACTCCGCATCATAACAAAGAATCGTCTCATATTCCTCCTGACGCAGCGAATACTCCAACCCTGCCGCAATCGTCCGATCATCTTCTACCAACAACACTTTCATATACATACACCCTAACCGTCAGTCATTTTATCAACATATTTTATCATGGAAGTAGAATCAATGGACAGGTTCCGACCAGCCGTCCCTTCACCTAAGAAGACATATTCGAAATCTGTTTCATTCATGTTATTCCCCCTCGACTTACTCTTATTCTATAAGAAGCCTCCTACTTGATACATTTTCCATAAAAATCCGTCGATTGAACACTTCTCACTTTGAATCAGACTCATCGTCCACTATAATACAAGTAAGAATTATCATAATAATCTAACTCTTCACCTCTAGCAAATGGTAATGGTTTATTCGACCAAGTGTCCCATATCTGAAAGGAGAATTGTAAATGGAAAACCAAAATCGCCCAGATCAAAAGGATCACTCAGCAGCTGCAGGTCAGTGCCCTGTCACTCACCACAAGGATAGTGCCATCACGACGACCACGGCTCCAGGAGGTACGACGAATAAAGACTGGTGGCCGAACATGTTGAACCTGAACATCCTTCGCCAGCATGACACGAAATCAAACCCAATGGGGGAAAACTTCAATTATAAAGAAGAATTCTCGAAGCTTGATTACGATGCCCTGAAGCAGGATCTTCACAATCTGATGACAGACAGCCAGGACTGGTGGCCTGCTGACTACGGTCACTACGGTCCATTCTTCATCCGGATGTCTTGGCACGCAGCAGGTACATACCGTGAAACGGACGGACGCGGAGGCGGCTCATCAGGTTCACAACGCTTTGCCCCCCTGAACAGCTGGCCGGATAACGTCAATCTTGATAAAGCCCGCCGCCTGTTGTGGCCGATTAAACAAAAGTATGGGAATAAGATTTCCTGGGCTGACCTGCTTGTGTTAACAGGTAACGTTGCTCTTGAATCCATGGGATTGAAGACATTCGGATTTGGTGCAGGACGTGAGGACATTTGGCATCCTGAGGAAGATGTATATTGGGGAAATGAGAAAGAATGGCTTGCGGACAACCGCTACTCAGGGGACCGTGAGCTTGAAAATCCACTCGCTGCCGTCCAGATGGGTCTCATCTATGTTAATCCGGAAGGCCCGAATGGTGAGCCGGATCCACTTGGAAGTGCCCGTGATATCCGTGATACATTCGGACGCATGGGGATGAACGATTATGAAACCGTGGCCCTTATTGCAGGCGGTCACACATTCGGAAAAGCTCATGGAGCCGGCGACGCTTCTCTTGTCGGTGACGATCCGGAAGCTGCGGACATTGAAAATCAAGGGTTCGGCTGGATCAGTTCATACGGTAGCGGTAAAGGCCGTGACACGATTTCAAGCGGTGTCGATGGTGCCTGGACGACGAATCCGACGAAATGGGATAACGGCTACTTCGACCTTCTATTCGGGTATGAGTGGGAGAAAACGAAGAGTGCGGCAGGCGCTTCCCAATGGGCACCGGTCGGCATGACGGAAGAACATATGGCACCTGATGCCGAAGATCCGTCGATCAAAGTGAAGACGATGATGACGACCGCTGATATGGCGCTGCGTATGGATCCTGATTATGAAAAGATTTCCCGTCGTTTCCACGAGAATCCGGAAGAGTTTGCCGATGCCTTCTCCCGTGCCTGGTTCAAGCTTCTTCACCGCGACATGGGGCCGAAAGCAAGATACTGGGGTCCAGAGGTTCCTGATGAAGAATTGATCTGGCAAGATCCGGTTCCTGCGGTGGATTATGATTTATCCGATTCTGAAGTAGCTTCGTTGAAAGAAAAGATTCTGGAAACAGGTCTAACCGTGAGCGAGCTCGTGAAAACAGCTTGGGCATCCGCAAGCACGTACCGCGGTTCTGATATGCGCGGTGGTGCGAACGGTGCACGCATCCGTCTCGCACCGCAGAAGGACTGGGAAGTGAACGAACCACAGCAGCTTGAGAAAGTCCTGGGTGTCTATGAGGGCCTTCAGAGCAAGCTTGATAAGAAAGTCAGCTTGGCTGATTTGATCGTGTTAGGCGGAAACACAGGGGTTGAAAAAGCCGCCCGTGACGCCGGTTTCGAAGTAACGGTTCCATTTTCACCTGGTCGCGGCGATGCAACAGCCGATCAAACTGATGCTGAAAACTTCGGTGTACTGGAGCCGGTTTCAGACGGATTCCGCAACTACCAGAAGCAGGAATACGCTGTCAGCCCGGAAGAAATGCTTGTGGATAAAGCACAATTGTTAGGACTGACTGCACCGGAAATGACCGTCCTTCTTGGTGGTATGCGTGCTCTCGGCGCCAACCACGGTGATTCGAAACACGGCGTATTCACAGATCGCGTCGGTACGCTGAACAACGACTTCTTCGTGAATTTGCTCGATATGAACATCGAGTGGAAACCGGCAGGCTTCAATCAGTATGAGGGCCGTGACCGCAAGACGGGTGAGGTGGTTCGTACGGCATCACGCTTTGACCTGGTGTTCGGTTCGAACTCTGTCCTTCGTGCTCTAGCAGAAGTGTATGCGCAGGATGACAATAAAGAGAAATTTGTCCGTGACTTTGTTGCCGCTTGGGGGAAAGTGATGGATGCAGATCGGTTTGATTTGAAATAAACGAAACACGCCTCTTCCATGTTGGGAAGAGGCGTGTTTTCTGTTCAATAATCTTTTCCTCTTACTTTCGAAATCCCTGTTTGGGTTTATACAATCGGTTTTTGAAGCAGCAAGTCTGGGCTTTGTGTGCCATTGATGAACACATCATATATTCGGACTGCTTTTGGACGAAAAATGACGTTAGATTGTCTATTTTTAAGCTGAAGTAGGATTCTGGACATGGTCTGAGGGGCCGGATATGGGTGGAAATCCTGGTGAGCAATCCCTTCTCGGAGTAATCGATCCGGATTGGATTATTTTCAATCCTCATTTCAGATTATTAATCCTGATTGGGATTTATTAATCCAAATATTTATTTATTAATCCTCTATCTACAATTGATCCTAGTTGTCGAATTTTCTTTAGGTGGGCATACATATCTACACGGAAGGCAGCTTTACCCTCTTCAGGATTTGGACCGGTTTTTGAAAAGGCGTATCTATCGGGTTCAGGTTTATGTTCAACAGAACCTCCATGTCATCGCTTATTAGAGCGCAACAAAAAGACGGTTTTATGCTACATAAGCAGTAAAACCGTCCCCGTTGCCTACTATAAAAATCATGCTCCAATTTTCTCACCTACAACATCTTCTCCTACTTCCGTCCGCTTCTCCAACTTATAAACCAACACTCCGCCAATCAACAATCCGATCCCAAGAATCTTCTCCCAGGAAAGGGCAGAAGGTTCAAAACCGAACCATCCACCTGTATTGACGACAAATGCAATGGTGATTTGAGAAATAAGTGCGATCGAGATCGCATACGCCGGGCCGATCAGCGTGACTCCCCTCATCAGGAAGAATACGATGCCGACACCGAATACGCCGCTGAACAGAAAGACGGGATCGACCCCGCTGAAGTCGAGCAGACTTTTGTCTTCCATTGTATAGAAGACCGGCAGTGAACAGACGAGACCAAGGCCGAGTACCAAACTCGTCGTTGCCCATGGGCCTGTTTTTTCACTGACCCGTGCGTTGAATACATTTTGCAAACTGATTAAGATTCCTGCCATGATGGCGAGTGCAATTCCGATCATATGAGACCCTCCTTATTCATAGATGTTTCCTTTCGCAAGGATGCTGAGTTTATCAAGATCTTTGATGGTGATGGAACCGTTGACCCGTTCAATGAGATCATCCGTTGCCATCTTCTTCAGTACCCGGTTCAGGTGGCGGTAGCTGGTTCCGATCCATTCAGCGAGCTCCATGAGATTGGACGTATGCATTTCCTGATGGAACATGGTCCCTTCTCCTGCTTCTGATATGGATAGTAAATAGCTCGCCAGGCGCACTTCGACGGGATACAGCATGTGCATGCTCGTGATATGTGATTCCGTGTAGAACTTGTGGGCCACTGTATCAAATAAAAATCGCATAATGGCGGGATTCTCTTTCTCAAGCCTTGAAAGATCGGTGAAAGGCACGGATAAGAACACTCCGTCCGTCACGGCTTCCACTGAATTGAGCACCGCCGTACCTTTCGCATACTCCACATCCCCGATCAGGGCAAGGGGACGCTTGAACCGGTTGATCAACAGTTTTCCTTCCGGTGTATGGGTGAAGATCTTGATTTTCCCCTCCATGAGGAAGTACAATTCGTCGAGTTCTTCCCCTGTGGAAAAAAGATTGTCCCCTTTTTCAAAGTGATACACCTTGATATGCTTTCTGAAATCCGCCGGGAATAACTCCTCCAGCTCGAATTGATTTATATAATGATGGGGGGAACCCCCTTGTATTTCTCTCATCGTAAAACTCCTTCTTCTACAATTGGAAAAGGACGACCCCTGCAAGCATCATCGAGAGGCCAATTGCCTGCCTCGGCGTAACCGGGATCTTCTTCTCCCCGAACCATCCACGTGACTCGATGAGAAATGCTGTCCCGATCTGTGCCACGAGAAGGATCGCAATCGCCGATGCCGGGCCGATCATGTGGATCGCCGTCAGTTCCGAGAAAACCACGGTCACACCGAACGATCCTCCGATCAAGTACAGGAACGGCACCTGCCTGAAGCTCTTTCCTTTGCCATCTCTTACTTTCATATAGATCGTCATCGCAATCACAAAGGCCACAAGGTGAACCATCGAAGTCGTATGCCACCCGCCGATCGCGTCACTCATCCTTGCATTGAATATCCCCTGCATGGTGATGCAAAGTCCACCAAGCAGCGCAAATAAAGCACCTTTCATCGTTCATCCTCCTATTCTTTGTTCTATTAAATAGGAGGACCGATTTTTGTGAAAGGACATATGTCCTAAGGGTTGCCGATTCCGTGATCAGGTAAACCCCAAAAGGCAGGTACCAAGAGCACCGGGTCGCTCAGTACCTGCCTTATTATACTCTAGGCATTATGGTGCTTCTTCACCCCATAAGGCGTGCGGTGCCAATTCAGGGCAATTAAAGTTAGGGCAGTAAGGGAAACAATAAAGCTCAGGTACACGTACATCGGGTTCAACTGATTTGTATAGAGACCGTGAATCAATCTTAAAAGCCAATAGAACGGATCCGCCATGGCCACGCTATGCATGATGCCTCCCAGGAAAAAGCCCAATCCGGGAATGGCCATTAAGAAGACGAGTGTCACCGGCTTTAAGATCGCCAGTGCCTGGGTTTCGGTTGAGGCATAAAACGCCATGGCCATACCAAGCACGGTTCCAAGGAGGATTCCAATCACGATGATCAACAATACTGGACCCAATTGAAACGGGACATTTAATATGAAACTGCAAATGGCAAAGTCCATCACAGTGATCAAAGAGGCGATTACCACCTTGGAAAGGATCGGAATGACCGGGTGGACCGGCTGCACATGTTGAAGCTCCGTCGTCTTGTTTTTCCTCTCTTCCACTAAGCTGAAAAGAATGATGATTCCAAAAAAGAGGAAGGCCCCGTATAAATTGAACGCATACACCTTTTCAAATAAATCCTTGCTCAGTGTGGCGGTATTGATAGGCTCTCCTTTTAGCATCTGTTCTGCTTTTTTCATCGCCTCTTTCGGCTCCCGGCCATCGGTCACCAATTCCCCATCTGAAATACCAATCTTGGCATCGAGATCATACACCATCTTTTTCATTTCATCTTTGGAATCTGCGACCAGGACCTTCACTTCAGCAGGCAGATCATGCTCGAGCTGCTCCCCGTTCATTACCACCATTTTCGGAGTATCCGAATACGTATCGGTGATCCCTGAAGCTCCGAATGCTGTGAAGATGGGAAAGAGAATGATGAGCCAGATCAGAATATTCCGTCTGGCCAGGGTAAAATCTTTTTGGATAAACATGGATAATCCCCTCTTCATAATCGAAACCCCCTGTCAAACGTAACCTTTTTAAAAATAAAAAGACTGACCGCATAGAATACTACTGCAAGAACCGTCAGGCCAACATACGATTCCATTCCCGGTCCATCTGCCAGATAGAGGTTGTAGTATGCCTGAATGAAGGGTTCAAACGGGTTAAATGGTACAGGCTGGATGTTCCATAATGGGAAGACGAGCCGGACCATGACGGCAAAGATAAATCCGGTGACTACACTCCCGGCAAGCATCACAACACTTTGTTTCTTCACGATCATCGCAAGGAGAACACCACTCGCGATCATAAAGAGCGAAAGAATGAAGGTCACATATAAAAACTGCAGGACAAATCCGATCTGGAGAGCTGCAGGAATCACAGCGAGAAAGGCCGCGACCAGAATGATGATAAGCAACAGAATATGTTTACTCATAAAGTACTGGACAATATTCCGGCTTGTTCTCATGACCTGTATCATGTTTGTCTCCATGTCCTCTGAAATCTGCATGGCCGCCATCCAAAATAAGAGGTCGATGAGAATCACAATATAAAAGATCGTTAAAATCGGCAGCCATCGGGCTACCCAGTCAACATCCTGAAATCCATATGACAGAATATTGATCCCGATCGACATGATAAGGATATAACCAAAGATCAGTGCAACCACATTGTTTCGGATCAGCTTCAGGTACTCCATTTTCAGCATTATGCTCCCCCCTTCAGTCCCCGGCCCACTACCTTGATGAAAATCTCTTCCAGGCTTGCTTCCTGGGAATGGATACTCTCGAATTCTTTGCTTCCAATCATGGCAAGAAGGGATGTCAGATCACCATCTTGCGTAAAGGTATGCTTCTTCCCGCTCTGTTCGATTGTGACGGTTTTTTCACCGAATCGCTTCTTATAGCTTTCAGGCGTATCAAGCTCTACAATCTTTCCGTTATTGAAAAAAGCGATGCGATCACAAAGCTTTTCCGCTTCATTCATGTCATGTGTGGTAAGGAACATGGTCGTACCCTTTTGGTTCATTTTGCGTATGACTTCCCTGACATAGGCCGCGATTTCCGGGTCCATTCCCGACGTCGGCTCATCCATGAAAAGCACTTCCGGATTGGTGACAAGGGCCCTGGCGAGAACAAGCCTGGTTTTCATCCCTTTGGAATACTCCCCTGCCTTCTTATCCTTCGATTTGTAAAGATCCATCTTTTTCAGGATGTCATTCACCTCTGCCTCTCCCGTCCCAAACAACTTTGAGTGAAAAATAAGGTTCTCATAGCCGGTAAGGGTAGGGTATAAGACATCATTTTCAAAGGCAATCCCGATTTTTTTATAAAACGAATGATTCGCTTTTGACATATCCTGCCCGAGTATAAAAACCTTTCCCGGTGGCGGGGCAATCAGTTTGGTCAACAGTCTGATCGTCGTTGACTTCCCGGCTCCACTCGGACCCAAAAAGCCGAACACTTCCCCTTTCTCCACTTGAAACGTTAACTGGTCCACCGCGTTTGACTTCCCATCATATGAATAGGTCAATCCTTTGGCTTCTATTGCAATCATGTCATCCACTCCTAATTTTGAAACATTTTTATATTTTTGTTTCATTTGGTACAAAAATGATTATAATAATATTTTGAAACAAAATCAACGTTTTGTTATAATTTTTTCTGAGGTGAAGCAATGGACGGATTTAAAGCACGTACAGATAAAAAAAGAGAACTGATTATCCAATCAGCTCTCGTCTTATTTAAATCATTCTCCCCAAGCAAGGTTTCTATTCGGGAAATTGCTGGACAGGCAAAGGTCTCGGTGGTGACCATTTACAACTACTTCGGGAATAAAGAAGGGTTGATGCTTGAAGTGGTTCGATTGGTCTTATCCAATCAGTTACATGTGGCAGAAGAAATCACCCAGTCGGATGATTCTACAGAAGAGAAGATAGCCGGACTTATATTCACCAAAAATGAGTTATTAAGTCAATTCCATCCCGATTTCATTTCCTTCATCATGAATGATCCTCAAATGAAGGAACTGATCGAACAGGAATTCATCACCAGGACGTATGAATTGATTACCGCGTTCATCAATGATGCAAAATCAGAAGGAACAATCTCCAATGAGGTCCCCAATGATATCATCATGAAAATCATCGAGTTGTATCGAAAGGATGTTTCCTCCGAACAAAGCATCCTTTTCAGTGATCCGAAGGACGTGAAAAAACATGACGTCATCCTGAGGATCCTGATGTATGGAATCTCCGGATACAGAGAATAGGTAGGTGGTTAAGGGGAATAGATAAAAGCTTAGAGCCGGTCTCTAAGCTTTTTGCTTTGGCCCCACCGAGTCATTTACTTACAACTCCATCGCCAGGAATCTTTCGTACTATCCCAGAAGAAAAGAATTAACCAACAGGTCCCTCCCATTTCCTTAAGTGAAGAACAACAGATTAAAAGGATGGAAATTGGCAACAATGGTACTAAAAAAAGGATGACCCTACATGCAGAATATCTTTGAAACCGCTTTCGATTACCTGCGAACCACTTTTGATACAGAACCCAAGACGCCTCCACATATCGGTGAAGCAATGGGATGTTGGCTGTATTTCACTGCCCTGGCAGAAGAAATACCGGTCCTCGAGGCTGCATTAAATACAACGACAGACAACGAATTAATTCAACTTATTAACAAATCAAAGAAGCTTGGGGAACACCAATTGAACGCCCTACAACAATTTATGGTAGATGAAGGCATCCCCCTATCTCAAACGTCAGAACCAAGGCCAAAATCCGATCCCAACAGTATTCCCTTAGGGGCCAAAATGACAGATGAGGAAATTGCTAACTTCATCTCCATTAAGGTTGCCACAAATATTGTGATGTGTGCCACAAACACAAGCCAAAGCATTCGCAATGATATTGGACTCATGTGGTCACGATTCCAGGCAGAAAAAATGGTGTTCGGTTTTGAACTGAAAACGGCTATGCGCAAAAGAGGGTGGATAAAGGTACCACCGTACTATTATCCTCCAGGGGCACCTAAAAACAGGTAAACGCTCAAATGAAAATAAGCTGAAGCTCCTCTTTCTGATCTTCAGCTTTTTCAAGTTATTCTCCGATAAAAGCAAATAGCCTGGACAGCCCACACTCTCTTACTTTTTCAAGATCCAAAATAGGAGGAGACCTACCCCCACTATCAAAACCCCAATATGTAAAAACCAATAATCAATAAATAATTCCCATTGAAGGAGCTGGATTTCTTTGAGCCTTTGAAAATAATCCATTTGACCATCCTCCCTTTCATATGACTCCATTTTGGTTTTCTTACATACGTGAGAGCCCGGAAAAGGTTTTACTTTATTGTTGGTTTATGTTTGGGAAAGCCCAGGCAACAGGGTGGATAAGGAATCGCTCCAGAATATAACTTATCCTTGTCTGCTGACTCTTTCAGCTTCCTTCCTCTTCCGGATCAATGCCCCCCACCAAACGACCACATATATATAACCGAACAGAAGATATAATGCCCACAACTCCCCTTTGCCAAGGTGACTCAGCCATTGCTCCCATTCATTTTGATTCTGCTCTCGATAAATTCCATTAACAAAGCCGACAACCGGAATGGAAAGAGTGACAAAGATGGTGATCATTGCCCTCCATATGTCCCGTTGGTTTTGAATTGAGAAGAAAACAGATGCAATCGTTAATAGAATGAGTGAGTAATAGAGTAGCCAAAACCATTGAGGCAAAGTTTGTGTAGAATACATGAATTGAACCTCCTTTGCTTTATGTTGGAATAAAACGATGATATATAAACCTCACACTTTCTCCGTCCCCTATTATAAATGTCGACACCGCGTAGATATGGACGGGAAGAATCGTGAACATCGCAAACAGGTTAAGTATCGTTTCTTCCTCTATATTTTTCCTTTCTATCATTCTATCAGAACCTGAATCTTTTCCCTTGACATTAGAACGTATATATATAATAATAAATATCGAATTAGAATTATTATAATCTATTAATGATTCTCAATCACACAAACCACTAGGAGGAATTTACACTATGTCATTAATCGGTTCACAAGTCGTACCATTTAAAGCAGAAGCATTCAAAGACGGTGAGTTCATCACTGTGACAGACGAAAGCCTGAAAGGCCAATGGAGCATTTTCTGCTTCTACCCTGCAGACTTCACATTTGTATGCCCGACAGAACTTGAAGACCTTCAAAATAACTATGAAACTCTTAAAGAGCTTGGCGTAGAAGTGTACTCAGTTTCTACGGACACTCATTTCACACATAAAGGCTGGCACGACAGCTCTGAAAAAATCGGTAAAATCAAATACGCGATGATCGGTGACCCGTCACAACGCATCACTCGCGGTTTCGATGTATTGAATGAAGAAGATGGTCTTGCTGACCGCGGAACTTTCATCATCGATCCGGATGGTATCATCCAGGCAGTTGAAATCAACGCTGGCGGAATCGGCCGTGACGCAGATATCTTAGTAAGCAAAATCAAGGCGGCACAATATGTGCGTAACAACCCAGGCGAAGTTTGCCCGGCGAAATGGCAGGAAGGTTCTGAAACACTTAAGCCAAGCCTTGACTTAGTTGGTAAATTATAAGGAGTGCTACGCATGCTCGAAGCAGATATTAAAGCACAATTAGAACAGTACCTGCAGATGATGGAAGGCGACATCGTCCTGAAAGTCAGTGCAGGGGAAGATGACACTTCAAAGGAAATGCTGGCTCTTGTTGAAGAGCTAGCTTCCATGTCATCCCGCATCAGTGTTGAAAAAGCAGAGTTGACAAGAACACCAAGCTTCAGCGTGAATCGTCCTGGTGAGGAGACCGGTATCATTTTTGCCGGGATTCCTCTTGGGCATGAATTTACATCCTTGGTCCTTGCCCTTCTTCAAGTGAGCGGCAGAGCGCCGAAAGTGGATCAGAGCGTCATTGACCAGATCAAGAGTGTCAAAGGCGAACACCACTTCGAGACGTATGTAAGTCTTAGCTGTCACAACTGCCCGGACGTGGTGCAGGCGCTGAACATCATGAGTGTCCTGAACCCGAATATCACGCACACGATGATTGACGGAGCTGCCTTCAAGGAAGAAGTGGAACGCAAGAACGTCATGGCCGTTCCTGCTGTCTACCTGAATGCGGAATTCTTCAACGGCGGACGTACGACTTTGGAAGAAATTCTATCTAAAATCGTAGAAGGTCCAAGTGCGGATGAGCTATCGGATAAAGATCCTTATGACGTCCTTGTCGTCGGTGGAGGACCTGCAGGAGCAAGTGCCGCGATCTATGCTGCACGTAAAGGAATCCGTACTGGAATCGTTGCGGAACGCTTCGGCGGTCAAGTCCTTGATACGATGAGCATCGAGAACTTCATCAGTGTGAAGCACACGGAAGGTCCCAAGCTTGTCGCAAGCCTTGAAGAGCATGTGAAAGACTACGGCATCGATGTCATGAACCTTCAGCGCGCAAGCCGTCTTGAGAAAAAAGACCTTGTGGAGCTTGAGCTTGAAAACGGTGCGGTCCTGAAGAGTAAGAGTCTGATCATCTCGACAGGTGCACGCTGGCGCAACATCGGCGTTCCTGGTGAAGAGGAGTTCAAGAACAAGGGAGTGGCGTACTGCCCACACTGTGATGGACCACTGTTCGAAGGGAAAGATGTCGCTGTCATCGGCGGAGGAAACTCCGGTATCGAAGCAGCCATCGACCTTGCAGGAATCGTCAAGCACGTTACGGTTCTTGAATTCAACTCAGAACTAAAAGCCGACGACGTACTGCAGAAACGTCTTTACAGCCTGCCGAACGTGACAGTGATCACGAACGCACAAACTCAGGAGATTACCGGTACAGATAAAGTGAATGGAATCACTTATAAAGACCGTGAAACTCTTGAAGAGAAGCACGTCGAACTACAAGGTGTATTCGTCCAAATCGGTCTTGTGCCAAACACAGACTGGCTCGGCGACCTTGTAGAACGCACGAAATTCGGTGAAATCATCGTGGACAAACACGGTGCCACCAACGTCCCTGGCGTATATGCAGCAGGAGACTGTACAGACAGCCCATACAACCAAATCATCATCTCCATGGGATCAGGCGCAAACGCCGCACTTGGCGCATTCGACTACCTGATACGGAATTAAGATGGTTTAGAGGTCCGTCCCTCGTTTTGAGGGACGGACCTTTATATATTCAGGACAACTTCTTTCGAAACGAATAACACCATTTCTCATATCCCAGCTTATCTTCATAGAATTTATGGGCATCACGTCTTTCAAGTCCGGACTCCAGGGCTACATATTCCACCCCGATCTCTTCAGCCAATCGATGGACGTACTCCAACAACTGCTTTCCATATCCCTTGGAGCGATGGTTGGACGACGTGATCAAATCATAGATGTACATATGATGTTTGTTGTAAAAATTGACCCGTTCCCCAATACCGGCGAGAGACACGATCTCATCGTCCTCATATAAAGCGAACAAGCGATATCCCTCTTTCCTCATATCCTCAACCAATGCCATATATGTCTTTTCCGACAAATCGGTACGTAACTCGTTCATCACCGGATAGGCTTGAATCATCTCATTCCGGGTTTGAAGTTCTTTAATGGTTGCCATTTCTCATCCCTCTTTACGTATAATCAATATTGAATCATAATGCCAGCATGTACCTTCTTCCTACACAATTACTTTTCACTAAATTTTAACATATCCTCCTCCAGAGGGACGGACCTCTTTTAACAGATTTTTCTCATTTGTACACCCTCCATAACCATTTCGAGGTCCGTCCCTCTTCCATCCTGAATGCATAAATTACCCTTTTTCTCTCATACTACAGGATAACGTGATTTCCAGTTTTACTGGTGTTTTGGACTTTCGTTAGTGAGATGTTGTATAGGCGGAGGTGGAGGGAAAGATGAGCACGGAGCAAAAGGTCCAACAAATTTATGAAGCTATGCATCAAACCTACATAGAGAAGTTCGAATTATGGCAAGAGGAAATTGTGTTCAGCTGGCAATGGTGGGTCGGGGTCCTCCTGACGATCATTCCTTGGCTCTTATGGGCCAAATACCGTCCAAAGGAAAGTACCCACCGATTATTATACATCGCCTTTTTCGTCATGTTCATCGCGATTTGGCTGGACAGCATAGGAGTTCAATTGGGCTTATGGCATTACAATTATGAAGTCCTCCCCTTCTCCCCTTCTTATAAACCGTGGGATATTACCTTGATTCCTGTATTAACGATTGTTTTTATTCAAGTCAAACCACATGCCCATTTCTTTATAAAAGGAATACTATATGGTTTCTTGATTTCCTTTGTAGCAGAGCCGATATTTGTGTGGAGTGAATTTGTGGTGTATACAGGATGGAAATACATCTATTCATTCCCGATTTATACAGCTATGTATTTCGCCTCTCATTATTTAAGTACAAGAAATCACTTTAGACCCATCCAAAAATAATCGTTTCCATGGGAATATCACTGATGGATTTTAAAAAGGTCAGAAAGCGCTCAGGGAATCAATCTTTCTGACCTTTATAATGACACAATACCATGATACATTTACCCTAGTTTTTCTCCCAGCTTCCCTGAAACTCTTCTATATAACGTTCCAATCGAATGGGATCCGAATTGGTTATTTTCTTGAATTCATGTGTGACTCCTCCCGCCACCCCTAACTTGGTTGGAAAAATGAATCCCGATGACCACATTTACGAAATCCACTTTCCCACCTTTTTTCACCATATAAGATGTAAATTCCTTCACTGAAGGATTCGGGTATTGGATCTCATCCCCTAGTATCGTAGACATCATTTCGGCTACCTCGTAGATCCCTCCACGAAATCCTCCCTTACTTCCAAACATAAAATATCCCATTTCAGGCAAAATAATAGCAACCATCTAAAGACGGCAGGTGAATCACAAATGAGTCCTTCTAAAAATATCGTCGACAGAATCGAACAAAATATAGAGGAGATTCATTCCGCCCTCTATCATACGAAAGATTTGAAGATAAGGGATCTCATTTTTCTGGACAAACCATGCAAACTACTCTACATCGATTCCCTGGTGGATAAAAAGTTGATCGAACAAAACATTATTGAACCTTTTCTTGAAACCAAAGGAAATGCCACCCCTGAAACCGTAATCAAGAACGCCGAATATAGTAGATCGACTGATCTGGAAGTGGCAGTGACCGGTCTCCTTGAGGGGAGCTGTGCCCTGTTAGAAGAAGGTGTAGCTTCCGTTCTCCTCATGCCCGTTGCGGCCGGCGATGATAAGTCCATCCAGGAACCTGAAAATGAACACATCATCAAGGGATCACATGATGGCTTCACGGAGAATATGAACAAAAACCTCTTCTTGATCAGGCGAAGAGTGAAAAATCCATCTTTGCAAATGAAGAATTATACTCTGGGGTCTAAAACACAAACCAAAGTATCGGTCGTCTATTTGGAGGAATTGGTGGATCATGGACCATTAGACATTCTTATTGAGAGGATCGAGGCGGTAGAGGTGGAGGAGCTCCAATCTGCAGGGGAGCTGGAAGAATTGATTGAAGATAATAGTTATTCTGTCTTTCCCCAACTATTAGCAACGGAAAGACCCGACCGGGCGGCGTCTTATTTACTGGAAGGAAAATCACTTGTGATCGTGGATGGAAATCCTCATGTGCTTGTTTCACCGATCACCTTTTTCAGCTTTTATCAATCTCCGGATGACTATAACAGCAGATGGATCATTGGATCTTTTTTCCGTCTCATCCGGATTTTCAGCTTTTTAATGGCGATCTGCTTACCAGCTGTCTACATTGCCATCGTGTCTTTCCACTCAGAAATTCTGCCTCTTGGGATTCTGTACGCCATACGTGTTCAGATCGAATACATCCCGCTCCCGCCATTTTTCGAAGCAATCGCCATGCAGGTAGTATTGGAGCTTTTGAAAGAGGCGGCGATCCGCCTCCCTTCCCCCATTGCTCAAACGGTTGGGATCGTAGGCGGTTTGGTCATCGGGACGGCGATTGTAGAGGCTGGCTTTATATCCAACACGATGATCGTCGTTGTCGCCCTGACGGCGATTGCATCGTTTGTTGCACCTGTCAACCAAATGGGGACGGGTGCAAGGATCATGGCGTTTCCAATCATGCTTGCGGCTAATTTCTTTGGGTTTTTAGGAATCGTCCTTTCCCTTGCTGTACTATTGATACATTTATGCCGTCTGGAATCGTTCGGTAAGCCATATTTGGAATCGATCGCACCATTTTACTTCCATCAACTGAAAGATACCTTTATTAAAACGAAGAAAAGAAATCACCCTATGAAACAAACGTAGCTCACCTTCAGAAAGGGGGGAGGGAATCTCTCATGGCCAAGACAAATTTCCTGACGAACCGGCATATCTTTTTTTTGATGTCCCAGACCCAAATCGGTTTCGGGATTTTATCCCTTCCCAATACGTTGCAAACCACCAGTAAAGGTGACGGCTGGATTTCAGTCATTATCGCCGGAGTGATGATTCAGCTTGTCCTCATCATGTTCTGGCTGTTATTAAAAAGGTTCCCACGTTTGACCTATCCTGAAATCACACAATTTGTGCTGGGAAAACAAGTAGGAACATTTGTGAACCTGATTATTTACATGTATTTCATCTGGGCGGCTACGTTCGTTTTACTGCAGTTCACATCCATTATTGAAGAGCATCTGCTCATGAGTACCCCCTATTGGGTCATAGGATTATTAATGATTCTGACTTGTACATATGCAGCCATCAGTGATATCCGGATCATCGCCAGATTTTTTGGTCTGATTTCCATTCTATTTCTTTTCTTATTCGGGATTTCTTTTTTTTCCTTTCTTCTTCCGATGGAACTGCATCGTATCCTCCCATTCGGAAGCAGCGGCCTAAAGAACATTACCTTAGGCAGCCGTGATTCTATGTTAACGTTGTTGGGATTTGAAGTGATTCTCTTTTTATACCCATTAGCAGAGAAAAAAGGAACCGATTTCCTCAAGGTCATTACGTGGGCGAACGTCTTTGTCACAGGGCTGACGGCTTACTTTGTACTAATATGCATACTGATATTCAGTGAAGCCTTTTTAGAAGAAATCAACTATCCTGTCATCTATTTTCTGCGACCCCTTCATTTTCAAATGATCGACCGGCTCGATCTACTGTTTATATCCATCTGGATCGTTCCACTGGCCGCTTCGATCATCATATTTATTTATTTGGCAAGTAAAAGCCTGCGACTATTTACTCACAACCAAACGAAACGGGTGCTTATGAATAGCCTGGCCGTATTCCTCCTTTTTATAGTGGCGCCGAAAGATCTTGAATCCAAGCAGCTCTATACTATTTGGATCGAATATATGAGCTACCTGGTCTTAGTCGCCATTCCGTTCATGCTACTACTATGTTCACGATTCTTACACAAACATAGAAAGGTGGATTCCCGTTGAGAAAATTACCATTCCTATTCTGTTCGTTGCTCCTTTTGACCGGGTGCTGGGATCAAAGGCAGTTAAAAGACAGCCGGCTGGTCAACGGAATCAGTTTTGACACGACGGAAGATCCAGATAAGATCCTCGGAACAGCCCGGGCCATTAATATCCGAAGTTCCGGTGGGGGAAAGTTCGAGGTAATGGATGAATTCTATGAAGCCGAAGAGGAAACGGTTTCCGAGCTTGAGATCAATCTCCAGAATAAAGTATCCGGTCAGATGGATGTGGAAAAGGCCTTCATCATCATTGTAGGGGAGGACCTTGCAAAGTCTAGGGGCATCGCTCCCCTTTTAGAGCCGATCTTCAGATCCGTCAAAGGATATATCGCTTCATCCATCGTCATTAGTGAAGGGAAAGGAAATGACATTCTCACTTTAAACAGACAAGACAGTCCGATTGTGTTCGAGGTGAATGACTTGCTTATAGGTGGGGTGGAAGAAGCCTATATCCCTGATGAAACGACATTTACTGTCTGGAATCACCACACGGCCAAAGAGAAGGACATGATCCTCCCATTTATTAAAAAAGACAAGGAAGATAAGCTTAAACTGGCCGGATCTGCTTTATTCAACGACGATAAGTTTACCGGGCACACCCTCACCACCAGCCAAACCTCCCTGCTGATCATGATGATGAATCAGCTGAAAAAACGGGGGAAATTAATTATACAATCAAATGAATTCAGCCAGCCCCTGACGCTGGCCATCCATAAAGCCACAACAAAAATGGACGTCAAAAAAGCGAAAGGACAAGTCACCTGTACGATCAATACGGACTTGAAAGCACGGGTTTTAAGTTATTATGAGGAGACCACTCCAAAAGACATTAAAAGCTTAAATAAAATCGCTTCAAAAGAACTCACTAAAAAAGCCCGGGAACTCACCGATCTATTACTTGAAGCCAATAGTGACGCGCTGGGAGTCGGGAAGAAATTATCGGTCACCTATCATGATTCATGGAAGCCCGATACGTGGAAGGAAGACTATCAAGAAGTCAAGTTTATCCCAAAGGTCAACGTTGAAATCGTCGGAACGAACAATCTGAAGTAAAATCATAAAAAACCGGCCGATTCTTACCGGCCGGCTTCTTTTATCCTCTTAAATGGTCTTTCTCCTGCATAAAGGGTTATTTGGGTCTCATCGGTAAAACATCTACAAATAAGAATCGATCCCGCTCTGTTTGAACATCCGGCGTCACCCTTTCCTCCCCCAACTCATACTCGATCGGAAACCCGAAGTTCGGACCGTCGAACACAAACGTATGAAACTCCCCTTTCTCACCGCACACGTCACGACTTTCAGGGTAATCTCTTAGGAAATCCCGATCGTATACTCTCCCTGCAAAAGATCGATGCAACTGTTCCAGATCAATACATGTGAGCACGGTTTTGAATCCAAGCTCGATAAATTCACGACTCAACTCCCCCACTGGTCGCCCCCAAAGCGGAAAAACCGGAGTGATCCCCGTCCCTGAAAGCATCTCCTCACGATACGCCCGCACATCCTCCAGGTGGATATCCCCGAAGACCATGTGAGTGACTCCATCACCCAACATGTCAGATACCGCTCCCTCCATCCGTTCCTGATACACCTCATTCGGACACTCCTGCGGGATCCAGACTTCCCGAAGCGGAATCCCCAACGACTCAGATTGCTGCTTCAACATCCCATACCGGACCCCATGAATCGAAACCCGATCGAATCCTTCCGTCAGCGTCACGAGCAGTGAGTCCACCTCGTATTCCGGATTTTGTTGTATGTTATATAATGCCATGGTGGAATCCTTTCCACCGCTGAATGCTATGACTGTTTTCATTTGGACCTCCATTTGTCGGATTCTTCCCACTATCTCTATCATAATAATGAGTTTTCTCAATATTCATTATTCCAAACCTGAACAAGGAACTCAAACATCTTTTCACAAGAAAGAGGCTTAGATAAGCCTCTTAAATTTATTTACTTCAGTTGATTACCTTATCGTCCTTACTATAGATCGTGATATGGTAGGAATCACCCTTGATCCTTTCTTTCATATGGTCGGATTTCAGAAATTCATCAATGACTCTTTCAAGCTGCCTGGCAAAATCCTTGGCATCTTCGTCCTTACTTGATAAAGTGATATGTGCTTGAATCTCCGGCTCCGGATGCACGGAATACCCGACCATCCTCACTTTGTAATCTTTCTTTCCTAATAGGTCATCACTGACGGTTTGCAGGATCTCCATCCACCTTCTATCTTGTTCTCTCTTCTTCATGTTGATCTTTTTGATCTCAACTGGAATAGGGAGTATATTATTTTCGCTCATGATCTCCCTCACTACTTCTTTGATTTCATCACTCGTGGCTTCGGTAGTATTGGGGATTTCCAGCTGAATGCTCTCTGGTCTCGCCAAGTGTGCCAGCTGCAATACTTCTACGTTTCGCTTCCCAAGCTCTTCCCTGACACGACTGTCAATCAACTGGAAGTCTTCACTTCTCTGCTGTGTTTCCTTATCTTTCTGCGGAACCTTTGGCTCTTTATATCTACTCACTTTAACTGTATAGGCATCATAGTTTCTCGATTTCAGAAAATCCACGGCCACTTTTTCAACCTCTGCTTTGACACGATTAAAATAGTCTTGATCGCCTTCAATTCCGATTCGGATCACTTTCTCCGGAAATGATACACCGAGGCCGTTAACAGGATATCCTTTTTCTCTTAGTTCATCTGACATGTCCATTACGACATCACCCTTGGATTCGAAAATGCTCCCCAGGTACGGAATCTTGGATACCACATTGGCCATGGCGGGCGATACCAGAGCCGAACCGATTAATAATCCAAATAAAAGGATGGCGGCACTGCTATAATACATCCACTTCCTTCCGCGGCCTCCCCGATCCTTCTTCCCTCTCTCAATGGCCATTTGAATCGTATGGTTCAATTTGTCTTCAGGGATTTGAATGCTGTCCATCTCGTCTTTAATGTTATTGCCTAAATGATCCTTCATCAGATACACCCCTCCCTTAAATCCGATTTCAAGAGATTAATGGCTCTATGCAATCGCGTCTTGATCGTTCCTTCAGGGCAATGGAGCATTTCAGCGATTTGCTTTATGGTAAGATCTTGATAATATCTAAGAATAATGACCGTTTTATATGAAACATCCAGCCGTTCAATCGCCCCTGCTAAATCCATTTTTTCTTCAATTCCAAGATTCTGCTCTTTAGAAAGTATATCTACTTCATTCGTCAGGATGATACGTTCATTCTTTTTAATAAAATCCAATGCTGTATTGATTAAAATCCTTGATAACCAAGTTGAAAAATACTGAGGATTTTTCAGGGCATTAATGGATATAAAAGCTTTATAAATAGCATCCTGTACAATATCAAGAGCATCATTTTCATTTTTCACATACATATAGGCCATTCGATAAAGCTTGTTTTTTTCCTGATGAATCAACTCTTGAAAGGCCTTCTCATCTCCCCTTTTCGCTTTCTTGACCTTTTTCTCCATCAACTTCAACTGCACTCACCCGCTTTCTACCCGTTAGACTAGTGAACAGACCAAAACGTTTCACACTATGTCAAAAAAAGAATCTATCTACACTTAGATGAACTCTAACGTCTTCATGTAATCGGATGTAATCCCATGTTATGTACTCTTTTTCGGCTATGCCTACGTTAAAGTTACTATTTCCTGCGTTTTTCGAGTGAAAATGGTCACTCACGCGAAAAATCGTCTCATCCGAGCACACCAGAGCAGCTCATATAAAGAAATTGCTCTATCATTTCGATGTGTGACAAGCCTTTACATCCATTTATCGGCGAAAATCAGATTTTAACGGCGAAATTCTCAATATAACGGCGAAATATTAATTTTATCGGCGAAATTCTCCATTTAACGGCGAATTGCCTCCACCACAATCAGGGACGTACCTCGATTCTCCAGGAGAACGTACTCTTTGCGGTCGTTTTAGAGGTACGTCCCTCGCACAACCCCCGTCTCAATATAACTCCTCACTATCTTCCAATTGTCCCCCTTTTTAAACGTGTCAAAGAACAAGTGACACGTTTCCATTGCTTCCCCATTCAGCACAATCGTTGCAGACAGAATCGCCATCACTTCATCTTCCTTCATAGGAATGATCGACACCTCATGGATCTCCCACTCTGCGTGCTGCTTTTTCACAAAATCAAACCCCTGCTTCCATCCCTCAATCGATTCCTCATAACCAAAATCAACGATTTCTCCATCCCTGATTTCCCTGGCTCGATAATCAGTCGAAATGAATTTCTCAAACTCTCTGATAGATGGATTCTTCCAAGCTTCTAAAAATACATCAAGAAACGGCTTGAATGTTTTGTCGTTCATAGAAACCTCCTAAAGTATGTTACTACCAATTATTTCAAAAGTCGGCCATGTACTCAATCACTAATTCTTATTAAAAAGAAGCTCATCATATCTGACAGGAAACTCTCCTTCTTTTTAAGTGAAGGCTGATTCCACATGTTATAGAAAATATCCACTGAGCCTCCGGAAATCAGGTAAAGGTTTCACTCAAAAAAAAGGCACCAAATCAACAAGATTCAGCACCCTTCTTATTATTCACAAGCCCTCGTCAAGCCCCATACTAATTCCCATAAACCGAACCACTCGACGAACTCAGAACCCCATTGACCGCTTCCAACTGATAAGAAAAACCAGTATGACTCGCCCAATTCGTCATATCGATCGTATCGCCATTTTCCAGTTTAATGACATCAACATTGCTGATGGAAAGAGGCGATACATTGGCAGGCTGTGAAGAAGCCTTGGCAAGATAAACCGATTGATCGGTCCCTCCCGGCTGCACGACCACCCTGGCCGATCCATCGGCTTCGATCAATAGAGAGGTTTGCTCATTCACCGCTATCCCCTTTGCCTCTGTTGTCCATCCATCTAATAGATTTCGGGATAAGAACCCGACGAATCGACCCATCCGGTCCCGCTGCTCGAAGTGGCTGTCCGTAATGGTATTATCCAGGTAACGGTTCTGAAGGAAGTCCCTTGAAAAAGTCATATAGCGATTGTATGGATCAGCCAATGCTTCATCTGAATACACGGTCCCATTTGCAGCATCGTAGACAAAGTCTCCTTGAATGGCTAGTCCCGCAGAGGTACCTCCAATCGGGATCCCTTTCTGAATCTGAGCGTTCAGTGCATCTTCAAGAGGAGTTCCTTTAATATAATCCACGTAAAGGAACTGATCTCCCCCAGCAAAGAAAATCGCTTCTGCGTTCTTCACCTTATCCAGCACGAAATTTTCATACGCGGCATTCCGATTTTGCAACAGGATCGTTTCAACCGAGTTCAGTGGCGATTGATTGTCAGCCGCTAAATCGTACAGGTACTGATTGTACCCGTCACTGCCTGATGTTCTAAGTACAACGAAGTCTCCTCCATTCGCTTTCTCCGCCATCCACCTCATCGCTTCATCCACATCAGTCGAGCCACCCATCAGATTCACACCATATGAAGTGGCAGTCGTGACATCCCCTTCACTTCCATAGGAATAATAGGTATAGTTCCTTTTTGCAGCACCCGCGGAAGTAACGGTACCTCCCCATAAAGCTGCGACAACCAATAAAGCAATCAGTCTTTTCACACACTCGTCCTCCTTTTTTTAAGATCACTCTATCTATTGCAAGTTCTATGCCAATTATGAAAGCGCTTTATTTACTGAATAATGTAAAAATTTAAACAATAATTGGTTTTTATTGGGTCCTATTATTTCGGTTTTAATCAACCCAATTATGTATTATCCCTTGGCTGTAATCGAATGAAAATATCCCTTAAAACTCAATCACCAATTCACATAAAAAAGGGCTCAACCTGTTTAGTTAAACTCCTCCTAGTCATCATGCAAATCCGACCAATACTTCACAATCTCCCGTCCCTGGGCAGAGTAGCGGTCATTTCCATCTAAATAGAAGTCCTCCCCGCAGTCCGAATTCGTCACCTGGAATGCATCATATGAAATGTCCGTGCCATCGGAGCCGGTCACGCCTCCACTCACGCTATGATGTATACAGTAATCCTCGATGGAGGTTCTGTTTCCATCATCATCTACGTAGAAATACTGATTTTGATTTATGTTATATCCCATTTCTTTTTTAGAAGTTTGATAGATACCGTACTTTTCAATATCCGTCCTCATCAACGTGGGCAGACTCTCAATCTCTACAGGAATGACGGAAAACTCTCCATCTTTCTCAATGGAAGGTCGATCCGGCATGCCATAGAAAACGACAATCGTCCCTTCATAACCTTCAGGGATCAGGTAGCGGTTTTTTATTATTTCTCCTTGATCTTCACTGGATATCCAATTCACTGCCAGCATCACAATTGCCACCACAGAAACCACGCTTACTAATTTAAGATAGAATCGCTTATTCTCCCGGTCGGGACCCGGTGTGTTCTTCCTTTTCAGCCATTCATCTACCAAGAAGAATATTACCGCACATATCACCGCAAACCATGCAAACCCGTCTATCACAAAATACGTGATAGCTCCAAAGAAAGCATGGATGAAACCAGCAGCCATTATCCGTCCCTTCGATAGCCTTCTCGTTAACCTATCAGAAAGCAATGAAACGGGAATCCCATAAGCCAGGTTACCGGCTAAGGAATAAATCAAGACAAATGGAAAGAGCACAATGCCCCCGTCCAGTATGCTGATGATCATCAAAAAAGTAGAAAGAATCAAACTCGTATAAATAGCCTGCTTTAATTTATTCATTCTCTCAACCTCCAAACGAGATTGTGAATTATTTCACATTATAAATTTATCATAAATAGTGATTTGTTGGAAGGAAAATATGATGGTTTCTCTGGATGTATTTTGCTGTACCTCTCTTCAAATAACACCACCCCGGTATCTCGATGTGCTCTTCCTTGTTTATTGTCATTCTGCAAGAGAAAGACACTAATAACAACTACAAAAGGAGGAATGCATTATCGCACACGGTCCAAAACAAGCAGCCGCACAAATGAATGAAGACAAGAAATCCTGCAGCATTTCGACTCTTTCAAGAACTATTTGGGAAATCAGGTTCAAAAGGGAGAGAAACTGGGTCTAGGTGAGGAAGCACTTTCTAAGGGAGCCAAGCGTGTAGCCGACTATTTAGCGGAGCATGAGGAGCCACGAAACCGGGAACAGAAAGTGCTGAATGAGATGTGGAATGTCGCTAATAAGGAAGAGCGGGAACATATGGCTCATGTGCTGGTCAAGCTTGCTGATCAAACCAACTAAAACACAATGTAACGCCCCCAGCGCCATAGACCGCTGGGAGCGTTTTTTTATGGCTGGACGTTTACATACATGTAAGCTAGGGCATCTTTTACTGTAGCAAACGTAGGAATCGATGAGAGCTCGATGTTCTGGTTTATGGCGCTCATGGCCATTTCCGGTCGTAGTCCCGTGATGATGGATCGAACGCCCAGTAAGGCTAGCACACTTGTAATCTTAAAAAGGGCATCGGTAACGAATTGATCTAAGGTGTAGACACCGGAAAAATCAATGATCACCTGATTGACGTTCTGTTTTCTCACTTTGGCCGGAATGATATCGAGGAGCAGGCGGGCTTTCTCTTCATCGACCTTCCCGACGATAGGAAAGACGGCAATATCGTCCAGCAGTGGAACCAACGTAGCAGATAATTCATTTATTTCAGCCACCATTTCCGATTGCTTCTTTTCCCTTTCTTTCTTCTCTGTGATGTCGTGCACATATGTTTGAATCGCCTGAGTATTCCCTATCATGAGGGGGTGACAATACAATTCGACTTCCACGGTCGATCCGTCCGTTCGATAGACCGTTTCCTCAATGACATCCGCGGGCTTTCCGTAGGCAGATTGGATTCTTTTCCTGATCGCGTCTTTTGAGGATTCCCTGAAGATATCCAAGGGACTTTGACCGACGACGCCTTCTTTATCCGTTCGAAAAAATTCCTCCGCCGCCCCGTTTACATACATGATTCTGTAATCCGTATGTATGATAAGTGGATCTAGTGAATATTCCATAACCTCGAGATAATCTATTTCTGATATATCCTCACACACAATGCTCACTCCTTTCCCCTAACGATAGCGTTAATCACTATAGGACGCAAGAAATAAGGGAAAATGTTTCCCCTTCGATTCATGACTTTTATCACATACATATATCGGAGCCCTTGAAGCGGGAAATATACAAAAAGACCTGTCATGGATGTTTGACAGGTCTTTTTTCGTTTCCGGAAAAGATCCGGCTATTGGATTTAGTTGTTTGAGTTGTTAGATCTATTGGAGCTGTTGGAATTATTCGAGCTGTTGGACGAGCTATTGGAATTATTTGAGCTGCTCGAGTTCCCGGACTGGCTTCCGCCTTTCGCTCCAATTTCCTGATAGAATTTCTTATCGTGATTTTCTGAAGTTGCTTCTCCACCTTTTTCACCGATCTCTTGGTAGAATTCTTTGTCGTGGTTCTTCGCTGTTTGTTCGCCGCCTTTACGACCTGCTTCCTCGTAACTCATTTTGTTGTTGCTGTTATTGCTGTTGCTGCTGTTGTTGTTGTTGTTACTGTTGTTACTGTTAGACATAAATAAAATCCTCCTTAAGTTTAGTAAAATGGTGTTGTACGTTTGTACATTGGTTATATACCTCGTGAGATGAGAGCTAAACAGATTGTGGGGGTTTTTAACATTTTTGTAATTTAATTTACACCGGAGCGAGGTTAGGAAGGAGAATGCCTTATGATAGAAGTGCTTCCTCCAGAGGTGTATGATGAAGATAGAAATCTTCAAAAAAATAAAAGGAGTCTTGCTACATGGATTACATCAAACGGGGAACACCGGCCTTCAAAAACGCAAACCTGGCCCTGTTTGCAGGCGGATTCAGCACCTTCGCCATCCTCTGGGGAACTCAGCCCCTGCTCCCGGATATCGCAAATGAGTTTGATATTTCACCGGCCACCTCAAGTCTCAGCCAGTCTTCCACTACCATTGCCCTCGCTATCAGTCTATTAATCGCAGGATCCTTATCTGACGTCTGTGGAAGAAAATCCGTCATGACCTTCTCGTTACTGGCATCTTCCATTCTTGCCATATGCACAGGATTTACATCAAGCTTCCATATGCTCATCATCGGCCGGATCTTGCAGGGGATTACACTCGCCGGGCTTCCTGCTGTTGCCATGGCATACTTGGGTGAGGAAATTGAAGCGAAGAGTCTTGGGTTGGCCATGGGGTTATACATCAGCGGGAATTCCGTTGGGGGAATGTCCGGTCGGATCATCAGTGGTGTCCTTACCGACCATTTCAACTGGCATGTCGCATTGATGGGAGTCGGGATCATCAGCTTGCTTTCAACCGTCATCTTCCTTGTGCTTATCCCGCCGTCTGCCCATTTCAAACCTCAGACATTTCAGCTGAAATCATTGGCCGGATCCCTGTTCAGCCAATTCAAGGTACCGGGACTCACGTATCTCTTCACCATTGGATTTCTATTGATGGGCGGGTTCGTGTCCCTCTACAATTACATCGGATTCGAGCTGATCGCACCACCCTACTCACTCAGCCAGACCGTTGTCGGATTCATCTTCATCGTCTATATCGTCGGCACCTTCAGCTCGACGTGGATGGGGATGCTCGCCGATCAGTATGGAAAAAAAAGAATCCTGCCCCTGTCGCTCATCATCATGTTATCCGGGGTATCAGCCACCCTGCATCCGAATCTGTGGGTGAAAATCATCGGGATCGCCATCTTTACCTACGGATTCTTCGCCGGCCACTCCATCGCCAGCAGCTGGGTCGGACGATTGGTCGTCCATGATAAAGCGCAGGCTTCGGCCCTCTACTTATCCGCCTACTACGCAGGATCGAGTGTCGGAGGAACCGTCAGTGGTAGCTTCTATCATCAATTTAACTGGCCAGGTGTCGTGTGGATGATCGTTGCCCTTTCCGTGACCTCCATTGGGATATCGTTATGGTTGGGGAGAAGGGAACTAGTACAATCAACATAAAAGAGGACTTGCCACCAAGTCCTCTCTCTTAGGCTTTAGCCCTTCACTCCCGCTCGCGGATCCCATGACCCCTGTAATTTTCTGATATAAAGAATTTGTCCTGCATGGTAAGTGGTATGGATGGTGAGGTGGGCAATGATTTCAGTCCACTTAGTCAGATTCACCTCATTTACCGCTTCAAACGTCTTCTTCCAGTCAGCCATCAACTGATCAATCCGCTCGGACGTTTCACTCCAACTGAGACCTTCCCTATTCTTGAACGTGCTCCCACCTGTACTCTCTTCATTCTCAATCCCTTTCAATCGATTTAAATGGCGTTGATTATAGTAGATGAGATGATGGATGATTTCAGAGATCGAATTGGTGGCTTCATTTGGTTTCCACGTTGCTTGTTCCTCTGTGAGATCCTTGATGGAATTGATCAACGAGACAAACCAGGTATTTTGAGTGTGGCATGCATCCAGTTGCATGAGTAATACTTGTTTCGCATTCATCCTAATTCCCTCCTGCATTTCCGTATCACTTATACTTTCAAGATAGAGAAGGGTGTTTCCTCTTACCATTTCAATTCTCCATTAAAAAAGATCCTTTTTTGTTAAAAAGGGATCTCCACTGTTTCATTAGCTTATCTTCATTTCCACAGAGACTCTATTATCTTCCAAAAAACTCAGGCAGCCGCACGCCAAGATCGAATAATGCGCTCGTTACAAGAAGAATCAGCACCGGGATTACACAGAGCATCAAGATCACCGTCCAGAATGTAGGGGAAGAATCCTCCCGCTTTTTCTTCCGATATAGATCTTGAACCCGCTTCTGCTTTTCGTTAGTATGGTGGCTCATGTGTTCCTCCTTCATAATGGATAGTCCTAAAACCCGAACCCTATCAATCCAATAATAAATAAACCAATAAAGATGATAAATCCTACCGGAAGAACCACCAAAAGCACCGCCGATGCCTTCCTCCAAAATCCCGGCGCACTATACCAGGAAGCAAGGGCCGAACCGATATATCCTACTGCAATGATCCACACCCACAGATTCCCAATCTGTTTGCCAACGAGGGATTGTAAAATCAAGAACGTGACAATCAGGATGAAGATTGATACAAGACCATTGTATTTTCTCATCTAAATCCCCCTACTCTTTTAGACGCCATTCATACTTAATATCCGGCAGATTCTCTTCATTCTCCTTCCCTCTGCCGATAATCATAAATCCATTCTTTTCATAAAATCGCTGAGCATTTCGATTCACTTCAAACGTATATAAGGTTAAGCGGCCACTCGATTGCGTTTTCGCTTTATCCAATAAGGTCTGACCTATTCCAACACCTTGATAATCGACATGAATGTAAAGCTGACTGATTTCCGTTTCATTATATGCGGCCATTCCCACTACTCTTCCATCTATTAGTGCTAAATCGATTTGATATTGTTCAGGCAGGATATGGGTTAAAAAAAAGAGGTGACTGTCCACGCTGTGCTTTTCTTTTTGATCAATGGCTGTTTCTTTACTTTCCCGCCACATGTTCACGGTTTCTTGGGCATAGTCGGGGTGAAACGGAGTAATAGTGATGTGCTTTTGTCGCATGCTGTATCCTCCTTTTTATATGAAGACTCCTTTCAAATCAGGATGTTGCCTTGGTATTACAAGTAAAGAAGCAACCAGCTTTCTTGAGCCGGTTGCTTCTTTTGGTGTCTATATCTTTGTCACTTCTATATAGCGGAGCTGGATCCCGTCTTTTTCAATCACTTTAAAGCGATACCCTTCTTCCTCAATGAAGCTGCCGACTTTGGCATCGAGGTTTTGTGTCATGAACCAGCCGCCGATGGTGTCGATGTCCAGTTCACCAATGTCAATGGTTATATTCAAAAGAGAGTTGACATCATTGATGAGAACCTTTGAATCAAGAAGGTAATGACCATCCTTGAGTTTTCGGATTTCAGCTACTTCATCCTCGTCAAATTCATCCCGGATTTCACCGACGATTTCTTCAAGGATGTCCTCAACCGTCACAATTCCTGATGTACCTCCGTATTCATCAATCAGAACGGCAATATGAACCCGCTCTTTCTGCATCTTGACAAGCAGGTCATGAATCGGAATCGTCTCGATGACTGTAATGATGGGATTGACAAAAGGTCGAAGGGTAAAGTTCGTATCCAGTTCGTTGACCATCGCCTCTGTCAGAAGCTCTTTCATATTTACGAATCCTTTGACATTATCCTTATCGCCGTTCACGACAGGATAACGCGTGAAATTCTCTTTTCGAATGGTATTTATCACGTCCTCGAGCGTATCGTCTATGGAAAGGGAGACGATTTCTTTTCGTGGGACCATGATTTCCTTCGCAATCCGTTCATCGAATTCAAAGATGTTGTTCACATACTTTAGTTCGTTCTTATTGATTTCACCGCTTTTAAAACTCTCCGAAAGCAGGATCCGAAGCTCTTCTTCTGTATGAACTTCTTCATGCTCCGAAGCCGACTTCAACCCGAAGATTCCCACAAGCACACGTGCAGATCCATTTAAGAACCAGATAAAAGGATACATGATCCGGTAAAACCAAATGATCGGGCCGGAGAATAATAGCGTGACGGCTTCGGCTTTCTGGATCGCCACCGTTTTTGGCGCAAGTTCCCCGACTACAACGTGAAGGAATGTCACAAGGGCAAAGGCGATACCGAAGGACAGGATATGCGTGATCGCTTCATTTAACTCGAAATAAGCAAAAAGTGGATGCAAAATCTTCTCCACAGTCGGCTCACCCAGCCAGCCCAAACCAAGTGCCGTAATCGTAATTCCAAGCTGGCAAGCAGATAGATACTCATCAAGATGAGTCACGACCTTCTTAGCGGCAATCGATCCTTTACGATTTTCCGCTATGAGCTGATCAATCCTGGAACCCCGTACCTTTACAATCGCAAATTCCGTCGCTACGAAAAAAGCGGTTAAAGCAATCAATAAAACAATTAAAATTAAGTTTATAGACGTTGTCAATTAGCAGCCTTATCCTTAGATAAGGCTTACACCTCCATCATGATAAATTTCATACACCAAGTGAATGGCTAGATCGATGAAAGCATGAAGTGAAAACTACTTATCTCTAGAAGGGATTGAATAGAACCCATATTGAGAAGTAGACCGTCCAGCTTCCAGCAACCCGGATTGAATCATTGAACCGAATGTTACGCAGCATCGCTCAGCTGAGTCGTATCTTAGCTTCTCTGTCCCATTAGTATCCCTCCAGACGTTAATATAAAATAATATATTATGATTTTACTTAATTATGAGATTTTATTCAAACATATTACGATAGAGGATTCCCAAATAGATTGGGATAGCTTTGCTTATGAACGCTTTCCTACAAAACCAATAATTGATCGAATAAATAGCCACTATACAAACCGCCAATCATTTGAATCCCTCATATCGTAAACCAAATCCTTGCGATGATACCATTCCCCAAACTTCTTCGTCCCCGAATTTTCTTTCACCCTGTGGTATTCTATAAAATACGATCGTATCTAACATTTGATTGGAAACGCACTTGGAAAACCATTCAATGCTTCAATAAAGATCATCCTATAGCGTAAATCAACTACTACTTTCCCTCTACAATAGCAACAAATTTCACGAAAAGAGCCTCCTAAAAGTATGTGCAGAGGAAATCCCCAAAAAAGTGAAGCTTATTCAAGTTAATGATAAGCTCCCCTTAATTTAATTTGAACGTTTGTCACTTAACCGTTACACCAACTGAATAAAAAAACCTGTTTGATTTACCATAGCGCCTTACATTCCTACAAGGATATGGGATTTAGTATGATTTCTAACATAATCCTCCCGAAGAAGCCCATAAACAGCACAGTCCTTATACTGACCCTTCGCATTTCGAATCATATGCCGGATGATCCCTTCCTGCTCCATCCCTGCTTTCGTCATGATCCTGCCTGAAGCCGGATTATCCGTATTATGGGCGGCGGATATTTTATGAACGTCCATATGTATAAAGGCAAATTCCACGACCGCTTTCAAGGCTTCGGTACCATATCCTTTATTCCACCAATTGTATCCAAGGGAATAACTGACCTCGCAATTCCCTGTAGAGTGGCCAAAATCATATAAATCGATCTCTCCGATGAGTACACCATCATCTTTGAGTTCAATGCCCCAGTGACAAAACTCCTTCGATTCATACCCACTCACAATCCTCTCCACACGCTCCTGCGTTTCGGCAACGGTCTTATGTGCCGGACTAACTCGATTGTCGGCGATCCGCTCATCCGACATCCAGTGGCCAAAGACGCTTTGAATATCGTCGAGATCCAATTTTCGAAGGATGAGTCGATCTGTTTCCAAAGTGGGAGTTCCGTAAAAATGGACCATACTATCTCTCCTTGTCTATTAACCACACATTTTAAAAATAGGTAATCATCATAATGACAAAACTGATAAGCGTAAATAAGACAGCTCCATAAAACACTGAACCTACATTTGCCTTCAATTCATTGTCCTTTTGGATCTTCCATCCTGCCTCACTCGCCTCCAAAGTAGCTCCTTTGGATAAGGCACCACCACTACTGTTAAAAAAGAAAAGTCCGACCGTTAATCCCAGTCCGATAAAAAAGCTCCATTCTCCGTAAGAAAAAGAGAACAGAAGGCTCCCGACCCAGATAGCTATAGCAAGTATCGCAGCCGTTAGTAATGGCGTTCGTGTTATGAATTTCTTCATATTATATACCCCCTCGTATATTACTAATACTTACGAGTGGAGGCCTTAAAAAGTTTCAATTTTCAGTCAAAAAGAGATTCAACTGTACACCATTCCTGGAAGATTGAATCCCCCTAAAACTCAATATAAAATGGATGCTGACTCTCTTCCAAACAAAGCTCGATCCGCTCTCTGAAATTCGAATGAGTCACCATCTCGAGCGCTTGCTCAATCGAAAAAAAGCCCACCTCAAGACTCTCCTCTGAAGTCGTCGGTTCGCCTCCAACAGGCTTCGCGAGAAACAGAGTGTTGCAGATGGATCTTTTCACATTTTGAAATACCCCGCAAAATGCCAGTACCTCCACATCCATTCCTGTTTCCTCTTTCGTCTCTCTGATCGCAGCCTCTTTCAACGACTCCCCTTCTTCCACCTGACCACCGGGCATTTCCCATCCACGCCTTGGTCCCTTTATCAACAGGATTTCCTGTTGGTTATTGATGACAATGGTGGCAGCTGAAACGATATGTTTTGGCGGTGAATATATATCCTGTGTGTTTTGTGTCATAAATAACACCCCTCCACTTCAATAATAATTTTCCTCAGAATTAATTTATACGATGTTCGTGAGTAGATCTAAAAAATGCCTCTTTCACATAAATCGTATACGTCAAGACAATCACCGAAAAAATAAAATTCCCTATAAAAGGCTGATCGGGCTGTACAGATAACAATAGGAAACTGATCACCCCAAACAACACGGAGTACGCGATGAATAGCCAAAAACCCCATTTTTTCAATCTCATATACCCATAAACCATCACTAAGGAAAAGAACGCCACTACTACTCTCATGAATCGTTCAGGCATAATCGGTACTCCAAACCTTTCAGAAATGCTAATCGTATCAGCAGCAGCCTGATAAAAAATAGCGGTAAATAATAATACGATTGCACCAAAAATATAGAAATAACTTATGATGGATACACCTATAGGTCTCTTCACGATTTGACCTCCATTATTTTACGTTGTCTACAAACTCCCTTAATTCCAATTATGTCAAAATAAACCATCACACTCAATCACTATTTTCACTAAAAGAAGCCTACCCACATTCGGATAAGCTTCCTGTTTACACTTACGACCACTCCATATCCTTTTCCACCCAATACCCCTCATCCGAATTCCTCACCACTACATCAAAATTCTCATGCTTCGGATGCATAAATACCTCATATTGGATTCTGCGTTCGTCATGGGTTTTCCGTAAATACTCGACATCCATGCCTCTTTCGGAAACATCGCGGATTCCTCTTCTTATAAGCTCTGTCTCGCCATCTGTGTAAAAGTAAATCTTAAGGTCGTATAAGTCGGGGTTGCTGAATGCAACCGTCATCCCTTCTACAATCGTCAAGTTGATTCGGGAGGAGATGAGCTGACTTCTTTCATAAGGGACGTCCATGGTATAGAAGTCCATTCCCTCCCTTACCATCTTAACGTCCCGATCGAGAGCCAATACATGGTGGGCAGCCGGATGGCAGGCAGTCATTTTGGATTGATGGATTTCATTGTTGTACTCATATTGGATGGAGGTGTGCCTTCTTACGCCAGAACTGACGATATAGGGATCGGCATTGATATAATTGATATCCTTTCCTTCCAGCAGCGTCAAAAGCTTCTTGGCAAACGTGGTTTTACCCGAAGCACCATGTCCTGAAATACCGATGACCATTTTTCGATCTTGCTGGTTTAATAGATTGGCTATGTTATGTAAGATCTTGTCCATGAACTCTCTCCCTATGATTCGTGATTATTTTTCTCGTAAAATAGATCTTCAAACATCCCCGCTCAAATCGATTTCAGAATCACATTTGAATCCTATTCATTAGGTTTCCTCTTTATGAAGATAAGCTGCTAATCTCACAAACTCCTCACTATCCTCTACACACAACGCCATCCCTTTTTCCCAAAAGGCTTCCTCCGTAATGTCTTCTCCCAGATGCTTCATGACGAGTTCTTCTGCCGACATGCGCCCTGAATCCCGCAAGAGGTTCATGTATTGCTCCTCGAATCCTTTCCCCATTTCCTTTGCCCTGACGAAGAGATTCAGTGCAAGTAAATATCCAAAGGTGTAAGGAAAGTTATAAAAAGGAGATTCTGTTTTATAGAAATGGGGCGTCCATACCCACGAGTGAATCGGGACCTCATCCAGGGAACCCGCATACCCTTCTTCTAAGGCAGCCTCCATCAGTTCGTTCAAACGTGATGCGGGGACGAACCCCTTTTTCCGTTCTTCGTGAAAGTTTTTTTCAAAGATGAATCTGGCATGAAGGTTCATGAAGTTCATGACACTGCGCTTTAATTTCTCATCAAGGATGAACAGCTTCTCTTCCTCCGTCTCCGCTTTCTCCATGGCCGCCTCGAGAATAATCATCTCTGCGAAGGTCGAAGCCGTTTCGGCCAGGCTCATGGGGTAGGACTTGTTCATCCCGTTCACTGATTTCATCGCATGGTTATGAAAGGCATGACCAAGTTCATGCACAAGGGTCAATACCCCTTTGAATGTGCCGGGAAATGTCAGGAACACCCTTGACTCCCCCGTCAACGGAAACGCCGCGCAAATGGGAACTGCAGACTTTCCCGGACGATTTTCTGCCTCGACCCAGCCTTCACGGAACGCCGTCTCTGCAAACTGTCCCATTTCGGTACCAAATGCGAGAAATTGCTCCTCGACCAAAGCCGCAGCCTCTCCGTATTCCATTCCTTGATGGTGATGATTCATTGGGGACCAAAAGTGATAAGACTTCATTTTGGCATCGCCGTTCATGTCTGCCTTCACATTCAAGTATTGGGCAAACGGTTCTTTATATCTCTCCATCACCGAAAACATCGCATTCAGCGTTTCTTCCTTCATCCGGTTTTGGGCCAGAGGAACATGGAGGACGTCCTCAATTCCCACGCTCTTATACATATTCAACCGGAAACCGGCCAGATGGTTCAAGATTTGCGCAAACTGCCCCTCAAGCCCGGTCCACTTTTCCACCAGCGCCTCATGAGATTCTTTTCGAATCGAAGCATCGTGGTGCGAACGCAGATTGATGGCCTGCCCTACAGAGAAATCCTGACCCTTTACCTGGACCTTAATGCTGCTCATGAACGATTGATAGAACTGCCCCCAGGCATGGTACCCGTCTGCCATAAGGTCCGACACCTCCTGCGAAGGCTCCCGGTCCGCTTCATCCCGCCACTCTTGGAGGGTGAAGCGATACTCCTTCAGATCCTCTGATGCAATCAGGTTCATCCACTCCGATTCCTCCGTATGGGCTAATTTCCTCTTCAGGTCACTGTTGATAGAATCATATTTTGATTGAAGAGCCGTGGATTCCCCTCTGTAGAATTGTGCGCCCTGGTCTTTCGGATTTTCGGAAAGAAGACAGATAGCATAGGATCTTGCTTGTGATATGGACATCTTTATATCCCTAAGTCGCTCAAGAACATCGACTAGTTGATCCGACTCTAGTGCCGCCGTCCACTCTTTCACCATTTCTTCCAGCTCCAAAATCTTGGCTTCCGTCCGCTTCATATGGTCATGTAAGTTAGGAGATGCGCTTCCTCCTTTGAAGATGCTGTCAAGATTCCATACTGTTTTGTATTTTGTTTGAGTCATCATAAGCTCCCCCTACCTTAGTTCCGAACAAAACATACGTTCTTATTTTAAACCATTTTGAACATTTTTCCAACTCTTATTTGTCCAAAAATTCCAAATAGACTATAATTTGTTCCTAACACTGAACTGGAGGATCACACCATGCCTTTAGTCAAATACAACGAAACATATGAACGGAAGCATTGTCATGAATGGAATTGATCGAGAGTCCCAAATCTATTGTTCAAGCAACTGCATTAAGAGCAACGGGGCCGATCACCCGGCTACCATACTAAAGAAAATTCGACACGGCGGATCGATTATTTTAAAAGAGGATTAATAAATCAAAAAAAGGTTCAAAAAAGTTTAAGCAGGATTAATCATTTTATATCAGGATCGATTATGGTCCGATTTGGATCAATTCCATAGCAGAAGGGATTCCCAATAAAGAATTTCACTCTAATTCCGGTACTCATTATCACTCAAGGAACCGAATCTAGCTAAACTAACGTCCTTTTCCGTTGAAAGACAGAAAAAGAGGACCGATGGACTTCTATTCAAACCTCAAACCGGATGATCGATGGGAGCCCTCCCCCGGTCACTGTTCATTCCATTCCTCAAGCTGGCCTAAATCTTTATTTTCTTAGCAACTTCCACCTGCCGGAAGACCAGCTGGAATTCACCAGCATGCCACTCGATCAAATCCATCATCCCTCTATTTCAAAGGCACCACCCATGTAGTGATCCCGCATGACGTCGAACCCGTCGGATATTTTGCTTAGGAAAAAGGGGGAAAACTTCGTAAATACACTTCTAATCAAAAAAGGCAAGACTACTAACCTCGTTCTCTATCGATGAAAGCACCAGGGGCAGGGCTTTGCCAACCATCTTATGACGCACAGTATGATCTACACACCATCCTTCAGTTGAGTTGGTCACGCCCATGAATGGTGGATTCTATTATGAGTTCGATTAGTCTTATGATCATTCCTACCGGTGATGGATTTAGAAAATGACACAGACCCTTTCCATGATCCGTCAAGGAAAGGATTTTCCTTTATTATCGTTCCCAGATACACGAAGGAAGAACGATTCTGTCCCCACCACACTTCTAGGTCTTACTAAATATTCTGGTAGTTGGTGTCATGGGGTGAGTATATTGCACGACAGCAATATCCGTTTCACTTCTTATCAGTGCCCGACTCAGAATCAAATACAACCTCAACCAGCCATCTTATCCCATAGGAAAGGATGATATAGATGATAAAAGACCACCATCTCTTCCAATGATATACTTTATAAATATCTAACCATTCAAACACTGGCTCAGCAATAAACGATGCACATGCTGCTAGAACGATATTCGCATACAAAAAGGATTTCCCTTTAGGGAAGTATTTATATAGAAGCATGTAGGTAACAGGGATTAATGCATAGTCAAAGACATATGCTTTTGGAAGAATAGGGATTAATTGTGACGGATAGCCCCATAACCCAAGCTCAAATCCAAGCCCATCCAGGTTCGCTGCCACTATGATCCATATTAACCCAAGAAAGAGCAGCCTCGGCATCTCCTCTCTTCTCGTTAAACGAAAATAGAAGTACCAGGACAGGATGAAGAGTCCTATTAAGAACCACCAGCGTGGGGATAGGAAACAATATTCCTGCCAATACACAGTATTCTCGTGAACAACATTCAAAGCCTTTTCTCTTATTCGATCATATTGTTCTTTCATACACGACCCCCTACGATCAACTATTTTTTATATAAAAAGATCCTTTTCAATTTCAATTTGTTAGAGAGTAAATGAAAGCTTTTATGGGTTTTTATGGGTTTTCATGAGTTGCATCGTTCATAGTTTCCACGGTCAACGTATTTTCATTCATGTTTTCATTGAGTGATTTACATACTGATGCCCGCTCTTCAATGCGTTCATCTAAAAATGAGTTGCTATCCCTCTTTTCAGTTAATTTATCGTATGACTTTTCTCACTTACAAGCATCTCATGTTTGTGTTAATATTATCCAAAACCGACAAATTCCTTCCCTTTTTTCGAAAGGAGATAAAGAAAATGTCAGAAAACCGAGAGCTTCTTACAATCTTGCAGACCCTCCAAACCTATTCAGAGTGTGACATTACTCATTCCTTCACTGAACATTGTTCGGAACCATTGTTTGTTTCGTACTCAAAGGAATTAGAATCATTTATCATCATTCAGAATGGCACAAAGGAAACCTATGATGATATCCATTCCGCTTTAACCCGATTAGAACATTTATGACTTATCAATACACATCAACTCAAAAAGACCTGTCGCTAATCGACAGGTCTTTTTGAGTTTCCGAAGACCACCCGGCTGTTAGTTATGATTGTTGTTCAAATCGCTGGAGTTATTGTGAATATTGGAATTTCCGGACTGACTTCTGCTTTTCGATCCAACTTCCTGATAGAATTTATTGTCATGATTTCAATCTTCTCCTTCCCTATATAAAAAATGACTCCCCTATGGAATAATCAAGCAATCTTAGCGCATACTACCATATTGACATAGTCTAAAGGGTGAGCGTAATGAACATGAATCAACCCGCAACGTTGGAAGACCGGGTAGCCGGGATTCTTGCTAGCTTGAGTGATAGCTCGGATGTTAAATCAAGATACTTGAAGTTATCCGGAGGACGTCTTTCGGCCTGCCTCCTCTATATAGATGGCATCGTGGATACCGTGTCCATCCAGGAGCATATCATCGAACCTATATTACAACAGCCTGCACCTGAGGAGGAAGGACGTTTCATTCCTTTCCTGACCGAGTCGGTTATTCAGGTTTCTGATGTAGAAGTGGTGAAGGATAAGGACAAGGTCAGCGGCAAACTGGTGGATGGATCCACAATTATTCTGTTTGAAGGACAAGCGGACATCCTTGCCGCCGATACGTCCAAGTGGGAGGAACGTTCCCTTACCAATCCGAAGGGGCAGCGGACTATTGAGGGGCCGGATGTCGGCTTTACCGAGAGTCGCAGCGGGAATGTAGCCTTGATCCGAAAATACATCAAAAATCCCTCCCTGCATGTCGAGACTCAAACGTATGGTGAATTCACCAGTACGTCCGTATCCCTTATTTATCTGGAAAATATGGTCGATGGGGACATACTGAATGAAATCAGGGGCAAGCTTGAACAAATCTCCCTTGATTCCGTCATCGGATCTAACTATATTTCGGAGTTTTTGACGAAAGAGTCGAAAACCATTTTCCCCTTAGTCATGAACTCGGACAGGCCGGATGTCGCGGCGGCGGAAGTGCTGGAGGGAAGGGTTTGCATTATGGTGGACGGGACTCCCTTCACCCTGATTGCCCCGGCCGTGTTCTTACAGTTCTTTCAGTCATCGGATGACTATTATATCAACAGTGAAGCAACGAGGCTGGTCCGTCCCATGCGCTTCCTCCTCTTTTGGCTTTCCCTGTATATCCCGGCATTCTATGTGGCGTTTACCACGTTCCACAAAGGCCTGCTGCCGGTGAATTTACTGGTGGGATTCTTGGCCCAGCGGGAGTCTGTGCCTTTCCCGACGGTCTTTGAAGTCCTCCTCGTGTTCGTCTTGACGGAGGCCATTTATGAAGGCTCAAGCCGACTTCCTCAGACCGTTGTAATCACGATTTCTCTGTTTGGTGCGATCGTGTTCGGCCAGGCCTCTGTTGAAGCTCAGCTTGTTCAACCCATTACCCTGGTGATCATCAGTACTTCCTTCATCTTATCCAGTATCATCCCGATTGCCATCATGAGCTATGCCACAAGAATCATTAAGCTCAGCTTGATATTGATCGGGGCCCTGCTCGGCTTGTATGGGATTGCCTTATTCACTTTAATGCTATTGGTGCATCTCTGTTATTTAAGATCATTCACGGTCCCTTATCTTGCACCCGTTTCCCCTTTCACATGGCAAGATATGGCAAAGGATGTATTCGTCCGGAATCCGATCCCGGACATTAATAAGAACATTCCTTCATTTCATAAGGAGGAACCAATGGAAGACTCTGATAAAAAGGAGAATGACTCGTGAACCTGTCCAATCTTCGTCACCTCATCATCCTTTTTATCTTGATCGGATGCGTTATCGTCGGATATGTGAAGACTAGCCTTTTAAATGAAGTCGAGCTGGTATCAGGTCTCGGAATTGACAAAATGGACGACCATTATTCCATTACCCTGCAGGTCTTCAACCCTTCCGCCAATCAGAAGAATGCAGTGGATCCGACTGGTGGATTCACCTATACCCAAACAGGGAAAACCATTCCGGAAGCCATCGAGCGGATCAAGAAAGACACCCTTAAGGAAGCGATCCTCGACACATTGCAGGTCGTGGTACTGAGTGAAAGACTTGCAAAGGAAGAGGGCTTGAATGAAACATTGGATTTTCTCGTTCGTGATCCAAGGGTTCCGGCAAACATCAGCACCATCGTCATTAAGAATCAAAGTCCTGAATTATTTTTACAGTTGTTTACCCCTCAGCAGAAACTATCCGCTTTATACACGAATATCATGCTGAAGAATTCGAAAGAAGCCTGGGGGCATTTGGTGAACACGTCTTCGGAAAGGATCAAAAGTCATTTAGAGGACAAGACTTCAGACATTATCATTCCTTATGTGGAGATTCATGGAGATGTGAAAGAAGGGACATCCAAGAGTAATATCGAGGATTTCACTCCGACAGCCCATGTGTCACTCGAGGGATTTGCTACCTTTAAGAATGAGAATCTCCATTCTTTTTTAACCCAGAAGGAAAGCAATACATTAGCCTTGGTCAAAGATATCAACCAGGTCGTTTCCATATCCACTCCATGTCCGGGTGCTGAAGGAGAGTTCACCATCGACACGATCAAGACGGCTTCTTCCCTGAAGGCAGACACTGACCCGGTCTCTTTCAAGCTGAAGGTAGCCCTTGATGGAAACCTGGAGGAAACTTCGTGCAAGATGGATCTCACAAAGTTGTCTGCACAGGAAAAGCTTGCAAACCAAGTAAAGACCAAGATCAAATCCGATATAGAGGCGCTTATCAAAAAGTCACAGGAAGACGGAACGGATATTCTTGGACTGAAGGATGCCCTCTACCGGCAGCACCCGGATGTATGGAAAGAGAAACGGAATGACAAGATGTTACTCTCAACGGTTAACGTAGACACGAGCGTCGATGTCCGATTCATCCGATTTGGGCACACTAAGCAATAATCAAAGAAGGGGGACTGATGATATGAACAAAGTATCCATATCCGCGCTTGAATTATGCTCGATGATGCTTCTCTTTTTAACGGGAAGCACCATCGTGGTCGGCTTGAACTTTTCGGCCATGGAAGACAGCATCCTGGCGATAGCAATGGAAGTAGGATTCGGAATCATCCTGTTCTATTATTACCTCCTCCTGTTAAAAAGAAGTTCATGGCTGGAATTCATCCCTCTTCTGAAAATGGGATTCGGACCCTTTCTATCCAAGGTTCTCGCAGTGGTTTTCAGCTTCTATTTTCTATATATAGCGGGAAGGGTGATGAATGATTTTGCCTTTTTCACCACCCAGCTCCTCTATCCCGATGCCCCCAACTGGATTGCTTCCATACCATTCCTGCTCGTGGTTGGCTATTGTACGATGCTTGGAATCGAAGCGATTGCAAGGAGTGCGGTGATCGTGACCTTTTTCACCTTCTTCATCTTAGCTGTTTTATGGCTGCTAGGTTTCCTGTCGGAGGAATTCCAGGTTCAGTATCTGTTTCCTTTGTTCTCACAAGGGTGGGAGCCCCTCAAGAAAATGATCTTCCCGACCGGACTGACCTTTCCCTACGGTGAGCTTGTTGTCTTTCTGGTATTGCTTCCATTCATTGCAAAAAAAGAAAAGCTCCAAAAAATTGTTTGGATTCCCATCGTCAGCGCCGGTCTGATTGTCATGATCACGATGGAGATGGTCATCGGTCTTCTCCATGCCCCCTTCGCCAACACGTACTACTTTCCGTTTGTGAAAGCGATGGAACTGGTGTCGTATTTAGGCGTCGTTGAACACTTGGAAATTTTCACCTATCTCCTTTTAATAGGTGGAGGATTCATGAAGGTATCGGTTTTCCTATATGCAGCGCAGGTCGTCCTGACTCAGTTGTTCAAGTTAAAACAAAAGAACTGGCATGTCCTCTTCTTACTGGTGGCCGTTTATCTGCTTTCCCTCCATCGAAGTGACGACATCGCGGAGCACTTATATGTGGGATTAAAGCTCGTCCCCTATTACCTTCATATTCCAATTCAATTCATTCTCCCGTTGATATTGGGCGTGGTGGTTTTTTGGAAGACGCGAAAGAAACAGTCAGTTCAGGGATAGAGAAAATAAAAACGATCAGCGGCTCCTGAACCGCTGGTCGTTTCCAGTGATTTTTCTACAAAAGGATTATAAATGTAAATTACGGATTATAAAGTGCGAAAACCGGTTCATACATTCCGGGAGGGCATGAATTTTTAATAAATGTTTGGATTAAAAGTACTCTATTAATCCAACTAGTGATTATTTTTCCAAAAAAGCAGGTTTCCACCTCTAGATGACCAACTCTATAAGAATCCGGGCTGCTCCCATACCATCTAACGATTGAACATGCCAGAACTCTCCCGTTTGGCTCTTAAATAATTCATAAACACATCCTTCACCATCTCTGTTTTTCCAACCTCGATCAATTGATTCCCTTTCACCGATTCGTATCCACATACCTCTTCATACAGTAACGGAGACCCTGTCCCTACCGTGTAGATCCTCTTTTCCATCAAGCTTTCTCCATTTACCTTAATATCCGAAATCACACCCTCATGATGACACCACGTAACTCCAGCGAACGATAGAGGACCGATCGGAATGCCATGAGGCCTGAATCCATTCCCGTATACCGGCTTGGAGATAACCTCTTCATTAAAACTATCCTCTATCAATCCGGCAATTTGTTCACCCTTTAGCTCCATCAACACAGGGGAATGCATGCTCTTGCATCTGTTGTACACATCCCCCTTCGTCACATCGCCTGATTCCAGGGCTTCTTCCACTGCGGCTCCCCCATACATAATGCCAATCTCAGACTTCCAGTAGTCCCGTACGGCCTCTGCCATTAATTGAATGACATCAGCATGAGTAAGTTCTACGCTGGTTGTGTACAATACCTCGGACAAAAACTCCTTCGTTTCCTCACGACCCTTTTCTAAAATGTCTTCCATGCTGGCATCAGCTTTTGACTCGGGAGTGATTTCCACTAATTTTCCCTCGAAGGATTCGATCTTATGAAGACCATTCTCGATATATAAACCCAATTTCAACTCCCCGACATATTGTCCGTGAGACCCCGCTTGAACAATCAGGACACCTGATTCCACCACGGGACTTTGAAGCACCGTATGAGAATGCGCCCCCACGATCACATCGACCAGGTTGCTGACTTCTTTCGCCATCTCCACATCGGCACCATACCCCAGATGAGATAGAAAGACGATGACATCTGCACCCTGCTCTTTAAGGTCATTTACCAATTTATTGATGGCCACAAGGGTTTCCCGATTCCTGAAATCGTGCTTGTTCTCATAAAGATCCCCAAATTGATCGGTCGCTCCAAATAGTCCAACCCTCACACCGTTATCCATTGTCACGAGAAGCGTTTCTTTCATCCCCCCGATGGGAGTCCCATCACCCTCTACCAGATTTAATAACAACCAGGGTACACTGGATTCCAGGCTATGCTTTCGTATCAACGCCGGTGTCGATCGCAACAGCTCATTATTCCCCACCGACATCGCATGATATCCTACATCTGCAAGCATCTCCAAATGCATATGGCCATTCGTCGCCAGGCACTCATTGATGCTCATATCCATGTGATCCCCGCCATCCAGCAATAAATAACTTTCCCCTTGCGCCTTAAGCTCCCTGACACGTTTCTTTATGTATCCAGCCTGCCGTACGACCAAATCATAGTTTCCGTGAAGATCATTGGTGTGAAGAATGGTGATGTTTTTTTTCATATGTATTTCCCCCTATTTATAAATGCTTACTTAACTCTATGTCCGCGTAGTAATCAGGACCTTGCTCATTCTCCCCCAATGTACGACAAAATCTTCTCTTTCAAACCACCATTACTAGTGAACAGAATAAACGTTTCTGAACTTGTATGGATCACGACTCTATCCGTGTGTCCATATGGAAAACCTATTCTCACTGCTGTTTTCCCTTCACCGCTATATGTATCATCATCTCGCACTTCTTTAATATCAGATAAAGGAATAGTGATGTTACTTAGTTGCCACTTGATATTTAAGTTTTCGTTATTCTTTGATACCTTTACTTCCATATCTTACACTCCTATCTTTATTCACTTTCACTCAGTCTATTAGAATGAAACCAGCCTCTAAGCTTTTCCGCATATAGTTCAATGGCGTATGTTTATACATTCATTTCTCCTTTTTTCTAAAGTGAACTGACCCGATGCTTGAACCGTGCCATCAATACCGTATGATAGTAATATCCATCAGACAGCCGTTTGTCTTCTTTTAAGATCCCTTCCACTTCAAAACCATAGTTTTTATATAGATTAATAGCTTTTTCGTTTGTTTCGATCACCTTTAATGTTACTTTGCGGATCTCATTGGAGTCAGCCCATTTAATGAATTCATTTAAAAGGGCCTTTCCTATTCCATATCCCCAGAATTCTTTCAATACCCCAACCCCGAACTCAACATGATGGGAAGTCCTTTTCAACCCGTTTCCCTCACACCTTGAAAATCCTGCAATCCCTCCGTTTATTTCTGCCACTAAAAATAAGCGATTGGCACTCTCCGCATCCTCTTTTATGATTTCTTTGAAGCCTCTTTCGTCGATGTGTGCCTCGCCTTTTTCCCGGTCTAAATATTCCGTTTCCCCATCGATCTGTAGCCTCACATGGGACAGAGCTTTCGCATCATCTTCTGTTGCTGACCTTACACAATAATCCAATCCGCGGTTTTGGTAATGACTATGTTTGATTATCAATTCAAATTCCCCCATAACCCCATATTCAGTTTTTATTTTCTACAGATGCTACTCTCACTTCTGCTATCGAATTATACAATCAAATCAATTAATTCCAATTATTTCAAAACACTCTGCTCATCTCAAGGATTAATTCAAAAAAAAGGAAGCTTACCTTGTTTAAGATAAACTTCCTTCGTAGACTATTGTTCATGACTTCTTCATACTAAATTATTTGATCATCAAGTGATCAGTTGTAAATCCAATTCTTTCCCCTTTCAAATATATCAACCTTACGTTCAGGTAATCCTTAGCTTTTTTCCGGTAACCCAGGAGGATTATATTTAGGTGGAATTCTCAGCCAGCCTCTTGCAATCATTAGATTTTTTAAAGGGGCAGCGAATTTCATTAAGTTGATTTGAATGGAAAAGAACATTAATCCGACGTCGGTCCGAACGGTCTTGGACATAGCCTGTGCGCAAAAGGTGATAGAAGTGGCTACTTTGGCAGATATGAGATTGGCAATCTCATCATCCTTCAGTTTAACTCCTTCAGGCACCGCAGCTGAATTCGACGATGGTTTTGTAGGGTTGACCAAAGGCAACGGAACCCCTTCTTTTAAAAGGAATTCCTCTATTTTTTTCGTATCAGTCTTGCTACCTTCCAACGCATTTTGTAACACGTGTTCCATATCTTGATCACTCGTTGTATTCAGTCCTACTTGATAAAGAGATTGGGCTTCATGAAATGCGGTAAATGCTGTCCAAAGATCCATGACTTCACCGACATGTAAAGGGGGTTTAGGTGCTTCATCTACAAAATTTTTAATAATGGCTGAAATAGCTTCAAAAGTACTTGTCATCAAGTAGCCTCCTAATTGCTTGTCGCCACTATTATTCCTCATTATTCGTTATACATTCAGTGAAATGAGCTATATGTCGGATTCCTGCATTACAATACGTTTGTCGGTTAAGGGATCACAAATCCAAAAAAGGAAACCTCTCATCAGGAATTCCTTTTTCTTTCTTCTACTACGATTGCATCTATTCCTTCACATTTAATCCCCATTTCAAATACTCCAGAAGCATCTCGGTTTGTTCCTTTAATCGTATACTTTCCGAGTCTAAGATGGCATGATCCACTGCCATACCATCAATCCAGGAAATAATCGACTTTGCCATCACTTCCACTTCGAATCGGGGAGCAAATTCTCCTTCCTTTACGCCTTCTTCGATAATGTGAATGATCATTTTATAAGCTTGAAGGAACCTCTTCCTGGCATGCTCCTGCCTTCTTTTTTCCTTTCTCCCGGTAATGAAGTATTCCAGCTTGGAAGGAGCTAATGGATCCATGTTATTGGTAGGCTTTTTGTCTTCCCCAAGGAAGGTCATCAATAAGGCGTCCCAGTAGGAGCCCTGATGTTTAAGCATCGTCTTAAGGGACTCATCTAACGACTGCATCTGCTGTTCTTCAATCAATGCTTCGAACAGATCCTCTTTATTATCGAAATATTGATACAATCCCCCCCGGCTGACGCCGGCCTTATCCATCACATGCTTCATTGTGGCCTTTTCAAATCCATGCTCAATAAATACCTCTTTTGCTGCTTCTAATAAATTAGAGCGTCGTTGCTCCTTGTGTTCTTGACTGACTTTCGGTGACATCCTTCTCCCCCTCTTCTACTTTATTTCTTACCGAAACAGAAACAATGAATAGTACGATCAGTAATGAGCTTGTGACAATAAAGGATGGAATGATACCTATGATCGTGGCAAGTCCCCCACCGGCTAATGGCCCGATGATCGTTGCTGTAGTCGTTGTACTGTTGACCACTCCAAATACCCTTCCCGTCATATGAACAGGAGTTTTCACCTGTGCCGCTGCTTGAAACGGAATGAAAACAAATCCTGCTGAGCCCCCTGCCAGGAAGCCGAGTGCAGGAACCCAAAGCAATGACAGGCTTAGATCATAATACGTCAGGATCGCCATCGTTCCAAACCCTATTCCAATACCTAACACTCCGAAGCACATATAGAAGAATGCGTTGTATTCTGTTTTCTTAGAAAGGAAAATCCCTGTCACGAGCATACCGACACCCGCCCCCGTCACCGTATAACCGAATAGATCAGGAGATACATCGGTCAACTCACGAAGTAATACGATGATTTGGGAATCAGATAATTGCAGGATTAATAAGCTGACACCCAGTAGAAACAATCCATACAGTAAAAACCTGCTTTCCTTGATAAAGCCCATCCCGACTTTGATCTCCTCTTTAAAGGAAGGCCCACCCTTCTTCTCCATTCCCTCAACAGCTTCCGTTTCATTCAACGCTTTAGGTAAAAGCAAAATGAAAAGCGCAGAGAGAAAGAAAGTGGCTGAATCGATATAAAATACATTGTAGGTTCCCATCGTTGAAACCAGGATCCCACTCACCAACGGACCAATGATTTTCGTACTTGAATCGATGGTAGACGACAGAGATATGGCTCCCTTGATGTGTTCATCCTGGACCAGCTCCTTCAACTTCCCATTCTTTGCCGGCACAAAGACGGAAGAGAAAATTCCGATTAGAAACAAACAGCCGTACACCATCCAAACTTTCGTCGCAAGCGTCAATAGCAGGATGAGCACTCCCCTGACCACATCTGAAAAAATCATTAACGTCTTTCGTTCCATCCTGTCTGCAATGGTCCCCGAGATCGGTCCCAATAGAGCCATCGGCAGTGCCAGGCTCAGGATGATAAAGGACATCTGCATGGGTGTTGCCTCCCATTTCAGTCCAACCAGCGTAATGATTGCCACAATACTCAACCAGTCTCCCAAACTTGAAATAGCCTGTGCCGTCATTAAGGTAACGAAGTGTTTATTTTTTCTTAATGATGAACTCATCTTAACCCTCCCGCTCTTATAATAGACATAAATGTCGTTTTATTAATTTAATTATAGCGATACTTATATCTATTTTCAATCCTTTTTATCCATTATTCAGAAAGTTAAAAAGTAAAAATACTGCATTATAATACTTTTTTATAAGAAAAATTAAAAAGTGGTTATAAATGACACTTTTGTCGATTATAATAACGACATATGTGTCACTTTTTATTCAGCTCTCACATATCATTTAAAGAACACACTGATATTTAAAGAAAGGGAATGACGATGCTTGCCATTATTAAAGTATTTTTCAATCACTATCCTGCCCCAGAAGTAAAGCGCGTCACGGATGACATCCTAGATCGCCGTGCAAACTTCCATAACAGCATCGGTTAACCAACAACTAATGAAAGGAGAGATTTTTATGTTCATGATCATTATACGTTTTTTCCAAAGCCGTCCCGAACCCCAAGTTCAGCAAATCCAGAACAATATCCTGGATCGCAGGGCCCATCTCCATAACCTGATTGCTTAATCAATGAATGATTGAAAGGAGAGATTCCCATGTTAATAATCATTAAACGATTTTTCTACAGCCGTCCCCAACCTCTAGTTCAGCGAATCCAGGACAATATTCTAGATCGAAGAGCCACCTACCATAACCGCATCATCTAACTCACTTTTATATGTTTCCTATCATTTTTATTATCCAATGGAGGAGCTTATGATAAGGTTAAAGATTCATCTCACACCCTCGTATTCAAAAAAAAAAGAAACAGCGTGAATGAAAGCTGTTTCTTTTAGTCGCGGTATACCGATTAACAAAAAAACCGGAGTCTTATTCCCTGTACTCCTTTTCAACCCCATCAGAGTATGTAATTTCAAGTTCAAATACCTGATAGCCTTCTTCAACAGAGAATGCTTCTTTTACTTGCTGGATGACCTTTTGCCCGTCTGTATTTTGATCGAAGTCGAACCCTTCAAAGATAGGGGCGAGCTTGTCCATTGCTTCATCTGATAGCAGGTTTTGACCATTGAGGTCATCCTGGTATTTCGCTTCCACTCCGTCTTTTTCATTTTCATAGTCCACATCGATCGATTTATTATCTTTATAATCAACATCTAAATCGAAATTTGTAAAAGGAAAAGCTCCTTGTTCATTGTTCTCATTATTCGTATTTTCTACAGGTGCCTTTTCCGGTGGATTCTTGACTTCTTCCTTATCATTACAGCCTGCCAATAAAAAAACCGAGAAAAAAACAAGGGCTAAAACGGTTAACTTCTTCTTCATTTAATGACCTCCTTAAATATAGGTGGGGATAGTTTACCCAGTTTTGGAGGATTGAATCACTTATATTCGTTTATGGCTTTTTACAAGTAATTACTCTACAAAAAAAGAATGACCACCCTATGGATGATCATTCCTTCATTCTCCTTATATATTCCGCACAGCCTCTTCAATTCCATCATTTCCTGAAATCAGATCGAACCCTCGGTTGAATGTACGTTCCTCGGTAAGTGAAGCCACGATCGTTCTGGCCACATCTTCACGCGGAATCGAGCCTCTTGATAGATTCTCTGCTGCGGCTACCTTCCCTGTCCCTGATTCATTCAGTAATCCCCCGGGACGGATGATGGTATAGGTCAACCCGCTCTGTTCCAAAGCCCGATCCGCGAAATGCTTCGCCACATAATACGGCTTCAAGGACTCATTCCAGTTCTCACGGTGATGGGCCTGCAGGGCACTCACCATGACGAACCGGTCGATTCCTGCCTGCTTGGCCGCCTCCATTGCTTTGACCGCTCCGTCCAAGTCGATGAGCAATGTTTTATCGGCACCCGTTTTGCCCCCGGATCCGGCCGTGAATACGACGGCATCGGCATCCTTCAGGCCATTCGCAATCTGATCCACCGTTCCCTCTAAATCAACCAGTGAAGATTGAACACCATCCTGTTCAAAGGAATGCGCCTGCTCTTCCTTTCTCACAATCGCTCTTGGTGTATGCTCACTGCTTTCCTTTAAAAGCCCGACCACTTGCTTTCCAATCTGTCCATTTGCTCCTACCACTGCTACGTTCATTTCATCATCTCCTTATCCCGATTATTTTAGTATGAATTAATGATGACATGTTCGAAGTATGATGACAAATCATTTGTTTGGCGCATTAATCGAATGTATTTATTCTTCAGGTAGTAATACTATCTTCCCTAACTTCCCCTTATTCTTAAAATATACTTGAGCCTCTTTCGCTTGTTCCAAAGGAAAAGCTTTATCGATGACTGGTTCTATTTTCCCTTCAGAAATGGCCTGAAGCATTTCTTGAAACTCCTGCCTCGTCCCCAACACCGATCCATACATGGTAATATGCTTTAGATACAGTGTTCTGAAATCAAGCTCTGTCTTTTGGCCGCCTGCAGATCCCGAAATGCAGAACTTGCCTCCTTTTTTTAAAACCTTAAGAGATAGAGAGAACAACGCATCTCCCACCACATCTAATACAGAGTCGACAGGTCCTCCGTTCACTTCCAGGATTTTTTCGGCAAGATTTCCCGATTTATACGATAATACATGTGTGGCGCCTAATTCCTTCATTCTTTCCTCAGCACCCAAGTCACCAATAATCGCAATAACCTTGGCACCAAAGACCTTAGAGGCGATTTGCACGTTTAACGATCCGACACCGCCATTTGCTCCCGTCACCATAACAGTCTCTCCAGGTTGAACTTGGATCTGCTTGACCATATGCCAAGCCGTTAACCCGCTTACTGAAAAAACGGCGCTTTCCGAGTAACCGGAAAGGGGCATATCAAAACAGAGATCAGCTGGCCATGCCACATATTCGGCATAACCCCCGTCGTTTTCTGAGCCTATAAAGGACATATCCTCAGAAATATGTTCAGATCCCGCTTCTCCACTAGACGTAAACGGGAATAAAACAACATTTTTCCCCACCATCGATTCCTCTACCAGATTTCCAACTTTCACTATTTCGCCTGTAATATCCGACCCGGGTATACGCGGGAACTGTACTCCTTCAGGCCGCCACCCGGATTTTGAACCGGTACCGTATGCACCTTCTCTCATCCAGATTTCCGTATTATTAATGGCACACGCCTTTACCTTTACAAGTACTTCATTTTCTTTAGGTTCAGGTATGGGGATATCGACTACTTTTAACTTATCCACATCCCCATATCCTGTTACTTGTACCGCTCTCATATAATCATCACCTTTCTCTTTTTTGAATCCTATCTTTTCATTCCTATCAACAGGCTGCTTGTTATAAAAGAGCAACACACACGATATATTATTTCTCTTTCATTTATTTTCATCAACTTTCCTGTTTTGCATACTTTTAACGATGTTCTTAAATGTTACAATTCATTTGGCCCCCGCAAGGATAGTCATTGATAAATAGTAAAACGACCCGTCATGGACGAGTCGTTAGTCTTGTGTATGGAATTTGAAAAAGCTTTTATGACGTTTTACAAGTTTCTTTTCCTAATAAAAACAGGGGAACACTTGCCAGCCAAGAGTTCCCGTTTTATAAAATATCTACTTATCCTCCGCTATCAATAAACACTGGCACACGTTCCGGCTGCTGGTTCGTAATAACAATGGTTTTTGAATTGCCCTGAAAAAGGCTGATCATACCAAGTTGGAGGACACGGGGCATAAGGATTGAAATACCAAAGAGCATATTTCGCCGGATGCTGCGCCCAATAGTCCAGATTCTGCTTTGCTAATCTTTTCTCAACCGATCTCGCTCTGTTATAGAAGAGATTACCTTTTTGAACGGCTTCAAAGGAATAATTTCCTCCTTGCACTTGAAAGATGACTTGCCGGATGGACCTTACCTTCTTGAAGTCCAGGCAATCCGCTCTCGCCCGATTCACGATGACATTTCCAACATACAACATCCCTTGTTTTCCTTCACCTTCCGCCTCGGCTCTCATCATCCTTGCCATCAAGGCAACGTCTGCATCTGTATATTTGACTCTTGGCATTTTTCTCACCTCAGAATATTTTATGAAAAATGCCGCTATTCATGTCAGGATTTATTAATGAAGGAGAAACGGGACCGGTTCACTGGTTGAGGACATCTTGCTGCCTTTGAGAATTTCCCTTAACACTTAATGGCTTCAGTGGAAGCCTTCCAGCCATAGCACGCGTTAAGTTAAAGGAAATTCGACAAGTAGGATCAATTAATTTAATAGAGGATCGATAAATTAAAAATGGGATTGATAAAATCAAATCAGGATCAATTATCTGAGATCAGGATTGAAACGGTCCAATCCGGATCAATTCCTCCCTGGATGCATCTGCTTAAGAGGAATCTCACCCCAAATTCTGTCTCACAAGCCCTTTTAAAATCCTCCACTAGCTAAAAAAGGGTAATTAACGTCATTTCCGTACTAAAACAGTCCATTGGATACCGGTTCCGTCCACCTTCCTAGAAAATGGCCTCATCGCTGTATCCTACTACCGTTTATTCATAATGGCGTAACTTTCTCAAACCCCCAAAAAGAATGACCCTCCACTGAATCATTCCTTTTATATATCCTAGAACCACCCTCGCTCAAGCTGGCCCTTATTAAGCAACTGCATATATTGCTCACGTACGTTCCCTTGGGAGTAACTGGAGCTGTTTATAGTGCCTTTCCATTCGACTTCCTTCCCTCAAATGATCTTATACAACTCCTCCACACTAGTGACCACAAAATCAGCATGGGGATTCGCTACCCGCTTATCCGTAAAGAAGCATGAGCTGATCCCGGCATTCTTTCCTGATTCCAGATCCAAATCCCGGTCACCAATCATGATTGCTTCCAATTGATCAATATCATGTGTACGAATCAAATGTTGAATGGCATCGGGACTCGGCTTCCGCTCAAATCCGTGCTGTGAGGTAATGAAGTCTGAAAAGTAAGCCGTCAATCCGTAACTCTCCAGCATCCTGATCGATGACTCTCCCCTGTGGGTATATAGATAATTCCTTCTTCCCGTTTCATGAACATACTTACAAAGTTCCACGATTCCTTCAAAGGGCTTGGACCTGTCGAATTCAACTTTTTTTCTCCTGGAATTGTAGGCTGTAACAAATTCTTTCCCAATCCCATACTTTTCTTCATAGTGTTTTAGAGCGGATGTGATTGATACCTTCATCTGTTTCATGATTTCCTCTAACGTTTCTTCGATTCCATGACTTTCAAGCGTATCCTTGAAGGAGCCAGCCATGACGGGATATGTATCAAAAAGAGTGCCGTCGAAGTCCCATATGATATGTTTGTACATGTTCTTTCCCCTCTCTTATGTAACTTATCCTAATTTTACCACAAGCAACGGCCTCTTCATCTTTAACGAAAAAAGGACTCATACAAGATAGGAAAATTATGCTAAAGTATTTATAAAGAACAACCAAGGGGGACCCCCATGATCCGTTCACAGCAAACGATTTTCCTTATCAGTTCTGCCTCCCTGTTTTTCACAGGAATCATCCTTCTTTCATATAGAACATACGATTGGGGACTGTTGCCGCTCCTGGGCTTTCTCATTCTCTATCTTTCTACTAAAAAGAACCGATCGGTCATTTCCCTATTCCTGTTCTTCCTGCTCGGGTTACTGGTGTTTCAACTTGCAACCGGCTGGATCAACGAGTGGAATGTTTCAAAAGAAACGAAAATTCTGTTGAACAGGAGCTTCCTTCTAATCATCTTGATGGCGCTAGCATTCTCACACTTGATATCAAAAGAAAAAATCCGATTCTTCACTGAGTTCCCGAATTGGAGAAAGCGCATCTCCATGCCATCGCACACCATTTCATTGCCCTTATTCTTACTGATTGGCCTGGCGGGATCAAGCACCATCTTCATCCCACTCATCTGGTCCCTAGAAATAAGTGAGGTGAAATCCCTATTCCTCTTCGCAATAGGATTTACCATCCTTAACGCGATACTAGAAGAGCTGATTTGGAGAGGCATCATGTTGTCATCGTTGAAACGAAACGTCTCCGTCCTTTATGCCGTCACGGTGACAAGCTTGGGGTTCGGTCTCTTACATCTCTCCATCGGAATCCCGGTACTTCTGAGTCTCCTCTTCTCTTTCGGAGGCTTATTCTATGCCATTGTGGTGTTGAAAACGGATAGCCTCTATCCTTCAATTGCTTTTCATATGGTGATGAATATGGGAATGGTGTTGAATGGGTGGATAATTTAAACGAACACAAATCAATTTTCGGAGGTGAACGCCATGGAACTCTTTTTCGTCTTTATTAGCATCATCATCTTGATTATTTTTCTTTTTATCTTCTATATCATTATCGAGCGAGCCGTTCGAGAAGGCATTAATAGCTCGGTCATCGGACGATTCCTGAAAGAAAAGCATGGAATCAAAGAACCACAGGGGGACGAGGATTTATTCGAGGATAAGTAGAAGAAAGACTTCATTCAAAGGCATAATCCCTTTTTTCTATCGATACGTTATATAAGTACACTATCATTGGTTAGGAGAATGTCCGATGAAGAAAATCATTTTGTTTGCGGATCCCGGCATTGATGATTCCATTGCCATCATGTACGCCTTACTGAATCCCGAGATTAAAGTACTCGCCATCGTATCAAGCTATGGGAACACTTCAAAAGAGCAGGCAACGGATAATATAGCCTACTTGCTTAAGCTTGCCGGACGAGAGGATGTCCCGATCATCGGGGGAACCAATAGCCCATCGTCAGGGGAAATCCCAACGTACTATCCTGAGATCCACGGACAGGAAGGGCTCGGACCCATCAGACCCCCTGAGAGCTTAGCTGGTGAACTGACCAATTTCTCAGAACTCTACAAAATCATCAAGGACCAGGACGATATCACCATCGTTGACGTGGGGAGAAGTACATCCCTCGCCTCCCTTTACTTATTAGGTGAGAATATCGTCGAGGACATCAAGGAATTTTACATTATGGGAGGAGCATTTTTAGTTCCCGGAAACGTCACCCCGTCTGCAGAAGCGAACTTCTATGGGGACCCCATTGCGTCACAGGTGGTGGTCAGGGATCTGGACAATCTTTACGTCGTTCCCTTGAATGTCTCGAACAAAGCCATCATCACCATGGACCAAATCCGTTATATCCAGCAGATGTCAGATAATCCATTGATTGAAATCATGGATGAAGTCATGGAGTACTATATTGATGCTTATAAGAAGCTCGTTCCCGGAATAAAAGGTGCCCCCCTTCACGATGTCGTGACCCTATCCCTGATGGTGAACCCGGAAATGGGGCAGTCTATCAGAAGGGAAATCAACATCTTGACCACGGGAACAGGAATGGGAACGTCCATCGCTGATTTCAGGCCCAGTTCAAAGCCTGCTGAAAAAAACATCAACATCTACCTTGAATTGGACTATCCAAGCTTTGTCGAGGATTTTATCAACGTCATGGGTAAGGCAGACGGGAAACCATGAAAGATCAATGAGCTTTCTTTTCGAAGTAAACAAAGATATTCGTGATCCATTTCGCAATCAGACCGACCACCACGTATCCACTGAATAAGGTGAAATAATTCGTCCCCCTGCTCATCTCAAACAGACCCAACGCAACAAGCAATGGCTTGAAAGCAAATGCAAAGACTGCACTGAGCAGCAACATGAATAGATAATAATTTTTATGTTGGTTTAATGTAAATTGATACATGAGCATGTAGGCAACGGGAACCAAGGACACATCCAGTGAGACCGAGCTCGCCAGCACCGGGAAAATTTTATAAGGATAGAACCACTTCACCATGTTGGCTCCTATCGCATCTACGTATGTAAAAAAAACATGAACATTATATCCATAAAACCCTATAAGTAGGGCCTTTCGCTTATCTATTCTAAAAAGAAGAATGATCAAAGGAAGAACAAACAATGCAGCCAATACCCAAAACGGCCAGGTGGCAAGATCAGAATATTGCTGCCAATAGCTGGTCCACATTTCGGTTTGATTCTCCTGGATCTCTTTTAAACGGCCAAGCATGGTCTGCTGGGATTCAGTCATGGTACTCGCTCCTTTAAACGTATATGCTTTAGTATGAGCATGAAAATGACCAATTATGTTTTTCCAGTATAAAATGCGGGGCATCCTAATAGACGACCCGCTTTGCTTGCTCGACCCAAAGCAGGATCCTATTCAACTAACCAACGCCAATCACCTTCAAATACCTGCCTGTTTTACTGACTTTAAAAGCAGCTTCTCCCCTTTGTCTCACTTCTTCCGACATATCAGACGACTTTTGCAAACCATACCCATTCATAACTGAGGGATCTATCAGCCTCACCTTTCCTTTATGGTGAATGTCGTAGTCGGCTTTGTTTTCTTCTATATATACATCTTGATTCAGTTCACTTAGGAGCATCTGAATGTGGTCATCAGTGTTTTGGAGTTTCTGGAGTACCTCTTCATCCTCCCCAAGAAAATCATCCAAGCTGATCCATCCTTTTTCTAATGCACTTTTTAATACCTTGGAAAGGGAATGATTCCCATAGATATTCAATGGATTCATGAAGAAGTCAATCACTTCTGTATAATAAGTCTTAACAAACCACTCAGCTGCATCAATGGTTTTCACGCAGATCTTCCCTTCCACCACTGCAACCTGTTCCAGGAAATCGTGAACCTCTTCAAATGAGATAAACCCATATCTATACATATCCCTCAACGTGTAATCCACCCGGTCTGCACAAAGCTCAGGTGCCGGCTGCTCAAGCAGTGACCATTTGGAATCATCAAGGAGGATGTCCCGATAGTCATAATCGTACTTCTCCAAGATCTGGGGAATCTCAGATTGAAGGATGACCTGTTCGAAAATGTCTTCATGGTAATCCTCAGAAAGATTATCGAGAACCCCATCAATGACGTGGGAGAAGGCAGTATGTGATACATCATGCAGTAATCCAGCAATCTGCTCCTCTACTTGGCCTCCCAATATTTTAATCAAAAGCATTACACCTACTGAGTGCTCGTATCTGGTTACATCCCACTCCTCATTGACCAGGAAACTGGCTCCGCCTTGATGGATCCCCTTTAATCGTTGAACAGGATCACTTAGAATCAGTTCTTCCAATACCCTGTCCACTTTGTATTCTCCGTACAGAACGTCTTTTATCCACACAACCCATTCCCCCTTAGATATAAATAAAAGTGCCCCCCCCCGATAATCAGGAGGCACTGCGCTACGATAACAAATCGTCATTAACCAATTGGACGCCAACATAGTTTCTCTATGTCACCTATATATTTTCGCCATCAGCATACACCAATTTGCAGTTCGTGGCAAGGGCCCCGCTCATCCCTGATCATTTAAGTTTGTCATCCATTGAACTCTGTGTTAATGTAGTTCTATCTTGAAATTGACCATCTCATATGAAAAGCCACCCTCTGAATTCAGCGGGTGGCTTTTCTCTGTCTCTTACAATTTCCCATCAACCTCTGACGTATCCACATCATCCCCGAACCAATCTCTCAACTTCGCCTTGGCCTGCGCCTTCACCTCGTCATCGATATACATTGCCACCTGCAATAAAGCCAGACCCAACGCACCAAAGTCATCGGTAAATCCTACACCCACCGCCATGTCGGGAATAAAGTCCGTTGGAAGAATGAAATATCCCAGTGCCCCGATGATGATCATCTTCGCCTTAACGGGAATATCCGGCTTTTGCAGGACAAAATAGAGAAGCAATGCTGTATAAACCACAGAATGCCCGGCCTTTAAACCGTACCTCTTCAACTTATCCCAAAACTTTTCCTCTGAATAATGTTTCTCGGTCTTATTCATTTCACTTCCACCTCCGTAATGAGACGAGTGTCCAATCTCTTGTTGCTTTTATTGTAGAGGGTTTGATGGAATTAGACAAACATTCGGTTAGCCTTAAAAGGTCCGTCCCCCAAATCACATGAGGGACGGACCTTTCCTATTCCTACAACCCCGGAAGTATCCCCGAGAACAAACTCAAAATTAAAACTGTTGTTATCGCCGTCAACCCGGCAATGAAACCACCGAGGGTCCACGCTTTCAACGTTTGCACAACCGTCAATTTACCGAATCGGTTCACAACCCAGAATCCTGAATCGTTCGGAAGAGAAAGACCGATACCACCGGCACAGATGGCAAGCCCGAGTAAGATTGGTGATACACCAAGCTCAACGGCCATTGGTCCAAGGATACTGGACGTTGTCACAAGGGCAACGGTCGCGGATCCAAGTGACGCACGCAGGATTTGTGAGAAGATGAATGCAAGTAATAGAACCGGGATGCTCCAGCTTTGCATCGTTGCGATTAAATAATCGCCGATTCCACTCTTATTGATCACCGCTCCGAATGCTCCACCCGCTCCTGTCACCAGGATGATGATCCCGGCTGAGTTGATGGCTTCTGAGTACAATCTGCTGTTTGGAACTGAGATATAAGGGGCAAGCAGGATGATCGCTGCCACCACACTGATGAATAGAGCAATATTCTTATCACCGATGAATCCCAATACACTTGCAAGGTCCGTGTCCGGGATGAGCAACTGCGATACCGTGTTGATCAAAATAAGTCCGATTGGAAGTGCCAGCATGAAGAAGCTTAAACCTGTGCTGATTTCCTTTTTCGGTGCATCTTCAAGGCTAACCGCCACTTCTTCGATGGCACCTGAATGGTTGATCCGTTTTCCAATAAACAGTCCGTAGAAATACCCCCCGACAAGTGTAGCCGGGATTGCTACAAGGATGCCGTAAAGGATGAACAAGCCAAGATCTGAACCTGTGTTTTCTGCAACTACAAGAGGTCCTGGTGTCGGGGCGATCATGTTATGGGAAACAATCAATCCTACACCAAGGGCCGTAACAAATGAAATGACCGAGATACCCGTCTTCTTCGATAAGCTTTTGATCAATCCGCTTAGGATGACGAATGCCGCATCGAAGAATACAGGAATCGAAACGGCTGTCCCCGTCAATGCAAGACCGGCTGGAGATTTTTTGATACCAAATGCTTTAAGTACCGCTGCCGCGATTTTTTCGATCGCACCTGATGCACCAAGGAACTGTCCGAAGATGACACCGAGTCCGATAAGGATCCCGACTCCGGTCAGGGTGTTCCCGAATCCTTGGGTCACGGTGGCCGCCACTTCATTTAACGGCATCCCGATGACCACAGCCGTTGCGAATGCAACCCCAATCAAGGAAAGGAATGGTTCAACTTTCAATTTTAAAATTAAGAAAAAAAGTGCTGCTAATGCCAGAAAGAAAATCACAATCAACATATTGCCTGTAACCATGTACGATTACCCCCTTTGTTTTGTGAAACACGTTTATCACAAGCAGAATCGCCCTGCATTCCCCTTTAGAAAGAGGGAATCCTGCATGGATCCATTACCCTTCCAGTGTCGAGACCACATCTCTTAACGTCGTGACTGCTCCTACATTCCCTGGAAAAATCACATAAGGAATGAACGGGAACGTGCTCTCTTCCCCTGTTTTCCAGACCGGTATCCCCGGTGCGATCTGTCCAGCAACGGTGGCACGTTTTACACATAATCCTTTCGTGCCCACATCACTGGAGGTGATTCCGCCTTTAGCAATCAAGTAATTCGGTCGTATGGAGAAATGACGCACGATGCTTGTGACGGCATTCGAGATTTCAACGGATAACTGTAGTTCCTGTTCTTCCATCCCGTCGCCGAGATCTAAGCGCTTTCTCTTCGTATAGATGACCGTGCTGATGCCTTCAGCAACCTTCGTCTCTGCCTCTTGCTGTACACGCTCGATCTCCTTTTGAAATGCTTCTTTATCCAGCACCAGATGAGCATCGAACTCAATGAAATGCAGGGATGGCAGTTCCCGGAGCTTCTCCAATTGATCCGTCGTCTTCTTGACATGCGATCCGACGATGACCAATCCGCCATTCTCCCGTTCCTCGCTGATCAACTCTTCCTTCGTTAACAATGGTCGTGAAGAGATATCCCCGATCACCTTGGTGAAAGCTGCCGCCGTACGGAAGATGAATCGCTTTCCTTCCTGGATGGCAAGAATCAGCGCCGTCGTAAAGACTCTCACATCCGATTCTTCCACGGCGTTGACGATCACTTTGCCAAAGCCCTTCACACCAAGCAATTGATCAACGATTCCGTCGATGTCCATGTTCCGGATGGATTCCAGTGAAATATACGTGACGCCTTTTTCAGGAAAAGCACCCTTCGTCTTCTCTTCCACCCATTCACCTAAATGACTCGATGTGTATCCGAACGTCCGATCCTTCGCAAACTCGGTTTCCCCGGCAGGTACCAGCACGTCTTCCTGCTGAACAAAGTGAGTGTTCTCAATCGTCAATCGCCCGCCTTCTTTGAAAAACGGAAGGATGACCTCCCCATCCACACTCATGTTGCTTTCGGATTCCATCGTTCGTCTGAGAACCTCTGTTTCAAGGGGATAATGTCCTCTCAGAGTCGAATCACCACGGCTGATGATGAGGTAAGGTATCCCCAGCTTTTTGGAGATGGCCTCGGTTCGTTCTGCGATATCGCGGTGGACCTGCTCGGTTTCTTTTGCCGTAAAAGCTCTCGAGTTCGTCAGGATGAAGAAGATCTGATTATCTTCGGCAAACCCTTGTTCAATGGTTTCCTCCTCCCAATCCGTATAGACGGAAACCCCATGAACGGTTTGGACGCCTGTCGGATCATCATCAAGGACGACAATCTTGTGTGTGAAATTAGGTCTGACTTTTTTCCACCATTGGTTCACTTTTTGCTGATCAATAGATTGGTAGGACGATAGTATTTCATCTACATTTCTCACTTTTATCACTGGCTGACACCCTTTACTTCGTGATTCGCAAGTTTCTCGTAAAACTGAATCAGTCCTCCATGATCGTCCCCAGCTTTCCCGTCTGCCATTAGCGCATGGTACATCTCCAGCACCTGGCTTGACAGCGGCAATGGAACCCCGATGGAGTGAGCCGTATCCATTACATTGGTCAGATCTTTCGCATTAATATCGATCCGCCCGCCGGCGACAAAGTTCCGCTCAAGGATCAATGGAACCTTCGCATCCAGCACAGCACTTCCAGCCAACCCTCCACGGATCGCTTCGTACATCTTCTTAATATCGATTCCCGCTTTCGACGCTAACGTCAGTGCCTCAGACATCGCTGCGATATGGACATTCACCAGGATCTGATTGGCAAGCTTCGCAGTCGTACCACAACCATGATCCCCAACAAGGGTGATATCCTGACCCATCACTTCCAATACCGGTTTCACTGTTTCATAGACTTCTTCTTTTCCTCCGACCATGATGGCCAGTGTTCCGTCGATCGCCTTTGGCTCACCACCGCTTACCGGAGCATCCAGCATCTCCATCCCTCTTACGGCAAGGGCTGCGGCAATTTCCTTCGACTGGACCGGAGAGATGGAGCTCATATCCACTACAATCGTTCCATCATTCGCGCCATAGATGACACCGCTTTCACCAAGGACCACACTCATGACATGCTCTCCCTTAGGAAGCATGGTGAAAATGATGTCACTATGCTCCCCCACTTCTTTCGGAGAACCTGCACCGCGTGCTCCCAAGCTCACTAACTCTTCTACTGCAGACTCATTAAGATCAAACACGGTTACATCGTAGCCACTCTTTACTAGATTAAGTGACATCGGTTTCCCCATAATCCCAAGACCAATAAATCCAAGTCTCATGTCCATTCCCTCCTGTTGATAAAGCGTTTTCATTTTGCTGTTGTCACCAATTGTACACAATAATTTATATTTTGTATACAAAAATATATAAAATGTATACAAAATTATTTTCAGTTATAACTTTTAAATCATTCCCACTCGTTCTATACTTTTAGAAAGGGCTTTTATTATGGAAGCCGAATACGTAAAGAAGACTGGCAGAGTCTTTCATTGGAGTCGATCAACTTGAAGAAGAAAACGCAGCAGCACGCCTATATACAATCGTATGAATATATCCGGGATCAAATCCTGAACGGCGAACTCGAACGGGGCACAAAACTCATAGAAGAAAAACTGGCGATAGAGCTCGGTGTAAGCCGGACACCGATCCGTGAATCCATCCGCAAGCTCGAACAGGAAGGGCTCGTCAAACAAAAACGTGTCGTCAACCCAACGGATATGGACCTTCGACACTACTTCCAGGTCCGTATACTCCTTGAAGGGTTCGCAGCCAAATCAGCTGCTACTTTCATGAATGATCAGGACCTAAACCAGCTGAAGGAATGCATCCACATCGGCCGGACCGGGACACCCGAACAAATCATGGAAGCCAACAAGCAATTCCATGACATCATCGTCAATGCCACCAACAACCCCGTCATGGTCGACACCATCGAACGCATGCAGTCGATCATCTACCTATTCAGGAAGACGGTGGTTTATCACAACCGACCGTTTTTAATTGATGAACATCAGGATATTTATGATGCGATCGTTTCTCATAATGGGGATGAAGCTGAGAGGTTGATGAAGGAGCATATACAGGCGGATTTGGAGTTTTGTTTGCATGTGATGGAGAGGTAGTCAAAATAATGGTCTGATTCCCGGTTCCGTAAAACGTTTAAGTGTGTGTTACACCTACCGGAGATCAGACCCAAAATTTAGGTGACTTCACAAAATTCTTAAAGGTTTTTCCTCACTGATGTATTCATTTAATGGACCTTAATTTCCCCACCTTCAATTTCTCAAACGTCACTTGTCCCCCTTCAGAAAATAAAGAAATACCCTGATCCCCAGATTGCGGAAAGACCAAATTCGTATGAACAATCCGCCCATCATCAACAAACACCTCCACACTCGTCTTATCAACTAGTATAGTGATATGAACCTGTTTAGCGGCGGAATTGAATGGTGCCTTGCTTTCCACGAATCTCCCTTCTCTGTCCGGTTGATCGGTAAAGTTCCGGTTCAGGTATGAGTAGTTACCTGCCAGGGAGATTCCAGCATCAATATGTCGGGATCGATCCTCGGATTCGCGTAATCTGAAACCGACTTGCTCGGCCTCGTCCCACGAAATGTCCGCTTCGATCCGATACACGTCACCTTTGATGTCCAGCTTCTCCATACCATCCTCTACAGTAACATCCTCAAACGTCTCCGTAGATTCCACCAACCCATCAAGCGCTTCAATAGGTTTGGAGCCAAGATAATATCCACTTCTAGCATCACCCTCCAACCTGATTTCCCTCACAATTGAATCCGTCCCATTAAACCCATCATGCTCCATCGTGGGAGTATTATCTGCATAAGACCACTTATTCATCCAGGCAAACGCATAACGTTTCTCTTCCTTATCATCGGCCATGCCGTCTTCAAACGTCACCCCACCATACCAGTCGAATCCATAGTCCAACCACTGGGGATCCGCCTGATCCGCTTCAAACGAACTGCCATTGAATTCCCCGGTCCAATAGGCATACGTATTCGGCTCCCCAATAGCTTCTCCATTTGCACTAACACCAAGCACCCACTTCACCGTGCCATCGGGCGCCCTCATTTTAAAAAGGTCCGGGCATTCCAACACGCCTAAGTCCGGTGTCAGAAAGTCCCCCGTAAACGTCCAGTCCTTCAGATTCTCAGATTCATAGAAACCGACCTTCGAACCTTCCGCCATGAGCATTATCCACTTATCCCGTTCATCATCCCACACAACTTTGGGATCACGGAAATCCTTCATACCAGGATTCTTCAAGACTGGCTCATGACTATAATTTTTAAATGTTTTTCCTTCGTCGGTACTCACCCACATGTATTGTTCCTGTTCACCCGTCTCCCCGGTTGGCTGGGTCACGATCGCAATGAAGGCATCCTTTCCGAAACCGGCCGTATTCTCCCGGTCGATGACGACGGATCCGGACCATGGATCACCGTTTTCATTGGTGTATTTGGGGATGGCGACTCCCTGGTCTTCCCAGTGGATAAGGTCATTGGATACGGCATGGCGCCACTCCGTCCCGTTGCCGTCCGGGTAGTCCTTATTGTAAAGATAGTAGTAATGGTATTTCCCTTTATAATAAACCGGCTTTTGCGGGTCATTTTTCCACTTATCCGGGGTTGTGAAATGGTAGGAGGAACGGTAGGATACCTCCTTGTTCACGACCGGTTCCTTCTCCCTTTCAGGCGTCTTCATCCACCATGCAGCCGCGCTAATCACCAGGATGAGCAGAACAATCAGCAGGACGATTCCCTTCTTTCTTTTTACTAGATTCATTTTTTCCACCACCTACTAAAAAAAGAAAATGCCATCAATGACATTTTCCTTTTTTGAAGTTTGCTATTATTGCTCGTCGTATGTGACTTGACCTTGCTTCAGGATACCGTCCTTCACAACGGATGATTTCTTGTTGTTGATATCAAGCAGGAAGGATGGAGCGAATGTTGATTTGTGGTCCTGGAAGTACCCACGGTTGGTCATGTAGCTGGTTACGACAAATTTGTCCGATTCTTTTTGCGGGATGACATAGTGTGCATACGTCCATGTGATGTCGTTCGGATCAAGATCCTGATGGAGGACGATTCCCGACTTGTTCATTGGCTTGAAAGGACCTGTCAATGAGTCTGCTACGTATCCTAACATGTAGATATCTTCATCGTCTGTGCCTTCGATGGTCATTTTCGATCCGCGAGTACTTGTGAATAAATAGAACTTACCATCCTTCTTGAAGATGTTCGGGCGTTCAATTTCATCTGTCACCGTGTTCGATACAAGCAACGGCTTCATTTCTTTCTTGATGGTGTAGTCATCGTTGATTTCGATGATGCCCATGGCGCCGTTCGCAAGTTCAGCAAAATCTTTCTTCGGGCTTTCCTGAAGGGCTTTGAATTCTTTCTGGAAGAAGTTCATTCCGTTTCCGTAGTACGCACGGTTGTACAGGGAATCTTTACCCGAGTAGCCATACTCTGTACCTGTGTTTGCTTCGAATACTAAGTATTTTTTCCCATTGTCTTCGATGTAGTGTGGGTCACGAAGCGTATGGTTATTCATGAAGTTGCGGTCTTCGAATGCTTTCCCGACTGTTTCATACGTATTTCCGTCGCCGCCGCTGTAGATGGATTTATGATCCTTGACACCGTCGATGTTCAATTCGTTTTTCGCTTGTTCAGAGATATTCACTTGGGCTGTTGTCAATGATTGACGTCCGAATAGTCCCTTGCTTTCATTGAAATCTCCGCGGTTTGTGTAGAATAAGCGGATGTCACCGTCTTCTGTGAAGAGGGCGGACCCAGACCATTCTTCTACCTGACCCTTTAATGTTTCGTCGTTCGCTTTGTATTTATCTTCATCATCGAAAACTCGTCCCGCATTTTTCCAGGCATCGATGGAATCATCGCCGACTTTTTTATAGAACATATAGATGAAGGTATCATTGGCGTTTTTCGGGTCACCGGCAAGTCCGAACACGATGTGATAGCCTTTGTACTCAGCCACGGTGCCGTCTGCGTTTTGAAGCGGCCATGTATCCCATACATCCATTTTGATTTCATTTCCGTTTTCATCGATTTTGGTTGCTGATTCTACATTTTTGATGGAAGAAGCGTCGAAGGAAGGAATCTTGAATTGAGCGTCTCCCTGCTGCTCGACCATGTTTTTCATATCCTGGCGGGTGATCTGTGACGTGCCATACGTTTCTTTGTATCCTTTTTCGTCAGCCCCGTTGGCAGAAACAGAAGTGAAGCTGCCTCCGAAAAGAATGGCTGCACTTAATGAAACAACGGTTGCTTTGTTTGCAAATTGACGATAGTTCATTATGTACTCCTCCTAAATGATAGTTATAAGTGCCGGCGAATTAAGTTCGCTGTTACTTTACATACTTAGTATAAGAAGGAATACCCCATATTGAATATGGCATGGATTGATTCAGATTTCGTCTTACATTGATATGCTAGAAATTGAAGGGTCAAAAAAAACCCCCCCACCGGTCACGAGGAGGGGGATGGACATGTACCTTGATTCCAAGTCCGGTCGAACGTTTCCAATGCTTGCTGACGGGAGATTTCCTGATTGATTTGTGCCTGCATGATCTCCCCCATCTCCTTTTTGAGACAAGGAGAAAATGAAGACCAGTTGAAGGTGTCCGTCTCCTTGATGAGGTTCAAAGTTTCCTGCCCCAGTGGACCGAGGTCCGTGACAGGGATGTCTCTGAAGGCAGGGATGAAATGGAACTTCTCCGTCATGAACTCCTGACCTTTCCGTGATGAGACCATCCAGTCCAGGAACCTCTTCGCTTCCTGCTTCCTCTCGGGGGATGATTGTTTATTGATGACCCAGTATCCCGGCACCCCGGCAAGGATCCTGCTCTCCGACTGATCATTGAGAGGCACCGGGAAGATCCCTGTGGAGATATCCTTTCCGTATAGAAGCGGTTGAATCCAGTTCCCCTGCAAGGCCATGGCCGCTTTTCCATCTGTGAACAGGTCAAGCTCTGTATAGTAATCAGTTTTAGTGGGACGCTCATTCCCGTAACGGACCGTCAGATCGAGCAGGGAGAATAAGTCCTGGAATAAAGGGTTCTCTTCGAAGCTAGCCGACCCGTCATTCATCCCTTCGATGAACCCGCCATCTTGTTGGGCGAAAGCGACACTCGCCATATGATGCCCGAGTTTCCAATCCTCGTAATAGCCATTGGCAAACGGCATGATTCCTGCTGCATCCAACTTTCTTGCCGCATCCTTAAGCTCAGAGAAGGTGGAAGGCGGGGAAGAAATACCGGCTTTTTCGAACAATTCCCGGTTGTATACAATCCCGAATCCTTCGATGTTCATGGGCATCCCGTAGACGTTCCCGTCCAACGTGATCCCTCCCAACACGCGATCTGATGCTCTTTTCACCCATGGTTCACCTGACAGGTCTTCTAAGTAGCGAAGCCATTCCTTCGCTGCGTCATTTCCCAAATTCGTGAAAATATCCGGACCTGCCCCGGCAGCGAGCTTTGCCGTGATATCTGAATAATCATCGGCTGCACCCCCTATCGTTTCCACCGTGATGTCGACGCCGGGGTGCTCTTTCTCATAAGCCGACACCATCTGTTCGAATTCCGTTGCAATCTCGACTTTCGGGTTACGTATGGTCAGGGTCACCTTATCAGGTTCGGTTTCTGTTTCTTTCTTCCCTTCTTCCTTCGCTGCCCCACAGCCTGCAAGGATCGCAGAGAGAAGGCCGAAGATGACGAGAAGAATCATCTTCTTACTCATTCCGTCACCCCCTTTGAAGGTTCCATTAATCGATATTCAAAGGGCGTCATCCCCGTCACTTTCTTAAATAGCTTGGAAAAGTACTTCTCATCCTGGTAGCCGAGCATGGTGGAAATCGAATAGATCGTCTCTTCCGTCTCCTGCAGCCAGGATTTTGCCTGGTCGATCCGAAGCTTCATCACGTATTTCGACAGGGTCAAACCCGTTTCTTTCTTGAACGTCCGGGAAATATGCTCCCTCGTCAAGAAGAACATCTTCGAAAGCTTCTCAAGGGAAATGTCTTCCATATAGTACGTCTCGACATAGGAAACGATCTCCTGGATGCGTTTAGCCGATTCCAGTTCATCTGGACGGCGGATCGTGCGGCATTGATTCTGTTCCAGGTCACCCATTAATCCCTGAAATACCTCATGGATCCTTTCCAAGGAATTCAGACGCTCCTGGACAAGTCTGATGGGGAGGGATATATGCTCACTGATCCATTCCTCCACATAGACCCACTGATCATTCGCAGTGAAGACGATGCAAAGGTTCTCTTCATTGAGATACGTGAAGGCATTTCCGATATTCCGGGTTTGCAGTTCTTCCGAGAGTGCTGCCGTATACGTCCCGGCCCGATGCGTGCGATAGAAGGAAAGAAGGGTCATATCCATCCCTTCATCCGGGAGAAGCGGCACGGGTAGATCTTCCTCGATTTCCTCCCCGGAACATACCGAGGTAATGACCTGATTGGCACGCAATCTCATCGCTTCTTCCAGGATTTCTTCTTGTTCCGTGTCTTCTGCCGCCTCCTGCTTCACTGCTTCCACCACCTTCCTTAAGACGGCGTCAAAGGCGTCATCATCGATGGGCTTCAACAAATAGTCGAAGCTGTTCAGCTGGATTGCTTTCCGCATGAAGGTATAATCGTCATAACCTGTGATTAGGACGATTTTGCTTTTGTATGACAGCTTGTTGATCTCTTCGATGAGTTCCATTCCCGTCATCTTCGGCATCTTGATATCCGTAAAGATGATATCCGGCTGTTCAGCCTGGATGATACCCAGCGCTTCCAGGCCGTTTGCCGCCTCGAGGACCGTAGTGATGCCGAGACGTTCCCATTCCCCAAGCTGACGTATAACGTTGCGGACATTCCGCTCATCATCGACAATCAGTGCTTTCATTGGTTTTCCCCCTTCTATCTATCCCGAAGGAAAGGGAGCCTCATGGTGACCTTGAAGCCCATCCCCTCCATTGTATCGATATGAAAAGATACTTGATCGTTGAAATTCAACTGCAATCGGTCATAAATATTTTTCAGCCCGATTCCCTTGTCCTGAAACGACTTGGGGGAACCTTTGGCGTAAACGGACGCTTTGATTCTTTGCAATTCTTCTTCTGACAAGGATGCTCCTGTATTTTTGATGAGGAATAGGATGGAATTCCTGTCCCGTTTCCCTGTGATCTTCAAAGAGGAATCGTCATAGCCTTCTTCATAGCTGTGTTTAAAATAGTTCTCCACAAGGGGCTGAAGGATCATGCTCGGAATCGAAGCGGAAAGGATCTCCTCCTCCATCTCGATCTCTGCGTGAACCCCCTCCCCGAATCTCTCCTTCTGCAGTGAGAGATAGGCCTGGATATAATTCAATTCATCCTGTACGGTCACCCACTGATCCGCATGAAGGGAATATCTCATCATCTTGGACAGGGAAATGATCAGTTTGTAAACATCCTTCGCACTGGACCTGAGGGCGACGGCCCCGATCGTCTGGAGCGCATTGAAGAGGAAATGGGGATTCACCTGGGACCTCAAGGCACGGAACTGATTCCTTTGGCTCTCGATTTCCAGTTTATACTCTCGGTCGATATGCTGATTGATCCGGTCCAGCATATCATCCATGTGATCTTCAAGATGACCCAATTCATCCTTCCTCGAAGTGGTGAAATCGATGTCCATGTTCCCTCCCTCAATGGAACGGACCTTCTCACTAAGATTGGTGATGGGCTTCGTGATGATATGGGAAATGATCACGACCATGATGATTCCAAGGACCACCACACCGACCCCCAAGACAATATTCGTGTATGCCGCTTCATTTACGTCCTTGAACAGCGCATCCTTCGAAATGATCTTTACCAGCTTCCATCCTTCAAGATTCCCATCCAGATTCTCGGTCAGAATGAGTTCTTCAGAAGATTTCTCCCCCTTGTAGGTTTCACTCATCTTATCCGGGCTGTTGGAATACATGATGGTATCGTGCTCATCCACCAATGCCACCCGGGCTTCCCCCGTATCGGACAGATGATGGATGAGGGACGAATAGGAGCTCATCTCGATGTCCATGGAAAAGAAGCCGAGAAACTCCCCAGTCAGGACATTGCTGACCTTGTGGTGGATCGTGAGCACCTTCGTCCGGTCCGACTCCGGGATGATCGCTGCGTTATTCGCATTCTCGATCACATGAGGACGTTCGATGACATAATTCTCCGACGACTGATACAGCTTATCGAAAGGGGTCTGTTGAAGATAATCCTCCTGGACTTTCGGAGCACTGAACTTCGACCTGTACACTGTCATCGCCTCTTGACCCCGGTCGAAATAGATGCGCAGCTGCCGGATTTCCGGTCGGGTGACGGTGAAGATCTTCATGCTCCTCTCGAAGGGTTGGACCTGCTCCCCTTTCAGTCCCTGTTCGAAAACCCTCAGGACATCCGGATCGTTATACAGGGCATAGGGAACCGAAGTCATATCATCGAAATACCGTTCCAGCACTGCTCCGCTCTCCCTCATCTCTTCCAGGCTCGTCTTCATCTCATGCTCCTCGACACTCGTCTTCGTATTGTTATAAATAATGAACACCGAAAGAAAATACGGCAAGATAATGAACAGCAGCAACATACCGAACAAACGACCCCTGACACTCCTCATCTACACGCCCCCTTTCCTTACTCCATTCCGAATTTCAGCAAGTCTAAACTATAACAGAAGCGAAGAACCCGTCAATGATTCGTAAGTCGTGCTGATTGACTCGATATGGGTCTATGGGGTTATTATGCAGGTGGAACAGGGAAAATATGAGAAAGCTGAAAAGACCCGTCATTTGAGAGAACGGGTCTTTTGTATTTTAGTTAGATTGTAAGTTGGGTAAGTCCCTGGTAGTCGCGGAATCATAAGGCTGGATTTAGGCAAATCCATCTGAATGAACTTTATCCTTATCCCTCTCCCGCTTCATAAGCATCCCCATCGGAAGATACGTCACGAAAAACACCACAAGTGCCGCGATTTCCAGATTGATATAATACATGACACCCGACCCGAAAAAGGAAAGGATCGTTTTAGATTCCGTTGGATTGGCTAAGTAGAAGAAATTCGTTTCTAGAAGAAGGTTTAGAAAGAAAATCGGAAGGGCGAGAAGATTGACCATCAGGAAGCCGGTCCATACAGCTTTTCGTGGCACCCTGTATCCCTCATACACGATGAAATAAAGGACGGACCATGCAATCGCTGCATGATGGAGAAAGTATTTAAGAAAGCGAAAATGAGGAAATTGATATGCTATTTCAGGTGTTACCATGCTTAAGATCGGAGGAAGAAATCCAATAAAGAACAGCAGATAGAATGCCTTCTGATTCGGCTTCAGGAATAAATAAATAGCGATAAAGGTACTGACTGAACAGAGCTGCAGAGGCAGATCCCCCACCTCCCACGTCCCTGTTGAGACGAGCCAGATATGCCACGATACCTCTGACAGGACCAGCATCCAGAATAACGTCCCCTTCAAGAATGACTGATACCTCTTCAGGAAGCGTCTAAAGTAAACAAGGATAAACGATAAAGCCACAAACATCAAAAGCACAGCAATATGCGGAACAGAAAACAACTCGAACGTACGCATCTCTGTCACCGAAAACATCATGCCACCCCTCTTCCTTTTGAAAGTGGTTATCATGAATAGTCTATTCGGCTTAGATGCGGGTTAAGACTGGATTTCATCGATTGAATTTGTCCCCCGGACCTTTAATCCGGGGAACAAAACAAACGGTTACATCGTAAACGGCGGAATATAACGCCCATCTACGTCCGTAAACTCATATTCTTTCGCCAAATCACCCGCTCTTACTACCTGTCCTGTCTTTTCCATCACCTTTGAATCCATCGCCAGCGCCGTGATGGCCCGTCCAATATAATAAGGCGTTTCTGATTTCTTCAAGTCTTCCGATTCCTGCCAGTGATCCTCGTCCACTCCCATATGCTCGAGTACAAGCTCTGTCCTCATAAACCCCGGCGAAACAGCAAGGACCGCGATATTGTCCCCTTTTAATTCTTCTGAAAGTCCATACGCCATGCGAACCAGTGCGTTCTTCGCCAAATCATAATAGAACTGTCCTCCGTACTTGCCTTCATCCCAGAAGGTCGTGTGAACGATGAGGGCCTCTTTGTTTTCACGAAGTAATGGGATGGCAAAATGATTCGTCGCCAACTGTGCCCGGACACCGGCCGTGAACATCGTATCCCAATTCGCGAGCGGCAGCTCCCAGAACGCTCCCGGATTCACCCCGATGTCATGCGCTCCCCACACGTTATTGATCAGAATATCAAGCTTCCCCTGTTCTTCACGAATTTGCTTGATCACAGCTTCCGTTTCTGAATCAATCGTATGATCACAACGAACCGCGATCCCTTTCCCACCGGCCTCTTCTATTTGAGTAACCGTGTCGTCAATCGTTCCCGGAAAGTTTTGCGTTGAATTCCCTTTTGTGCTTCGTCCCGTGACATACACTGTCGCCCCGGCTTTTCCCAATTCAATCGCAATTGCGCGTCCTGCTCCCCGGCTTCCCCCCGTTACAAGTACAACTTTTCCAGTCAATGATTTCATCCAACCCATTCCTTTCATCTACAAGATACGTTTATTATACGATCCTATTCTTGACATCCACTGTCATATTTAATTAAATAAAATTAACAAATTGAGAAAAAGGTGAAGCAGATGAGAGGCGACAGACTGGTATCCATTCTCTTATTATTACAATCACACGGGCAGATGACCGCAAAACAACTGTCAGAGAGATTGGAAGTTTCCGAACGGACGATTTACAGGGACATGGACGCCCTGAGCGGAACAGGGATCCCCGTGGTGGCAGAGCGCGGAAAAAACGGCGGCTGGTCTTTACTCGAAGACTATCAGACGGATCTGACCGGTCTGAAAGAATCAGAAATCCGCTCGTTGTTCGTTTCACCTTCATCCCACCTCCTCGACGATCTCGGCTTGACCCGTACGTCCGAGGAAGCCAGAAACAAACTCATCGCCTCCCTTCCATCCACCTATCGTGAAAACGCTAAAGACGTATGGAACCGAATCCACATCGACACAAGCTCATGGCGGAAGCAGAAAGAAAAAGCAGCCTCCTTTGAAGTCATTAAAGAGGCCATATGGAAGGAACAGAAACTGAGGATCACCTACCAGCGTGCAGACGGAAAAACAGACGACCGCATTGTGGAACCACTCGGACTCGTGGCAAAAGGTGACCTCTGGTACCTCGTGGCTTCCAAGGAAAACGGAGACATCCGGAATTACAGGGCCTCCCGTATCCTCTCTGCCGATTCTTTGGCCGGAACGTTCATAAGACCCCGGGGATTCGACCTGGCTCAGTATTGGACATCCTCCACTCAATCCTTCATTAAACGGCTGCCCTCTTATGAAGTGAAAGTCGAGGTCTCTCCACTTGCTTTATCGAGGCTGACATTCACCGGACGCTTTGCCCGTGTCCTTGAGATGGGGGATAGAAACAAAGAGAACTGGATACCGGTGACCCTTTCTTTTGATACAGAAGACGAAGCAAAGGGATACATCCTCGGTTTCGCCAATCAGGTAAGAGTGATTGAACCGAAGAATCTTCGTCAAAAAATACTAGAGATGGCAGAGGCGGCTGTTGCCTTTCATCGATAATAGACTTGAATCATTAGAGGATTTCATCTTGGTCAGGACAGAGTAAATAGCACAGAAAGAAGGGATGGGCATCTACTTCCACCCATCCCTTCCACTCTTTATTTATCCGCATCTCCAATAGTGATCAACTCTTCAAGGAACACGTCAAGATCCCCCACTAACACACCGCCATGTCCCGTACACATCACATCCGGATCATATTCCTTCATCATCCTTAGTCCATTCAAGAATACTGGTAAGTCCACCTTTGCAACCCCACCACACTGAAGAAATTCAATCCAGGCTTGCCTTAGATCTTCCCCTTTTGAAACAAGCCCTCCATCCGACAAAGGATCCCCAAAGAAACAGAGGAAATCCCCCGTAAAGAGCGTTCTGGTTGGCCGATGAAAGAAAATCACAGAACCCGGAGAATGATAGCCGACTCTCGTGTATTCGTAATCCCCTATCGTTCCCCTATCAAGGAGCTCCCCGCTAATGAAAGACTCAGCCGGCAACGTCTCGTCACCATGAATGACCTTCCTTGCCTTAGTAAATAACGGCGCCCCTCCCACATGATCCTCATGACCATGTGTGACGAGCATCAGCTTTACATCGTCAGCCGTTTTCCCGATTTTGTTTAAGGAATGCCGGAGAAACTCCAAGTGACCCTCTTTACACGAATCGACCACTGTCAATCCAGCATCCTCCTGAATAAAGTAAGCATTCGTATATGTATTCCATTCAGCATCCCAAACCGCTAACACATCTATTTGATCATTCACCTGTTCTAATAGATAATCCACTTTCGCTCCCCCTCCTGATTTCCATTTGAATCAATTCAACAAACAGGGGGGATTCTCCTTTTCACGGGAGAAGTTGGTAGATAAAACCTTGGATGAAAACCATGAGCAAGAAAGCAGATACGGCAAAAAACAGATAGCTTCGATACGATTTCCGATCCTTCTGGTGTTCTTCCGCTCCCATAATCACCATGAGGACCGCCAAGCCTGCCATGGTATATGGAAGCAAATCGTTATGATTTGAAGCCAATCCATAGAGTGATAGTGCCAGAACGATGATACTTATCGTTTTTCTTAATTTTTTCAGCACGGTTGATCCCTCTTTTCCTCTTATATATACAATGTCTTCGAGATAAATAAGATGCATCCATTTCAACGCATAATCCCCAATTATTTTATAAAATTGCTTAAACACCCAGTATTCATCCTTATTTTACCATACCAAATGAATTCATCCATAAATAAAACGCCCTGTCTCAGGACGTCTGTTTTCTTACTTAATCATGAATTCTTTCACAACCTCTGCCATCTTCTCCGGTTCTTCCATCTGGATATAATGTCCGCTTTCCAGGAAGATTTCTATCTCGCCATTAGGCAGATTCCGGTAGACATCCCGCGCCATATCGATTCCTGTATTTCCATCATATAGCCCGGTCATGACCAGTACGGGCGATTCAATCGCCTTGATTCTCCCGGTCAGATTCGAGAAAGGGACTTCTTGGATCTTCTCTTTCATATCTTCATTCCCAACCCTTGGGGCGTCATCCGTGCTGATTTCGACTAGTTTCTCATAGGACCCCTTTTTGAAAAAGGAGAATGCCATCGTCGTCTGTTCATCCACTAATCCCCAAGCCGCTCCATTCCTGCCTGTATAGGGAGCCCCTCCTTGCAGGAGGTTCCTTAGCTTCCACTGAACCTCTCCGTCCGTAATCGATATAAAACTCATGATCTGATTGATCGCTAGCCTGTCCCAGTCACCAATGGCCGGCCCCTCCAGAATGATTTTCTCGACACACCCAGGGTATTTCAACGCATACTCCAGTGCCAACTCCCCTCCAAACGAGTGTCCTAATGGAATGAATTTGTCCACATTCAGTGCTTTTCTGATTTCCTCCAGATCATCAAGGAGAATGTCGATGGAATATTCCCCCGGGTCTGCCGGTGGGTCTGAACGGCCGCAGCCCCGCTGATCATAATACACAAGCGTCGCGAACTCCTCGAGCAGTTTCCCCCCCGTTTGCTCCAGGATCCATTGATGCCCTCCAGGCCCGCCATGAATCGCAATCAAAGGGGTGGTATCGTGCTCTGCCCCAGCAATCCGTACCCAATGTTTCACACCATTTACCTTGATACATAACTCTCCATTTATCAATGCCTATTCCTCCATGAACTCATCCATTCATCCATATTGCCTGACCCGCAGAAGGTCAGGCAACATATCTTCTATCAATCTAAAAAATTCTACTTCGCATCCTTATCCGGCTGATGAATCCCGAACACATTGCCTTCTGTATCGATGTAATACCCCTGCCACGCCATTCCAGGAAGGGCATATTTCGGCATCGCTACCTTGCCGCCATGATCAAGAATGAGTTTCTCCGTTTGGTCATAATTTTCCACACCCATCGTACACGAATACCCATTCATCGGCTGGTTCGGTTCTGGTGGAGGACTTTGACGCTGCATCAGCGCACCATTGATCCCCATCTCATTTTCATCCCCTGTCACCGCACCAAAGTAAGGCATTCCGGCGAATTCACTCCAGTCTTCGAACTTCCATCCGAATACTTCGCCATAAAATGTCTTTGCACGTTCCATATCATCCACGTGTACTTCGAAATGTACCAATCTCCCCATAGTTCTTACCTCCTTGAATTCTATCATTTCACTATAATCATTCTGTTTCTGAAGGGAAATCCCTTCTTTTTCCTTCAGGACTCTCCAATATTTTAAAAAAATCTGAATTCTATAATCCAAATCATATTAAAAATGCGTATCCTTAGTGCCCCTTCATTAAGAATTCAAAAGCGAGAAACCCATTTGTGTGAGAAATATGAAGTACAATTGTCCATCGTGTTACAAATCAACATTTTTTCACATTTACCAACAATCATTTTCTTGAATAACCTATGATCCTTCCATACTATTTAACTATAAAGCGATTTCATTCGAAAGGACGATGATTATGCTGCCCATCGACAGACAACAACAGATTTTAACCTGGCTCAAAGAGGAAGGGACACTTCGTGTATCGGAAATCAGCTCCCGCCTTGAGGTTTCGGAAATGACGGTGTATCGGGACTTGAAGCCTCTCCTTGAAGAGAACAGGGTCCACAAAACCTCCAATGGCATTTCAACCCTCAAAGATCAAGGCATTCCCACGAATATCTGCATCTATTGCCTGAAGCCGGCCACTTCCAGAAGATCGGTTCAATTGGTGAAGAAGGATCACACGATCGAGCAGGCCTGCTGCCCTCACTGTGGATTACTCCGTTACGGGGACATCCAGGGAGAGGTCGTGCAGATCATGTGTCGTGATTTCTTAACGGATATGACGATAAGTGGGAAGACCGCCACTTTCCTGATCGATGCCGACTTAAACCTGAACTGCTGCCAGCCCCAGGTGATGGCATTCGAATCGAACAAGCAGGCCCGTCAATTCCAAACGGGATTTGGAGGGCATCTTTACAGCTTTCAAGAGGCCATCGCCGTCATTTCAGAAGAAATGTCGGGCTCAGACTGCTGTCATGACTAAGAAAAGAGGAATCTACTATGCGTAAAAAGTTGAACATGTCTCCTTATCAAACGATTTGGAGATGGCATTTCTATGCGGGGATCATCATTTCACCGTTCTTGCTCATCCTGGCTGTGACGGGGTCCATTTATCTATTCAAGCCCCAGATCGAACAGAATCTATACAAAGAGTATTACGAAGTGAAAGCACAAGGGGAGAAACTTCCTGCTTCTGAACAAATTGAGGAAGTGAAGAAACTCCACCCGGATGCACAAATCACCAAGTATCGTCCGGGAGAAAGTCCAGAACGCTCCAGTGAAATCGGTATCAGCACCGATGATGGTTCAGTCACTGTCTTCCTGGATCCCTACACCGGAAAATCACTTGGAGAGTTAAAGCCTGAAGACCGGATCATGGATAAAATAGTTGAATTCCATGGGGAACTGATGGCGGGAACCATCGGAGATCGTATCGTTGAGCTTGTCGCCTCCTGGGCCATCGTTCTGATTATCACAGGATTATTCCTATGGTTTCCACGTAAGAAAGACAAGCTGTCGGGAGTGTTCTTTCCCCGTTTCGGTAAGGGAAAAAGCATCCTGCGCCGGGACCTTCACGCTGTACCCGCTTTCTGGATTACAGCTGGAATGCTGTTCCTGATCATGACAGGCTTGCCTTGGTCGGGCTTCTGGGGAACGAACTTCCAGAATCTCATGACGAATGCAGGTGCCGGATACCCTCCATCGATTTGGACAGGTGAAGCACCACAGTCCGTTGTGAAAACAAAAGAAATCGCCGACGTCCCATGGGCAGCGGAAAACCTGGAAGTCCCTGTATCGGCACTCGAAGGCTACACTCCCGTATCGATCAATGATGTCGTGAGCATCGCCGACAGAGAAGGAATCGACCCGAGTTACACGGTGTACATCCCTGAGGGTGAGAACGGCGTCTATACACTATCTGCCTTTCCAGCAAAAGCTCAGAATGAGGTCACCATGCACCTTGATCAATATTCTGGAGCTGTCCTGGCTGATTATCGCTTCGACCATTACGGTATCGGCGGGAAAATCGTCGCCATGGGTATTACCCTCCATACCGGAACTCAATTTGGTATCATCAACCAATTGATCAGTCTCTTCATTTGCCTGGGGATTATCCTGGTGGTGGTGAGCGGATTCTATCTATGGTTAAAGCGGAAACCGAAAAGAGAAATGGGCTCACCGAAAGCGCCAAGCATCTTGAAAATGAAGCTCTTCCTGCTTCTCATGATTGTCTTGGGTATCCTCTTCCCTCTGGTTGGAGTTTCCTTGATCGTTATCTTGCTTCTTGACTGGCTGGTTATCAAACGGATCCCGGCTTTAAATAAATTCCTCGGTGCGGAATAAGAAAGGGCGATACTTCATGAATAATCGTACGAAAACCATTGGTCTCATCCTCATCTGCATGATGCTCGGAGCCTGTTCCCCTAAAGAGGATGCAGCCGAGCTTTACCGTCAGGAATCTCCGCTTCAGGCGGATATCACCATGCCTGAAGACTTTTCCGGAAGTGAACCGGTCAAGATTGCCCTCACACAAAACGGTCAATCCGTCGATGATGCCGATTTTGTCCATGTCGAAATATGGAAAGGTGACGGCTCCTTCCATGATCAGATGGAGGAAGCCGATAATGCCGGAGACGGGTATTATACATTTAACAAAAAGCTGACGGAAGATGGACTCTATTACATCAAGGTCCATGCCGCAAATAACGGATCCACCATCCTGCCGACCCTGCCCTTCGCTGTCGGTGAGCTGTCCAAGGCTGATGTCGAAGCCCTGAATGATCAAACTCCAGATGATAGTGGAAATCATGATTCTCACCACTGATGACAAAAGACCGAAAGCACTCGCTTCCGGTCTTTTCTTTTGAAGAAAAGACTGCCATCCTCATCACTTCTCCCATATTTTTTTCTGTAATAGACTACACCTTTGCTATAATGGATTCATAGACAAGCCCACAGAAAGGAGCCCACCCATCATGATCATTCGTGAAATCAAGGATTCATTTATCATGATCAGGCAGCACGACCACGCCTTTTTATCAGGCGAACTCATCAAGCACTTCAAGCCTTCCCTGCTAAAATCAGATGCATTCTTTGACGACGCCTTATATGCAGCCTATCAGCATGACCGCAGCTGGATCGGCCTGGACGAGACCCCGATCTGGAATGATAGGGAGAGTATTCCCTTCACCTTTTCTGACTATCCCCTCCTGCCAAAGCTCGCATTCTATAAAATCGGGGTGGACGAGATTGAGAGAGTGAACACCTATGCCAGTCTCCTATGCAGCCTGCACTTCTGCTCCTTCTTTTCACAATCCCAAAATAAAGACTGCCTTGTCTTTTTGACGGGCGAAGCCAGAAGACAAATGAACCTTAGGGAGTCGTTCCCTGACCTCGATGAAGAATTACTGCAGCAGCATTTCCACTTACTCCAATTCTCAGATAACCTGTCCTTATACCTGTGTTTGAATGAGCCGGGTGTGGCGAAAGAAGACGAGCATCCGTGGTTTAAAAATGGATTTCAGAATACAGAAATGTTTCATCCGGAAAATCAGCCGCTCATGGCCCGATGGTTGAATGAAAAGGAAGTGACCCTTGAACCTTATCCCTTTGAGAAGGAGTTTCACGTATCCCTGCAATACAAAATAGTCGTAAAAAGCTTGATTGAAGAGGTTGGGGTTGCTGAAGCTTATGAGAAGAGTGACATGAAAGAGCGTATGATTTTCATTTACAAATAGAAGACGAAAATGACTGGTACGGGGTGTCAACGCCATTCGTCGATGCGTAATTCGGCACCTAGAAGAATGAAAAGGATGTGGAAAGAAGTCAAACTGCTAAGGGAGAGGACATAAAAAAGTCCAACCGGGTTGATCCGATTGGACTTTTTTATGTTACTCCCACTTAAACACATAACTAGCCAGCGCAAATCCGCCAACAAGCCAAGCACCCAAAATCAGGGTCTCCATCCCCAACTCCCAAAACGGAGTCCCAAGATTCATCGTCTCTCTCAGAGCCGAACTCAGATGAGCGATCGGCAGCACCTTCACGATCGGCTGAATAAGATCCGGCATATTGTTGATTGGAAAGAACACGCCCCCAAGGAACAGCATCGGGAACGTCACAAATCCAGCAATCGGCCCGGCACTTTCCGGATTCTTCGCCATTCCTGCGATGATAAAGCCAAGTGCCATAAAGGCAAGGGTTCCGAGGATGATGAAGAAGATCATGGCGAGCCACGAACCGGCGACGTTAATGTCAAAGATGAGGTCGGCGATCAGGACGACGAGCAATGCCTGGGTCCCGTTCAGCATCAAGCGCGCCGTAATCTGGGCTGCGATAAAGGTGGAAGCCTTCAGTCTCGTCCCCTGCATTCTGCGGAGGATCCCCCGTTCACGCCAGGCGGAAATTTGACCCGCCACCCCGTTCATATTGTTGCTCATGATCATCATAGCTACGATACCAGGGACAAGGAAATCTACATATCGAAGATTCAACGCTTCGATTCCTACCTTTTCAACCGTCACCAACGGCTTGTAGTCCACGAGGTCCTTGCTGTATTGATCGATGATTCCGTTCACCACCGTCAATCCAAGCTCTGACGTGGTCAGGTTTTTCTCATTATAGTACACAGGTAGGGAAAAAGCCTCGTTCCCCTCCTTCAGGTTATCTTCATACCCTTTCGGGATTTCGATGAGAAGCTGAATATCTCCATTCTCAACGGCTTCTTTCCCCGTTTTGACACTCTTATATTTCGTTGTCTCAATTCCCTCATTTTTATAAAATAAGTCCTTTAATTCCTTCGAAGCTTCGGATTGATCCCCGTCGATCATCCCCACTGTTAATGAAATCGAATTCCCCCCGCCTGCAAATGACCCGAGGGCCACCATCAGGATGACCGGAAAGAGCAATGTAAAGAATAGGACTTGCTTGTTACGGGCAAAAATCCGTAATTGTGCCAGGGTTAACTGCCAATAAGCTCTCATGATTCCCGCAGCCTCCTTCCTGTCATATGAATGAAGACATCCTCTAATGTCGCTTGCCGCGTTTGAAGATCCCTGATTTTTAGATCGTGCTCCTCAGACAATTGGATCAAGGATGTAAGGGAAAGCTGAAGATCATCTGTATACAGCTGGACAAACGTATCCTTGATGGCAGCTTCCTCGACTCCATCCATTTCCATGAACCACTCCTGTTCAGGTGGATTGGTGAGGTGAAATTCTACCGTACTCGTCGACTGCAGTGTCTTCACCAGATTAGCCGGCGTGTCAAGGGCGATCAGCTCCCCTTGATCCATGATGCCGATGCGGTCACAGAGTACATGGGCTTCATCCATATAATGTGTGGACAGAATCACGGTCTTTCCCCGCTCCTTCAAGCGCAGCACAATGTCCCAAAGCGTCCGTCGCGCCTGTGGATCCAATCCCGTCGTCGGCTCATCCAAAAACACGATATCCGGATCATGAATCAGCGCCAGGGCAATTGCGAGCCGCTGCTTCTGACCGCCAGACAGCCCCTTGATCCGGTCCTTCCTCTTCTCGGTCAGGAGCATCTCCTCGATCAATTGATCGATGTCCACATGTCTCGGATAAAAACTTGCATACAAATGAAGGATCTCCTCCACCTTCAGCAACTCAAACAACGAGGTCGACTGAAGCTGAACCCCGATTACTTCCTTCACCTTATTCACGTCTTTCCGAACGTCAAAGCCGGCTAAGGTTGCCGTCCCCTCATCCGGCTTCCGGAGTCCCACAAGCATCTCGATCGTCGTCGTTTTCCCCGCTCCATTCGGACCAAGCAGGCCGAATATCTCTCCCTTTTCCACGTGGAACCGGACTTCTTTCACAGCAGTGAAGGAACCATATTTTTTCACAAGACCTTTTACGTCTACCATAATCCCGTTCGTCATAACGAGCCTCCTTTTACAAAAATGTAACCGCCCATGAGTGAGCGGTCCGTTCTTTAGATGTCTATACGCGGTGATGATCTGCACGCCAGTTTTGTACAGCTTTTTTAATATCCTTTGCAGTTAAGTCCTCTGTTAATGTGCGTTCCACTAAACCTGGAAATTCCTCATCCGGGGCAAACCTCAGGGCGATCACCTGTTTCATGGAAATAGTAGGATCTAACCGATTCCCCGTTAAGCGATAATAACGGAAATTTTCTTCGTTGCGAATGATCCGGTCCTGAAGCTGGAGAGCATATAATCGCAGCTTCACCGTCATAAACAGGAACGTAATCGCAGCGAACAGCACAATAAAACTGAGGAGCGCCTCTGTCCCCACATTTTTTACGAAGAACGTAATCGATAATACCAACGTCACAATCGATAAAAGTGCTATCCCATAATGATACAACGGATCGATCTTACTGTGATTCTCATAGCTTTGTTGTTTCATATGTACCTCCAAAGGTTTATAGATTCATTATATACCAGATGTGCGGGACAGGGGGACAGGTTTACTGTCCCATTTATGCATTTTGTAATTGAACACACTTAGAAATCATATTCTGGAATGTACTTTGTTATGAGTGGTGGGGGATTGATCCAACTTGAGATCCCTCCCAATTCACATTGGCCACACACCAATTGAAGATAGAAAAAAAGTTCATATTGTTAAAGATCACTTTGGTAACAGAAAAGGCAACTGCCACTATAGGCAGTTGCCTTTAAGCTTAATATAACTACGTGCCTTATACCCCCGGGAACCACCCTGGCGTATGAATGATTGCATTCCATAAAGGATCAGGCACTACTAACTGTTCCTGCTTTTCCTTATCGATCTCCGTCACAATTTCATCTTCTTTCCCGTCTGCAAGCTTCTGTACCCAATCGGGATCGATGATGAGACCGCGCCCCAGTGCCAATAGAGGAACCCCTGTCTCAAATGCTTTACGCGCATCTTCTGCAGAGTAGATAGAGCCTACACCGATAAGTGGAGTACGATCTGCAATCGTTTCAAGCAGGTAATCCATTCTCGTTTTCTCTACATCCTCCACGCCTCTTCTCGGTTTCGAGAAGAAATCGAATAGAGACACATGCAGATAATCCAGATCTTTGTCTGCTAATGCGTCTACCAAGGAAAGAGTATCCCCCATGGAGAATCCATTCTCCTCAGGCTCTTCAGGTGAAAAACGGTAGCCGACGATGAATGGATGCTTGGCATGCTCATCAACCACACTCTTCACCTTATCCACGATCGCCATCGGGAATGTCATCCGTTTCTCCAAGCTGCCTCCAAAACGATCCTCTCGCTGATTTGTCATTGGAGAAAAGAACTGATGGATCAAATAACCGTTTGCTCCGTGAATCTCGACGCCGTCATAGCCGGCCACGATTGCACGGCAGGTCGTTTCTCCGAAAGCTTCGATGATTTCCTCGATCTCAGCCTCCGTTAAAGCTCTTGCTTTCTTCTCTTGATTGTCACCCATCACATCACTCGCACTGACAACGTCGCCATCAGGAACCAGGTCAGAAGGACACTGCACCCCGCCATGGAAAATCTGCAATATCGCCTTCGCACCCTGATCCTTGATTGCTCCCGCCAATCGTTCAAGACTCGGGATCATTTCATCCGTGTCACCACCAAATTCACCAGGGAATCCCTTCCCGTTAGGTGTCACATACGTACAAGCTGTGACAACCATGCTGACACCCTTCGAACGGCGGGCATAATAGTCTACCTCTGCATCCGTTACATTTCCATCATCATCTGATGAAAAGTTCGTCATCGGTGCCATGATGATACGGTTTTTCAGCTCTATTCCGTTTTTGAATCTATATGGGGTAAATAAATCTTTATACTTTGCATTCATGGTTTTTGCCTCCTTCTTGTTGTTCAAGGAATATCATAGTAGATGAAAAGATGTTTTGACCATTCATCTGCTTGGGGAATGTGCAACGCTTGATTCCTGTAAATCCAAAACAACTTGCTGAAAACCTTTATCCGCCATCTGATTATCTATGCCGGGTACTAACGGTCTTTTTTCGTACCTGGTACAATTCAACGTTTTTGTACCTGGTACAATTCAACGCTTTTGTACCAGGTACAAACCTGCCTCTCCCACGTCGAAATATTATCTATATTTTTCCATATGTTCAACGGAGATAGTAGCAGGATGGGACGCAGGGACAGGTCCCTTGTCCCACTTCTTCATCTTTTTTTCTCCGGGATCTCCACATCTATGAGCTATTACAACAGGGTTGTCACCTGCTTTCACCTAACTCGGTTATAAAGAAGGTTTTTAGAATGGTTTGGTTATTCGTCCTGATTCCCCTCTCTTTCCTGGGTGCAGTAGCAATCGGAGGCAGCATCAAAGAGAAATACTTTTCCCAAGGCTACCTCACGGGTGATTGCTACGACACCCATAAGAGTGAGGGATATAACACGCAATGCCGCGCAGACTCCAATCAGTACAAGTGGTATACGGGTGGAAATTGATCTGCTGCACACAAAAAGGCCCAGAATTAAGCTCTGAGCCTTTTTGTATGAAATTTATTCATCACTGCCGGGGTGCAAAAAGCATGACCGATACCCCGACTAAGCAAATACCGGCACCAACCCAATCATATAAATCAGGTGTTTCTTTATCAATTCCCCAGCCCCATAAAACAGAGAGGACAATAAAGACTCCTCCATATGCTGCATACACCCTGCCGAACGATGGAAAGGTTTGAAGTGTTGCAATGACACCGTACAAAGCTAATGCGAGCCCTCCTAATAACCCCAGATAAGCAGGTTTTCCCTCTCTTAACCAAAGCCAAATCAGGTACCCGCCACCAATTTCAGCTAGACCGGCACATATAAATAAAATCGTTGCATAAAGGATATCCATCACTTCCCAGCGTTCTATTGTTACAGATAAATATAACATCTTTTACCTGAAAAGCCGATGAGTGATCGCCATTTAGGAGTTAAGGCAAATCCTGTACCCAACAATCCTATTTCACTGATACATGGAAAGCACTTTCTCTACATCACTGATCAAATCATTTAGTTCAACCTGTGATAAGCGTACAGGCATTTGATCATTTAGTGTAATAATTTGTCCGTCATCTTCGTTTTGATGTTTTTTTAAATATTGATAGATACTATCGATCTGATTCTTATTGAGGACTGACTCTGTATTCAAATCCTTTACTTTCTGTATAGAAAATTCATTAGTAGTTGAATCAAAATCCCCCGCAATAATGGTCCCTTGCAAGAACATACTCTCACTCCTCATTGTAAGTATATGTTAGTTTATCCCCAACTCAGGACTATTAGCAGCAATACCATCTACCAACAGGCAAAATTCAAGAAAACAACCGAAAACCGATATAATGTCGTGCCCGGTATTATTTGTTCTCATAAAAATGATCACTTCAACCCATTGATCGCCTTCGTAAGCTCTAAGAATTTCTTATCCAATTCAGCATACCCTTTATCACCCGGCGTCATAAAACTGAGCCTCCCCAACACATCCTGTCTCTCCGTCTCCAGTTTCAGCCTCAATTCCCCCTGCTCATCCCGTTCTGGAGCAGGTTCATTCAGCCGTTTATGAATCCCTTCGTTCTCAATCACAAGTTTGGTACTCGTCGTCTTCTCTAGAAAATACCGGTCATGGGACACGACGATCAAAGTTCCACTGTACTTGGCGAGAGTATCCTCAAGCTGTTCACGCGATGCCAGATCAAGATGATTCGTCGGCTCATCCAGGATCAGCACATCTCTTTCTTCTAAAATATACTTCATCAATTTGCACTTTACACGCTCACCCATGCTCATATTCCTGATCGGTTCCCGCCAGTGGGTCGTCTGGAATCCCAAGTGCTTCATGAGCGTCTGGACTTTCCCTCTTTCCTCGAATGTTTCCTGGTGGAAAAGCTGCTCGGGCGTTTCGTCAAGAGGAAGGTCGAACACTTCCTGCGTCAGATAGCCGATTTGGGCAGATGGTGAAACCCATACTTCACCGTCAGCCTTCTCCTGCCCCAGGATCACCTTCAATAATGTCGTCTTCCCGCTGCCATTCGGTCCGGTGATCGAGACCTTTTCGCCATGCTGGATCGTAAAATTGGCGTTCCTGAATAGGATTCGTCCCTCGAAAGCTTTCGTCAGATCCTTCACTTCCAGGAACCGCTTTCCGGTCTTATATGTGGCCTTAAGGGAGAATCGCACCGTATGTTCTTCCTCAACCTCTTCCACCTTTGCCCTCTCAAGCTCTTTCTCAAGACGCTTTTGCTTCGATTTCACCTGACTGTCCGTCCGCTTTGCTTTTACACGGTAGTATTCTTTATATCCTTCCTGTTTCGTGGATTGAGCATGGGCTTTTTGTGACCAGGAATTGAGCTCGCTGATCTGACTTTCGATCCTTTCCACCATCTTCTGCTGCTTTTCATATTCACGCTGCTGGGACAGCCGTTTCTGTTTTCGTGCCTCCATGTAGCTCGAATAATTCCCTCTATGCTCAAGGAGCTTTCTGCCTTCAATCGACCATATCTTTGTTACGGCTTCATCCAGAAAATACCGGTCATGGGACACAAGAATGATCGTCCCTTTATATTCCTTGACCTGTTTTGTCAGGATCTCCATGCTTTCCTGATCCAGGTGATTCGTTGGTTCATCCAGCAGAAGGAGGTCTCTGTTTTTCGCAAAGCCTTTTGCAAGCCTCGCCTTCAGCTTTTCACCGCCGCTCAAATGCTGAAAATCATTGTCGGGAACATGCCATTTTTCCAGTAACCTGGATTCGGAGGGGGTCGTGTCGTTGATGGAATAGGATTCCATTTCCTGCTCGACCATACCGATGTTCAAGTCATGCTGCAACCATTGGATTGTGCCTTCGGAGGGTACTAAATCCCCGTTAATCAACTGCAGAAGTGTAGATTTACCCGCACCATTCTGCCCGATGATCCCGATGACATCCCCTTCCTGCACACTCGCTTTTACACCCTCAATAATATTCTGATCCATGATTTCATAGCTTATATTCACTAATTTCATTAATTCTCTCATACGATCTTCCCCTCTCATCAAAGGGAGAACAAAAAAATCCTCCCATTTCTTCTGGAAGGATTAGCCGTACCTGTCGCGCTCAAAGAAGCCACTTGAAATCAATGGCTCAGACGATGTAATAAAAATGGGCAGACTAATCCTATTTTGGTTGATTTGAAATATGAAATTTCAAACGTCGCGAAAATAAGATTAGTTCTTCATCGTCCACCCATCACTCCTGTCATAATTAGTAAATTAACTATACCATGAAGGGATGACGGAAGCAAAAGGAAATTGGATTCTGCTTCCGTCCTTCCATCACTAAAAACGAAAGTATCAGATGCAAATTAAGTGGGAAGCTAACCATGTGAACTTATTTTCAAAAGGTATGACCCGTATCGGGTTGCATATTCACTAGGAAGGAGTTTTACGCTTGGAATCAATCTGGTTAGAATACGGATGGACATTACTGATCCTTATTGGCCTTGAAGGCTTGTTATCAGCGGATAATGCCCTTGTCCTCGCCGTTATTGCAAAACATCTGCCGGACGACGAGAAGAAAAGGGCCATTAAATATGGGATTTTCCTCGCCTTTGCCTTCCGTTTTGGTGCCCTCTTTGCCATTTCGTTTATCGCAAACGTCTGGCAGATACAGGCCATAGGTGCAGCCTACCTTCTTTACCTGGGCTTAAAGCATGTCATCAAAGCACGTTTTGGAAAAGAAAACGAAAATATACGGGAAGACACAGAAGAAGAAGCTGCAGGGAAAGGCTTTTGGCCGACAGTCGGGAAAATCGCATTGGCGGACCTTGCCTTTGCCATTGATTCGATCCTAGCTGCTGTGGCCCTTGCCCTTGGGCTGCCTGATTCTCCTCTGGATAATTTCGGCGGAATGGACGGCGGGAAGTTCCTGATTGTCGTCCTTGGAGGAATTGCCGGGCTGATCTTAATCAAATATGCGGCAACCTGGTTTGTCCAGCTGCTTGAAAAGCGCCCAGCTTTAGAAACTACCGCTTATGCGATTGTCGCATGGGTCGGGGTGAAGCTTGCGGTCATTACCCTTGCACATGAAGATATCGGGGTGCTGGATCATGATTTCCCTCACAGTACTGGTTGGACACTCACTTTCTACGGTGTTCTTGTGGGGATCGCTTTGTTTGGTTGGTTTGCCCCTGGGAATAAACAATCACAGCATAGTAATGTTTGAGGAATAAATAATCAATAAGACAAGCCCTGCGAGAAAATCACAGGGCTTTGTCCGTTTTTATTATTTTAGTACCAGCTTCGCCACAACTTCCACATGGGCAGTCTGCGGAAACATATCAACAGGCTGCAAATACTCAACGCGATAGTGCTTCTTCAAATAATCAATATCCTTCGCAAGGGTGGAAGGGTTGCAGGATACATAAACGAATGTTTTCGGTTTTACTTCTTTTAGCGTATCAAGCAGCTTGTTATCGCAACCTGTTCTAGGAGGATCGACTACGACCACATCCGGACGCCAGCCTTCATTTTTCCATTGAGGCATGAGCGTTTCCGCACCCCCGACAAAGTACTCAGCGTGATCCACTCCGAATTTCTTGGCGTTTTTCTTCGCGTCATCGATTCCTTCTTTGATGACATCCATCCCACGGATTTCTTTCGCTCCATCTGCGAGCCAGAGACCGATTGTACCGACTCCACAGTACGCATCGACAACCTTCTCTTCCCCTGTGAGCCCCGCTGCTTTTTTCGCTTCGTTATACAGCTTGCTCGTCTGGATCGGGTTGAGCTGGAAAAATGCCCGGGCGGATAGCTCGTAGGTGAACTCTTCCAGGCGTTCTTCGATGCTTTCTTTACCTGATAGATGGATTGTTTCGTCTCCGAATACGAGTGCCGTCTTCTTAGGATTGATGTTTTGGGCGATTGAAACGACTTCCGGAAGACGTTTCTGAATTTCAGAAATCAGTAATTCCTTGCGTGGAATCTTCTTCTCTGCAGTGACGAGTACGACTTGGACTTCGCCTGTTTCAAAGCCGACACGGGTCACGATCGTTTTCAGGAACGGCTTCTTCTTTTTATCATCAAAGACAGGGATGTTAAAGTCGTTGATAATGCGCTTGATTTCAGTTGTGACTTTATTCGTCAGTGGGTGCTGAACGATACACTCATCGATGTCGATGAGCTTGTTGGAGTTCATGCTGTATAGCCCTGCGATGGCTTTCCCGTTTTGGGTTCCCACTTGGAATTGGCTTTTATTCCGGTAGTGCCAAGGGTTGTCCATCCCGATCGTCGAACGGATGTCCAGGTCTTCTAATTTGAGCTTCGTATGACGCTCAAGTGATTGAAGCAGGATATCCCGTTTGGCGTCGAGCTGCCCTTCATATGAGAGATGCTGAAGCTGACAGCCTCCACATTGCTCGTAGACCGGACATGGGGCTTTGGTGCGCTCTGGTGACTTCTTCCGGATCTTTTTGATGCGGGCCTCGGAGAATTTCGGGTGGACCTTGGTCACTTCGACGACCACTTCTTCTCCCGTCAGTGCTCCAGGTACGAAGACGATCTTTCGTTTAAAGAATCCGACTCCTTCACCATTGATGCCGATTTTTTTTATGGTCAGAGGGAACTGTTGTTTCAACTCGATTTTCACTTCATTGTGCTGCTTTTTTGCGTATTGCTTTTTCATTGGTTCACGTCCGTTCTATTCGATACTTCTCCATAAATACAAGGATGCATAGCTTAAATAAGGATGCCAGGATGCGCTGAATTGATCCAGCTCGTCCATGGTCGGTTTCTGATCCATTTGGAATAATTTCTTGATGGCATTTTGGATGCCGATATCCGCTTTCGGGAAGAGATTCGGCCGACCAAGTCCGAATAACAGAAAGCTTTGGGCTGTCCATGGGCCGATTCCGCGGATTTTAGTAAGTTCCTTGATGACTTCTTCGTCCGACTGCCCGGCTAATTTGTCCAGGTCCAGTTCTCCGCTTGCTACCTTCTGTCCGATGCCAATTGCATATTCCGCTTTCCGCTGACTGAATTGCAGCTCCCGCAGTTCTTCCACAGTAAGTCCGGCGACTGTTTCCGGTGATGGATAGAACCACACTCCGTCTTTTTGCCAGCCATATTTGGTGACGAAACGATGGGTCAGGGTGAACGCGAATTTCAGGTTCAGCTGCTGGTGGATGATGCTTTTGATGATTGTGGCGAACGGGTCGAACTCCAGGATGATGGGTGTGCCGATATGCTCTTCGAAGATCGGCTTAAGATCGGTTTGCAGGAAGTGCTCGTGCATTTTGTTAAGACCGGTGTGCCACTGGAAAATATCTGAGATTCGGTCCTGCTTTTGTTCAAGGAATTCTTCATGTTCAAAGGTGATGCTGAATTCAGGTTGATCCGTGGTGCCTGTCGCCTGAACCATGATGACCTCGCCTTTCCCATCCGGGAGATAATATGGAACCTTTACGCTTCGGTCTTCCTGATCCACTGCGTTCAATGGATCCAGCGACAGCCGCTCCAGTACCCGGTCGAAATCATACGGACCTTCAATCTTAACATTCCTACTTACCATCGTCCTCATCCTTCCGCACAAAACTTGTATGTGTATTATAGCATAACGGGAGTGTAACACTTCAACGTTGTCGTTCGTCTAATACATTAGAAGAGAGGGACGGACCTCTAAAAGTGGACGGACCTTATGGAATTTCTGAAAGGGTGATTGGATGAAGAGATTGATGATGGCTGGTTTGTTCCTTGTGCTGGTCGCTGGTTGTAATGAGCATATTGTCAGCTATACAGATGAAGGCGATCCAATCTTGCATGACCTTGAGTTTGATGGAATACTGATTCATTCAGTACGAGATTCTCGTCGGGATACATTTGGCAACGGTGAAATCATGGAAATGACATGTAAGAAGATCGAGCATGTCGAAGATGGAACAATGGCAAAGAATATGTATAACCTGGCCGATTGCAACAAGAATGATGCCGATGATAGCGTCCTTTGGTATTGATGGTTTGGAGGGACGGACCTTCCTTCTTGACTGAAAATCAGATCTGCTGCATGGGAAAGCGTGAGACCCTACCTACTATGAAGGATCTCCCCCTTTTTGCTCTCTCTTAAAAATAAGATTATGTTCCACCCTATTTAAACTGGCAAGAGCTTCCGTCTCAAGTTCTGTCATTCGCTCTTCGTACCTTTTCGTTTTCTTCCTAATGAATAGTAGCTGTCCCAAAATGATACCTGCCAATACGATAATGACTACTGTAAGTATGACTGTGTTTTCCATCAATAAGCCTCTCCTCTATATTCTTTTCATTCTATTAACCAAAAAAAGAGGGAAATGTCCCCCTTTTTCGGAATCCTTACTCTAGAGTGTTTCGTACAATGTTTTTACTGCTTTTGATCATTGACATGAAGCAATTCCACTTTGGTCGGTGTATACCCTGTCCCGTCCAGCCATGATACGTAGACCCGGTAGGTTTCTGTTTGAGCTTTATTCGTCACTGTAGCAGTGGCACTATCAGAACGATCGCTTTCCACCCACCATAGAATCATATCCTCTTTTGATAAGTCTGCTCCTCTTGAAATGGCAGTCGTCATCTCCTCCCAATCAAGGGAGCCTTCATCCAATGTCACTCTCGTATGGTTTTTCTGATTGGTTGGTACTGACTGCCAATCTTTCGTGATGACTTTATCAACGTTCGGTTCGTCGCTATTCTTGACGGTTATCCCGTCCGAATCTTTAATTTCTTTTTGTTTATCAGACTCTTCCTTGGCGTCATCACTGGGAGTATCTTCTTTCTCCCCGCCTGACCCTGTATCGTTTGGTTTAGGGGAAGTCGCTTTTTCTTCTTTGACATGATCAGTCTTATTGCCTGAACTGCTTGTTTTTCGATTCTCTTCTGGCAGTTTTGAATCACCTTCAAGTTCCAAGTGCTTTTTCAGCTGATCAGAAATGTCATGAAGCTTTTCCTTATCGGGTATGTAATAGTAGGTACCCTTCATGGTTTTGTCTTTACCATCGATTTTGTGCTCCTTGATGTTTTCCCGGGCTCCCTTATAATGAGATTGAATATTCCACATCTCGATCAAGGACATGTTTGTTTTGATATTTTTTTCAAGGACCTTGACGACTTCACCGAATTTCGTGATCGAGGATATATTCTCCCCTTTTTGCATCAGTTCTTCAATGACTTGGCGCTGACGTTTTTGACGGCCGAAGTCTCCTCGTGGGTCCTTCTTTCTCATTCGGGCATAAATCAATGCCTCTTTACCATCCAATCGAATCTTACCTTCGGGGAAGTGGACATGTTTGTCAGTGAACTCTAAATCATTGTTCACTTCCACCCCGTCAAACGCATCAATAATGCCCTCGAACCCCTCCATGTTTATTTGCAAGAAATAATCCACGGGAACATCGAGGAGATTTTCTACAGAGTGGATGGTCTCCTCTGGCCCTCCCACTTGATAGGCACTGTTGATTTTGTTCAGGCCGCCTTCTATATTGGCATACGTATCGCGGGGGATACTGACCATATGCATCGATTGGGAATCGGGATTGATCGTTAAGAGAACCATGGTATCGGCTCGGCCGCCCGCTTCACCCGGTCTCGTATCGACTCCCATCAACAGAATCGAGATGGGGTCCCCATCCTTCAAGTGGATCGTTTCCACATGTTTCTCGAATGATTCTTTCCTGTCGACCTCTTCGTCCATACCGGCTTCGATCGAGGTGACAAATTGGAATGTAAAGCTGATTACCCCCAGAATCAATACTGTCACAGAGGTTAAACTGAATAGCAGAAATTTTTTACCCATTATCTGTCCTCCACACTAAAGCCTGCTACAATGATGTCGGCTCAAAAATGCGCCTGTTGACTATGCGGCGGGTTTAGAGCCTTCCTGATGATAATTCCGTCCTGTCCGGGACACCTTGTTCCACTTTTTGTTGAAGAAATAGGAGATGCTTCCATACATGACAAAATACATCGTGACAAATCGGTAGATGAAAATATCAAACAAAATCGCAAAAAACAGACGGAAACGATCCTTCATAGAGAAGGTGAAACCGTACCGCTTTCCTTGGCGTATCGCCACCACGTCATACATGAAACCAAATAAGAATATCCAAAACAAATAAAAAAACAGATAATCCACATATGTATTTTGAGGGTCGTATATCATATTGAAGATCACGATTCCTGTCATAATATAAGAAGCAAGGGTACCGATCAGAAACGCTTCAAATATATAGAAGAAAGAAACGGTCTTTGTAAATAATGTTTTTCCAAAGAAGGCGCTGAAATGAATGATGCAGTCGATATAGGCTTTCTGCCAACGTAACCGCTGCTTGGTTAAGTCCCTCCATGTTTCCGGTAGTTCGGTGTACCCGACGGCATCGGATATAAACTTGATTCGTAAGTTTTTATGTTTCGCGATGAGTTTTTGGATACGGAGTGTGATGTCAATATCTTCTCCAATTGTCTTGCGATAGCCCCCGACATCGAGTAGTGCTTGCTTCCTGAAAATCCCGAATGCCCCGGATATGACAGCTAAAGCTCTGAATCGTACAAGAGATAGTTTTGAAATATAAAATGCTTTAAGGAAATCCAGCACTTGAACCCTTAATAGCATGTTTGTATGCCTTAAAGACAGTCGGTTCGAAGGTTCATTTGTCTTTGCTTGCAAAACATGTACCATCCCGCCTGCAGCAACGACGTTCTTATCTTCGAACGCATCATTGACAGCCGATAATGCTTCTTCGGCCAAAATCGTATCAGCATCCAACGTAATGATGATGTCATGGCTCGCGTATTCAATGCCGGCATTCAAAGCGTCCGCTTTTCCCCCGTTCTCCTTATCAATCACGAAGAAATGTGGGTAAAGTTTCGATCGGTATACTCCTTCGACTTTTTCATATGACAGCTTTCCGATTGGATCTATGGAACATGATTTCAACTTAAGCCGTTCAAATAAATAATCCATTGTCCCATCCGTTGAACCATCATTAATATACACAACCTCCATTTGAGAATACGGCAATGATTTCATGCTCTCAATGGACGTGTCAATAATACCCGTTTCGTTATAACAGGGAATCAAAATGCTCATTCCCTTTTCATCTTCATGCCCATGTTCGATCATCCACTTTTTCAAAGCAGGGTTTCGCCTCGACCTTTCGTCAGGATCACGGAACAATGGTAGACAATGATATAGATGCAGCACCGGGAACGTCACACTTAAAAAGAAAAACACGATGATGACTATTTCCAAAAAAAAACACTCCTCTTTGACCGAATATCCCTGATTTCCCATCAGACGACTATCGAAAAATGATAAAAAAAGTATGCCAACAATCACATACATGGACCACATACATGGACATTCTCACCCTTTTACAAAAAGAAAACGCCCTCCTAAAAAGGAGGACGAGTATTTATCATTATTAAAATGATAGCACACTTAGAGTGGAACCAATACAGTAGAAGGTTCTAAAAAAATACTCCGCATACCTAGTGCAAACTGTGTATATCAAGGTAACCTTTTCCTTTTCATCCACCCACAGTAGGCATTTCACATTACCTCATTCATTAGAATTGGAAACAAATATCTCATCAGGATATTTAATGAAGGTTGGGAGGCATTTTCTTTTACTGCTTTTCTGCCATTAAGTATGAATGTGAGTCTTCGTACTTACAATATACAAATGATAGGGTTTTCTTTATTTATAACAATTAGCGCTGTAAGGAAAATTGATCATGTCCTTTGTCTGAGCATCGAGGGACGGACCTCATTTCCTAGGACCAGGTCCTAGGAATGAAGGTCCGTCCCCATTATTTTTTCATCATTGGATGTTCATCCAGGCTTTTGAAGGTGTAGCCCCTTTTCTTTAGGTCTTTTATGGCTTTTTCCATGGCGTCTGCGTTGTCTTTGGAGACGGAGTGCAGAAGGATGATTGCGCCTGGATGGGCTTGGGCCATGATATTGTCGTACGAGTATTGCCAGCCTCTTTGCTGATCGGTTTTCCAATCGATGAAGGCGACTGACCAAAAGACGTGGGTGTAGCCTTCTTCTTTCGCGATTTGAAGCGTACGTTCAGAGAATACGCCTCTTGGTGGACGCAAGTAGTTCATTTCTTTCTGACCTGTCAACTCTTTCGTTTTCACTTTTACTTTTTCCAACTCTTCACGGATTTTCTGATCGGAGCTTGCCGTGAAGTCCGGGTGATGCCAGGAATGGTTCCCAACGATGTGCCCTTCCTTTACCATGCGCTTGACCAGGTCTTCAGCGCTTAGTAAGTAGTGCCCTGTCACGAAGAAGGTGGCTGGCACTTTTTCCTGCTTCAACACATCAAGGATCTGACCTGTGTAGCCATTTTCATACCCATTATCAAAGGTCAGATACAGGACTTTTTTATCCGGTGATCCTTTGTAAAAAGCATCATATTTATCAAGCAGCTGATCATGCTGAGCCCCTGCTTCTGCAGGAGCTTCATTCTGACTCTTCTTAAATCCCCAGCCTATCGGGTTGTTTGAAACTGCATAGGCTTGTGCCGGGATGAGCAATACTAAGATTGACGCTATTATCAACACTTTTTGTGATTTCCGCAAGTTGAACCCTTCTTTCACAATCCGTTTCCCTTAGTTTTTGAGAACGAGAAGGATTCATGTGTACTAAAAGTATCCAATAATTTAAGCGGTTATCAAACTTCAACCTTTATTTCGTTTGCAAACTCGCTTCAAATAGATCGATGATTTCCAGGAATCGTTCTGCTTCTCTAAATGTGTGATCAGCCAATAGTGGATGGATATTACTTTTGATCCTGCATTCTTCAATTAATTCTCTTGCGGTTTTCTTGAAATCACGTAATGACTTAACTGAAACCTTATTCTGATTCAGAAATTGATTCAACATCGGCTTTGTTTCTGATTGTGGACGCATGGAGTCTAAATCAATCGCTTGAAAAACCAGTTGATCGAAATCCTGGCTGAATTCTCTTGCCTGTTCAACTAATTTCCGTTCGGAAGGATCCAATAGATGTCCGATAAACTTCGCGTGATCGGCCATGATTTTCAGAAAGAATACATTTTCCTGGATTATGGAATCCTGTTCTGGTACAAGTTTCCCCTCATTCAATTCCTGCAGACGCTTGGCAAAGAATGCTGCCTCTCTGCTAATATGATCCACTAACAAGGGATAATTATTAGAGCGAATTTCACATCGCAATGTCAAACCTAATATTTTCCGCTTATAGTTCCAAATCGCAGCTGCCGCTTGATAAACTTCGCTGTTAAATGCCTGGATTTGCCGCACATCCGTGTTGATAGAGTATTTATTCAGCTTCTCCTCGATTCTTTCGAAAACCACAATGAATTGTTGTGCTTCTTCAATTAATTGCTTCTGATCATACGTGAATCCCAAGCTCAAAAACAACGCATGCTCCTTCATAATTCTCGACCAGAATTGAATCTCATCTAAAGATCGGGCCACGATCGGATTTGTCATATGTTCTTCCCCCTTCACTCTCACTCTTCCTCCTCATACTTATGTAGATGTATTTAAGATAATACTTTAAATATGTTGAATTCATATAGTTCATAAGTAAAAAAAAGATTCCTTCTATTAGTACAAAAGGAATCTTCGAGTGGGATGACAGTAGAATAAAGTTTAGATGATTATAACTTGCATACAATACAAAAGCTTGGGCAGGTCACCCTGATCTTTCATTTTTCGTCGAAGAGAGACTTGTTTCGAGATAAGGTCCGTCCCTCACTCAAAAAATGTCTGATACTTCGTCGCCATTTCGGTTAGTTTCCCGTTATGTTCATCGATGAATTCAGACACGACTTTTTTATCCCAGATGGCCTCTCCTGTTGGGAATTGCTCAAATTCATCCTGGAGGTTCTTGACCATTTTGTCCCTTGAAACGGATACCATGGATTCGTCTATCTGGAAATGATATTCCCGGGCATTCGGAACGAGTAGGGTCATGTAGATGGCGTTGTAATAAAAGTTCTTGCGGTCGGCATGATTACCGTCAAACCAAAACTCATCCACATCACTTTCAGAAAGGCCCCCTTCTTTATTGCCGTAGGTCACCTCCACCATTTCTCCTGAAAGATCGACTTCCTGAATGGTCTCTCCACCGGGCAATTCCTGAAGGATCGCACTGACCTTGGAGTTATCCCCGACATAGGTTCCACTGTTTTCTTTTAACGTATCAACGTTCACATCTTCTATTGAAGTGATATTGGACTTTTCACTAGTGCTTGCACACCCTGTTAAGAACACCATCAAGGAAAGAAACAACATGCTCACTAATTTATTGAAAATCATCATAGCCCTCCAGCTCCTGTTTGTATGTAATACGAACGAACGCTCTTTAAAGTTTCAACCTGATTTTAACATAAATAACCAATAAAATAACCACCCCGTATCCCGTACGAGGTGGTTCCAATTTCTTATTTAAAAACTGGCTCTTTAAACTGAGCTAATTTTTCCAATGAAGATTTATCCACTTCTTCATGAAGGCTGTTACCATGTGAATCCATCGTTACAACCGCTGTGAAGCCTTCCACATTCAGGTGCCACATCGCTTCAGGAATACCGAACTGCATCAGATCCACTCCGTCTACGCCTTTAATGCAATCTGCGTAGTACTGTGCCGCTCCACCGATGGCATTCAGGTAAACACCGCCATGATCTTTCAAGGCAGCAAGGGTTTTCGGTCCCATTCCGCCTTTCCCGATGACAGCACGGATGCCGAATCGCTTCATGATGTCCCCTTGATAAGGCTCCTCACGAATCGATGTTGTCGGGCCAGCCGCTTTCACGTGCCAGTTGCCCTCATCGTCCTTCAGCATGACCGGACCACAATGGTAGATGATTTGGCCATCAAGATCCACCGGTGCATCATTCTCACTCAAATGTTTGTGGATCGCATCACGGCCGGTGTACATGCGCCCGTTGATTTGAACCACGTCTCCCACTTTCAACTCACGGATCTTTTCTTCCGTGATCGGAGCTTGCAGTACCACAACATTCGGCTGTTCCCCGGATGAAGCCGCTGCCGTTTCAAGCTCAGCCTCAGATCCTTGAGTAAGGTCAATCTTCTCGCCTTCCTGGTAGAACCATTCGTCGATACCGCCTGATTCAACATCAAGCTTCACCCCTAAGCGACGGAATGCCCAGCAGTTATAAGCAACGGATACGAAGAAGCTTGCAGGGATACGATTCATCACACCGACTTTACAGCCAAGCAGCGTCGTTTCACCGCCGAATCCCATCGTGCCGATTCCAAGCTCATTCGCATGGTCCATTACGTACTCTTCTAACTTACGTAGATCTTCATTCGGATTCACATCATCAACGGAACGAAATAATTGTTCTTTTGCCAGGTCATAGCCTGAAGAACGATCTCCTCCGATTCCAACTCCGATGAAACCGGCACTGCAGCCTTGTCCCTGAGCCTGATACACCGAGTGCATCACGCATTTACGGATCCCATCCAAGTCACGTCCGGCACGGCCCAGTCCTTCAAGCTCACACGGAAGGCTGTACTGGATGTTTTTATTTTCACAACCGCCGCCCTTTAAGATCAGGCGCGCATCGATGTAATCCTTCTCCCACTGCTCGAACTTGATGACCGGTGTCCCTAAGCCAAGATTGTCTCCAGAGTTTGCCCCGGTCAATGAATCAACTGAGTTAGGACGAAGCTTTCCGTCCTTCGTCGCCTGTACCATCGCAGCATAAATCGCTTCTTTGATGTCAAGCTGATTCACGCCGACCGGTGTTTTTATTTTAAAAGTCGGAAGCCCTGTATCCTGACAAATCGGTGATACATTGTCATCCGCCATCTTTACGTTATTTGAAATCGTGTCCAGGCTCATAGCCGAACGCGTGCCGGCGTTCTCACGGGCTTTCGCCGTGCGGATCGCACGTCTAACATCCTTTGGCAGGTTTGTGGATGTTTCCACAATCAAATCGTACATACTTTGCTGTAATGTCTCTTTATTCATCGTTCTCCCCCTCTAAAGATCTCAAAAACAGTCTTAATTTTCATACATCATTATACTCCTATAAGAATAAGATTGAAAGGGATTTCACAATGGAATTTCCTTCTCAAAATAACATGAAACCTCGTCTTCTTCCTTATAGGTGTACCCGTTACTCTGGTAAAATTGGATGGCGTCCGCCCAGTGCTTGTTGGTTTCGAGGGTGAGTGTGCGTGCACCAAGAGAATAAGCTTTTTCTTCTAAATGATTGAGCATGATGCGGCCAAGACCTCGTTTTCGAAATGGGGATAATACAGACATTCTCACAATCCGATACGTATCCTGGGTTTCTTTTCGGATAGCGCCTGTACAGATGATCTTGTCGTTATCTTTTCCTATAAAAAAATGATGGTGCGTCCCATCGTACTCTACAGAAATATCATGAATATCGGGATTCAGGGTATGATCGATGAAGCCGAACCGTTCGAGGAAACCGGACAGGATCACGTCTTTGGCTGCTTGGCATTGGTGTTTTTCAATGGGTGTGATGATCATGGGGATGATTCGCTCCTTTAATAATAGATGTTTTTATTAAAGTTTGACGTTTTAGCGGGGAAATCCTGCTTGGTATTCTTGTCTCCTATTTTGCATAGGATGAAGGGTGAGCTTTATGGGGCGGATAAAAAAATTGTAGACCGTTATGAATTCTTATCGACCGTTATTAAAGTTTATCGATCGCTAATCAGATTTATCGACTGTTATTTCATTTTATCAACTGTTCTACAAAATCCAACAAATTCCGCAAAAAAAATCACCGTCACCACCGCTATTCACCTCACCACCCACCCCCAATCAAAGGTCCGTCCCTCAAAAAAATAAGAGCCCCATCAAGGACTCTTACTCACTCTTCTTAAATTGCTCGCATTTTACTTCTATATCATCGATCATCGCAATAAGGCGGTCGATATCGTCTATATCCGCTTGTTCAGGGTCGATTGAGTCCAGAACGTCGACGAACAGGTTCAGGCGTTGTTTTAAATAGCTCACTTGTGAGTCTTTATCGCTGATAGCTTTACCCAAGAGTTCTCTCTCCTTTCAATACGTTTACTATGGTAACCAATAACTTTCGGATTGACAAGGGCTGGGCGTTTCTCAATAATGGATAGGTGACTTACTAATAAAGGAGCTTTTACGAATGAAAACTGATACTCTCTCCAAGAAAATGTCGATTGACCATGATCCTTGGGAGGCTTACTTAGATGTGGATGAGCATGGTGATATCACGCTTTCCAATATAGAATTCACCACCACAACGCTCTGTAACATGAGATGCGAGCACTGTGCCGTCGGTTACACCCTGTCTCCGAAGGATCCAAGCGCTCTTCCCATAGAATTGATTCTCGAGAAGCTCGACGATATTAAAACACTTCGTTCCCTTAGTATTACCGGCGGAGAGCCGATGATGTCAAAGAAATCCGTTGAAAATTATGTCTTGCCATTACTCAAGTATGCACATTCCAGAGGCGTACATACCCAAATCAATTCAAATCTGACCCTGGATCTTGACCGCTATTTACTTATTGCCCCTTACCTGGATGTCCTGCACATCTCTCACAATTGGGGAACGGTCGATGAGTTCATCGATGTCGGCTTTGCCAATATGGAACGAAAGCCAACAAGGGAGCAGCGTCAGAAACTCTTTGACCGCATGATCGAAAACAGCCGTGCACTTTCTGAGCGTGGAGTCCTTGTCTCGGCAGAAACCATGTTAAATAAAAACACCCTGCCCTACTTGGAAAAAATCCATCGTCAAGTAGTAGACGAAATGAAGTGTGGTCGTCACGAAATTCACCCAATGTACCCTTCCGATTTCGCTTCAAGCCTAGAAACTCTTTCATTGGAAGAAACACGTGAAGCAATTAGAGACATTCTTTCCTTCCGTGATGAAGACGTGTGGATGCTATTTGGAACGCTGCCATTCTATCCATGCAGCTCTTCACAGGAAGACTTGGATTTTCTGACTGAACTCTATGCAGCTAAAAATGTTAGCGTCCGTAATGATCCCGACGGCCGTTCCCGTCTGAACGTAAATATATTCACCGGTGATGTCATCGTCACTGACTTCGGCGACACGCCGCCACTTGGAAACATAACAAAGGATACGCTTCCTGCCATTTTTGAAAAGTGGAAAGAACAACCTCTTGCGAAAGAGTTGAACTGTCACTGCCCTATGGCCCGCTGCCTTGGACCGAACGTCCTGGTGAAGTCTATGTATTATGGTGATGTTGACTTTTCGGAGCGTGAAGCGAAGATTTCTCGATAAAATAGTGTGAAGGCTCAAATCCATTATGGATTTGGGCTTTTTTCATGTAATTTGGGATCTGATTTTCTATTAGTTGACTAACTTTAAGGGCTTGTTGTGCCAGTTTGACTGTTTGTTGTGCAACTCTCCAGGTTTGTTGTGCCAATTTGTGAACCAATCGCAACTCGTACACCAAATACCCATTCATTCCAAGCACGCCAATAAACCCCACTTCTCCCCTAAAAACATGGTCCGTCCCTCTAATCCTAAATATCACGCCATTCTTCCAACTCAAGGTCCGTCCCTCTCATACACAAAAAAAAGCACAACGGACATTTATCCGGTGTGCTTCTTATCCGATTGGACCGCGGTGATTTTCTTTCACGGGCTGGTCAATCTTCTGTAGTGCTGGGTCCATTACGTTATACTTTTGATTCTTGAGGCTTTCGGCATATACTTTAGCCCTTTTCGCTCCGAACCAAATTCTCATAGCTGTGTACGCAATCAGGATCCCACCAAAAATAAGTAGATACTCCATGATATCCCTCCTTCAATTCTGAATATTCTAATTATTATAACATATCAAAGAAAATAATAAAAGAGTGAAATTAAGGTTTACCCCATTTCACTCCTCTTTAAACATTTATCTTGGTGTTTCGCTTGCCATGAAGCCAAAGTGGACATGATCCTGAACTGGAATCCACGCTCCAACTCCTTGAGAGGTTACGTTTTTCACGACGATGGAGCGTTTCGTACCCTTCATGACAAGGAACACTTCACCGTAGGTCACTTTTCCTTTTTCGTTAATCGCTGGTGCGTAGGCATATAAGTAACCAAGTCGTTTAGGTGAAATATTGTACACTTGGTCTTTCTTCGTTCCTGCTCCTACAATTGTTTGAAATGCGAGTGGCAGCTTTGATTTATCCATTGCTTTAATAAGCATCATTTTCTCCACATCTTCTGCATGTGGAACTTTTGCCGTGAGTCCGCCCTTCACCACTTTTTGTGCTTCCTGGACGTAATGAATTTGATAGTTGGATTTTCCGCCACGGTTATCGAAATAGTTCGTATTGACCTTTTGATACTCCCAGTTAGGAGATGTCTCCGTTGAAGCATAATTTAAAGGCCATTCCCCTAAATAAATGGTTGCACGCAATCCAATCGTCGGTGCTTTATTCATCGTGGATTCGTTGAGTATCCGAATCAGGTTCGGATTTTCAATTTTCACATTGGATGTTTCAATTAATTCCTGAGACCATTCGCTCGGTTGAAGATACGGCTGATCCTGTGTGGAATTGGGATACGTATTTTCCTTGGCGATATTTAAAACCGAATTCGGGATCTTTACACTGGTATCTTCATTTGCTTGCGGAGCTTTCTCCGTTGTTTTCGGTGCTTTGTCAGTTGCTTTTTTAGGACTATTTTCAGCATGGATACCAGTGGTTGCAACGAAAAATGCGAGAATGACCATAAGAGCAGTGCGCATGATTTTCATAAAATTGACTCCTTTCAAGCTTAACTTAAGGGTTTGCCGTTAGTTTTTCCTAGTTGGAATAGCTTATCCAAAAAACTTTATTTGAAAGAATATTTACAAAATTCAAATATTATATTATACTACTTTTGAAAAGAAAACAGTCGGGCATACTGACCGTTTTCAATCATTCCTACATTCCCTAAAAAAGAAGCGGAGTCCGTAATTGGACTCCGCTTCTTTTTTTATTATAGTAGATAAAATCCGATCCCCATGATGAAATAGGCTGCGAGTAGGGTCAGTCCTTCAAACCAGTTCGTCTCCCCGTCATTGGATATGACGATCGTGACAAGTACTGCTGAAACCATGGCCACCAGTTCCGGTAACGTAAACACCAGCGGCATGCTCGTTTCGAAAAACAGTGAAATCAATACAAGAACCGGCGCTACAAACATCGCGATCTGCAAGGTAGATCCAACTGCAATCTCCACAGCGATATCCATCTTATTTTTATAAGCCATTATGATCGCCGACGCATGCTCGGCAGCGTTTCCGACGATGGCTACGATGATGACCCCTATGAACAGTTCGCTCCAGCCGAATGTGTTCCCTACTTCTTCAAAGGTATGAACGAGGCGTTCAGATACATAGGCAACGGCTGCTGTAGAGGCGGCAAGGATCAGTAATGCTTTCCCTTTACTCCACTCCGGTTCTTCATGAGCGTGCGCACCTTCTTCGCCTTCATGCTGATACACCCCGCGGTGAGTGACTAATTTAAAGAATAGGGCAAATAAATAAAGGGCGATTAAAATAACAGACACACCAATTGAAAGGGACATGGTCTTCGCTTCGTTCATATCCTGGGCGAATACTTCCGGAATCACGAAAGCAACGATAATGGCAAACATAAGCAGCCCCGAGTTGTGACGGGCATCAAACACATTAAACTTCTGACGTTTGAACTTGATTCCCCCAACAAAGAAGGACAACCCGGCAACTAATAGAAGGTTTCCAAGTACGGATCCAGTTAAGGAGGCAAGCACGACGCCAACCAAACCAGCTTTTAACGCAAAAATTGAAATAATGAGTTCAACCGCATTTCCAAAGGTGGCATTAAGCAACCCGCCGATACGGGGTCCTGACACAACGGCCAAACTTTCCGTCGACCTTCCCATAAATGCTGCAAGGGCAATGATCGTCACACAATAGATTACGAACATAATTACATTCGGCCAATGAAGCAGTGAACCGATGACTGAGATCGGAACTCCTGCAAATACAAGCAGTGCAAATATTTTGTTCATGTGTAAGATCCTTCTTTCTAAAAGAAAATTTGTTTAAATCAAGTGAGATTAGACACATTATAGGTAGAACCCAATTAGGAGGTACCACCCATGGCTCAAAACTTAAAAGATAAGATCGTTGAGTTGTTTTCCAACCATAAAACGGGCACCCTTGCCACAATCCGAGACAACAAACCATATTCACGCTTTATGATGTTCTACCATGAAGACCTTACTCTTTACACCGCAACCAATGAGCATGCACACAAAGCGGAAGACATCGCACAAAACCCTCATGTTCATATTCTTCTGGGCCATGACCGAGATTCCGATCATGAGCACTATGTAGAAATTGAAGCAGAGGCAACTGTAGAAGAATCCAAAGAGCTGAAAGAGAAATTCTGGAACGACCAACTAAAATCCTGGATCGCAAGCCCCGATGACCCGGAATACATGCTCCTCAAACTCACACCCAAAACCATCCTCTACTACGAAAAAACAGGCAAAGAACCACAAGAACTAAGCCTATAGAGGACACCTAAAGAGGGACGGACCTTCAATCAGATGAGAACCTTGTTTGATGGGACTTATGCTGATTTTAGAGGTCCGTCCTTTAACAGTTTACTGTAGTGAGGGACGGACCTTCATCTGGTTATAAACCTTGATGGAATAGGGCTTAAACTGATTTGAGGTCCATCCCTCAACACTCTACTGCACTGAAGGACGGACCTCCCATCTAGTTATAAACCTTGTTACAATAAGATTTATGCTCGTTGAATGGAGGTCCGTCCCTCAAAATTTCACTGCACTAACTCAAACGTTTCTTCGATTTTGATGCTGTCTTGTACGGATTGGACCATGGAGCAGTTTTTGCGGGTGAGCTTCATGGCTTTTTCGATTTTGTTTTCGTCGAGGTCCGTCCCTCTGATGGTGAAGTGAAGGGAGATGGCTTCGACTCTGTTTGCTTCGGCTTCGTTGCGGGTTACATCTGCTTTGATATGTATGTCGTCAAATTCGATGCGCATTTTCTCCAGTACTTTTCGGAGCACTCCCCCGCTGCAGACTGCTACGGAAGATACCAATAATTGGAACGGCCGAAAGCCATACTCTTCGTTACCCGAAACCTCCAGCTTCCCAAACCCTAAATCTGTGAAAAATCCGCCTTCTTGCATGTTAAATTCCATTTTTACATCATTCCTTCCTTATTATGTTAGTAGATGTTTTGATTTTACTCTATTCGTTTCGTATTGCCAAACAATGAAATTGGGGGTACCATCTAATAAGTAATCATCAATGATTGGGAGTTTTTACAAATGAATCAAACACTTACCTTCCGTTTCTGGGTCCTTGTCGGAATCGTGGCAATTTCAGGATTCTCACAAGGGATGCTCCTTCCTTTAATCGCCATCATATTCGAGCAGGACGGCATCTCTTCCTCCCTGAACGGATTAAACGCAACTGCACTATATATCGGAATCTTACTCGCCTCTCCATTAATGGAAAGGCCACTTCATAAAATCGGATACAAGCCTATGATCATCATCGGAGGAATAGTGGTCGCAGCGTCACTTTTACTGTTCCCGGTTTGGAAATCCTTCTGGTTCTGGTTCTTCCTGCGTCTTTGCATTGGAATCGGCGATCACATGCTGCACTTCGCCACCCAGACATGGATCACATCGTTTTCACCAAAAGAACATCGCGGACGTAATATATCCATCTACGGGGTCTCTTTTGGAGTCGGTTTTGCCGTGGGACCGATGATGACTCAGCTCATCACCATCCATCAGGCATTGCCGTTCATCATCTCTTCCTTATTAAGCCTGACCGTGTGGATGTTCGTCTTTAAATTACAAAACGAATTCCCCGATCAGCAAAATATCGGCAGTGCCTCGTTCCTTGGATCGTTCCAGCGCTTCGGAAAGGTTCTCAAATATGCATGGGTCGCCCTGTTGCCTCCGTTGGGATATGGTTTCCTTGAAGCTTCATTAAATGGAAACTTCCCTGTGTTCGCCCTTCGAAACGGTCTTTCCATTGAAGCAGTCGCCATCCTCCTGCCTGCTTTTGCCGTGGGAAGTATCATTTCCCAGGTACCACTCGGGATTCTGAGTGACAAATATGGAAGACAAAATGTCCTGCTCATCGTCATGATGATCGGCTTTCTCTGCTTTTCTGCCGCAGGAATCGTCTCTGGATCCACCATGGGCTTATTTATCTGCTTTACGTTAGCCGGGATGGCTGTCGGATCGACTTTTTCACTTGGTATTAGTTATATGACTGATCTTCTGCCAAAAGAATTACTTCCTGCCGGAAACATCATGTGCGGGATCTTCTTCAGCTTCGGAAGCATGATGGGTCCATTCGTTGGAGGGATCACCATCGACTGGTTCAAAGGCTCAAGCTTCTTCTACTTAATTGCATGCATGATGCTGATGATTTTTGTGAGCCTACTCGTCTTTTCCCTTCAAAATCGACGTAGTGAAATAACCCAGAATAACTAGCACAAAACTCTTTCCATTATCATATACATGTGATAGGATTAGATTATAATAATTATAAATTACTAACTTCATATAAAATCATCTAAGAGCACGTGCAGTTTCGCTGTCACCTTTCATTGGTGGCAGCTTTCGTCGTTTTATAGGGGTATTGACGTTGATTATTATTCTCAATGAGAATCTCGTATTTTCATTTATCTGAAGGAGGAATACGCTATGAGCTCACAATCCAAAGCCTTATCCATGGGAGCACCAAATGAAAAAATACACTTCTTTGAAAAAATAAAACCTCATGCAGAATTGATTGCCGCATTGGTCAGTGGTGTGTTTATTTTACTGGGATGGTTGACATCAAATGACGACTCAAGCTTGAGCATCATCTTCTATCTCCTCGCCTTTGTCATCGGCGGATTCGCGAAAGCCAAAGAAGGAATCGAAGAAACCATCGAAAACAAAGAGCTGAATGTAGAGATGCTGATGATTTTTGCCGCAGTGGGGTCTGCCATTATCGGTTACTGGACAGAGGGTGCCATCCTGATCTTCATCTTCGCTGTCAGCGGCGCACTTGAAACGTATACGATGAACAAAAGTCAGAAGGAAATTTCCGCACTCATGCAGCTTCAGCCTGAAGAAGCATGGCTCGTGACAGGATCTGGCGAAAAGAAAGTCCACGTTTCAAGCCTTGAAATCGGAGACCATATTCTGATCAAACCGGGTGAACGCGTGCCAACGGACGGTATTGTCGTAAAAGGAACAACGTCCATCGATGAAGCAGCCATTTCAGGGGAAGCCGTCCCTGTAACTAAAGGTCAAAGAGATGAAGTGTTCGCTGGAACGGTCAACATCAACGGTGCCATCACCATTGAAATGACCAAACCAAGCAGTGAAACCCTTTTCCAAAAAATCATTGACCTTGTGCAATCCGCGCAAAGCGAAAAATCGCCTTCACAGCAGTTCATCGAACGCTTTGAAGGAACGTATGTAAAAGTAGTGCTTGCCGTTGTCTTCCTGATGATGTTCCTGCCCCACTTCCTACTCGGATGGAGCTGGACGGAAACATTCTACCGGGCAATGGTCCTACTCGTTGTTGCTTCACCTTGTGCCCTGGTTGCCGCTATCATGCCTGCGAGTTTATCGGCGATTTCAAACGGTGCCCGTCATGGAATTCTTTTTAAAGGCGGAGCTCACTTGGAAAACTTGAGCAACATCAAAGCCATTGCCTTTGATAAAACCGGTACGTTGACGAAAGGAAAACCAGTTGTGACGGATATAGTGGTTGCGGATCATGTGGATAAACATGAAGTGATGACTGTCGTCGCTTCGATTGAAAATCAGTCGAATCATCCACTTGCTCAAGCCATTGTGAAACACGCAACTCGTGAACGTAACGCGGAACTTTTTCAGCCTGATTCCCTCGAAGACGTATCCGGCTGGGGAGTCAAAGCGCTTGTGAACGGAACCGAATGGAAAATCGGGAAAGCAGATTTTGTGGATAAAGTGTTGGCAGAACAATTTATGGATGGTGCCTTTGGACGAATCGCTTCTGAAGGTAAAACAACGGTCTTCGTTGCCAAGGAAAATCAGATTGTGGCATTGATCGCATTGAAAGACGTGGTTCGTAAAGAAACCATCGAAGCTTTGCAACTCCTTAAAGATGAAGGCGTCCAAACGATCATGCTGACAGGGGACAACGAAAAGACGGCCCGTGCCATTGCAGAAGAAGCCAAGGTTGCCTCCTTCATTGCCGAGTGCCTGCCGGAAACGAAAGTAGACGAACTGAAAAAGCTGAAACGTCAATTCGGTACCGTCGGAATGGTCGGGGACGGAATCAACGACGCACCTGCACTTGCAACGGCCAACGTAGGAATCGCCATGGGTGAAGGAACCGACGTCGCACTGGAAACAGCCGATGTCGTGCTAATGAAAAACGATCTTACCCGTATTGCTGAAGCCATCAAGCTTTCGAAAAAAATGAAACGGATCGTGCAACAAAACGTGGTGTTTTCCATCGCTGTGATCATGCTGCTGATCGCGTCGAACTTCCTGCAAATCCTGGATCTCCCTTATGGGGTCATCGGGCATGAAGGTAGTACGATCTTGGTTATCTTAAATGGTCTGCGATTGTTGAAATAATGTTTAAAAACATCCAATCTTGAGAGGTTGGATGTTTTTTTGTGAATTGGCGGTGAATTCGTGAGGGATGTAATTGCAGTGATTGAAATTGAATGGCGGTCCAGCGATTCTCTGACACTTATCCACACCCCTATTTCATCCACAATAGATCAACCCATTACACCTCCTGAAAATTATCCACAATCCTCATCCCATGAATATATTCCCATCTATTCCTCCCACTACTAAACAACCAGAATAGTTATCCACACCCCCTGTAACATACCCTCACCTACCAAGGTCCGTCCCTCAAACTAATAATATTTTACTAAAATAATATTTTGTTGTTGCTTTCTTGAAAGGGATATCATAAAATGTGTTTAGTTAGTGCAAACGGTTGCATCTATTTTCATGATACATGCACTCTAATGATAAAGATGCACCAATCAGCATTTCACTTAATCTGAAATGTAAACGCACACATGTAATCCAATGTAAAATATATAGTCGAATAGATTGATATTAAAGGAGGAAACGGGTTTATGAAGAATTTATTGTCATTTGATTTTTGGCAGAAGTTCGGGAAAGCATTGCTTGTGGTCGTGGCCGTCATGCCAGCTGCAGGGATTATGATTTCCATCGGTAAGTTGATTGCAATGATGGGTGGAGACATCACATTAGTGCAAACGATTGCAAGAGTTATGGAGGATATCGGTTGGGGAATCATCACCAATCTTCACATCTTGTTCGCAGTAGCCATCGGTGGCTCATGGGCGAAAGAACGTGCGGGCGGTGCCTTCGCTGCATTGATCGCCTTTGTCCTGATCAACCGTATTACCGGAGCGATCTTCGGAGTCAATGGAGATATGCTTGGAGACCCCGAAGCAACGGTCTCTTCTCTTTTCGGACAAACGTTAATTGTTTCTGATTATTTCACATCGGTTCTTGGTGCACCCGCTTTAAACATGGGTGTATTCGTCGGAATCATCTCAGGTTTCTTAGGAGCCAACCTTTTCAACAAATATTATAACTATGATAAATTACCAGATGCCCTTTCCTTCTTTAACGGAAAACGTTTCGTGCCATTCGTCGTTATTGTAGGTTCTGTTGTAATCGCTGTCGTAATGTCCATTGTATGGCCATTCATTCAAGGATTACTCAATGACTTCGGTCAATGGATCGCAACATCCCGTAACACAGCGCCAATCATTGCGCCATTCATTTTCGGTGCGTTAGAGCGTCTATTATTACCATTCGGTCTGCATCATATGTTAACGGTTCCAATCAATTACACGGAACTCGGCGGAACGTACAAGATCCTGACTGGTTCAGGAGCAGGTTCGACGGTTGCTGGTCAAGATCCACTATGGCTCGCATGGATCGCTGACTTAAACAACTTCCTGGCTGCAGGAGATACGGAAAGCTACAAACAATTATTAAATGACGTCACACCTGCACGCTTCAAAGTAGGTCAAATGATTTTATCCACAGCTGCTTTAATCGGTATCGCTTATGCCATGTACCGTAATGTGGATAAAGACAAGAAGAAAAAATACAAATCCATGTTCCTATCAGCTGGTTTAGCAGTATTCTTAACAGGTGTTACAGAGCCAATCGAATTCATGTTCATGTTTGCAGCTCCGCTTTTATACGTTGTGTATGCCATCATGACGGGACTTGCTTTCGCGATTGTGGATATCGTCAACATCCGTGTTCACTCATTTGGATCCATCGAGCTATTGACTCGTGTTCCGATGATCCTCAAAGCCGGCCTATGGGTCGACCTTGTGAACTTTGTGATTGCGTGTATCGTATTCTTTGGCCTTAACTTCACGGTTGCCAACTTCTTGATCAAAAAGTTCAACTTCCCGACACCGGGTCGTAACGGGAACTACATTGAAGACGAAGCAACTACCGGCGGCGGGACAGTAAGTAAAGATTCCATCGCGCCGAAAGTCGTTGCCATGCTTGGCGGTAAAGACAACATCGTAGACGTGGATGCATGTATGACCCGTCTTCGTGTAACTGTAAAAGACACAAGCCTAGTCGGGACTGAACAGGAATGGAAGAAAAACGGAGCATTGGGGCTCATCCTGAAAGACAAAGGCGTACAAGCCATCTATGGTCCGAAAGCAGACGTCATCAAGTCTGACATTCAAGATCTACTGGGAGCGTAATACATGAAATTACTCACGTTGAATTGTCACTCATGGCAAGAAGACAGCCAACTCGAAAAAATCTCGATCCTGGCACATGACATCGCGGAGAAATCCTACGATGTCATCGCCCTCCAGGAAGTCAGTCAGCTGATCGAAAGTGAGACTGCCCAGGGCTTAGTTAAAAAAGACAATTTTGCCCTTGTCCTTCTTGGGGAACTGGAGAAACTTGGCGTGAAGGATTATTCATTAGTATGGGACTTCGCTCATATCGGGTACGACGTCTATGAAGAAGGCGTCGCCATCTTAACGAAGCACCCGGTCGTTGAAGAACACCGCTTCTTCATCTCAAAAAGCCATGACCAATCCTACTGGAAAACCCGTAAGATCGCAGGGGCCACGATTTCATATGAAGGAAAGCCCCTCACCTTCTACTCCTGCCACCTCGGCTGGTGGACGGACGAAGAAGAACCGTTTAAGTTTCAGGTTGACTCATTGATCGAGCAAGTCACCACTGAATTCCCCTTCTTTTTAATGGGCGACTTCAATAATAATGCATGGGTTCGTGAGGAAGGATATGATTACCTTCTTTCCAAAGGACTCATGGATACATTTGATGAAGCTGTTGAACGTGACAACGGGATAACCGTTGAAGGGAAGATTGCCGGATGGGATGAGAATAAGGTCGATTTAAGGATTGATCTTGTGTTGTCCAGTGAGAAAGTGGACGTTCGGTCGTCCCGGGTCATCTTTAATGATGTCAATAAGCCTGTTGTCTCGGATCACTTCGGGGTTGAAGTGGTTTTGGGTGAAGGGGTAGGCAGCTGATCTTAGATCGGCTGCTTTTTTTGTGATTATAATGAGGTTTGTGTTGTTTTGGGAGGAGTTTGAACGGGAATCATACGAGTTTTGGGTGTCGGAGTCGTTTTTGTCCAGGGGGATTATGGGCGCTTTGAGATTTATCGACCGTTCTACTATTCTCCGTCAAAACTACACGCCCTCCACCCGGCGGAACATTTAGTCCAAAGCATTCACACACCCTCAAGCCTCCCCACACTCAAAACCTAAACAAAAAAGCACAGCGCCCAAAAGACGCTGTACCCAAACTTATTTCAACTCCACATTATCAATCACCACATCATGTGCGCCAAGCACCTCTCCAGTGGCACCAAGTAAAAACTTCAAACTCGTTTCCTCCCTCAAAGGGGTGGTAAACGTATATTCAAAGCGACCCAGATTTTCATTAAGTTCAGCAAATTCCGAAAGGTACCGCGTATATTGACTGTTTTCCAGCGTCACTTCCATCGACCGTGCTACTGAAGAGCTTGCATCGAGGATAGCGTGTATTCTTTCCCGGGCTCTAGCACCAGATTCCCTTGAAAGAGTTGAACGCTCCATGCTTCCTTCCCTTCATTCCCGATGGAGATATGTGCTTCACCATCGACATGCTGAATACTTGCCCCTGCATCAAAATGGATGTAAGACTCCCAGGGATCTAAAGCATTGTCGAATGTCCCGTTTTTAATAGGAAACGGATCAATGGGTCCCACTTTTTTCAATAGTTTCATATTATCCAGCTTCACTTTATGAGTGCTGCCCCCAAGGTGGATGACCAGCTGCGCTTCCAAATCCGTTACATCCCGCATCTTGAAAGCCATGCCATGACTCTCCCAATCACCATTCAGAGGAATCGTTTCCGCTGCATAGGAAACCTCTCCATCCTTGCTTCTCATCTCAATCTGAATATCACGGGCACTTTCAGCCATCCCGTCCAGTGTCAGTTCATATTCACTTCCAGCTTGAAGCTGAACACCTTTTTGCACTAATTGTACTTTGTCCGTTTCATTTAAAGGCTTGGCAGAAAATACCCGCTCATCGGGATCCACCCCGATGAACTCAGCATTCTCGGAATCTACCAAATTCCAATAAAGCAAACGGTCAGGGAATCCCTGGTCGAACGTCCCATTATAGACAAGGTTCCCGTCAGGAAGCGCAGACTTGGAAGCATCCGGATCCACTTTCACAGGAGGGATTTCCTCGACCCGGACATTTCCGATCCAGACAGGCAGGGTGGACAAGCCTAAATTAAACTCCAGTCGGGCTGCAAGATCGGTTTCCTCCGTCATTTGGAACACCGTTTCATAGGTTTGCACCTGATCTGTTAACTCAAACGACTCACTTCGTGAATACGTGGCATATCCCCTCTCTGGACCCCCGCTGACTTTTACATTAATCGGACGCGCCTCACTGGACTTCGCATCAAAAGACACACGATAATAACGTCCTTTTCCAATAGAGGCATCTTGTATCAGCTGGACAGAATAAGGTTGATTACCGGGCTCCTGTATATCGACTTTTGCGTAGTTCACGCTATCCAACTGATCAAGGGACACATTCGCTTTCCCTCCAAAATCAGGGACGGTCAAGAAATACCAGTAATCCGTATTCTCCACCCCTTCAATCCCTTCAACGTCATCCCAGTCCTGATCAAATCCATTATTGTAAATGAGATTTCCGTCTTCGAGGGGTTGTTTCGCTTCTTCCGGTAATGGTTGCTGTTCGAATACAGGCAACTCCGGCGTTTTATACGGTCTTCCCGTCAGATCATAAACCCGCACATAGTCAACGTCCATGGATTGAGGGAACATGGTATCCTCTGTTGGATCCCCGTCAAAATTCCCGCCGATCGCCACATTCAATAACATGTGAAAAGGCTGATCAAATGGTGCAGGATACGTGAAGTTGGCCGCATTGCCTGTCCCTTTGCTATACCAATTGTTTTGGGTTTGGCGGAGCTTTCCATCCACATACCAACGAATTTCCCCCGGCTCCCATTCAACTGAGTATACATGCTCGTCGGCAATGGTCGATCCATCTTCAAAGGCATAGTGAGCGCCGGTGTATTTATTGTTCGGCCAGGTTTCACCGTAATGAATCGTCCCGATCGCTTCTTGTGGATTACTTCCCTGGGCTTCTAATATATCGATTTCACCGGAGGCTGCCCATCCTCCATACTTATCATCTTCCGGGAGCATCCAGAACGCCGGCCAGTAGCCTTTCCCGACTGGAAGCGACGCCTTCATTTCGAATTTCCCATACGTTTTTGAAAAAAGCCCCTTCGTTTTCAGGCGTGCGGACGTATAAGAGTGGCCTTCATACTCTTCTTCTTTAGCCGTGATGACGAGCTTTCCATCTTCTGCCTTAGCGTTATCAGGGCGGTCTGTGTAATATTGTTTTTCATTATTCCCCCACCCGGGTATAAAGGTACCATTGGCATCGGTAAACCCGTTGCCGATATCGAACGTCCATTTCGAACGGTCAATTTCGGCCTGATTGAATTCGTCATTCCATACGAGGGACCATGGTGAAGCAAAAGAAGATGCATCACTTGTTTCTTCTCCCTTATATATAACGGTGCCGTTCAAAGTTGCTTTCTCCACGTTACCGTCTCCATCGATAATCGACCCTTTACCGGATGCTGATACAGTAAGTTCCTTTACTAACGCATCCTTAGCAAGGTTGACGTTTGAAAGCGCGTTCATTTCAAACCGATCTGCAACGCCGTCAAGCTCTACTTCAGCCTTTCCTTTTTTACCAGTGGTTGTAATCGTTTCGAACTCGCCTTTCAAATCAGCTTTCTTCGTTTTGACCGTGGATGCCGATACGGTTACGTTTTGGAATCCAACGGACGAAAGTTCTCTTTCTTCAAGCTCGGCATTTCCATCCAACAGGGTTTCTTCGACTATTGATTCCCCAGAGACGGTGATCTTTGTAGGGTGACCAGGTCCTTGAACCGATAGATTGTGTAACTCCGAATCGGACAGCTGAAGGGTATCAGGCGCTTCCCCTTTGATAAGGGTCTTCCCGTGAACCGTCACGTTTTCAAGGGTGATGTCTTTTCCGGCATCAGGTGTGATCACCAGGTCGCCTTCAATCGTTTTATCTATTAATGTCGAATCCTTGAGGTGAAAAGGCTTTTCTTTCTGCGTTGCTTTTCCTATGTTTCCTGGTGTAAGACTCATGATGAGACATGCAGCGGTAAAAGAGGTGACAGCTTTTTTAATCATTGGAACGCCTCCTGTTTTGATTGATGTCTCACGTGGGACATTTGTATATAACTATAAAAGCATCACCACTCTTTGACAACATTTTTTTACAATAACAATTCCATTTTTAACGAAAAAAAATGCCTACTCCCTTGGGAATACAGCATTTTCTCTTCTTAATCTTTTTGACGACAGGAAGCTCGTTTGACGAGTGCAGCTTGAAATGGACTCATCTTTTCATAGGGAATCTCCTCGATTCTATGAATCAGCTGCTCCACCAGAGCCACCGCCATCTCAACTCTAGGTACATGCATGGTCGTTAATGCGGGAGACGTATATTCCGTAAGCAATAGATTATCAAAGCCAATGAGAGACACATCGTCAGGGACATTTTTGCCGGCTTTTTTTAACGCCTTGAGGGCACCGAATGCAATATGATCATTCGAACAAACGATAGCTGAAGGAAGAGTCCCCCGCCCGATCCAATGATTGACGGCATCCCGTCCTGACTCCTCGATGAACTTACCTTTATATATGTAATCCGTTTGCACGGGAAGCCCTGCTGTTTGCATCGCTATTTGATAGCCTCTCAATCGCGCCATTGCTGCAGGATTATCTTCATCACCCGTAATGATCCCGATCGCCTCATGACCAAGCTCAATGAAATGATTGGTCGCCCCCAGTGCACTCACCTCGTTTTGTAATACGGGCATCGGGATCTCAGGTGTCCACCTTGACACGTTGTTTTGATCAAAGACCCCCACCAAGAAGCCCGCTGCGGAAATTTGATCCACGATTGATTGGACGTTGCTCCAACTGATGATGATCCCCGCATCGATGCTCTTTTCACGGTAAAGTTTTAAAACCGGGGAGGAATCATTCAGATCCGTCATAGTCACCAGCATATTATAGCCCCGCTCTGAACAGGCATTGATCATGGCCCCGATCACCACACTGTAAAATAGGTCATCCGAATATATACGATGCTTCGAAGGATCTTGAATGATAAAAAGGCCGATCGTGTGCGTCTTTTTTTTCACCAGCCTTCTCGCTGACACATTGGGCTGATAGTGATTCTCCTCCATAATCTGCAGAATGCGTTCCCGGGTCTCCGCTCGTACCTGATCCGAATTGTTCAATACACGCTGTACCGTCTTCCGAGACACCCCCGCAATCCTCGCAATATCAAATATATCCATAGACTCCTCCTGAATGGTTGCTTTCTTTTATTATACCGAATGATGCTTAGGTTGGATATATAGCCATGATCGGACGATCGATCCACCCAATCGAACACTCAGTCAACGCTCCTAAAAACAATTGAAACCTCCCCACCCCCTCATCCGTATATACACTATAAACAGAAGCACTTGAAAGGGGAACACTATGGGAAATATATTACTATTTTCAGTCATTGTCGGATTGGTCATGGCCTTACTCGTCGTACCGATGGCAATCATGAAAAAGCAGAATAAAAAAGAGGGGTATCCGTCATTTGCAGCACTGTCCGGAGCCACTCTCCTGATCACGACGATCATTGTATTCGTCTTCTATTACATGACGAATCTTGATCAGAACTTTACGAGCATGTGGATCTTGCTCATCGTAGCTGCAGGATTCGGCGCCACACTTGCAACCGGGACCGAACGAATGGTGAAGGGCGCATTGTTCCTTGGAAGTCTCCTCATCGGGGCTTACTTCCTGACTGCCTTTGTCTTCAACGCCGATCAGAAATTTGAATCAGCGAAAATGGAGGTAAAAACGGAAATCGAAGCGTTCGATGAGAAGGAAACGCCGGCAAGCGTCCCTCCACAATTCGCCCGTAACAAAATGAAGAAAGCATTCGGTCAGGTTCCGAATACGAGTTACTATGAGCTTGGACGACTGCAGATTCAAAAGGTCAATGGCGAGTACGTCTACATTGCACCGGTTGAATTCTCCGGATTCTTTAAATGGTTCAAGGGGGATGAAACACCTGGTTACTTCACGCTAAGTGCCACCGATTCATCAGCAAACCCTAAATTCATTAAAGAGGAAATGGTCTACACACCATCTGCCTTCTTTAATAAAAAGATCGAGCGACACATCCGCTTGAACTATCCGAAGCAGATCTTCAATGGTGATGTTCAGCTTGAGGTCGATGACGAAGGAAAGCCATTCTATATTCGAACGTACGGTGAGTTCATTTCTGCACGAAATGGATTTGAAGCGAAAGGAATCGTCATGGTAGATCCAAAATCCGGTGATACCAAGTCATACAAAATCGATGACGTACCGGATTTCATTGACGGCGCGATTTCACCGGAAACCGTCAGCCTCCAAAACAGTTATTTCGGTAACTACGTTCAAGGATTCTGGAACAGCCGCTTCGGTAAATCAGACGTCAAGCTTCCTTCAGATGAAGGGACCGAAGCCAATGTGAGCCCTATTTTTGACGAAAATGGTGACATGTACTACTTCACCGATTTCACCTCGCCAAAAGAAGGTGTCGATTCCATGCTCGGTTACTCCCTGACGAACTCAAGAACGGGAGAAGCGACATTCTACACAGGAAATCTTGAAGAATCCTACATGGATTCACAAGGAGCCCTACAGATCATCCAGAAGAAATTCATCGAGAAAAAATGGGACGGCGAAATGCCGGTGCTCTATAACTTCTACGGAGAAGCAAGCTGGCTGACCCCGGTGCTCGATGCGAATGGTTTCTTACAAAACTACTTCATCGTCTCGGCAGCCAACCCGGAAATATCAGCCTATGCGGGCACACCAAACCAGGCATTGAAGCAATACAAAACCGCCCTTCAACGAGGAGGCGGGAGCGTTGACGGCAGCTCAAAAGCCGAGGAGAAACAGACAAATGGTACAGTCGTCCGGGTCTATAAAGAAAAGACAGGCGACTCCACAGTCGTATCATTCTTACTCGACAACGGCAACAACTATATCGTCTCCTCCGAAAACAGCTTACTTGCGATCTACCTGAAGGAAAATGACAAGGTGAACGTGAAGTACATGGATACAGGGGAAGAATTCCTGCCAGTGAAAGAACTGACCATCGAAGGATTATAATAAAAAAACGATGAGGGCTCATGAGCTCTCATCGTTTTTTTATGATTCACCGGCATTCACATAATACACCAGATTATCCGTCCACTTCCCAAACTCATAAATGAATCCTTTCCGCGTGCACTCATACTGCATGCCGACACCTTCTGCAAGGCTGATCGATGGCGCGTTATCGAGATTGATATGGGCCTCGATCCTGTGGTAATTCAATTTGACAAAAGCCAGCTGAAGGGCTGCCTTCACAGCTTCTTTCCCGTAGCCCCGGTTCCAGTAACGATTATGTACCGTGTAACCGACCCTTCCCCAGTTAAAGTTGTACCGCATCAGAGTGGAGAAGTCGATGGTCCCAATATTCGCGCCACCTTCTTTCAGAAAGATCCCCAGAATATAGACCTGGTCCCGATCGATCATTTCATCATGCTTCAGAAGCATCTCCCTGAACCAGAACTCCGTGCACTCACTCATGTCCTGATAGCCAACATCATATTTATGCTGGGATGGGAGCCTGTTCAGGTGTTCCCTTAACCAGTTTTTGTAATCCCGGTTTACAAAGGGTCTGATGACCAATCGGGGTGTTTCGATGATTAAGTCCTTATATTTCATCTTTGCCCCTCCCTTTCGTTTATATAAGTCATTTTTCTTCTAATTTTGATTGTATCTTCTTTAGCCATTCGATCTGCTCACGCTGGCTTTCTACCAGTCTGCTTGTTTGCTTCTCAATGGTGACTGTTATAGACCATAGCGATAGCACTAGGACCAAAATGATGACAAAAGCCCCCACTTCCCTCACCCCTCATACGTTTAATAGTATCAACCGGCCATTTAGATTGGTAGTTTTTTTTCATAAAAACGGAAGGCGTTCCTCTGAGGAGAAACGCCTTAGTCATTACTTATCATTATTCCATTCTTCCTCTAATTCCCTCTCGATTTGCTCATCGGATAAGTATTCTTCATCCATTTGCTGCACATGCTCGGTGATCCGGTTGAGCTTGGTATGCACGACCCAAAGGCTGATTACCACGAATACCATAAACAAAACGATGATGAGTTCAAAATCCATATAATCGACGCCTCCTTTACCTATGTTTATTAATCAAACACGATAAAAAGACGACTTTTGTAAGAAAAAGGACGGAAGAACCAGTCTTTTGTCTCTTAGTACGCTTTTGCCCAATATACTAGGTGTTTCGCACCTTTTTCACAGCACACACACGTATCGGACACCTGCACCTGCTCAAATGGCATACATCGTGATGTAGCACTCGTTTCTTCTTTGATCTTGTCTTCGCAGGCGCGGTCTCCACACCACATGGCTTTGACGAATCCACCTTTCTCGTTCACCGTCGTTTTGAATTCTTCAAAGGTTTTCGCTACCGTGGTTTTTTCTTCACGGTGAGCTCTCGCTTTTTCTAAAAGATTGTGTTGAATGTCCTCTAGAAGTTCTGTGACTTTCCCCTCCAGCTCTTCCATGGCAACCGTGATCTTCTCACCCGTATCTCGTCTTGCTAAAATCACCTGCCCGTTCTCGATGTCCCGTGGACCGACCTCCAGGCGAAGTGGGATTCCCTTCATTTCATATTCATTAAACTTCCAGCCCGGCTTCTTATCACTCGCATCGATGTCAACGCGGGCGATGGAAGCAAGCTGACCTTTTAGATTATAGGCAAAATCAAGGACGCCTTCCTTGTGCTGGGCAATCGGCACGATCATCAGCTGAGTCGGTGCGATTCGTGGAGGAACCACCAGCCCCCGGTCATCCCCGTGAACCATGATCATCGCACCGATGATGCGGGTCGTGAATCCCCAGGACGTTTGCTGCACATGCTGAAGCTTTCCATCACGGTCCGTGAATTGAATGCCGAATGCTTTCGCAAATCCATCACCTAAATGGTGGGACGTTCCTGATTGCAAAGCCTTCCCGTCATGCATCAGGCTCTCGATCGTATACGTATACTTCGCACCGGCAAACTTTTCTTTTTCCGTTTTCTGCCCCTTGATGACCGGGATCGCCAGCAGCTCTTCACAAAGCTCCGCATACACCTCAAGCATTTTCACCGTTTCATCATGTGCCTCCTGGTCCGTTTCATGACACGTATGTCCCTCCTGCCAGAGGAATTCCAATGTTCTCAGGAAAGGACGGGTCGTCTTTTCCCAGCGGACCACATTGGCCCACTGGTTATAAAGCTTAGGCAGATCACGGTAGGAATGGATAATGTTTTTATAGTGCTCTCCGAACAATACCTCGGAAGTCGGACGGACACATAGTCGTTCCGCCAGCTCCTCTTCCCCTCCATGGGTCACCCATGCCACTTCAGGCGCGAAGCCTTCGATATGATCCTTCTCCCGTTGCAGGAGGCTTTCAGGTATGAAAAGTGGCATATACACATTTTCATGCCCTGTTTCTTTTATTTTCGCATCAAGGGCATCTTTGATATTTTCCCACAGGGCGTACCCGTAAGGTCTGATGATCATCGACCCGCGGACGCTTGAGTAATCGATCAGCTCCGCCTTCGTCACGACATCCGTATACCATTGGGCAAAATCCTCATTCATGCCCGTAACATCTTTTACAAATTCTTTTGCCATTTGAAAGCACCTCTTATTTTTAATTGGATTGGTTTAGTTATCAGCGAAATTTTCATTTTATCAGCGAAATACCGGATTTATCAGCGAAATTTTCGTTTTATCAGCGAAATTTTCGTTTTATCAGCGAAATACCGGATTTATCAGCGAATCGCCTGATCGACACCCATAAAACAAAAAAAGCCCTGCTTCTCATCAGGGACCATTTCTGGCGGTACCACCCTGATTCAAAGCAAAGCTTTACACTCATTCCATGATAACGGTTTCGGACCGCTGATATCTTCATTCGATACAGAACTTAGAGGCAGGTTCAAAGGTTCATCTATAGGAGCTTTTCACCAAAACGCTCCCTCTCTATAAAGACAAGATCCCTTTACTGATCCTCGGCAATGTTTCACATATTTTAGATGATTATATATAGATTTGATGGGGGTGTCAATATTTGTTACAAAGAATAAATTCTCTCCATCTCCCGACTAAAGAAATCATTCCCATTCCTCTCATCAAAATCTCCGGCGATCTCTTTCGCAATTTCACTCATCACATCAATGGCAAATCCCGGACGATGACCGGCTTCCACAAGCTTACGGTGAAGGACAATCGCACTCATATAAAAGTAAAACAACCCGTAAGGATCCTTCCCGCTATCCGCATACTCGATGTGACGCTCCAATACTTTAATTCCCCTGACAGGTTCCGTTAAAGCAAGAAACCGGATATGTTCGGAAGCTTCGACTAAAAAGTGTGGCTTATCATAGATGAAAAAGTATCCTTCTGACTGATAGCGCGAGGCTTCCTCCACCAAGATAAGGCAAGAGCAGCTTACTATAGGTCAAGTGGGGAATTTCACCACATGTCACTTCTTTTGATAATAAAAGCATTTCAATGGGGCGGGCTTTTTCCTTTTCCCCGGTAAAATAAAAATACTCAAGCTGTGTCTGATATTCACAGGCTTCACAGTCTGAAAGCGAGTCTCTTTCCGCTGTCATCCACTTTTGATAATACTCTTCCGCTTCCTCTACATTCCCTGTTTTCAACGCACGTTTATGCTGATGCTGGTAAAAGGGGCCTAGACTGTAGCCATAACGGTCATACGCTTCTTGAAAGTCACTGAAAAAGGCATCTAACAGTTCCGTGTCAATGCCGGGCATCTTCACCAGATGCTCCGCCATCCATTTATAGATCCAAAAGAGGCTTTCCACCCAATCCTGCAGGCTCTCTTCATTATCTAAAAAGAAGCCGTTGCACCACTCGAAATGATCGAATAATTCCTCATACTCCCCAAGATAGTTGACGGTCCTCATGATCCCGAACCGGCAGCAAAACTCCTTATAGAGGTCCTTTTCTTTCTGAGCAATGGACAACAGATCCTCTAAATCGTTCCATTTCTCATAACTTGCTTCTTCCTGGCCCATCAACTCTTCCCACCGGTCCCAGTATTGATCAGCCGTCATCTTCATCCACTGACCCCCTTTGTGCCTTTTTTATTTATTATAACATTCAGAATTACGTCTTAACTGTTTTTCCCAATAATTCCTGGTAGAGCTAATATACAAAATCACTGTAACCCCAAGCATGATCATCGAACCCGCAATCACAACAAATCGAATCGACACCAACTCGGCTCCCACTCCAATAAGCACCGTGGAAAGGATGACCAATACCCCTTCCAGCAATCCATAAATACTGCCTACCCGCCCCATGATCACAGCGGGAATATGTTCTTGATAAAAGGTTTCAAACCCTGTCGTCGCAAAGGCCAGGGCAAATGATAAAACAGCAAACCCAATCGCCGCTAATAAGAAACCTTCTGAGAAAGAATAAATCAGATATCCTCCGGAAACGAGCAGAGAACCAAATCCCATCAGATGCATGTGATGGAGCTTATGGGAAAGGGACGCGTTCAGGATCGACCCCAATACAAATCCACCACCTGCAACGCTTACAAGATATCCATACGTACTGTTCGAAAGCTGCAATACCTCTTTAGAAAATGCGGCCTCAAGGGAATCGATGGCTGCCGTCATCACAAGCAGAATGCTGAACAAGACGTAAAGAACCATCACATAAGTAGCGCGCCGGCTGAACCTCCACACCATCCGCCAATCCTCTTTGATGACTTCCCATTTGGTATCACCTGTATCAACTGGGATTCCATCCTCAAGCTTCGGTAGAAACAGGGTGATCACTCCTGATAAAAAGAGGGCCAATGCATTCATATAAAGGGCAAACGTAGGTGTCCCCATCATGAACATCAGTCCGGCAATTCCAGGTCCAATAAGAAACGCACCCGATCCGATCAGCCCCCTGATAGCATTGAATCGCTGTCTATTACCCCGGGGAATGATGGTCGTGATGTACGCCATGGACGCCGGATAAAACATGGCGCTTCCCATATTGATGATCAACACAACCGCATACACCCACCAATTGGACGAAAGAAAAGGCAATGCCGCAATCAACACCCCTCTGAAAAAATCAAGACCCGCCATCAGATTCCGCTTGTTGACCCGGTCAATCAAGCTTCCCGCCCAGCCATTTGTCAAAATGGCCGCCACAGGCTTCAAGACATATAAAATCACCACTGCCAGAGGTGATCCCCACTCGTCTAAAACAATCAAATTTAGGGAGATTAAATAAATCCACCCTCCTACATTCGAAATCCCGATGCCTGCCAGCAGCAATAAAGGATACTTCCACTTCCTCATTGGTTATTCCTCCCCGCGATATGTCTAGAAAAACAAAAAAAATCCCACCCCCAAGACGTTGATCTTGGGGGCGAGATTCGATATCGCGGTGCCACCCCAGTTCGTTAATATGTCGCCATACTAACCTTTTCGGGTACGGCCAACAGGCTTATACCCTAGCCCGATAACGGGAGCTCCCGTCACACCATCCCCATTGCCCGGTTCCGATGCGCTGCTCAGAGTCTTGATTCAATACCGTCCCTCTTGCTCCTTTTCAGCTGCCGGAGCTCTCTGTTAAAGATTTCAGGATATCTACTCTTCTCTTCATGGCATTTAATTGAAATTTTTATTATGATAGCATGATTGGGAGAGGAAGTAAATGGAATATTTACACCTTCAATCTTTCCTTTAACATTTCTTCGTACCCAGGTTTTTGTTTGATGATGGTGATGATGAGTTGGCGTAACTCGTCGAATTCCCTTCTGTCAGCCGTCGTCGCACACTCTGAATGATAGTATTCATATTCATCTTCATTCACTCTTATCTTCATCATGTAATCCTCAAGAGATAGAATGGTGCAATCTTTCCGGTAAGACAACTGTTTGTTCCCTTTCAGATTCAGGCTCTCTATCTTTGTGTAAACTTCACTCATTTCGTCTTTAGAGAAGGTTAGAGCTTTTTCCTCACCATCTTGATTTGTAATCGTGTCCGTAAACGTACTTATGGTCATCCCTCCATCAAAGCGGATTTCCACATCAAAGTTCGATTTATTCGTGAAGAAACCACTCAGCTTCTCGCTACCAAGGATTCCCCATTGCTCCCCCTTCACTACGGCAAACGCAAATACAACGATGAGAACAATGGTAAAACTGGTCAATGGAGCATACCACCTGCGTCGATACTCTATTTTCTCCTTCCCCTCAGCCACTCTTTTCCGTACATGATCCTTCATTTTGCTGTTAAAATCGAATCCTTGTAATCCTTCTTCCGTCATTTTTCTAACCTGTCGCTGAAGCTCCTTATCCATCCTGATGCACCCCTTTTGGATACATATTTTTTAGTTTCTCTTTCCCTGTTTTCAAACGGGTTTTAGCCGTATTGATGTTGATTTCCAAGCAATCGGCAATTTCCGTGATTTTAAGTTCCTCATAATAAAATAGGAATAGGACTTCCCTGTATTTGATTGGCAAGGACAATAACCTGGTATGCAGCTCCCTGCCCATTTCCTTATGTATCGTGTGGGATTCCGGACATGAACTCCTGCTCTCTTGAATCCATTTACTCAGCTTATTTGTAAAAAGCAACTTCCTCGTTTCCCACTTCTTGAGATGATCCTTACTCTGATTGACGGCAATCCGGATGATCCACGTCTTCAACGAGGAGTCTCCCCGAAACGAATCGTACCTTTGATAAAACCGGACAAACACCTCTTGAGCAATATCTTCAGCAAGACTGTGATCCTTCACATAAGAATAAGCGATATACAACACCTCTTTGCCGTATTCATTCATCACTTCTTCCAGAATATCCTCCTTTGACTCGGTGAATTCGCATTCCTGGACTTCATTCAATCGGAGATCACCTCTTTTCTAGTACTTTGACGACAGCGGAGACGAAAAAGTTTGATTTTTTTTTGTGGAGTTGATTTTCGAAGGGAATTGTGGTGGGACGATGAGGTTGACTTCGGTTTTATCGACCTTTTACTTCGATTTTTCGACCTTTATAGGATTTTATCAACCGCTATTGGGATTTATCGACCGTTTTTTCTTTATATCAACCGTATTTTCAAGATATCGACCGTTCCTCATATAGCGACATATTTCGCACACCCAACCGCCACCGCCAACAGCAACATTTCAGCACAAAAAAAAGAGCACTCCCCAATTCCCGAGCGCTCTTCCCCATTAGCTCCCCATCTTACGACGAGTATTGCTGGGCTTCTTCGTTTGTTGACTTTGCATGCGTTGATTGGAAGCAATGCCCCCAGTTGCTTGCTTGCCGCCTGCCTGAGCTTCTTTCTTCTTTGCCAGCTGCTGCTTCATTGCTTCCTGCAGGCTGATTTTTTTCTTTTCTGGCTGTATTTGCTGATCATTATTATTCGACATAATGGAATCTCCTTTTGAGACTACTAAATTTTTGAAACTACCTCTATTATAATACATCCACCACCAGAAAACATCTCAAGTTCCAAATAAAAAAGCCAACCCGTAAAGGATTGGCCGTCATTTTCTAGTGATATCCATTCTGCCCGTTAGCAGAACCGGATGTTTTCTGTTTCGGTTTGTGCTTGCCGTTTTGCTTTGTACCGCCGTCTTTTTTCGTTTTCTTTGTCATGCTGAATCACTCCTAATAAGTAGTCGTCATCAAGAAAACTTGTGGTTTTTGAACCATTCTTATTTTGTGCCAAAAATGAAAAGAGTCTCCCGGTAATTACCGGAAAACTCTTTTCTAATCAAGCTGCCGTTTGAGGTACGTCTTCGTCGACTTGAATGACGGATCCATCGTTTAAGCGCTTTCTTAATGTGTAAATAAAAGCTAAGATTGCGGCGATGGTTACGACTGTTGCTCCCATATAGGCTGTACCCATGGATAAACCGAAACCGATTGGTGCATTCAGGATATAAGTGAATGTCACCATTGTCATGAAGATCGCTGGAATCGTTGCGACCCAGTGCGGTTTCTTTTGGAGGGCCAGATACATGGCACCTACCCAAAGAGCAATCATTGCTGTCGATTGGTTCGCCCAGGAGAAATATCTCCATAATAGATTAAAATCAATTCGGGTCAATACGACCGAGATCACGAACAATGGAATCGCAATCCAAAGTCTGCTCGAGATTTTCACTTGTCCTACTTTGATATAATCGGCAATGATCATACGCGCACTTCTGAATGATGTATCACCAGACGTGATCGGAAGAATGATTACTCCAAGGATGGCGAGTGTTCCACCGATTGATCCAAGCATAAGGATCGATACTTCACTTACAACCGCTGCAGGTCCGCCTTCTTTCAGGATGGCATTCAGTTCACCAGGCTGGAATAAGCTCATGGCAGCTGCTGCCCAGATCATCGCAATGATCGCTTCTAAAATCATCATTCCGTAGAAAATTTTGCGTCCGTTCTTTTCATTTTGAGTCGTTCTTGAAATGATTGGTGATTGTGTGGCATGGAACCCTGAAAGTGCCCCACAAGAAATCGTCAAGAATAATAATGGGAAAATCGCTACTGATTCAGGATGCATATTCGTTAAGCTGATCTCAGGAATATCCGCCCCGGTAATTACTAATCCCGCTCCGATACCAACTGCACTCACTACAAGCAGTGCTCCGAAAAGCGGATATACTTTACCGATGATTTTATCAATCGGTAATAGGGTTGCGACAATATAATAAATAAAAATTGCGGCGATAATAACACCTAAAGAAATCCAGGCTGGCGTCAGATTCGCGATCAATGCTGCAGGTGCTGTAACGAAAACCGTACCCACCAGCACGAGTAATAGAATCGAGAATGCGTTCACAACATGCTTCATCGTCTTACCAAGGAAGCGTCCTGCAAGCTCCGGTAAATGAGCTCCACCGTTACGGATCGAAATCATCCCCGTTAAGTAATCATGCACCGCTCCGGCAAAAATCGCACCGAGTACGATCCAAAGGAAAGCGACCGGTCCATAAAGTGCTCCCATGATCGGACCGAAAATGGGTCCTACACCCGCGATATTCAAAAGCTGGATCATAGAATTTTTACCCGTCTTCATTGGTACATAATCCACTCCATCCGCCTTCGCATAAGCAGGAGTCGAACGACTTTCATTAATTCCAAAAATCTTTTCAATTAATTTTCCATATGTGAAATAACCGATAATTAATACAACAATCGAGACCAGAAATGTGACCATGCTTATGATCCCCTTTCGTTCATTTGTGAATACGCTTTCATTATAGCAATCAAATTCACAGTTTTGTCACATTCTGTTCAAGATGTCGTAAATCGGGGTTGAGATGTTCTGAGCGGGGGTTAATGTGCATGGTGGAGATGATGGGTGCCTGGCACTATTAGATGGTTTGGTGCCTGGCACTGATGACGGGTTTGGTGCCTGGCACCAGATGCTTGATTTGTACCAGGTACCAAAAGCCAAATTTGTACCTGGTACAATGAACCATATTTGTACCTGGTACAATAAACCGTATATGTACCTGGTACAAATCCATTAACCTGTACCCATTACAAACAACATCAATTGCACCTGGTACAAACCAAACTCTCAAAAAAACACCCCCACCTACAACTCCAACCGCTCCCTCAATTCTTTCACATAATTCCGGCTCACTGGAATTGCTTCTTCCGCTCCATGAACCTTCAGCTGATACACACCGCTCCCCCACGGGATGAGCTCCTCCACGAAGGGCAGCTGAACGAGGTAGCTTTTATGAACCCGGAAAAATGGATATGTACTGAGCTTCGATTCCAATTCCTTGATCGGCAAGCGGCACGTATACTTCTTCCTCTCCGTACAAATAAAGGTTTCCCGCTCTTCACGGAAGATATATAGAATGTCTTTCGGGCTGATGAATACAATTTTGTCTTCATCCTGAACCGCCAGTTTCCCCATCGACGGACTCTCGCTTTGCTCTTTCACTCCCACTTTCAAAAGATTCTTCAACCGATCCATCGTTTGCCCGAGCTGATCTTCTTCAAATGGTTTCAATAAGTAGTCAACGGCCTCAACCCGGAACGCTTTAAGGGCATAATCCGGATACGCAGTGGCAAAGACGATTTCCGGTTTGTGCTTCATTTTTTGCAGGGCTTCTGCTAAGTCGACCCCGCTCATGCCCGGCATTTCAATATCAAGGAATAGGACATCAGGTTCTTTTGTTAAAATGATTTCCAATCCCTTTTCGGCAGAGCTTGCTTCTCCGACTACTTCCACCCATGAATAACCGCTTAATAGATGCTTCATTTCCTCCCGGCTATATGGTTCGTCATCAATAATGGCGACTTTCATTCTTTATCACTCCTTACCGTAAATTCAACGGTGGTTCCATTTCCTATTGATGAAGTGATCGATAGACCTGCTTCTTTCCCCATCATCATTTCCAATCGTTTGTTCACGTTATAGAGTCCGATACCTGTACCGGACTGTGATTCCACAGGCTCAAGCAAAAGCTTCTCCAGTCTCTCTTCATCAATCCCCGCGCCGTTATCCTCAACACGGACAGTCACCTCATCACCATTAAGCGCAATCAAGATCTTGAGCACAAATCCTTCTTCAACATTCTTCATCCCGTGCTTAATCGCATTTTCAACAAGAGGCTGAAGGGTAATCGAAGGGACTTTCGCCTGCAGAGCATCTTCGTCAATCTCATACACCACTTCCAGCCGGTCAAAAAATCGTGCTTCTTCAATGGCGAGATAGGCCTTTACATGCTGTCCTTCTTCTTTAAGGGTCGAGGTGGATTTCGTGCTTCCTGTCAGGTTCTGACGGACAAATTGAGATAGTGAAATCAGAAGGGTCCTCGCCTTATCGGGATTGATCCTCGTCAACGATACGATGACATTGATGGTATTGAATAAGAAATGCGGATTGATCTGTGCCTGCAGCGCCTTTACTTCTGACTCTTTCGCAAGCTCTTTATGGGTATCGATTTCAGCAAGCTCCAGCTGATGGCTAAGCAGGGTCGCGATCCCCTTCGTTAATTCCATCAGGATCGGCGATATTTCTTTTTCCGAATGAAAATAGAATTTAAGCGTCCCGACAATTTCTCCCCCTTTTAAAAGAGGCGCCATGATCGCGGCTCCCAATGGGCATCCATTCCGGTCACATTGAATATCCTCTCTTCCCACCTTCATGAGCTCTCCCGTTTCGATGACCCGTTTCGTGGCTTCGGTTTGAATCGGGCGCCCTTGTTGATGGTGATCCGAGGCAAGACCTACATGAGCGAGGATGTGGGAAGTGTTCGTGATGGAAACTGCCAGCGCGTTCACATCTCTCATCAGGATCTCACACGTTGCCTGTGCAGAGGCGGCATTCAATCCTTTTCGCATATATTTCACCGTGCTATCTGCCAATCGCAGTGCTTTCTGGGATTGAGCCGCTCCCATCCGCTCTTCTTCATAAAAAACGCTTTTAATGATCAGCAGGAAAATCCCGGTTCCGACTCCATTTGCAAGGATCATCGGCCATCCGATATCGGAAACGAGTAAATACGCATCATCAAACGGCTTCGATAATAGAAGAATGAGAAGCATCTGCATCCCTTCTGCGACAAAGCCAACCAAAAACGCTTTTTGAGGGGAAACAAGCCTGTTCTTCTTTTCCCGCTTCCCGATCCACCCCGCCAGTAATCCAGCTAACACCGTCGAGATCCCGCACGAGAATGCCGTGAATCCTCCAAGAAAATACCGGTGGACCCCAGCGACCAATCCAGCTCCTAGTCCGATCCATGGACCACCCAGTAACCCGGCGACCACGACACCGATCACCCTTGAATTGGCAATCGCTTCATTCTGCTGAAGATGCCACTGCCATTTTGTATATTCCTCTTGAAACGGATTCACGATCAATCCTGTATATGTACCAACGATCCCGAAGAAACCAAATAGCAATATGAGCAAAAAAGTCTGGGTTTTCTTCACATGGGTTCGTTGTTCAATAAGATGACGGAAGAAGCTGATCCTGGTCATAATAAAAGCAATCGTCACAATGATACCAAGCCTCTCCACCATCGCAGCTATCAACAAGGGGACCACCTCTCTTTCTTATATACATAAAAAAAGAAGACCTACTAAACGTCACGTTTAATAGAATCTTCCCCTACTTTGACCTGTACTATGTCCGGGGAGTCTTTCCCCTATTTTAACATGAATCTTTGTCTTTAATCGTGACCAGTGCATTGATTTCTCCGCCGATCATGATGATGATTCCCGTTAAGTAGAACCAGATCATGAGGACGATGATCCCTCCGATGCTGCCGTATGTGGCCGAATAATTTCCGAAGCTTCCTACGTAATAAGAAAATGCCAAGGATGCGAGTACCCAGCCAAGCGTCGCAAAGATCGCCCCGGGGAACGCGCTTAAGCATTTGATCCGTTTACTTGGAGCAAAGAAATACAACCCTACGAAAATAATAAACAGGATGATGGGACTGATCGCCCAGCGAATCCCGTTCCATACCGTTAAAAATTGCTCTGAAAATCCGAATTGAGAAAATAATAAAAGACCGATCTGTTTCCCGAACACCGGAAGTAAAAGAGCTATGACAAATACGAGAATCATGGCTAGTGTCAATAGAATAGACATGAGACGGGTCGCAATGAATGATCTTGTCTCCTCAACATCATAGGCACGGTTTAAACTTTTCACGATGGCATTCATTCCGTTGGAAGCCGACCAGATCGTGGCGATGATACTGACAGACAGTAAACCGGAATTCCGGTTCGACATGATGTCCTGAAGCGTTTCCTCGATCATGGACATCGTTTCCCCTGGAGCAAAATCCCTGACCAGACCCAGGATGTCACCCTGCTCAACGGGAAGGTATGGTAAAAGTGTTACGATAAAAATCAGCAGTGGAAAGAGCGATAAAAGAAAGTAATAGGCAATTTGCGCGGCTAGCCCCGTTACATCATTCGCACTAATATTTGAGAAAAGACTTTTTGAAAATCCTTTCCATCCTCCTTTGACCGTCTCATCCGGCATATTCTCACCTCGTTTAATTAATATCCCTTGAATGATGAAGCAATCGGTTGATTTTCTTCATCCTGAGTTGTTAGTTCATTTGATGTTTCCCTATCTGAAAACGTATCTTTATAGGTTTCTGAAGAGTCTTCAAAGGTTTCTTTTGTTTCCTCGATGATTTCTTTCACCTGTGGAGTCATCCCTTTGATTTCATCTACCTTTTCACTGATAAATTGAATATCCCTGCTGACCTGATCGGCAGTCGTACGTAATTTCTCATACACTTCCTTCGATGACTCGACCAGTCTTTGAGGATTTTTTGAGTACGTTGAAATATAATTCCCACTGTTCTTTAAAGATGTCCCCATTTCCTGACGGGTCGTTCTATCCAGCAGGGAAAGCAAACCTCCTGCTGCGGCACCTAACAAAACCCCTTTAAAAAATTTATTACTTCCCATATGTATTACCCTCCTTCAAATGATTTTCCTTTTTAATTTTATCTAATAATTGGCTGCAGCCAGACTCCACCAGATCATATACCTCGTGAAAATTCCCCGTGAAGTATGGATCGGGAACATCTTTCTCCCGGCTTTCTTCCACCAGGTCCAGGAGCTTGAACACCTTTCCGTGATGATCACGATCAAGGATCTTCTTCATATTTTGTTCATTCGAAGCGTCCATGGCCACGATGTAATCATATTTCTTATCTTCACCATGAAATTGTCGTGCGAGCAAGCCATCACTCTTTATATTATTTTCTCTAAGAATGGCTAAAGTTCCTTCATGAGGTTTCTTCCCGACATGCCAATCTCCCGTGCCTGCAGAGTCAACTTCAATCACGCCATCCAGATTCCCTTCTTTAACCTTTGACCTGAATATCGCCTCCGCCATAGGGGACCGGCAAATATTTCCCAAACATACAAATAACACAGATACCATGAACGTGCCTCTCCTAACGTTTTAACTTACCTACTCATTTCCCATTCCTTAATAGTGTAAAACATTCTCAGAAAAAAATCCTTCTCGGGTGGAAGTTATGTTGACAGGTTCAAGGAATCATGGAAAGATAAATATAATGAATGCACGTCAGAAAGGACGATTCCATATGGATTTATCACAAAATACAACGGAAAATATCGAATTCATGGTCACTGCCATTAAAGAAAAATTAAAAATTGTCAATGCCGGAGCCGTAAAGCCTGAAGACTTCAATGAAGAAATGTATGAAGATCTTCACGACCTTTACGTAATGGTCGATCGCAAGGACAGATTCAGCCCGAGTGAAATGACTGCGATCATTGAAGAAATGGGTAACCTGCGAAAATGATATGTAAAAAGGGGACATTCCCTCAAAGGTACAAAATACCTTGGGGAATGTCCCCTTTCATTTACTTGTCCTACTTACTAGAAAGAAGCGCCAGTGATTCACGGTTGAATGCCGGAATATCATCCGGTGTCCTGCTTGTCACAAGCTGGTTCCCGCATACGACAACTTCTTTATCCTCGTACGTCACACCTGCATATTCCATATCAACCTTGATGGACTTGAAGCCAGTCGCTTTGCGTCCTTCCAGTGCTTTTGCCGTAATCAATAATTGTGGACCATGACATATGGCGAATACCGGTTTTTTCTCATCCATGAAATGCTTCGTAAATTTCACGAAACGGTCATCTGCACGCAGCTGATCAGGAGAGAATCCCCCTGGTAATAATAGGGCATCAAAGTCTGCAGGATTAACGTCATCGATGCTTTCATCAATTTTCACCGTTGCATCGCCCTGCTTCCCTTTCACTGATTTCCCTTTTTCTTTTTCAATCGTCACAACTTCGTGACCTGCTTCTTTAAACGCTTTTTCAGGATCTGTAAATTCTACGTCTTCAAACATGTCTGTGATTAACGTTGCTATTTTAGCCATAAAATTGAAACACTCCTAGTTATCGTTTGTTTTTTACCACACATGTACTTTACCCTTTGTGCATACATTCAAACACAACACCCTTATTTATCCATCGTGAATTGAGAAAAAATCGTGTTCCTCTGCACTTCATACACTTCTTCACCCACGATATCATTGATGATTTGAATATTACGGTCCACAGCCAACCCTAAGTTCGTTGCCCCTGCACCGTGAGAATGCTCCAGGCTCGTCACCGTATAGAAGTGATGATCCCGGTCTCTGTTCTCTTTGAATTCCAGCTTATAATTTCGGGAGACTTTATACTTCTTCTCATCCTCCCAAACGATTTTGTCCTTGAACTCCTCAAAAAACCAATCAGGAATATTCGGCTTATAACCCGTCGCCAATATCACTTTATCCGTCTGATATGAAAAATCACGCTCTTCCTGCCATTGACGGCAATTCAGAACGTACTGATCCTCCTCTTTCCGGATCTTACTCACTTCCGTTAAAGGCTGAATCATAATGTCCGGTGAGTGATCACTGACCGAATGATTATAAAGGATGTTGTAAATATTATTGAGGGTATCGGGATCAATCCCATTCCGCAGCTGATCCAACGTTTCTAATGCCTCCACACGCTTCTCATACGTCAGCCCATGAAAATAATCCACATAGTCAGGGGCAAAGAATTCCTGTCCAAGCTTCGACGACTCGAGCTGCAATATTCCTTCTGAACGGGTCAGCCATGTAAGCTGATATGAATGATTTTCCTGCTCCTTCAATAAATCAAAGAACACCTCGGCTGCACTTTGACCGGATCCAACAATTGTAATCGCGGAACCTTCCATTGTTGTGTTTTTATGGAACAGATACTTACTCGTATGATGTACGTCCACATCCGGCAGACCATCCATCCCGTCTAAAATCAACGGCTTACTTCCCGTCCCCATCACCACATGCTTCGCATAATAGATCTCACGCTCGTCGGTCAACCGGTTATCGATCACAACCTTATAGCAGTCGCCCTGATCCGTGACCCCGATCACTTCACTATGAAATTGACAGCAGCTTAGCTGACTCACCACCCAGCGGGCATAATCATTGTACTCCTGCCTGGGCATTTCAAACTTTTGAAAAAAGAAAAATTTATATAAACGATTATGCGTATGTAAGTAATTCAAATAACTGTACCGGCTTTGTGGATTCGCAAACGTCACCAAATCCGCAATAAATGGAACCTGCAGATCCGTCAGATTGATCAACATCCCCGGATGCCACTGAAACTCAGGTGTCTGATCAAAAAACTTCACCTTCAAATCCGTCTTCTCCTCCATCAACGCCGCCAAACTTAAATTGTATGGACCAATCCCAATACCGATACAATCATATACATCCTGTCTACTCAATTGGCTCTCCTCCACATTTGTAATCATCTTTCTATTTTTACCCTAAAACGATGGGGGATTACCCTTTTTAGTGAAAATAATTGTGACGGATGTGTGTGGTGGGCGAATATTTTGACTGGTGAATTTCGCGTGATATTTAACAGTTGATTTTCAATCGGAATTTGACTGTTAAAATATACCCGATATTCAGCTGCTGAACTATTTTAATTGATTCGCTTTAAGAATTGCACCCTTAACGGTGTTTTTTATTATTCGCGATTGAATATTGGTTAAGGAAAGGGACAAATGTGTATAGATGCGGTACTTCAAAGGGGATGCGAAACTTTTTATTATCGAGTTTCCACTATATAATATTATCGACTTTCGGATTATATTATCGACTTTACTCCCATATATTATCGACTTTCCAGATATATTATCGACTTCGGCACTTTTATTATCGACTAAGGATAAAACGACACAAACCGACATACACCTCCGCCACACACGCCAGCACCACATACCCAAACAAAAAAACCGATCCCACCACAAGGATCAGTTCTTCCTGAATATCATCACATACCATCCGCCTTCTTTCACGATCGGTTCGACGGACTCCACTTTGAAATTTGTTTTAGCGGCCAATGTCTCCATCTCCTTCTGCGACGGAATCGGATACAGGTTCTGGAAGGTCATGAAGAAGCTGTTGAAGGCGCTGGAAAACTGCTGACCGTGCTTTGATTTCTGCATAGGTGTCAGAACAAAGAACAAGCCTTCTTTTTCAAGCCAAGTCGATGCTTTCTCAAAGAATTGCAGTCTATCGGACGGATCGATATAGTGAAAGAGATTATTGGCCATGATCATGTCAAAGAGCTGACCAGGTTCATATTCATGGAGGTCCTTACAAAGAATTTCAATATTTTCATAGTCACTGAGCGATTCTTCAGCAGCCTTTGCGACGGCTTCATGAATCTCGATCCCTACCATTCTCTTATCAGGATAGCGATCTCCTATTCTTTTCACATACCCGCCTTCACCACAGCCCAGATCCAATATCGAATTCACATTGTATCTTTTAATCGCCTTCTGTACCTTTGGAAAGGCAAAGCGCTCTAACAGAATCGACGTTTTGGCTACAGTCGAGCCATGGACATCGGAATTGAAATGCTGCTTCGTTTGATTACGTAATAATTGTGGATACGACAAGAGGGCCGGTATGTGAAGCTCCATCATTTCTTTCAGCAAAATACCTGACGAATGAGGGTCCCTCTTGGGAGTCGGAAGCTTCCATCGGTTTCTCGTGGTGACTTTCTCATCCTCCACCCGCTTCATATGCTTGATGGTGATGCCAACTTCTACCCACTGTTCAAGGAGGTCCATTTCGATATTTTTTTCAAGCGCAACTTCCTGAATGGAGGCAGGCTTTGTAAAGCTTTCAAAAAGATCCATTTCATACCCTACATAAGCGTGCCAGCTGTACAGAAACGGCACATTCTTTTTCATCCATGTTCTTGCCCGCCATACTTTCACCATTTCTCCGATCATCGTAGTGCCTCCTTTCCTTTCCAGGGATAATCCTGAACTTCCGTAAATTTTGTGTTGGATTTTTCTTCTTCTGTTAACGAATCATTTCTGATTGGAAGCACTCCCCCCTGGACCATCCGGTCGTACAGGGTTTCTCTCCACATGCCGAGACCGGATATGTTCAGCATCTGCTTGTAATGGGAGATCGAATCCCTCTCCATGCGCTGAAGGCTCTTATTTCGCAGCCAGCCAACCGGGCGATACGGATATGAATAAACCAGGGCCGATAAATGACTGAGATGCATTTGATGGGCCACCCTTCTTTTCCGGACCTTTGGGTACCACTCTAAATTAGCAGGATCTAATTTACCGGCCGAATACATATCACACAACAATTCTCCAAGAATGCTCCCATCCTGTATCGCCATATTCATTCCTTCTCCTGCCATAGGGTGAACCGTGTGGACGGCGTCTCCTATGAGGGCAAGATGATTCTTCACATAGGTTTCCGCATGATATTTCAGGGGTACCATCAGCTGAATTTTTTTCCAGTCCTCTATTTGGTTCACATACCCATCGAGATCCGGGCACATTTGGATATAGAGCTTATGAAATTCTGAAATCGGTTTTTTCCGAAGAGACTTATATTCCCCTGCTGGAATGAGATAAACGGATCGTACTTCATCGTTTGGTAACGGGAACAGACCCAGGAATGATTGATATGTAGAAATGATACGTCCCTTCACCATTTCCTTTGGACGTGGAAACGTCACCGTCAAGAAATGATGGTTGTACTTTCTTTCCTTTACATCCACTTCCATATAGTCACGGGTGACAGAGCTTCTTCCTTCAGCCCCTATAATGAAATCACTATGAATCTCGTGTATCTCTTTCGTCTTCCGATCCTCGATGGTCACCATGTGACCGTCTATTTTCTTACAGGCTGTATTTGATCGATAATGAAATGTTGGATACTCCTGCCCTTTATCTCGTAAAATCTCCTTTAACGTTTCATGATGGATCATTAATGAATAAGGGTATCGACTGGGAAGAATCGAGTAGCTCATCGTGGAGTTCTCCGCTTTTGATTTCGCACGTTTCAATTCAATGAGTTCCAAATCGGAAATGATATGGCCGTTTTCGGAGACGGAGCCAATGACCCCCAATGAATCGAATATTTCCAGGCTTTTTGGCTGGAGGAGTTCGCCTTTGTATACGGAACCTGGACCTGGTAACCGTTCCACTACCGTTACGTCTATATTGCACTGCGCTAATTTCAAGCCGAGTGTCAGACCGCCGATTCCTCCACCACTAATAAAGACGTTTGTCTCCATTTCTCCTCACCTCTTTCTCTCTCTTTAACCTTTTTCCGGGATGTTGAAACGTGGCGATGTGCTCTCATCCAATCGCCACGAGTAGACAAGTTCTTAAGAAAGAAAAGAGAAATAAGAAATTTGTAGAACGTACTATTTCCCGGAAAATATCAGCATTTCAAGAGTCCACCTTATCTGGAATTTACATTTTTTGTCGGATGATTTCCCTTAGTTAAATCGACAATAGCCGAGGAAATAAAAAAACTCCACGACAAGAGTTCCCTCTCATCATGGAGTTTCTTCTATTCTATTTTTCATTTGCAATCGGCAGCAAGATCGTAACGGTCGTTCCTTCCGATACATTGCTTTGAATCGATAGTGAGCCGTGATGTTCTTTGATGATTTTTTGGCAGATCATCAATCCGAGACCGGTCCCTTTCTCTTTCGTGCTGTAGAAAGGTTCACCTAAATGCTTCATTCGCTCAGGCGGGATTCCATTTCCATTATCCTGAATGGAGATTTTCGCATAACCGTCTTCTTTTTCAAGTTGAACACTGAGGAGACCCCCACTTGGCATGGCTTCCAGGGCATTTTTCATGACATTTAATATGACCTGTTTCATTTGATGGGAATCACAATAAATTTCCGCTTCTTCCACGGAGAACCTTACATCGACTCCTTGCTTCAGGCATTCCATCTTAATGAATTCGACAGAGCTTGTGAGCAGTGTCGTCAGGGAGGTCAGGGAAAATTGAACGGCTCTCGGTTTCGCCAAGGCCAGAAACTCATTGGTGATGATTTCGATTCGATCGAGCTCTCCCTGGATGACCCCTAAGTAAAAGTCATCCTTCGCATTTTCTTTCATCAGTTGAAGGAAGCCTTTCAGGGTCGTCAGCGGATTTCTGATTTCATGGGCCACTCCTGCTGCGAGCTGTCCGATCATCGCTAACTGTTCCGATTTCTTCAGTAAGTCTTCATTTCGCTTCTTCTCGGATAGGTCCCGGATGATGGCTGAAATACCGATCAGGTTTCCATCGTCATTTAAGATCGGGTTCATGTTAAAGGCAATTTCAATTGGCGTGCCGTCTTTTCGGTACCGCACCGTTTCATAATCCTTTATTCGCTTCCCGGCCTTGATGGTCATTAAATTCTGTTTGAATTGTCCTACCTGGTCTTCCTGGTGAATAAAGGTGATTTTATTTCCTGTAATTTCATCTTTATTCCAACCGAACATCGATTCAAACTGCTGATTGACCTTCAATACGCTTCCCTCTGGATCTAAAAGAACAATTCCATCACCGGCATGCTCAAAGTACGCTTCCAGTAATTCTTTCGCTTCTTTTAGTTCTTCTTCCATCTTCAGTTTCTCTGTGATATCCTGTCCGAATCCATAAATTCCGATGACCTTGTTTTTGACCCGGATCGGGATGTTGGTGACCGCTACATGGCTTTTGCCACCTTCACCATTTTCGAAGGTGGTGACAAATCTTGACGCTTCTCCTTTTAGGGCGACTTCAAAGTGATTGATGGCTGAATGCTTACTGCCTTCCGCGATGAATTCACTGAAGTGACTGCCGATCATATAAGGAGAGATATGATTCCATTGCTGTTTCACAGCAGGGTTCACTTCCTGGATGATCCCCTTCGTATCAACCATATAAATATTATCAGGACTGTATTTCACAATTGACTTATACTTTTGCTCGCTTTCGATCAGTTTTCTCTGAATATCTTTGATCAGGGAAATATCTGAAATGGAGCAGATGATTTCCGCTACTTTTCCATCTTGTACCACTGGGACGATGGAGGCGATATATTCTAAATCCTTGTATTCATCCTCATACGTCAACTCTTCCCCTGTTTCCCATATACGCTTTAGTTTAGGTTGGATTTTCCCTAAATGATGGGAATCAAATACTTCTTCAATGGTTTTACCAATCACCTTTGAAGGAGTCAGATTTAATTTTTTCAATAGCTCCCCTGCCGCCATCTCGATGACAAATTCATTGTCCCTCTTATTAATCTTATAGGTGATCGTCTTTTGGAGGCGAAGTGTGTTCTCAAGTTCCGCCTTCAATGAGACTAGTTCGTTTTCATAGTTTTTCTTCTCCGTGATGTCGTGAAGGATGATTCCGACACTGTCTACAGTTCCGTCACTTTTGTAATTGGCCGGGGAAATGGTAATATTGCATGTAATCTTCCGTCGATTATCCATCATGAAGGTTACTTCTTCCCCGGTCGTATTCACTCCCCTTATTCCGTTCATCACTAAGTTGATAAAGGCTTGATTCTGAAGGGGTGTTTGATTGCACAGGGACTCACCCAAAACGGTATCGGAAATATGAAACAGCTCCTGAAAGGATTGATTCATCTCCACTACTTTCCCTTTGTTATCAAGAATACAAACACAAGTTGGGGTGTTATAAATAAGAGACTCATATATGGCCGAACGGGAGTTATTTGAATAATCATCGGATACGTGCTTCTCTCCACACACCTCCGGAACAATCATCACTAATTCTTTTTGTTCATCGATCTGTTTACGTTTAACTTTGTAGGTATAATGATTTAATCGGATGGAACAATTCTTTTCTACTAATATTTTCTGAAGAAGATTATCTTCTTGCAGGGTCAAACCTTTCCATTCTTCATTCTCTTCTATAAAATTTTGGTCTTGCACATCTATTATTGCAGCCGGGACTGGAATCGAGTCAACACTCAATGCATGATAGGGTTGCATATCAGCCATAGTACCTTCCTTTTTTGTATCGTTATTTACCACCATTTTACCCTACCTCTTCAAACATATAAACGGTCAATATATTTCATATAAAAAACCCGGGCACAACCATCTGCCCAGGTTTCTCCTATTTTCACAGTATTAGAAGGTTTTCACCTTCGCAAGTTTGGCATAATGAACTGCAATATCTGCCCCTACATGAGCATTGTTCTTCACGAGTTCGATATTGGCTGTAAGGCTCTTTCCTTCTGTTAATTCTTTTACTTTCCCAAGGAGGAAAGGCGTAGCTTCCTTACCTGAAATACGTTGTTCTTCCGCTTCGTTTAACGCTCTTTCTATGATACTATTCATCTCGTTTTCATCCAGTGCGTCCTGGGCAGGGATCGGGTTAGCGATGACCACGCCTCCTTTTAATCCAAGGTCCCATTTCGCTTTTAGAATATCAGCCGTCTCTTGGGCGGTCTCTACTTTATAGTTCACTGAAAAAGGACTGCTTCGTGTATAAAAGGCCGGTAAGGAATCTGTTCCGTATCCTAAAACAGGCACTCCTTTTGTTTCCAGGTACTCCATCGTCAAGCCTATATCCAGGATGGATTTAGCACCGGCACAGACAACGGCCACGTTCGTCACAGCAAGCTCCTCAAGATCCGCCGAAACATCCATCGTCACTTCTGCATTCCGATGCACACCCCCGATGCCTCCTGTCACGAAAACCGAAATACCAGCAAGCTCCGCGCAGATCATGGTGGCAGCAACCGTAGTCGCCCCGTCCTTTTTAAAAGCAAGGATATAAGGGATGTCGCGGCGACTTGCCTTGATCACGTCTGAAGCCTGTCCTAAATATTCAAGCTCTTCATTAGATAAACCAATCTTGATCTTCCCGTTCAAGATGGCAATCGTTGCTGGAACTGCACCCTTTGAACGAATGATACCCTCCACTTCACGAGCGGTTTTCACATTTTGTGGATAAGGCATTCCATGAGAAATAATCGTTGATTCCAATGCCACAATTGCCTTTCCTGCCTTTTTGGCTTCTGATACTTCCTGCGAGTATTCAATATATGAGTTGATATTCACGTACATTTCCCCCTAATCAATAGTAATGACTAAACTCTTGTTGAAGCTTGGACTTGTTCAGCGTAGGTGCCACCGTAAATTTGGATTGCAGTGTAATGGACGAGCAGATCACTCCGATCCGGCAAGCTCCTTCTGTATCGGATCCTTTTAAATAGCCAAATAATATTCCCGCAACAAGGGCATCTCCAGCACCTGTTACATCAGCGACTTCAACTTTGGGAGGTAACACGGCTCTCGCTTCTTTATAAGTAGTGTAATAGACCAATCCCTGATCTCCCCGTGTAATCACGACCCTTTCCGCCCCTCTTTGTGTGATGGCTTTGGCCGCTCTAAAATAGTCGCCCTCTGTCTCAATCGTCATTCCTACATACGTTTCCGCTTCCCCTTTGTTGCATATGAACCAGGAAACCCCTTCCAATGATGTAGGAAGCTTCAACACTTTCGGTTCAGAAACCGGGATGATCGTAAGGGGCACTCCCTCCGTTTGGCACCTGCGGATGATGTACTTCAGTACATCCTCTGGAAAATTGGTGTCGAGCAGCACCATTTCAGATGAAGAAATCAATCCCCATCTCTTATCAATAAAACCAATGTCAACGCTTTCATAAATGTTCATATCAGCCAAGGCAAACAGCATTTCCCCTTTTTCGTCCAATATGGCGGAGTAAGCCCCGGTGCTTTCATTTAGAAGCCGCTGGGATGCGGATACATCGGCATACGACTTCGTTTGAGATAAAAGCCAGCTTCCTTCCGTATCTTCGCCTACAACCGTTATCAAATTGGCCTGTTTTCCCAGCCGGCCTAAGTTTTCGGCAATATTGCGTGCTACGCCGCCACTGGATTGCTCTGTTCTCGCAGGGTTTGAGGTTTCAGGAATAAACGTACCGTCCAACTGAAGCTTCCGGTCGATATTCGCTCCTCCGATGCACGTGATCCCGTTTTTCTTCGGAAGAACATACGCACGCCCCATGATTTTCCCCTGCTTCACCAGATTCGAAATATACCCTGCAACCGCTGAGCGTGACATCCCACTTCGCTCGGACAATTCCTGTTGAGTCATAAATGGATTTTCCTCAATATACGTCAACAAAAGCTTTTCTTTTTCGTTCACAAGCTCCCACCCCTATAAAGAAAAATAACTTTTGTTAATATTTTAAACTTTTGTTTAAATTTAGACAAGAAGGAAAATAAAAGAAAAAGCGTCCCGATATACCTCAGGACACTTCTTTTCCCTATTTACTTGCCTTTACCTCATACACATGTTGACTCGATTCAAGAATATGGTCGGGTTTAGGCTTGCCGGCACTCGCTTTATGACCTGCAATATGCTCAGGGCTCTTCTCCCAATTTTTCCAATCCGCTTCCGATTCCCATTGAATCATGACAATCACTTCTTCGTCGCCGCGGCGTACTTTTTTGACGAGGACTTTTAAGTCGATAAACCCTGGCTGTTTTTCAATTAATCCCTCACCGGAAAACCTTTCAACCACTTTTGATGAGGTTCCCTCTTTCACTACCAGTCTCTTTATTTGATAAAACATATTATAAACCTGCCTTCGCATCTTCAACCATTTGTTTCATCGATTGAAGTCCGCCTCCTGAAAGGTACCATGGGCCCCCATTCAGATAGACGATTTTTTCATTTTTGTAGGCGTTCGTTTTTTGTACAAGTTCGTTTTCAATTGAATCTTTGACGCTTGCGTTTGGATCAAAGGCAGCATCACGGTCGATCACAAACAGAACATCGGGATTTTGTTCCAATACATATTCAAACGTCACATTTTGACCATGAGTGGATTCCTCTATGTTTTCATCAGAAGGCTTGAATCCGAATACATCATGGAGAATTCCGAAACGGGAGCCAGGACCGTATGCACTGACTTCCCCTTCATTCCCCATCAAGATCAACGCTTTGCTATCAAGGCTTCCAGTCTTCTCTTTAATACCGTCGACACCCGCTTGAACATCCTCTAATTCCTTCTTCATTTCATCTTCTTTATTAAAGATTTCTGCAATGGTTTTCATGTTGCTTGTGAATGATTCCATGTAATTTGTGTAATCCGTCTGAACATACACGGTGGGAGCGATTTTCGCGAATTCTTCATACATTTCCGATTGGCGGGCAGAGATGAAAATCACATCCGGTTTCATGGAGCTGATCGCTTCAAAGTCTGCTTCTTTCAAACTTCCTACGTTCGTGTAGTCAGAACCGCTGTATTTCTCAAGGTATGGAGGAATGGTTGCTTGCGGTACTCCCGCTACTTCCACTCCAAGCTCATCTAACGTATCAAGGACACCGAAATCAAACACGACGACCTTTTCAGGATTTTGCTTAACCTTCGTTTCGCCAAGTTCATGCTTGACTGTGATTTCTTTCAGTTCTTCGTTTCCACCGGAACTCTCCGATTCTGTCGTTGATTCTTCCTTTGAACCGCACGCTGCCAATACTAGTAAAACTGTAAGTAATAGTGTTATTAATGACCATTTTTTCATTATCTTTTCTCCTCTTTTTTATGAATTAAAATAAACACAAATCCGATTTTCGTTCATCTGTTGTACAGGAATGTCCATATCATAGATTTCCTTTAACGCTTGGGTTTGAATGATGGTATCTGTTGAACCTTCATTTATGACCCTGCCATTTTTCATTGCAACGATTCTGTCTGAATACACCGAGGCAAAATTGATGTCATGCAGGACAATGACGACCGTCTTCCCCAGATCATCCACTAATCTGCGCAGAATTTTCATGATCTGGACGGAGTGTTTCATGTCCAGGTTATTCAGGGGCTCATCCAGGAGAATATAATCTGTATCCTGGGCGATGACCATGGCAATGAAAGCACGCTGCCTTTGCCCCCCGGATAATTCATCTAAGTAGTTCCCCTCTAACTCCCCCAGATTCATATAGTCAAGTGCCTGATTAACTGCCTTTTCATCTTCTTCCTTTAATCGGCCTTTCGAATAAGGAAATCGTCCAAACGATACCAGTTCTCTCACCGTCAAACGGACGTTAAGGAAGTTCGATTGCTTTAGGATCGCGACTCTTTTGGCAAGATCATCTGATTTCATTTTCTTGAGATCAGCTTGATCCAGTATGATTTCACCACTATCTGAGTCGAGCAGACGGCTTACCATTGATAAAAGGGTCGACTTCCCGGCACCATTCGGTCCAATAAACGAAGTAATTTGACCAGGCTGAATCGTGACAGTCACGTCTTCAACCACCAGCTTTTTCCCGTACGACTTGGATAGCCCTCGAATGTGTATCATTTGGCTTTACTCTCCTTTAACAAAAGATATATAAAGTACATTCCTCCGATGAAGTTTACAATCACACTTAGGGTCGTGGAAAACGTGAAGATCCGTTCTACCACCCACTGTCCGCCAACGAGGGCAATGATACTCATCAAGCCCGCGCCGGTAATGAACATGCTGTGTTTGTAGGTCCGGAAGAATTGATAAGCTAAGTTTGCGACGATTAATCCGAAAAAGGTAATCGGCCCGACCAGGGCGGTTGAAACAGCAATGAGTACAGACGCAATCACCAGCATACGACGCACCATTCGATCATAAGGCACACCAAGATTAATGGACATCTCCCTTCCCAATGACATGACATCCAGGTAATGGATCTTCCTCCAGCCAATCATCATCACGATGGTTACCACGATAAGGGCAAGCCAAACCAGATCCGCATTCATGTTATTGAAACTCGCAAACATCTTATCCTGAACCATTAAAAACTCATTGGGGTCAATCAACACTTGCAGGAATGTGGTGATGCTTCCAAAGAATGTACCAACGATGATTCCGATCAACAATAAATAGTAGATGGGTTGATTACTATGACGGAATAATAATTGATACAGGATAAGAGCAAATACAATCATGGCTGCAACCGATAGTAAGAAGTTTATATTCTTGTTGATGACAAGCATGTGATCCGATCCCAGGAAGAAAATGATCACCGTTTGAAGAAGGAGATAAAGAGAATCAAGCCCCATAATACTCGGTGTTAAGATCCTATTATGTGTGATCGTTTGAAATACGACCGTTGAATAGGCGATTGCGATTCCCGTAATGACCATAGCAAGCACCTTCATCCCCCGTCGAGGCAGTGCATAATCATAGCTTCCATTTAGCTCGTAGAATAAATAAATCCCGCAAAATAACAGGGCTACAAATAATAAAATAAGCATTTTCCACCGATTACGCATATGCCTTCCTCCTTACCAGCAAGTATAGGAAGATGGCACTGCCGATGACCCCAACCATTAAACTAATCGAAATTTCGTACGGGTAGATGATAATCCGGCCTAAAATATCACAGACAAGAAGGAAGATCGCTCCAAGTAAGGCCGTATGAGGCAATGTCTTCTGTAAGTGATCTCCTTTAAAGATGGAAACGATATTGGGTATGATCAAACCCAGAAATGGGATCATCCCGACAGTCAATACGACTGTCACCGTAATGAGGGCCACCAGAACGAGACCAGTATTCACTATTCTGCGATAAGAAACACCAAGGTTCTTGGAGAAGTCCTCCCCCATCCCGGCGACAGTAAACCGATTCGCATAAAGATAGGCAATGATCATAATGGGAATGCTTATGTACAAAAGTTCATATCGGCCTTTCATGATCAATGAGAAATCACCCTGCAGCCATGCCGCCATATTTTGAATCACATTTGCCTTGTAGGCAAAAAACGTTGTCACCGAAGACAACACATTCCCAAGCATCAACCCGACGAGGGGGATAAAGACTGCATCCTTGAACTTGATCCGATCGAGTATTTGCATAAAAAGCAATGTGCCGGCTAACGCAAATGCAAAAGCAACAATCATCTTCTCAAGTAAAGAGGCGTTTACAAACACAATCATCGATACAAGGATCCCCAGCCGGGCAGCATCAATCGTCCCCACCGTCGTAGGGGATACGAACTTGTTTCGACTCAAGCTTTGCATGATCAACCCTGCAATGCTCATTCCCGCACCGGCAAGTAAGATCGCCAATAATCGGGGGAATCGACTGATGAGAAAAATCTGTGTCTCTTCGGATTGAAATTGAAGTAAATCCATCGGTGTAATATGGCTCACTCCTACAAATAAAGACAGGAGTGACAGCAAGATGAGCGCAATAAAAAGGTAACGTTGTTTCATGACTATCCCCAAAACTTTCATTGATTTTACTAAATTTCATTGATATTGAAAATCATTATCATTTAGCACATGACTATCATATACTGCATTTTCAAAAGGTGTCAACACCTAATTGAAAATGATTATCACTAATTCCATAATCATCCACGAACCAGAAGTAGGTCGCAATGCGCAGGGCAGCCAGAATTCCATAAAAAAAAGACTTGCTTCCCCACTCGGAAAAACAAGTCTTTTGGACTATGATATTTTCTTTTCTTTTACCTTGCCGGTGTCTTTCATGTAATACTCATCCGACGTAAAGAACTCATGTGTAAGCCTCTTAACTTCTTTACTTAAAAGAAGAACCGCAATGATATTCGGAATTAAGATCGCTGCAAGGGCTAAGTCAAGGAATTGCCAAATGACTTTTGCTGCACCAACTGAACCAAGCACGATCGCAACCGTATATACAACCTTGATTCCTTGTGCTGCCTTCCAGCCAAATAGGAATTCCGCTTGCTTTGCTCCGTAAAAGACGATGACGATAATCGTCGATAGTACGAAGAAAATCAATGAAATCGTAACGAGGATTCCACCAAATTCCCCGAAATAACTTGTGAATGCTTCTGTCGTAAGGGCTGACGGGTCATCCAATGCATTCTCTGCTGTCCACACCCCTGATGATAACACTACGAAGGCCGTTGCCGTACAGACAATGATCGTATCAATCACGATCCCAACGATAGCCCAAAGCCCCTGCCTGACGGGATGATCGGTTTGTGCCGCAGCGTGGGCAATCGGCGCAGTTCCAAGTCCTGCCTCATTTGAGTATAATCCACGGGCAAATCCCCAACGGATCGTTTCAGCCACTGCTACCCCGGCGAACCCACCCATTGCGGACATGGGTTGGAAAGCGTTTGACAGAATCAGACTGAAGAATTCGGGCACTGCACCAATGTTCATAAATAGAATGACCAAAGCGCTTCCTACATAGATCAGAGCCATGAATGGGACAAATATTTCCGTTACTTTACCAATACGCTTTATTCCACCAAATACGATTAATACAACGATGAGGGCCACAACAATGCCCGTGATAAGTCCATCTACATTAAATGTTTCTTCTACCGTTGATGCCACAGCATTCCCTTGCACCATCACACTTGGAATCAGCTCGATCATAAGGGCAAAGGCAAACCATACACCGAGCCATCTCATGTTTAATCCTTTCGTCATGTAGTACATGGGACCGCCAACATATTCCCCCTTTTCATTCTTCTCACGATAGCGGACCGCAAGTACACTCTCGGAAAACTTAAGAGCCATTCCAATTAAGGCAATCACCCACATCCAGAAAACAGCTCCCGGCCCACCAAACATGATCGCTGCCGGTACACCGACAATATTCGCCGCCCCGATGGTGGACGATAGAGCCGATGTCAAGGCCTGCAACGGCGTCACCGTTCCTTCGCCTTTCGGCTTCTTAAAAACGCTCCCTATCGTTTGTTTAAAGATGTAGAGAGGATAGCGAAATTGTATGAATTTCAATAAGAATGTCAGGTACAAACCCGTTGCACCCAGGACAATGATTAATGGGGGCCCCCATAACCATGCCGAAACTTTACCTATGATGTCAAAAAACGTATCCAATCGTGCTCCTCCTTTTAGTAGAGGCAGTGGCTAAGGTTTGGAATTGTTGGTTGGGGAAGGCGTAAATGATGGTGGAAAAGTATGTATAATGCCCTTCCTCCGCATATAGAGACCCCTGTTCCTGAAAAATTAGCCACTACTTCTAAATGGTTTTTCAAACTTTTCCCTAAATTTGGTGGTGTGAAACATATTGTTTAAAAATGAGGAAGGATGAGGATGATTTAGTTGGTTAAAACCAAGGTCCTTTCGACAAAACCCGTTCATTTCCCCGGAAATACGGCAATTTCTGACCAACAAAAAATCTGCAGCCAACTTCTGACTGCAGATCCTATTTCTTAATCTGATACCCTGGGCAGAATCAACACTTCCACCCGGCGATTTTGGCCCCGGCCTTCTGATGTAGTGTTGTCGGCAATCGGTTCAAATTCTCCGAATCCTTTTGCACTGAACCACTGGGGATCAAGCTTTGGATTGTCCAAAATGATTTTCATGAAATTAACTGCCCGCATGACGCTTAGCTCCCAGTTTGAATCGTATTCCGCATTACTGATGGGCACGTTATCCGTATGGCCGCTAATAATAATGTTCCGTGGAGGATTCATTTCAAGCAGCGCAGATAATTCCCCGGCCACGCTCAGGTCATTGCCTTGGACAATGGCTGATCCCGAGTCGAATAAGACATTGTCCCGAATCGTGAGAAGCAAGCCTTCATCGGTAAGCTTCGTGACGAATTGAATTTCCAGATTATTCGTTTTGATGTACTGATTTATTTTTTCCTGTATTTCCTTTAGCTCTTCCTGATCCTTTAGAAAAGCCTGCTTATCAAGTTCTTCCTTGCTTAATTCCTTCTCTTTTTCCTCTTCATTCCCTGAAGATGCTGCCTGTTTGCTTTCCTGATCGCTCGACTGCTGAGGTGCTACGGGGCTGGGGTACTCCATCATTCCCGTCCCTCCCGTGAAGATTTCACTGAACACCTGGGAAAGCTCCCTGAATTTTTGAGCGTCCACCGAGCTTGACGCATAAAGCACGATAAACAGGGCCAGCAGCAGGGTGAGTAAGTCAGCGTATGGAATCAGCCAGGACTCGTCCATATGCTCGTCGTCATGTTTCTTCTTACGCCGCCTCATCCTCATCCCCCTTTAATAACAATAATCGTTCACTTGCCGGTAAATAGGACGCCAGCTTCTGTTCAATCACCCGCGGCGATTCTCCCTCGATGATCGACAGGATCCCTTCCACCATCATCATTTTCATCTGTACTTCAAGCTTTGACTTGCGCTTCAGCTTGTTGGCAAATGGATGCCAAAGAACGTAACCCGTGAAGATACCGAGGAGTGTTGCAACGAAGGCCGCTGAAATCGCGTAGCCAAGTTCATCCGTATTGTCCATGTGACTGAGGGCCGCTATAAGTCCAATCACCGCTCCAAGCACACCGAGTGTCGGTGCATAGGTCCCTGCTTGTGTAAAAATGAGCGCCCCGGCACTGTGTCTCTCTTCCATGGCATCAATTTCTTCATGAAGCACATCCCGTATATAATCAGCACTTTGTCCATCCACCGCTAATGAAAGTCCGTCCCTCAAAAAAGGATCTTCGACTTCCTGTGTTTTGGCCTCGAGTGCAAGCAGTCCTTCTTTTCGGGCAAGATCTGCTAATTGAGAGAAGAATTGAATCGTTTGTTTCGGGTCCTGCAGTTTTTGTTCCTTAAACAGTATGCCGAATAGCTTAGGTACTTTTTTAATTTCATGGGTTGGAAAGGCAATGGTCACTGCTGCCACTGTTCCAAGCAAAATAATCAAAATGGCTGCAGGGTTCAATAAGGCAACAGGGCTTACTCCCTTGAAAACCATCCCCACTCCAACCGCTATCAATCCTAAAATGACTCCTATTAAAGACGTCTTATCCATCGATCGCTCCACCTTACTCATCGTAGTCTACTACTAGTATCGGATGGAATTTCTAATTATTGAGAGGTGAAAGTGTTCAAAATTTTCTTATAAATTACCGTAAATCGTTATGAAGTACTACCTGATCTTGTCGATATATGTACTATACAGGTGTCACTATTAAAGGAGAGAAAACGTCATGACCCCAGAGCAATTGAAAGAAATCGATAGTAAAAGAAAAAACCTGCTGTTCCTGATCACGTATTCCATCAGTCTGGTCGCAGCCCTCACGTATTCCATCATAAATGAGTCAGGAATCATCGCCGTAACCGTCTTCGCTTCCCAGATTCTATTTCTTACAGGATACTTTATTGTGCTGCAAGTAATCTTGAAAAAGCCACATTCCTATGTTTATTTCAGCATTCCTACCGTTTATGCCATCATCGGAATCTGGCTATTTTTAGAAGGATCCAATCCCACAGAATTAGTCATCTTATTATTTTTGGCTGTCATCAGTGCGATTCACTTTAATCCAGTGATCTTTGGAATCGGATATGTATCGGGACTTGCATTGTTCATCTTAAATGGAATCCTTGCGCCCGACAACGACCCGATTTTCACAGAATTATTCATTCCGGCATTGCTTGTCTATGTTCTGTTGGGGACGGTCCTTGGAGTGGTGATACACTTGAACCGCAATCAATTCAAGCAGCTTCAGGAATTGATCAAAATGACAGAAAGCGACAGCATGAAAAAAGAAGAACAACGAAACTTCCTACAAACAGAATTAGCGACCATCTCTACGAGCATTCATCAAATAAACGAGCAGATTCAAACCCACCTCGTCTCACATGATGAAATGAGAACCGCCGTTAATGAAATATCGGCTGGAAGCGTCACACAAAGTGACCAGATTAACAACATTGCTGCCGTTTCGGAAACGACGATGAGTAAAATGGAGGAGGTTTCCAAGCTTTCAAACAATCTCACTGTTCATTCTACCCAAGCGAATTCTATCGCCGTTTCAGGAAGCGAGCGTGTCACATATCTGCAGGAAAACATGATTGAACTGAAAAACATTATTGAAGGACTACGTCAAACGTTCAGCGAATTAACAAGCAAAATAGAAGAAACGAATACGTTCATTGGAAGCATTCAAGACATTACGGACCAAACCAATTTACTTGCCTTAAATGCATCTATAGAAGCGGCGAGGGCAGGAGAAGCCGGGCGGGGATTCAGTATCGTGGCCGATGAAATCCGGAAACTTGCAGAGATTACACGACACACAGCCATCCGCATTAACGACAATCTTGCTTCCGTTAACTTAGTGAACTCTTCTGCTGTCGAAATCATGAATCTCAGCTCAGAAAAGCTAAATGAAAATGTGGGAGCAACGGGAGAGGTAACGGAGTATTTCACGACACTTCGCGAAAAGCTTGATTCCCTTTCAAACGAGTTCAAGACCTTGACCTCTACCGCATCAGAAGTAAGAGGCCAAACCGAAGAAGCCGAACTATCAACGAAAGAGCTTGCAGCCGTCATTCAGCAAACCTCTGCAGGACTCGAAGAAATCAGTGCCACTATCGAGACCCTTCATGGTGATAACCGTATGATTGCTCAATATGTTCAAGATACCGCCACAAGTGCAGAGCGAATTCAACGCAGTGTAGAGTTGTAAAATATGATAAACTAAAAGCATTATTAGAGTACTAAAGGATGTGGCACCTTGAAACGAAGAATCATCATGATGATCCCCATCATGTTTATCGTAGCCGTGGTAGCGACTTGGATGATCGGCAAAGGATACTCTGAAATCCCTTCTGAAGCCAAAACCATGATCATCATAGGAGCGGCACTCTTATCCGGAGTGATCTCATTCTTCTTATTTAAAGATGAACCCGAGAAGAAATAAAGAAACACCACTTTCATTTTCTGAAAGTGGTGTTTTCATTATTTCAGGAGCTTGTTTTCTATTTTGTGCTCATAATTTTTGAATAAGGAACCATTCGTATTGATTCTCTTCCTGGAAAGCATCGCGTTGTATTTCAGGATGTTTTCATTCAGATTCTTCTGCAGCTCCCGCTTCTCCAAGTCGTCATCGCATGCTTTAATCAAGTCTTCTATGCGCATCATTTCTTTTTTGAGATTCATTTCATCTGTTGTAAAGCCGGCATTCTTCATCATCCGATGGGCCATCTTCAACTCCTGGGGAACTCCTAAATCATCGTCTAAATTAAGAGGTTTACCGAATCCCGGAAGCTCTTTAAACTCCCCCTCTTCATAGGCCTTCTTAATTCGTTGCTCGGACATGATCATCGAAAAATCCAATTCTACCCCTCCTACTCCAAACTATAGTGGACGCGGCTGGTCTTAGACGTATCGTTTACTACCCACTTGTTACCATTAGTATATCCAAAAGACTCCGGCTTTGAATGCTTTAGATACGTCTATTTTCTGACAATTCATCTCACATATTTTCGTACGTGCTGGAAAAACTACCTGTATCACGAATTAAAAGGAGTGGATACCATGGCACGCGGAAAATCGTTCGAATCAAAGAAAAAGGGACATCCAGGAAACTTTCCTCAGTATAGTACACCAGAGGGAAAACACTCAGAAGACGCAGCAGGGGATGAAGAACTGATTGTGACCCAGGAAGCGTTTAAAAACCGGGTGGATGAGGACGAACATCGTCTGTAAATACACAAAACGCCAGGATTTCCTGGCGTTTTTCCGTTTGATTGGCTGAAATGAGGGCAAATTGGAATGTTGAGAGAGGCGAAAACTGATTTTATTTTCAATTTCGGCCCATTTATTTTCAACTTTCCCATTTTATTTTCAAATCCAATTCCCGATCCGCTTTTTAAACATTTACACTTTCCTTCTTCGATAAGTCCATGGCTGGTCCGAAGAATTCGAAGTGGATGTTAGATTCAGGGACCCCCATTTCCTTCAGCGTTGTGATGACAGCTTTCATAAATGGTACCGGTCCACACACATAGCATTCCGTTTCTCCATCCACATAGTGTGAAAGAATTTCTTTGTTCACATATCCTTTAAAATGACCTTGAGATTCGTCACGGGGATTTTCGTAAACATAGCACGCTTCCCCATTCATTAATTCTTCCATTAAACCGTCGACATCTTTTCTAAAGGCATGTACCCCTTCATGTTTGCTCGCATGAATAAAGGCAGTCGGGCGTTCCGGCTTCGTTCCTGCCACCGTTTCAAGCATACTCATCATAGGCGTGATTCCCACACCTCCGCTTATAAAAGCAACAGGTGTTTCAGCGTCCGTTAAATAGAAATCCCCTGCTGGTGCACTGACCTCAATCTCACTTCCTACGGCAACTTTGTCATGTAAGAAATTAGACACCTTCCCTTCCGGATCAAATTCTGCTTCTCTTTTAACAGAAATTCTGAAGAGATTTTCCACTGGCGCGCTTGATAAACTGTACTGACGAATATGGGTGAACTCTTCACCAGGGATGGTCACTCGTACAGAAATATATTGACCTGGCATGTAGGCTGGGACATTGCCCCCTTCTTTTGGTTGAAGATAGAAAGAGGTTATGCAATCGCTTTCAACTACCTTTTTCGCTACGACAAACGGTTTAAAGTCTCTGTATCCAGCGTCTTTGTTCTCCGTTTCTTGGTACATCTCTTCTTCTACATCAATAAATACCCCGGCGATGACACCGTATGCTTCTCCCCACGCTTCAAGGATCTCATCTGTCGCTGCATCTCCAAGTACTTGTTTGATGGCTTGAAGTAAGTGCTCCCCAACAATCGGATAATGCTCGGGCTTAACTCCTAAACTTCGATGCTTATGAGCGATTTGCTTTACAACGGGCAGGATCATCTCGAGCTTATCAATATTCTGTGCAGCTGCATAAACCGTATTGGCTAATGCTGTTTGCTGTCTTCCCTTTTTCTGATTGGCATGGTTGAAAATATTCAATAACTCAGGATGATTCGCAAACATATTTTTATAAAAAGTGGACGTAATTTCTGTCCCTTTCACTTCTAACACAGGCACAGTTGACTTCACGATTTCAATGGTTTTTTGAGATAGCATATTGGTCACCTCTAAAGATATATTTTAAATACATCTTTAGCGTACTCCTCTTTTTTCCATAAAGCAATATACAAAATACACCTTTAACAAAACAGCCACATTTAGACACAAACATGCTTCCTTCTGTATAATAATAATAACGGATCGGAAAGGTGAGATAAATGAGACTAACTTTATACACTGACTACTCACTGAGAGTCCTAATCTTCCTGGCATCTAAACCAAAGGAGGAACTCTCTAATATAAAAGAAATCGCTGATGCCTACAGCATCTCAAAGAATCACCTGATGAAAGTGACGTATGAACTGGGGAAAAACGGTCTGATCGAAACGATCCGCGGCAGGAACGGGGGTATCAAGCTTGCACAATCCCCGGAAGATATAAATATCGGAAAACTTGTCAGGACAACAGAAGAAGACTTCCACCTTGTCGAATGCTTTGATGCAAAAAACAACAACTGCGTCATCACTCCAGTTTGCGGACTAAAGCATGTACTTGGAAAGGCGTTAAACGCCTATCTCTCTGTCCTTGACGAATACACCCTGGCAGATTTGATCCAAAACCCGATGGACTACCGGTTTTTATTTCAAGAGCAGCAGAAGGGTGAAGCGTCACCATAAGGTATGATTACTCCTCTCCATTTAGATGGGGAGGAGTTTTTTATTGGGGATATGAGTGGAGTGGTCCCTGGCACCTATTGTCCAGATTGTACCTGGTACATTTCACACGATATGTACCAGGTACAATTTATCCACAAATCACTCACAGTCCCCAAAAAAAAGCCTGTCTTTCATCATGAAAACAGGCTATCTCTTACTTCTTACTCTCACTATATTTAAATGTCATACATACAAATAGAAAAAAGCTCAGAAGTAGCGTACTGCCTCCTACTATGTAGAAGACCATCGTGAAGCTGCCTGGCAGATTGAATGGATTTAAGTTGTACATCCACATTCCGACTGTTAATCCGATTGAACCGATCATCGCCGTCCATACATGTGCAAATGCCAGTTTAGAAGATTTCGGTACTTGATAGGAACGATAATAGGATGAATACGCAAATAAGCTCAACCAACCAACTACTAAAATATGAGCATGAATGGGCTTAAACGCATACGATCCTGCTCCTGCCATATGAGACCCGAGAAATGCTCCAATAAACCCATAGATGGCGGACATTCGTAATAAAAGGACATTCCACGCCAATGTTCCTTCCCCCTTTTTTTGTCTAGAGTATTGCTTCAATCATTATAGTATAGTTATCCAGGACAAGGCTATGATTCTTGTTTGAATGCCATAGAACTTTCATATTCTTCATGCGCCAAAATAATTTTCCATTCTTTCGCGTACGATAGAAAGATGGGTGTAAACACTTGCAAACGATGCCCGCACTGATACAATAAGAATGTAATAGAACATTCTGAAAAAAGGAGAATACATATGCCTAATTTCCAACAAAATCTTGAGAAATACGCAAGCCTGGCTGTAGAAGTCGGTGTCAATGTTCAAAAAGGTCAAACCCTGGTCATTAACACGTCCATCGATTCTGCAGAATTTGTTCGTTTAGTAGTAAAGAAAGCCTATGAAGTTGGGGCTAAGCACGTATACGTTAACTGGAATGATGATGTGGTCAATCGTACGAAATATGATCTTGCTCCAGATGAAGCATTCCAGGAGTTCCCTCAGTGGAAGGCACGTGAAGTCGAAGAGCTGGCTGAAGGCGGAGCTGCATTCATGAGTATCGTGTCTTCAAGCCCTGATTTGCTTAAAGGAGTAAATCCAGATCGTATCTCAAACTTCCAAAAAGCAGCTGGAAAAGCAATGTCCAAATATCGTCAGTTCATTCAATCGGACAAAGTGAGCTGGTGCGTACTGGCTGCTCCTTCGAAAGATTGGGCTGCAAAAGTATTTCCGGACGCTTCTGAAGAAGAGCAAGTGGACCTATTATGGGATGCGATCTTTAAAGCAGTCCGCGCTGACCAGGCTGACCCTGTTCAAGCTTGGAAGGATCACGACGCAAACCTTCATGAAAAAGTGGCATACCTGAACGGCAAAAACTACAAAAAGCTACACTACACTGCACCAGGGACGGACCTTACGATCGAGCTTCCTCAAGGTCACCTGTGGGTAGGAGCTGGAAGTGTAAACGAACAAGGAACCACTTTCATGGCGAACATGCCAACGGAGGAAGTATTCACGGTTCCTCTAAAAACAGGTGTAAACGGAACAGTATCAAGCACGAAGCCGCTTAGCTACGGCGGAAACGTGATCGACAACTTTACGATTACATTCGAAAACGGCCGCATTGTGGACGTTAAGGCTGAGGAAGGCGAAGAAATCCTGAAGCGCCTTGTGGATACAGATGAAGGATCTCATTACCTTGGGGAAATCGCCCTTGTTCCACATCAGTCCCCAATCTCTCAATCGAACGTTTTATTCTACAACACTTTATTCGATGAGAACGCATCAAACCACCTTGCGATCGGTAATGCCTATGCATTCTGTATTGAAGGCGGAAAGAAAATGAGTGAAGAAGAGCTTGAGAAAAATGGCTTAAACAACAGTATCACTCACGTTGACTTTATGATCGGTTCAGACAAAATGAACATCGATGGAGTGAAAGAAGACGGCTCGACTGAAGCAGTATTCCGCGATGGCGGTTGGGCGTTTTAATATTTGACTGTGGAGGATCCCGGAAGGTGGTTTGGCTGCCTTTTGGGATTTTTTTATGGAGATGAGGACGGGCTTGGAAGAAAATCGGTTGACTGAGCGCTCAATCTGTTGGGTGTAACTGAAAAAAAACGCATATATCGAAATTTTGACGCATAAATTTGAAAAACCACGCATAAAATTATATTTTGACGCAAAAAACCTGAAAAAAAGACGCAATTCTCCCCTTTCAATCGGTGTATCCTTCTTCCGTGATTCCATCTACCTTCCATTCATCATGTAATTAGTACATTTTCCAAACAAATCCTCCTCTTTCGATCAAAAGCTCACCCATACTGCTTCGTTAAAGCAATGGCTGCAATCGTCGCACCGGCTGCCTGGGCATAGCTTCCGAATGCGGTGATCTGCAGCCCGATTTCCTTCATTTCCTTTAGAATATAAATTTCTCCTATCGCTTCAATTGCTGCACCAAGGGATTGAAGTGAATTTCCGGCTGCAAGGAGATCTGAAAACTCCCGCGTACTCAACGTGGCCCCATATGCTTCCAGCCCTGCCCCTAAGGATTGGACGGTGTCTCCAAAAATATCAAGGTTCAATCCTTCCACTTCTCTCCCTGCGAATTGGAGTTCAGCTGCTGCGACGTTTGTTACGTTTCCTGAAGCTTGAATCCAATCACCGATCACTCTTAACGTTTCTCCAAACGAACCGTCCGAGAGCTTTTCAGCTCCCACACCTTGAAGTGCATTTCCTGCCGCTTCAAATCCATTTCCGATGGAGACTAACCGAAACCCGAGAGGCTCTTGACTGTATCGTTCTTCTTGTATGACCATGGTTTCGCCAATTGCTGCAATCACCGTTCCGATCACTTGCGTCCAAGCACCAGTAATAAGGATAAGCCTATCAATCACCTCCACCCACCGTTCCTTTCCCCTGCGATACTTTTAATGTATTCAAAAAAGGGAAATTGGTATCATTCGCATTCATTTCACCTCCAGTAAAAAATTTGTAAATACCAGTAAATCAGTCTTGTTTATTTTGTCCTATCGAGCTATGATATTCTAGTTCATCTAGCGTTTCATGAGGGGAGGAATATAGATGAGAATTCGGGATTGGGACCGTAATTTAAAGGTCCGGCTGTTTGGGGAAGCAGCGATTAATATCACCTTCTGGATGTTCTTTCCGTTTTTGACGATCTATTTTACAGAGTCATTCGGAAAGCAAACGGCAGGATTACTATTGGTTCTCTCGCAGGTATTTGCAGTATTGGCGAACCTGATGGGAGGCTATTGCGCAGACCGTTTCGGCCGCAAGCGTATGATGGTCATCTCCGCTTTCGGACAAGGCTTTGCTTTTTTAATCTTTGGGCTTGCCAGTTCACCTTGGCTCGATTCTGCCATGATCGGATTTATCTGTTTCAGTTTAGTAGGGGTATTCGGTTCGTTTTATTGGCCGGCAAGTCAGGCGATGGTAGCTGACGTAGTGGATGAAAAGGACCGTAGTCACGTGTTTGCCGTCTTTTATACGTCCATAAATATCGCAGTAGTCGTAGGACCGATACTTGGCGGAATTTTCTATGTTCACTACCGCTTCCAGCTATTAATTGCAGCTGCGCTTATTTGCATGTTCTTAGCTCTTCTTTTATATAAAATGACGAGAGAAACTGCACCTCGAGATAAAAGTAAGCTTTTAGTGACAGAAGGTGAAAAGAAAGCCTGGCATAGTGTGATATCAGATCAGATGAAGGATTATAGTGTTATTTTTAAAGACAAAACGTTTTTATTATTCATATTAGCAGGGATTCTCGTGGGTCAAACCTTTATGCAATTGGACCTGCTGATTCCCGTATATATTAAAGATGTGATGGATCAAGCCACTCTGTTCAGCTTCGGGGACTGGTCATTGACCCTTGTGAGTGAGCAGGTATTCGGGTTAATTCTATCTGAAAATGGATTCCTGGTGGCCCTTCTTACCGTGGTCATCACTCGCTGGATCACGAAGTTCCGTGAACGTAATGTGTTCATCCTTTCTTCTGTCATTTACGCCATTTCGATCTTTATGTTTGGACAAACAAGCTCGGTTTGGATGTTTGTGATTGCGATGGCAGTATTCACTTTCGCAGAGCTCATGACAGCAGGTATCCAGCAAAGCTTTGTATCGAAGCTTGCACCGGATCATATGCGGGGGCAGTACTTTGCAGCAGCAAGTTTACGATTCACGATTGCAAGGACCATTGCACCTCTATCCATCACCCTGTCACTTTATCTAGGGTATGATTGGACGTTCATCATCCTGTCGATTCTTGCTCTTGTGAGCGCGGGACTCTTCTTCATCATGTTCGAGCGTTTTGAAAAAGAAGAATTGGAATTGAAGAAAGCTGTTCATTAAAAAAGGAATGATCCGATGCGGATCATTCCTTTTCTTTCAAGTTACAGTCTTGAATCAAAACCTTTATCATCTCACTGCAGCATTGTATTAAGACCCCTTCATTTTCCTCGAAAAATTTTCAGAAAAGGATGAATCCGAAAAATTCCCTTCACCCCCTTTTTTCATAAAAAATGAGATGTTACAATGTACAACCGTAAGCAATCTTAGCGTAGCTCATGTGAAATGAGCTAGTCGGAGATTCCAATCAATACTACGCAAAGAAAGGATGTTTATTTCAATGCATATCGGAAGCAAAGGCTGGTACGTGGAAGAACTAAAAAAAGCAGGCGTTCGCCGCTACGAGGAACGCAAAGTAGAATCCTATAAAAAACATGTTCTGGCAAACCTATTAGAACGCATAAAATAAAACATAAGCGAGGGACGGACCTCGATTCCTATGACCTGGTCATAGGAATGAAGGTCCGTCCCTCCTTTTTATTTTAGCAGCTTTGATGAATAGATTGGGTTCAGGTTTTGCAGGGAGTATTTTTTGGTTCGGTTTAGTTTGTACGTTTTGTTTTTCAGCAGGTAGGCTTGGTATTTCCGGGTCCAGCTCTTCATTGACCAGTAGATCAATCCTGTGGTGACAAGGGCCAATCCGATTGTGGCTGGCCAGAAGTAAGGTGAAATGACACTTGTTTCATATGCCAGTCCAACAGGAGAAAATAAGAAATATGTTTGCACTACGGACGCCATGAGCACGATGGACAATGGAATGCTATATTTCCAAGGCATCATATCCACCTTGGGATTGTAACGATATTCGTATGGTTTCTTCAACGGCTTCCACCAGCCGATCAAGACCATCAGTACAATTTCTGAAACAAATAGGATTCCATAGATATGGATAAAGTTAATGTTTATCGTGAATCCAAATAGATGCCCTGTTCCCCATACAAGCATATAGTACGTGAACACGTGAAGAATAATGACTGTTTTGGCGGCTAAAGCCGGGATGCGTTTTGAGAACACTCCCACCAATAGAACGACGATAATCGGAATATTGAAGAATCCTGTGAACTTTCGAATCAGGTCCCACAAGCCATCTGTCGCGTTTATTAACATAGGTGACACACACATAGAAACGACTGCGAGTGCAGCACCGAACCATTTACTGATCGTGATCAGCTTCTGATCACTGACATCGGGATTGAACTGAGGCTTATAGATATCCAGTGCAAATAAAGTCGCTGCACTATTTAATAGAGAATTAAACGAGCTCAACACCGCTCCCAGTAGCACGGCCAAGAAGAAGCCTGTTAAGTAAGACGGCAGGACCGCATTGATTAAAGCCGGATATGCCAGATCCACACTTTTCAAAGAATCTCCATAAAGGTGGAATGCAATGACTCCCGGAAGCATCATCATGAACGGCACAAGCAGCTTATAGAACCCCGAAATGAGGACACCCTTCTGTCCTTCTGCTAAGTTTTTAGCCCCCAGAGTCCTTTGGATCACGTACTGGTTTGATGCCCAATAAAATAAATTCGCAAAAATCATTCCGGTAAAAATCGTTGAAAACGGCACTGAATCTGAAGATGAACCAATCGAATTCAGTTTTTCCGGATTGTTGGTGGCAATCTCTTTCACACCTGATAGGAAACTTCCTTCTCCTAAAGCATAAAACCCCAGTATCGGAACGAGAATCCCGATGATCAGGAGTCCGACTCCATTCAACGTATCGGAAATCGCAACGGCTTTCAGTCCGCCGAAGATGGCATAAATGCTGCCGATGATCCCGATCACCCACACAATCATCCAGATTGATTGTGTATAGGAAATGCCCATGAGGTCGGGGACATCAAATAATTTTAAAACGGCTAGTGCTCCTGAATAAAGCATGGAAGGGATCGTAACAAATACATACCCCAGCATAAAGAGGATGGTTGTATACTGACGAACCCCTTTGTCATAGCGCTGATTCAGAAACTCGGGCAACGTCGTGAAGCTTCTTCCTAAATACTTCGGAAGCAAATATAAGGCCATGATGATAATCGCGATGGCGGCTGTCACTTCCCACGCCATATTCGAAAGGTTCGCCCTGAAAGCTTGTCCATTCAAACCAACTAACTGTTCAGCTGATAAATTGGTTAAAAGTAAGGAACCAGCGATAAACGTTCCAGTCAATCCTCTTCCGGCTAAAAAATATCCTGTCGAGTCGTTCAATGATCCTTTGGTCTTTATGTATGAAACCCAAGCAACCAGCCCCATAAAAAACACACAGGACAATAGAGTAAATAGCAATCCACTTTCAAACATGCATCCTCTTCCCTTCATATTTACTACATGTGTTTGTGAAAGTTCCCCAAATGTTATACTAGTAAACTATTATTTTTGGAATTTTGCTAAAAACAGTAAAAATGAACCACCACGTTTTTCCATGCTTTTCTTTTCAAAAAAACTATTGTGATAGTCTTCAATCGTGTGATAGAGTAGAAAACATATTTCAAATCAACTTCATACGAATTCCTTATATATCTATGGTGATATGGACCATAAGTCTCTACCTGGCAGCCGTAAAGTGCCGGACTATAAGGAAAGTCTTTTCTATATGCTGTTTGTGTATGGAGACTTTCCCTATTTTTTAGAGAATGTCTTCATGCACTTTTTTTATTTCCCTGAGAGGTCAGACATCATACGACGTAAACCTGAGAATTCGTTGAAGATTACATGTTGGGGGATTGGTATTATGAGTTTAGTATATGGCGTATTATCATTACTTGGAGTTCTATTTTTAGCATGGCTGTTGAGCAGCAACCGCTCAGCCATTCAATGGCGTACGATCATCATCGGGATCTGTCTTGAGTTCCTGCTTGTCTTGTTTGTATTAAAAGTCCCATTTGGACAAACCATTTTGAAAAAAGCAGCCTTAGGCGTACAGAAAGTCATCGACTACAGCAATGAAGGAATCATGTTCGTATTCGGTGGATTCTTCGAAAAAGGGACGAATATTTCATTCGTTTTCGCGATCAATGTCCTGGGTGCGATCATCTTTATTTCTGCACTCATTTCGGCTCTTTATTACTTGCGAATCATCCCGTTTTTCGTAAAATATATCGGAATCGGGTTGGGGAAAATCCTTGGTACAACCAAGGTTGAATCCTTTAATGCCATTGGGAATTCCTTTCTCGGATTAGCAGAGGCTCCTCTTTTGATTAAGCCTTATTTAGCGAAGTTGACTCGTTCAGAACTTTTTGCCGTGATGGTTGGGGGAACAGCTTCAGCAAGCGGAGCGATATTAATCGGATACTCATTGATGGGAATCGACATGAAATTCCTTCTTCTATCCGTCTTTAGTGTGCCAATCGTCTCTCTTGTGATGGCCAAAATCATCGAACCTGAAACGGAAGAGTCCAAGACGAATGGAGATATTTCGTTAGGAAAAACCACTCATACAAACGTATTCGAAGCGATTTCCGAAGGTGCCCTCAGTGGTACACAACTTGCCATCAATATTGGGGGACTGCTCATCGCGTTTATCGGGATCCTTGCTCTCGTCAACGGATTACTGGGTGCTGTCGACATGAGTCTTTCCACGGTCTTCGGCTACCTGTTCTATCCACTGGCACTACTCGTCGGTATTCCAATGGATGAAGCGTTCCGTGCAGCCTCCATCATCGGGACGAAGCTTTCTGTGAATGAGTTCGTCGCATACAAAGAACTATCAGGAATGATGAGCGAGCTTTCCCCTAAGACCGTTGCCATTCTTTCCGTTGCCCTTTGCAACTTTGCGAACCTGTCTTCGATCGGACAATTGATTGTCGGCTTGGGTTCTTTAGAGCCGACACAACGACCTATGGTTTCTAAATTAAGCTTGAAGGCCATCATCGCAGGAACACTGGCGAGCTTCATAACGGCCATTATCATTAGTATATTTCTATAACTTTTTCTGTTTTCATGTTTCTTCCACCCCACTTTAGTGAATAGTATAAGGTAGCAATCTTTTTGCACATTGATAACGGAAGGTGAATTCATTGAGAGAAAAAAAGTTCATGAAAGAAACGAAAACAAGTAAAACGACCCACGTTCTTCCACCCGACACCAACCATCACGGTACATTGTTTGGTGGAAAACTGATGGCCTATATAGACGACGTGGCATCCATTGCCGCTACCCGTCACGCCCGCAAGCCCGTCGTCACGGCTTCAACAGATTCCGTAGACTTCCTGCAGCCCATAAAAGTCGGGGATGCCGTGACGTTGGAAGCGATGGTGACGTATACCGGACGCAGCTCCATGGAGGTATGTGTGAAGGTCACTTCAGAGGTGCTTCTAACAGGGGAAACCAATGTGGCAGCCATCTCCTTCTTGACCTTTGTTGCTTTAGAAGGCAATAAACCAGCCGTCATTGCGGAAGTCGTACCGGAAACAGAAGAGGAAAAATGGTTGAACGAAACTGCCAAGAACCGTGCAGAACATCGTAAAGCCCGCAAAAAACATAGTCAGGAACTTGCGGAGTTTTTCCGTAAAGCGTATTAATGAAGGGGAGATGCTTGATGAGAGCATCTCTTTTTTTGTTGGGAGAGAACTGGTAATTTGTCTGTTCGCCGTTATAATTGGATTTTCGCCGTTAAATCAGAGATTTCGCCGTTATATTTAAAATATCGCCGTTATATTCTGATTTTCGCCGTTATCTTGGGTTCTTCTCCTATTACGCTTATTAAAAGTAGGAGAATTCATAGTGTTATTTAAGAAGGCGAAATGGCAGTTCGCTGATATATTGAGAATTCCGCTGATATATGGACCGATTTCGCTGATATATCCAGAATTTCGCTGATATGTGGACCTAGTTCGCTGATATATGAACCGACTTCGCTGATATATCGGGAATTCCGCTGATCTCTTGAATTCGTTACCTAAAATTCTTCTCATTTTCCATCCAAAATCCATCTCCTCCCTCTTTTCAGCCAACATTAATAGCGATTCCACTCCAAAAAAATGCAATTCCCTATGTTAATTGCCGATTCCACCCGATTTTCCCATTTTAGTTACAGCCCAAAGAAAACTCGCCTACCTTCGACACCCTCCCACACCTCCTCTCTACTTTTGCCCCACACCCTCCTCCCAAAGACCAATCCAACCTTCACAATCACTCCCCTCACCACCATCCGACTACTCCAAATCTCCCCACCTATATTACAGAACGTTTAAATTTTTTTAACGAACAATATTTCAAGGTCCGCCCTCATATACACACCCAGGTATACAAAACACCTCCGTACAAGCTTTTTATTTTTTCGTTAACGCTTTCATATCTGTCATACTTTGTAACATTTTGTCGGTGGTAAATATCTCCACCTTCATAACCGACAGAAATCTCCTATACTGTATAGAAGGATATACTGTCTAGAATTCTTATAGTTGGAGGAATATTGATGTTATCAAACTCTGAAATTGGTATCGATTTAGGAACTGCAAATATACTTGTTTATAGTAAAAATAAAGGAATTATACTTAATGAACCATCTGTTGTGGCGATTGACACAGAAAATAAAACGGTATTGGCGGTTGGAACCGAAGCCAAGAGCATGATCGGGAAAACGCCAGGAAAGATCGTGGCTGTACGCCCACTTAAAGATGGTGTGATTGCCGACTTTGATGTGACAACTGAAATGTTAAAACAAGTGATGAAAAAAGCGAGTAAAAAACTTGGATTTTCCATCCGCAAGCCAACGGTTGTCGTGTGTACGCCTTCTGGTGCAACGAGTGTCGAGAGAAGAGCGATTCAGGATGCAGTGAGAGGAAGCGGCGCGAAATCAGTGACACTTATTGAAGAACCTGTCGCTGCTGCGATCGGTGCTGACTTGCCTGTAGGCGAGCCTGTCGCCAACGTAATCGTTGATATCGGTGGCGGAACAACGGAAGTTGCGATCATCTCTTATGGCGGTGTTGTTTCCTGTAACACGATCCGTATCGGCGGAGACCAAATGGATGAAGACATCGTTCAATACGTACGCAAACGCTACAATCTACTGATCGGTGAAAGAACGGCTGAATTGGTAAAAATCGAAGTGGGTCAAGCACTGATCGACCATGAGGAAAGAACGATGGATATTCGTGGACGTGACTTGGTTACCGGTCTTCCAAAAACGATTGAACTATCGTCCAATGAGATTCAAGATGCGTTGAAAGAATCTCTTCTTCACATCCTGGAAACGATCCGTGCAACATTGGAAAATTGTCCTCCTGAACTAAGCGGTGACATTGTTGACCGCGGTGTAATCCTGACTGGTGGCGGAGCATTATTGAACGGACTTCAAGATTGGTTAAGCCAAGAGATCGTTGTACCGGTTCACTTAGCTCCTAACCCGCTTGAATCAGTGGCAATCGGAACAGGACGTTCTTTATCCGTGATTGATAAGTTACAAAAAGTAAAATAAGCTGGAGAAATCCCCCAATGATTTGGGGGATTTTGTTTTGGGGAATATTCAATTGCTTTATCGCCGCATAATGAGATAGACAAGTCCAGCTCCCACTTCAAACTCATTTGTATACCCCACTAACAATTTCCCCAAACATTTATGATCCAAATTCTTATTTCTTACGTTAGCTTTTTAAAATTGAGTTCAGCTCCGTTGTTTAGTATCCTTATTGTATTCATGTCAAAGATAAGGAGCGTTTTATGCCCAATGATCGTCACGATTTAGAACTGTATCAACAAGTGTTAGCCAAAGATTCGACTGCACTGCGACAGCTTTATCAACAATATGAAAAACTGATCTATTCTTTCTCATATAAAATGACAGGAGACCGTGAAATCGCCGAGGAAGTGATTCAAGAGGTATTCATGAAGCTCTGGAAAAAGCACTCTCCGTATGATCACAGTAAAGGGAAGTTTTCGTCCTGGCTGTTAACGATGACAAGGAACACTTGCCTCGATGCAATCCGCAGACGAAAGAAACATGAGTCTGTTGAATATATTGAGAAGGACTCCCTGCAGGTCACCTACGAAACTCCGGCTGATCAATTGGAATGGAAGGAAAAAGGGGCAGCGATTCGGGAGTGTATCCAATCGTTAAAAGAAGACCAGCAACACATTGTGCAATTATTCTACTTTAAAGGATTGACTCAGCAATCCATTGCATATTCCACCGACACTCCACTAGGGACTGTCAAGGGAAGAATACGTTTGGCGCTAAAGCATTTACACACGTGTCTTAAAGGGAAAGGAGGTCAATTCGAATGACTACACACCAATGCGAGCACTTACTGGATTACTACAACGGTCATTTATCTGAACTTGAGAGAGCCCAATTTGAAAAGCATCTGGAAAGCTGTCCCCAGTGCCGGGAAGAGCTTCATGAACTGGAGCAGTTAGCAGAATATATGCCTTTCGCATCTGATGTTGTCGAGCCCCCCAAAGACCTGGAAGACCGTGTTTTGGCTAACATTCTGGGTGAAGAGAAGCCAGAAGCTGAGGTCGGACCTTTCTCCAATAAGAAAAAGAGAGCGTGGTTCCTCCCTTCTGTCGCAGCCGCCCTGGCCCTTTCCTTAGTCGGGAATGCGTACCTGTTTACGCAGCTTGAGGATCAAAACGAAGTGGTGGAACAAGCAACCATCGATCAGGTAGTACAATATGTCGACCTCGCTGCCGTCAGTGGAAATGCCAAGGGAACAGCCAGTATCATTAAGCAGGGTGAACAGACAAGCATGGTTGTCCAGGCTTCTGAGCTTCAGGATCTTTCTAACGAAGAAGTCTATCAGGTATGGCTCATTAAAGACGACAAACCTGAACGTGCCGGAACATTTGTCACGAGTAAAGATGGCAAAGGATCGGTTGTATTTAAGTTTAACGAAGAGTTCACAAAGAAAGTTTGGGATACGGTGGCCATTACACTCGAACCGGATGCCGATAGCCAGCTTCCACAGGGAGAAATTGTGCTGGCTTCAGAAATTTAATAATCTTTTCTCCTCGCCCTGCAGTCCATTACTGCTGGGCTTTTATATTTTCATTAAGAAAGCACCCATATTTTTTTAGCACATCTGGATGTTCAAGAAAATAGAACTAGGGAATTTAGTCCTATTAGAACAGAAGTTGTACAAATCTATTACAGATCCCGCTACAATCTTTTCTACTCTTTTATTAAGGATACATAGTTAAAGAAGACCCCACTCTCTACATACTTTCACCCTACTTTTATCTCTTTCTAAAAAAAAGTGCAAAAGTTTTTTCAAAAAAAGTGATCCAAGTTTCAACTCCTCTCGTTAGCTCTATGAAAATATAAAAAAACCAAAAGGAGAGATTCCAATATGAAAATGAAAAAAAGTTATTTAGCGGTCCCATTAAGTATGACATTACTAGTACCGACTGTAGGTACAGTTTCAGCCCACAACGGTGAAGATCATTCACACGAGGTGAAAGTGGATACTCCAGCAGGAGAATTAAGAACAACATTAGATCACTTACTTACTGAGCATGCATACTTAGCAGTGGAAGCGATGAGACGCGGAGCTGAGGGCGCTGAAGATTTTGACGCAGCAGCCGGTGCCCTGAATGATAACGCAGCCGATTTAAAAGGAGCGATCGCTTCTGTTTACGGTGAAGAAGCCGGTAATCAATTCAATACGATTTGGACGAATCACATCGGGTTCTTCGTTGACTATGTAAAAGCAACGGGTGCTGAAGATCAAGCGGCAAAAGATGAAGCACTTGCAAATCTCGCAGGCTATAAAGAAGAGTTTTCTACTTTCCTTGAAACGGCAACGGGTGAACGTTTAAAATCTGATAGTCTGGCAGAAGGACTTCAAATGCATATCAACCAACTGATCGGTGCATTTGACAGCTATGTAGCCGGAGACTATGAAAAGGCTTACGAATACGAGCGTGAAGCAATCGGACATATGGGAATGGTATCAAAAGGATTATCAAGTGCCATTACGGATCAATATCCCGAGAAGTTTGAAAATACGATGGCTGTAACACCCGCAACTGATTTACGTTCAACCCTTAACCACTTATTAACAGAGCATGCTGCCCTTGCAACGATGGCGATGCAAAACGGGATTGACGGATCAGAAGACTTCGATGCATCTGTTGGTGCCTTGAATGCTAATACTGAAGACCTGTCTGCAGCGATCGCTTCTGTATATGGTGAAGAAGCAGGTAACCAATTTAAAGACATGTGGTCAAAGCACATCGGATTCTTCGTTGATTATGTTGAAGCAACAGGTGCTGAAGATGAAGCAGCAAAAGAAGAAGCCCTTAAGAACCTGGATGGATATCGTGCAGAATTCTCCAAATTCCTTGAAACGGCAACGGATGGCCGTTTGAAATCTGACGCCCTTGCAGAAGGACTTCAAATGCACGTTGAGCAACTTGTTGGAGCATTTGATAGCTATGCAGCCGGGGATTATGAAAAATCATGGGAGCAAATCCGTATGGCGTATGAGCATATGCTGAATCCGGCAAAAGGATTATCAGGAGCATTTGCCGATCAGTTCCCTGACAAATTCAAAGCCAATATGCCTTCTGAAATGCCAAACACCGGTATGGGTGGAACAGCCGGAAACGAATTCCCATTCGAGTTCCTTCTTGCAGCGCTCTTAATCATCGCTGGTGGAACAACACTCGGAATGAAAAAATACGCTACACACAAAAAATAATAGGAAAAGATGAGAGGGACGGACCTATTAAGGTCCGTCCCCCAGTGTGAAGATGAAAGGAGTGGCTTCACATAATGTATACTATGAGGGTTGTACTACTTGTGCTTGTACTATTGCCCATTTCTGCCTGTTCTGCAGGATTAAGTTCAAGTTCTCAAGAGGATAAAGCGAAAACACAAACAATCGAAAAGCAAGAGGAAAAGCCAAAAGCTCAAATGGCGAGTACCACTACTTCCCCTTCCCCATTTGCTGAAACGATCATTAAAGATGAGCGAAGTGGAATCGTGCCAACGACCATTGAAATCCCGGCGATCGATTTATCGGCACCTGTAGAAGCTGTCGGATTAAAGGAAAACGGGGAAATGGCCGTAACGGAAAGTTTCGAAAAGACTGGATGGTACGAAGGTGGATATATGCCGGGTGAACCGGGTAATGCCGTCATCGGGGGTCACGTAGACAGCCGGAATGGTCCCGCTATTTTTTATAACCTGAACAAGGTTTCAAAAGGTGATGAAATCATTGTAAAGAATAAAGATGGCGAAGAACGAACCTTCGTTGTAACAGACATGAAGGAATATCCTTGGAATGACGCCCCCCTTCAATCAATCTTTGGATACTCCCATGCCAGTACCCTTAATTTGATCACTTGCACTGGTGACTTTGACCGTTCCTCAAGAAACTACAGCAAGCGCCTGGTCGTTTATACAGAATTGAAGCAATAAAAAACAGCACGGACTCCTTCCGCTGCTGTTTTTTTATGGATATTTTTACAAGATAGAGAAAACCTATTAGTAAGGAAGGTGAAGATGATGAATGAACAACAACTGCAAGATCTGTTTAGCTTTTATGGATATGAGGATTTATACAAACGATTCAAGACGCCTCTTTATGTGACTGGCATTATGGATGATGCCGACGCAGAATTGCTTGAGGATTTCTTTGAGAATTTCACATTCGATGGTCCTGTCTTATTTGATGAATTCAGGTTTTGGTTTCAATACTATGAGGTGTCCAAACGCCCGCCCTTTACGTATTGAAAAAAGCTGCTTTCTGCACGAAACAGAAAACAGCTCCCCTTAATAAGGTCTATCCTGATAGAAATAATTCGTCGTATTCCACGTATTGTCGTATTCTTTATGAAAAATATGAGTCGTTGCCGGTGACACAGGCGGAATCAACCATGTCCAATCCCCGGTCACATCACGGTCAGCGCTCTTCTCGTTCTCTTCAAACAAGCGGAACTGCTGGGCAGCCGTATGATGATCCACGATGCTTACCCCATCTTCCTTAAAGGAATGGAGCACGGCGATATTCAACTCGATCAGCGCTTTATCTTTCCACAACGTTGCCGCTCTCGACATTTCCAACCCCATGCAGCTCGCTACTTTCGGCAAAAGATTATAGCGATTCTCGTCCGCAAGATTCCGTGCGCCGATTTCCGTTTCCATATACCAGCCGTTAAACGGAGCCGCTTTATAGGAGATGCCTCCTATCTTCAATTCCATATCAGAAATGATCGGGACTCCATACCACTTCAACCCCAAATCCTGAAACCAGTCAAATTCAGGGTGACGCAGGGAAACCTCCAATCTCAGATTAAGATCAATCTCTTTCCACTGTGGAGGTCCGTCCCCGATCTGCACGACGAAAGGCAGGACATCAAAGTGAGTCCCCTGCCCTTTCCAGCCGAACCCTTCGCATTTCTTGGTAAACGCAATGGAATGGGGATCGCCTATATATTGACCATCCTCCACATAGCCAGCATATCTGATCAATTGATGATTCCATATTCGGATGTCCGGTTGATGTCGCTGTGACGGTCTGAAGATGGTAATCGTCGGACGTATTCTACCGTTATTAGAAGCATAGTCAAGGTGCCGTTCTAACGCTTCGAACACCTCATCTTCAGTGGAGGCATCCCTTTCGTCAAATACGTTCAATGAATTCCAGAACAACCGGCCGATACAGCGATTGCTGTTTCTCCATGCCATCTTGGCTCCGTGCATAAGCTCTTCCCTCGTATGGGTATAAGTCCCTTCTGTTTTTAGTTCATCTTCTATTTGTTGTAAGCGAAGCATCATGTCTGATTCGCTTTTATTCAGTTCCTGATAACATTGCTCAATGAAGGCCCTCGCCTCATCCAAAATCGGTGTCAATATAATCGCTTCCCTGCTATCTTATTCAGCGCATACTGTACCTTCAAGTATACCATTTATCCTATGTTCTTTTCCTTGGTACATATGAACAACCATTGAATCTTAGAGAGTCAGGGCTTTCTCATAGCATCGATATTCTTGATGTCCCTCTGGTTTAGAGGTAAAATAGACCGATCCCCGGTACTCATAGCCCATTTTTTCATAAAGGGAATTGGCTCCCGTGTTCCTCGAATACGCATCTAATCTGATACTCTCGAACCCTTTTTTACGAGCGAGCTCTTCACACTTCCCCATGAAAACTTTCCCCAATCCATTTCCCTGCTGAAGGGGATCAAGAAACAATGCATGAATCACCCACTCCTTCGCAAATCTCCAAGGAATCTCGGACCATTCCGGGGACTGCCATTCATTCAGGGTCGCGGATCCTGCTATTTTTTCATCTATCATGAGTACGTACAGATTTTCATTGGTCATTTCTTCCTCAAAATATTCACGGCTCGGGTAGACTTCATTCCATTGAAGTAATCCTTTTTCATCCAGATCCTTTTTACATCTCAAGTAAACGTCCATAATCGTGTCGAGATGGTCAGGGTTCGCTTGCTTTAGTTGTATGTTCATTTTATTTCCTCTTCTTATCATTGAATTAATGTACTCTTCTAGTGTTTCTTGATGATAAGGTGGTTATACTGAACCCCCACAATCAACCTTACACAGTTCATGTTCCCTTCAGCTTTTCTGCCACTCTTTCCCCGGCTGAAATCCCGGATAAATAAGCACTTTCAAACCGTGTTCGTCCTGCTTCATCCTTTTCCCTTAAAAAGGCATCTCCACAAACCATAACCCGCTTATCACTTCCAAGTTCCACATAAGGAGAGTGAAGGACTTCTTCTGCCTCAGCATATTTCCAACGTTTCAATTGAGCATCGACCAATTGATTTCCCTCTCCCAGATGAAGCTCTGCAACCTTCTGAATTTCACCCAAAATGGTGTCGTCCTCCAGGTCAAAGCGCTTCTTCGACCAGACTCCCTTCATATACACACTCACCGTTACGGTAGAAGAAATTCCTTTCTTGTGATGATCCACCACCCGTTCTACTCCCGGGGGCAGCTGTTCGTCTTTATGTCCCGGTGCAGGTACGATGCTCTCATTAACAAAGGTGAACATACCTACAAAGCATGGAGCGAATGTGATAGTGTTCAACAGCGCCGTGCCCCTGACTTCAGACAGCAATGTAAGGGCCTGAGGTACGGGAGCCGTTACAATGATATGTTCCCCAATGATCTTTTCACCATTATCCAGCACCACTTCCAGAGGTCCGTCCCTCCCATCACGGATGGAGAAGACTTTTGTGTTGAGGTTTATAGGAAGTGTTTCGGCCAGTTTTTGGGCAAGGGCGTTCATTCCATTAACGGAGGTGTATCGCGGGTAGGGGTTGCCGAACCATCTTTTGATCCAGCCTGACTGGAGCCAATTCTCTACATCCTTTTGAAGTCCTGCGGAACGCACTGTGAAGAATTGGGCACCGTGATCCGCTTTTCCTTTTTGTATCCTTCTTGTGGCGAGTCGCCCTCCGACACTTTTACTCTTTTCAATGATCAGGATATCCGTTATTCCATTTTCTATTAACGTTCTGGCAGCCATGATTCCCGACAAACCGCCACCTATGATAATCACTTCTTTCGTTGTCATTTCTTCTCATCCTCTCTTTTTTCATTATACAAAGGTCTTTGGAAATAATGGAAGGGAGATGACTCCGTCGTCATCCCCCTTCTTCCCTACGCCAATAATTCTTCTAACTCCTGATACATTTTGTCCCGATCCTGCTCTTTCTGTTCTTTTTCCCTATATAACTCCTGAAGAATGTCCAAGTCCCCTTGTGAGAGAAGCTTCTCTTCAATAGCAAAAATTTCTTCTTCAACCTGTTCAAGCTCAGCTTCTATTTCCTCCATCGTCCGCGACGCTTTTTTCGGCACAGCTTTAGGGGCTGCTTGTTTTTTCACGGGTGTTGCAGGCACTTCCTGGGGAACCAGCTCAGGCAGCTTTTCTTTTGCCCAGCTATAGGGTCCATCAAAGAAATAGAGCTCCCCTTTATGAATCCAGTACGTTTTCTTAAATAACTTATTTAAAAAGTACCGGTCATGAGAGACAGCCAGGATCGTGCCTTTAAAGTCCTCCAGGGCGTCCTCCAACACTTCTCGTGAGTCGATATCCAGATGGTTCGTCGGCTCATCAAGGACAAGGAAGTTAATGTCCTGATGCATCAATTGGGCAAGGCGGAGTCTCATTTTTTCCCCACCGCTCAGCTGGCCTACTTTCCTGAACACATTCGGTCCATAAAATAAAAATTTAGCTAGAATATGCCGGGCATCCCCCTCTGTCACTGGAACCTCTTCCCGGAACGCATCAATCAAACGAACACTTGGATCCGCCACCGTAAAGTGCTGAGAAAGGTAACCTAATTTCACGTTGCTTCCGACTTTCACAACACCTGCATCGGCGGTTTCTTCCCCGAGAAGCATTCTGATAATCGTTGATTTACCGGTTCCATTCTGTCCGACAATCGCAGTACGATCCTTGAAGTGGACGAGGAGATCGGCGCCACTGAACAAGCTTTTGTCTCCATAAGCCTTTGAAGCACCCTCCATGGAAAAAACGATTTTCCCGCTTCGATCCGTTTCCTCAAATTCCAATCCCATCTTCTTACGGTCCAGAACCGGGCGCTTGATCTTCTCCATCCGTTCTAACGCCCTCTCCATGTTACGTGCCCGTTTATGCAAAGCTTCGTTAGGAGGATTAGCCTGATTAGCCCATTCTTTCAATCGTTTAATGGCTTCTTTCATTTTCTTGATTTTCTTCTGTTGCTCCTGATAGGCTTGAAATTCGATCATCAAACGTTCTTCCTTTTCCTTCACAAAACCGGAGTAATTCGTATGATAAATCGTCAATTCCCCGTCCTCTAAGTCATACACCTTCGTAATCACGTTATCGAGAAAATAGCGATCATGGGAAATACAGACGACGGTGCCCTCATACTCTCTCAAAAAATCCTCCAGCCATTCCACGGCTCCGATATCCAGGTGGTTCGTTGGTTCATCAAGGAGCAGAAGGTCAGGTTTTTGCAAAAGTATCAAGCCTAAACAAAGCTTCGTTTGTTCCCCACCGCTGCAGTCATTGAAGTCCTTATCCACCAATTCACTGATGTCCAATCCATTGACGATCTTTGAAATATTGGATTCAATTTCATATCCCCCGGCAAGAGTGAATCGGTCCTGGGTTTTGCCGTATTCCTCTAATAATCGGTTGAGAGTATCGGCATCTTGCTCCGTCCCCATTTGATATTCCAATTCTTTTAATCGCTCACCGGTCTTGATTAATTCGGAAAACGCAGAGCGTAATACGTCAAGTCCTTTCGTACCTTCCGGATAATGAGGGATTTGCGCAAGGTAGCCTACCCTGGCTCCCTTCTTTAAATGAACAAGACCTTTATCAGGGGATTCGACTCCTGATAATAATTTAAATATCGTCGTCTTCCCCGTCCCATTTCTGCCAACGAGACCGACTCTTGCTCTTTCTGGTATTTCAAAGGATAAGTCCTCAAATATTAAATGTCCTCCAAACATCTTGCTTAATTCCTGTGCACTGCATAGTATCATTTTCCTCTTCCTTTCGGTCATCTATTTTAAGGTAAGAGGTTTTTATCACAAAAAAGCCATGAGGAAGCAGAAGGCTCACCCATGGCTGACATGAAATGCGATTGTACGCATTTCCCCCTTTTATAAAAGAAGGCATAAAAAAAGAGAGCGAAAACGCCCCCTTTTTCCGATTCTTTATAGAAAAGTGATTGGAATTGAGACCTCTTACCGTTCAGTATTCATATTCACTTGCTGAAAAAGGGCATACGTGTCCCCTTGAACGCAAATGCATGAAAAATTGCACGGCAAATGTAAATATAGTCTAAATACTTTCCACGCAACCCTACAGAACGATTCATCTCAATTCCACCTCCTTCTCCATTACACGTTAGTTAATATCATCATTATATAATTATTCTGAAAGCTTTTGCAATGTGTTTATTTCTTTTTATATAAAATTCTTGATAACACAAGACCGATCGCCCCGATTGGAATCAGGATCATGGCACGGATCGTGAAATCCAGGAACACGAGATCTGCCAGGAAGAATTTGATCAATGCCAGAGCTAAAAAGCTGATCCCCACCCAGCGGTAAAAGGTGTCCTTCCTGCTTTCACCGAAGATGAGATAAGCAATGGACAGAGCCGCAATCGCTACGGTGAAGGCGGTTGTCCGCGGGGTATATTCCCAGCCGATCACAATGAAATCCGTTAAACGTAATACGAAGAACATCACAAGCCCCGTCAACACGACTTTAATCGCCGTTGTCGACACGTTTAAGAACGAGGACTCACTCTTATTGTAGCGGGAAAACAGATGCACATACCCAAAAGCGATCACAAAAATCGGCAGCTCAATCGTAAAGAAATCATCAGATGCACCACCCGGTACCCCGAGGAATGAACCCATCATCAAAAGAATGGAAGCGATCAAACCAAGATAGCTTTCCCTTCTTCCCGCAAGCCATAAAAGGGCAGTAGCCTGAATGCCGACTAAGACAAAGCGCCAATCGTATTCGAATAGTTCAAGTAAGAAGAGGAGCACATGCAGGAAACCTAAGACCAGCAGAACATCCTTTGTTTGTTTCTTTTCCTTCGGTTCAATGAACGATACGCCGATATACACCGCAGCGAAAGTCACATAATAAAAGAGCGGGATCACTGCGTAAATATCATTCAACAATCCAAGAAGGATAAATGAGCCTGATACCAAAGCAGGAATCATTTCGGCACTTACCCGCTCATCCCGGCCCAGCACGATCAACAGTAAAACATAGGCATGCTGAATCGCAAATGGAATCAGAATGGTCAGCGTCATCGCCCCTACCCCGAAGGCCGCAAAGAAAAACAATGAGAAATAAAGTAAATAATAGTGTATATTCCAGGCAATCCGGTATCGTTTCACCGTACTGAACGTCATTAAAACAAAGAACAATACTAACTCATATCCGTAAAACAACCACTCATTCCGCTCATCCCCTGCAAAAAGAAACGGAAACAGATACGCTCCTGCCCCGATCAAGCACAGGATCACTTCAGAACCATGCTTATGGGAAGTCCACAGTCCGAGAGAAATAATGACGAGTAATAGTAGATTCGTGATGAGTCCACTTATATATCCATATAAGATGTTTGCTGAGAATAACGTAATGATCGCAAGGACGATGCTTCCCGATAGCAGTGTGAGGGCTAATTTCCTCTGATCCCTGATATACCGTTCTCCTAAGAAATACATCCCAATACTGATGACAGCCCCCGTTAACACCCTCAATCCGGGCGTAACCCAGCCATTTTGAGAAGCAGCCATAAAGCCCCAGATACTGCCTATCAATAACACAAACAGAAACACTTTCGGAAGCCAGCGTTCCACTGAAAAGTCGAAGGGCTCTTTTTCAATGAAGTGCTCATTTTCCTCAGCAGGGATCTGCTTCTCAGGTTCTTCATACACTTCTGCTTTTTGAATGACAGTCGCTTCACTTTCACTTTTCGCTTGAATCAACTGCCTTTTCACAAGGTATAGCTCTTTTTCCAGAGTGCTGATTTTTCGTTCCAGGCGTTCAAACTCTTCTTTCTCCATATTTCCACCCCCTACCTTCTATTTATACAGGAAGAGGCCAATATTTTCCTTTATTTTTTTGTGGTCGAAAATTATTTTTGCACATAAAAAAGCTCCACCCTGTATAAAGGTGAAGCTTCGTTTCTATGCCAGTCGTTTAAAGTTTTGACCTAGTATTTCATTCATCGTATGAACCGTGATGAAGGCACGATTATCGACCTGGGTGATGAACCCTTTTAACTTGGAAAAGTCCTTGCGACCAAGGATCGTTGTAATAACTTCCTTTTCGTCGGAAGTGAAGGCTCCCGTTGCCGTATGGATCGTCGCTCCTTTTCCAAGTTCATGGACGATGTAAGATTTGATTTCATCGCTGTATCGGCTGATGATCACAATCTCTTTATTTGAATTGAATTGTTGCAATGCATAATCGATAACCAGACCGTTCAGGATGACACCGAAGAATGCATACATACCGACTTGCGGTCCGAATAGTACGGCTGAGGACATAGCGATTGATAAATCTGCCAGTAAAACGCCTCTGCCAACATCTATATTAAAATATTTATTAAAGATCAGGGCCACGATATCCGTTCCACCCGTTGATGCCTGCTGGTTGAACACAATGGCCATCCCGGTTGCGGCAATGCATTGACCGATGATCAATTGAATCAATATATCATCACTTAATGGAGCACTCATCGGAGCAAATTTCTCTAATAACCAGACATAGAATGAAAGGGCGAAACTTGCGTAAATGGTTTTCGCACCGAAGTTAAACCCGAGAAAGATCACACCGACGATAAATAACACGATATTGATAATGATCATGAACAGTCCAAGTGAAAGACCCGGAAATAGATCGTTCATGATGATCGACAATCCACTGACTCCCCCTGTCGCTAAATTATTAGGCGATAAGAAAAAATGGACATTCACCGAAACAAGAAATGCACCGAGATTCATCATTAAGAAGGAAAATATTCTTTGTCGCATCACCGCAACCTCCTTTTTCTTTAAAATTTTTTTGGTTTTCCGTAAAGAGTTGAACAACGGGATTATAAAGCCCATAAAGACCCTTTGTAAAGGGAATACGGGTAAAAAAATAAGGTTTAATAATTGTGAAAATTGGAAGGGTTTGCAGATGTGATGAGGATGGGGTTTAGGTTTAAGAGTAAACATTCAGGGTATAAGAGGAGTTTTAGCCTCCACCGTAAAGCAGCTCCCTTCATCATAGAAGAGAGCTTCCTTTTACCCGTATTGTTTCCGTGGTTGGGTAGGTCTTATATGAAACTGGGGAATGGCAATCCCGATTAATATGAGCAGGATGCCAATGAACTGCAAGGGAAGGACCTGCTCCTGCAAGATCCACATGGCTGCAAGGATTGCAGCCGGAAGTTCCGCTGCCCCCATGATGGTCGATAGACTCGAATCGATATGTGGTGTGCCAATGGCGAAGAATACGACAGGAAGGATGCTTCCGAATATCCCGACAAGAAAGCCGAAGTCAGCCATCTCTACAATTTGCACCGGTTCTGTTAGAAAAGCCGGGCGAAACGCGATAAGGACGACGAGCAGACCACCAAGGGTGATCATCATGCTCTTCTGAATCGTCGGTACTTCTTTCGCCACTTTTCCGCTGAAGAAAATAAACAGGGCGAAGGTGATGGCTGCAAAGAATCCAAATAGGATCCCCATACTGTTTTCCATCCATCTGAAGCCTGATGAAGAGCCGATTCCGCCTGCCAAGAGAGTTCCCATCCAAAGAAATAATACAGACACCAACTTATTATTGGAAGGAAGTTTCTTCATATAGATGGATTCAATCAAAACGCCTATCCACGTAAACTGAAAAAGCATGACTACCGCAATGGATGCAGGTACTGCATGAAGACTGAGTCCATAAAAGATCCCCGTCATACTGAGTAAAACCCCGACTCCAAGGAGCGAAATCCAATGTTTCTTACTTAGGTTAATTTTTTTCGTAAAAAGAAAAGCAAGGAATAGCATCGCCACTCCAAATAAATATTGAACACCCGTCACTTCTGACACCGAGTATCCTTCATCAAATCCAAGCTTCACGACAGAAGCATGAATTCCGTATGAGCTGGCACCGATCAGCACACAAAGAGATGCGTTTAATGGTTTCATCCCGCTCCCTCCTTTTTCTAACTCTCTCGCAAGTATAGTCCTCGCTATTTATTTCGGCAATAGAAATATCAGCCTATCATTAAACAAAAAAAGAACGATTCCTTGAGTGGAATCGTCCTTCCATACTATCGATTATCTATCTTCTCAGGATACAAGTCATGATTCATCAACCGGTGGTCGGCCATCGTTTCGTATTTGGTACCAGGCTTCCCGTAGTTGCAGTATGGATCAATGCTTATTCCACCGCGTGGGGTGAATTTCCCCCATACTTCGATATAACGAGGGTCCATTAATTCGATCAGATCGTTCATGATGATGTTCATGCAGTCTTCGTGGAAATCACCATGATTTCTGAAGCTGAATAGATAGAGTTTGAGTGATTTGCTTTCCACCATCTTTTCACCTGGTATATAGCTAATGTAGATGGTAGCGAAATCCGGTTGACCTGTTTTCGGACAGAGACTTGTGAATTCAGGACAGTTGAATTTCACAAAATAGTCCCGGTTTGGATGCTTATTGTCGAATGCTTCCAAAATGTGTGGAGCATACTCGAATAAGTAATTTGTTCCTTGATTTCCTAATAATGATAGATCTGTTAAATCTTCGTCTTTTCTTCCTGACATGTAAAAATCCTCCTCTTCAGAGTGCCTCGAATGAAGGAGGACATAGCATTAGCCTAAGAATCGGAGTAACAGGCAGTAAAATTGCAAAAATTGTTATATCCTGTTACGCTTAAAGGATAACATGTTTAAGAAAACCACATGTTTGATTCATAGAACCATAGTTTTTTATAGAGGGTTAATGCTATGAACCTCTCTCAGGTACTTGAGCGATTATTAGTGATACAGAGGTTATATTAAATAAGAATATAGGGAAAGTCAATCCAATTATAGATTGAAATTTGTAGCAGGAATTTCAATTCTATCTATTGAATATAGTAATTGGTATTTTTGCTGGGAGTGATCATAAATGAATCAGCTGGTCAAGGCTTTCACCAAGTCTATTCTCGCAGGAGACGTGCATTCATTAATGGAATTACATTCGTCTTCTATTCACTCAAAAATAGATAATTTTACTTTTTACGAGAAAATCATAAAACCATCTATGTATAGAATTGGTGATCTTTGGGAGAAGAATCAAATTACCGTTGCAGATGAGCATCTGGCTACTGCAACTCTTAAATATTTACTTGCTACCGTATTTACCCATCAAGAAGCTTTAGAAAACCACCCTAAAGCTCTTTTATTTTGTATAGAGGGTGAACATCACAGTCTGGGGTTGGAGCTTGCTAACGAAGTATTCAAAGAAAAGCAATGGAATACTCGTTACTTAGGAGCCAATGTCCCTGTCAAAGATGCATTGACCTTCATTAATGCTTGGAAACCTCATGCCATTGGAATATCCATCGGTATGACAACGGAACTAACTCGATTGAAAGAGTGCATCGAAGAGATTAGAGAGCATAATCAAGAAGTTGAAATTCTAGTTGGGGGCCGATTGATTTCAAACTATACCCTCGATTTTCTGGAGAAACCACAGGTAGAAAGCTTTAATGACTTGTTAGAGCTCAATGCGTATCTGACAGATATGTCTGAACAGCTTGTCTTCCAGAAAGGCTAGCTCCTTAATCCTAAATAGCCAAACATAATAAGGTTCACTGAATGTTATCCCACATGAAACCTTCTCTGTAGCGAGGAACGGGCAATGACGTCCATTAACCTGCCCAAAGGAGTGATCATGTGGAAAACCTGCATTTATGCCCGATTCCTTATTTACTATTGGATAGGCAATTTAATTTAATTGATGCTTCCAATACAGGGTACGACCTTTTAAAGCCCGGGGAAAACTTCATGTCTATTATAGAAGAAGAAAGTTCCCCAAAGTTCGCTCGGATTATTCATAAAAATCCCTTCGGTGAAATTGAATTGAACCTGAAGAAAAACAGCACATTTGAACTGTTCGATATTTTTTATCAGTTTTCAGATATGCAGCAATATTTCCATGTAGCGGTCATTTCAAAAGATGATCAGTATAAGAAAGTGTCAGATCAAATGAATGGCTTATTTGACCTCATGGGTAAATCCACGTATCCACGAAAAGAACCGAATTTGACAGAAGTATTGGCTAAAGTATCTTCTCTTTATTTGAAGCTTTCAAATACTTCTGATTGGAATCGACAAGAAATTATGGATAAAATAAAAGAGATAGAAAATCACCTTCAACAAAATGTGAAGTGATAAAAATAATTTTATAGGAGATTGGAGAAGACGACATGACATTATTAACGAACATACTTGATTACAACCAACAGTTTGTACAAGAACAATCGTACGAAGAGTACAGAACAACCAAGTTTCCAGACAAACGCTTAGTCATTCTTACTTGTATGGATACCCGTCTAGTGGAGCTTCTGCCTAAATCCATGAACATGAAAAATGGCGACGTGAAAATCGTTAAAAACGCCGGTGCGGTAGTGAGTCACCCATTCGGTAGTATCATGCGCAGCCTCCTCGTTGCGGTGTATGAGCTTCAAGCCGACGAAGTACTCGTAATCGGTCACCATGACTGCGGCATGAGCGCCATTGACAGCCACAAAATCCTGGACAAAATGAAGGACCGTGGGATTCCAGAAGAAACACTCGACACCGTCAACTACTCCGGCATCGACCTCCACGACTGGCTGAAAGGCTTCAGCTCAGTACAGGAAAGCGTCGCCCACAGCGTCGACATGATCAAAAACCATCCATTGATGGATAAAAAGATTCCTGTCCACGGACTTGTCATCAGTCCTGAAACAGGGAAACTTGATTTGGTAGTAGAAGGATACTAAGAAAAGCAGAAGGGCTTTGCCCAGAGGCGACAAGCATTACCCAAAAATCCCTGAAGGCGAATTTGCCTTCAGGGATTTTTTTAGAGGGACGGACCTCCAATTTTTACAAAAGCCCGTCCCTATAGCATTCTTGCCAATTGATTATAATTTAAAGTGCGCCTCCAGAGAAATTCTTCAACTCCTTCAGAATTGGCATCTTCTCCATTTCGTCTTCGGTTACGTGGTCCCATTCGATGCCGTGTGGTTTTGGGTATGGAGTACGGGTTTCTGTAATGCCTTCTTCGGTGATGATCCAGTCGACGGCCAGGTCATAGGAATCTCTTGGGATGTCGTCACCTACAAGCTGCTCACTGTTAATGGTGGTGATGACCGGCACTGGTTTGTTTCCGATTTCACGCAGGATGGCATATTCACGATCGGCATATCCCTCTCCTTTTCCAAGCCTTCTCCCATCACGATGAATCGCAACGGAACCTACGACGATTAGGTCAATGGGAGGTATGTCCGTGAGCGGCACGACTTGACCGTAAGAGTTCATATGCTTGATACTCGCTGCCTTTTTCTCTTCTCCCCGGGGCACCCATTCAGGCTTAATCATGACAAATCCGTCCTTCAAGCGCGGTGTTGGAATGAGCAAGGTTTTCCCGTCTTTCAACACAGTTGCCCGAAGTGGAAGCTGCGGTGCATCTGGGTTTACTTTTACCACTTGAGCATCCTTGTAAATATCCATACTCTGAACAAACTCGGCTGCCTTTTCTGCCCCTTTGAAATTCGGAATCCGGCCAACTAACGGAAATGGAAACCGGCCTAATTTATTTTCCGTCAACCGATTCCATACTTTATGCCTGATTTCATCTTTCTCAATCATTCTTTTGCTTTCCCCCTTTTTTTCAAATCGATAGAACTAAAACTTTTTCGTTATCATTATACAAAATACTTTTAAAACAGGCGCAATACACTATCTTTATCCATTCCCGGGCTTGCATTATCCACCTTGAATGCAACATTTTCCGTCTCTTTAACCTCTTTTTCAGATCTTACCTATTATTCTTCTCGAGAACAGACCTTTTCCTCCCCCACATCATTCTCATCATCACAAGCATGTTCTCTCCCCACTCTCATAAAATAATGTATATAGGGAGGGATTGGATGAAGGTAGCTCGGGCACGACTTTCAGACTTAGAAGGAATTGTGGACCTTTTTAATTCTTATCGTATGTTTTATCATCAAGTGACGGATAGGTCTGCAGCAAAACGGTATCTTGAAGAACGATTATCACGGGATGAATCTGTCATTTTTGTTGCGGTCGAAAAAGAAAGTTATGTAGGCTTCACACAGTTGTACCCTTCTTTCTCCTCTATTTACATGGAGCGGATTTGGAAACTGAACGACCTCTATGTTTCTCAAGAAGCACGAAATCAAGGGGCCGGACAGATGTTATTAGACGCTGCCAAAGAGCACGCTGAGCAAACCAATGCAAAGTCGCTTATTTTGGAAACCGACCGGGACAATGTTCATGCCCAGGCATTGTATGAAAAGAATGGTTATATAAAGGAAGAGACCGTGTATCACTACACTCTTCCCTTGAAGTGAAAAGGTTGCCGGAGTTCAATCGACTTGGCTCAATTTATAGGTTCACACAAAAAAAGAACCGGGCGTTCAACCCGGTTCTTTCGTCTATGCTGTAGCTTCTTTTGATGAGACATTCCTTACACTTTCTTTGTTTGGTGTTTTTTTGATTTTTGGTACTGGAATGAAATAACTGCTAAATGGAACCTGCTGGATAAGTCGGATCAATCCTACACAAATTACTAACACGGCGACAAATGTTACTGGCAAATACATCATATTCCACGTAGAAGCAGGTAAATAAATTTTCATCAAGTGAAGAACAAAGGGGTGAATCAGGTATATCCCCATAGAATACTTTCCTAATAACGTCAGAGGCTTTTTCAAAACACTCCAATGAGAAAGTAAAGGATACATTCCAATTGTAGCAATGCTTAATAGAGGTATATTTAATAAATTACTTGCTCTTCTGTTGGTCAGATCTCCATTGAGTGTATACTCTACGATTGCTCCTGCTGTTATGAGTAATGATAAGGCTAACATCATCCAAGGAAAGTCTGTTGCAAAATCTCTAATATCCTCCCAGAAGAAGGCCAATAGTCCACCGAATGAGAAATAGAAAATCCATAACGGCATAAATGATTTACTTGCCATAAAGTTTCCGATAAATCCTTCAATTCCAGGGTCAAACCCGATCATTTTATAACTGATAAAAAATGAGATGACGGTTAATATAATCAATCCCATTTTCGTTCTGAATACTTTTTGCAGAATAGGAAAGATAAAATAAAATTGAACGATAATAGCAATAAAATAGAGATGATAGAAGTGACCGCCTGTAAAGATCTTCACAAGTTCTGTCTTTATTGCTCCAATCTGTTGATTATCAAAATAATAGAGCAAGAAACGATAGACCAAGCTCCATAGTATCAATGGCATAATGATTTTTGATATTCTGGAAGTGACAAATTTATTAAAGGAATACGTGTTTCTTTTTACTTGATAGAATAATAGAAAACCGGCAATCACAACAAATATAGGCGTTCCAAAACGACCTACTTGATTTAAGAAGTATGAAAACCAATTAAACGTATTATCATTCATGGAGTAATAAGTAGCTGATACGTGAACTCCTAAAACAGCTAAACAAGCAAATGCTCTTAAAAAATGTATTTCAAAGAGGTATTTTTTCTTTTTTGTTGACACAGTCTCTCCCCTTTCTTGCTGACAATAACATAGGTAATTGTAATAGAATCAGGCATGAAAATCCCTGTACAAATTTAAAAGGCAACTTTGGTTCTAATTTCGTTTGGAATACTTTCATACCACAATACCTTCAAGGAATCCTTTGTAATCAGGGTTAAATCTATTTAAATTAAAATAGTTGTGCATTATCATTTACTAAAATAAGAACAATGTCTTATAGGGTACACTAGCCATTTTTCAACAAATAACGACAAATTTCAACATCAACTTACTTGAAGAAGAGGAAATAACTGGATTATATACACTTCTAACTCCAAATAAAATAAAACCGCTTGATCACTCAAAGCGGTTAATACCTAAATCCACGACCCCCGACACCGATTCCTCCCACACCGATCCCCCTGACACGTAACCCTTGTCTGGAGCTTCATATATTGATAAAGAAGAAAGGCATGCCTTCCTTTTTGAGTCTCAGGATTGATTTCGTTCTTAAGTCTTCTCATGAACATCCGATCACACCGGCAACTTGGACCGTATTGCTCATAGCATAGATCATGGGCTTTACATGCTGCGTCAACTGAATTGATGGGGGCACCGGGGCCGCTGCATCCCGGTCCGCACCATTTGTATCCTGGGAACACACACAGATTCGGACCTGTCTTATTTCTTCTCATACCCTTCGTCCTTTCTACTCACTTTACACATTCATACGTTTTGTTTCTTGCATGAAGGGAAATACACTTCATGTAAGCAAAATATATTACTTTATTGTATGTTCATGATTTGGTTAGGTTTGTCCTAACGCCTATCTGACTAGAAAGAAAACAAATAGGAGGAATGAATAATGGCAACTTTTCAATTAAATGATACGGTACCAAATTTCACGCTCCCGGCAGTTTCAGGTGAGACGTTCTCGTTCGAGGACCATCAAAAAGAACATCAAAGCTGGCATCTTATCGTTTTCTTCAGGGGCTCATGGTGCCCGGTATGTCAGGAAGAGTTAAGAGAACTTCAAGCAAACAAAGAGGATTTTGAAAAACATAATGTTCACATACTTGCGATTTCCAGTGATAAACTGGAGGACTTACAAGAGTTTGCGAACAAAGAGGATTTAACATTTCCGGTTTTAGCCGACGAAAAACTAGAGGCTATCAAAGCTTATGATGTGTTCTATCACGATGAGGATGCCCCTTATGAGGATCACGGACAGCATGGTGAACCGGCTTACTTCCTTGTGAACGAAAAAGGACAAACCATGTACCAGCAAAGACAAACGAGCCCCTTTGGCCGTCCACACGCGAATGAACTGAGAAAAATCGTGAAGTATATTCAAAAGAACGTTAAATGATATCTGAAGAGGGACGGACCTTGATGCTACTCATCAAGGTCCGTCCCTCTTCTTAATGCACGTTCTAAACTTTTCTGCGCTTCTGCAACTGTATGAGGCTGCTCTTCATGATAGCCATAAAGAAGCAGAACAACGTTTGTGCAGATGGCTTTGAACCGGGCATATTCCAACTCAACTTCCTCTACCTCGCCATATTCTTTAAAAAACAACTCCCGTCCCGCGGGATTGAGATAACTGTACGCGAGGTTAAGATCAATGGCTCGATGGCCAATATGAACGTCACCCCAATCCAGAATCCCTGATAAGATTCCATTCTCATTCACAACCATATTTTTAAAATGAAGGTCGCCATGAACCAGTGTGGTTTCTGATGGTAATGGCTTTATTGGTACGTATTTAAGATAGTCTTTTAACTTTCCAGCCTGGAAAAAAAGGTTTAGTTCTATGATTTCCTGAATGTTTTTCTCCAAAGCAGGGATTCGTTTTTCAACATCTAAACGATTCAATTCATCATAAGGTACTCCCCGTTTCAAGGCCTCTGAAACATCCGTCAGATGAAGTTTCTTTAGAAACCATGCCAACTTAAGGGCTGACTCCCCTTCTCTAACTACCCCACTTGCTCGGGATGGAATCGTTCCTTCGACATACCGGTAGCCTAGAAAAGGCCATTTGTATTGAGGGGAAGACTCTCCAAAAAAGGTCGGAACCGGAATTCGGAGTCCGAGATTCTTTGCATCGAGCAGCGGTAAGAGCTTTCCTTCTGTTTCTAAAAGCTTCACGGCGATTTCCCGTCGTGGAAATCGAAAGACCCAACTACTGTTTACATTCATGACCGTGTTATCGAATCCATAGTCAATGATGTCAATTTTTGCTGGATGAAGTTCCGGGAATTGATTCTCGATTAATGCTTTTGCCTGTTCAATGGTGACAGCGACCTCCGCATCCCAACTATTCGCCACATTCACCCCACCTTTCTCAAGTGTTATTCTTTGTAGAACCTAAACTCCATGTGATAAGTTTCAAGTAATCGGAAAATATATTCTAGCTTAAATTACGGGGAGGAATCATGATGTTACCTGAAAAGCAGCAACAAATTCAATTAGTCGCCCGTCCTGAAGGAATGCCTGTTAAAGAGGATTTCAACTTCAAAGAGATTGAAGTTCCTAAACCATCCGAAGGTCAAGTATTAGTCAAGACTCTTTATCTTTCCGTGGATCCTTATATGCGGGGCAGAATGTCTGATGCCAAGTCGTATGTAGAACCATTCCAATTGAACGAAGCGTTGGCTGGCGGAGCCGTTGGAGAAGTCGTTGAGTCAGAATCCGGACACTTCCAAAAAGGAGATTTCGTTGTAGGAATGCTGCCATGGCAGGAGTATTCCCTTGCAGACGAAAAGCAGATCCGCTCAATCGATCCTGAAGTCGCTCCTATTTCTACTCACCTTAGTATACTGGGAATGACTGGATTGACCGCTTATTTCGGACTCCTTGACATCGGTCAACCGAAAGAAGGCGAAACCGTGGTTGTATCCGGTGCTGCAGGTGCAGTCGGCTCTGTAGTTGGACAAATCGCCAAAATCAAAGGAGCCCGTGTCGTCGGGATTGCAGGTTCGGATGAAAAAGTAAGCTATCTGACAGATACGCTTGGATTCGACGAAGGAATCAACTACAAAACAACGGACAACATCTATACTGCGTTAAAAGAAGCTTGTCCAAACGGCATCGATGTGTATTTCGAAAACGTTGGTGGTGAAATTGGTGACGCTGCCCTTAGTTTACTAAATAAGCATGCACGCGTACCAGTATGCGGAGCGATTTCTTCTTATAACAAAACGGATCGTGATCTGGGACCCCGCGTACAAACCAGATTAATCAAATCAAGCGCACTCATGAAAGGCTTTGTCGTCAACGACTACAATGACCGCTTCAAAGAAGGGGCAACAGAACTCGGCCAATGGCTTTCCCAAGGAAAACTCCAATACGAAGAAACCATCACAGAAGGCTTAGAAAACGTAACCGACGCCTTCCTCGGACTCTTCCAAGGCAAAAACATCGGCAAACAACTCGTCAAAATCGCAGAATCAAGCAAGTAGCCCTTCTGAGGGACGGACCTCCATTTTTACTCAAATCCTATTAAATCAGCGTTTCGATTGAAGGATTGAGTGGATGAGGTCCGTCCCTCTAATCATTTTATCTCCAAAACCGAACCCACAAACTCACTTAGCCCCCTTTGTATTCAGATTTCAGAGGTTAATATATGAGTGATTGAGGTCCCTCGCACATCCCCATGTTTATCCCTCCCCATTGAACGGGAAAAGGAGGAGATATGATAAGAAAGAGTTCTACAAGGAGGAGTAATCGTGAAGAAGTATCAGATGTATATTAATGGTGAGTTTGTGGATAGTACGTCGAAGGATACGCTGGACGTGATCAATCCTGCGAATGAGGAGACGATTTCTTCCATTCAGATGGGGACGGAAGAGGATGTGAATCACGCGATTGATGCTGCTCATTCTGCTTTTCTTTCGTGGGAGAAGGTCCCTTCCAAGGAGCGTGCTTCCTATTTATATAAAATAGCCGATAAGCTGGAGGAACGGAAAGACCAATTTGTTCAAATGCTGACAGAAGAAAACGGGAAAACGTTGGATGCCTCTGAGGGTGAGCTCGATTTAGCCATCGAGTATTTCCGGTACATGGCGGGTTGGGCGTTAAGATATGAAGGTGAAATCCTTGAAAGTGAGCGCTCGAATGAAAACATCCTTGTTTACAAAAAACCGATCGGTGTCGTAGCAGGAATCGTACCGTGGAACTTTCCGATGTTCATCCTCGCCAGGAAAGTTGCCCCTGCGATTGTGACAGGTTGTACGATTGTAATGAAACCAAGTCAATACACGCCAAATACCGCATGTGAGTTTGCTAAGATCATAGACGAAGTCGGATTGCCAAAAGGAGTCTTCAACCTGGTAACGGGTAAAGGGTCCGATATCGGAAACCCAATGTCCAGCCATCCTAAAGTACGCATGGTATCCATGACGGGAAGCTACCCGGCTGGTTCAAAAGTGATGGAGGCCGCATCGAAGTCCATTACAAAAGTAAACCTGGAGCTTGGGGGGAAGGCACCTGCCATCGTCACCAAGCATGCAAATATTGATCTTGCCGTTGAAAAGATCAAAACGTCGAGAATCACCAACTCCGGGCAGGCATGCACGAACGCAGAACGAGTGTATGTCCACGAGGATATAGCAGAGGAATTCATAAGCAAAATGACCGAAGCGATGAAAAATACGACTGTCGGAGATCCGACAAACCGGGATAACGACATCGGACCTCTTGTGAATAAAGATCGACTTGACACCGTAACTGAAATGGTTAATACAGCCGTTGAAAAAGGAGCAAAAATCCTTACCGGCGGGAAACCGCTCAATATGGATAAAGGTTTCTACTACGAGCCTACCATTCTCGTAGATGTAAAACAGGATATGGAGATTATTCAGGAAGAGATCTTTGGACCGGTCCTTCCAATTATGACATACAAGGATTTTGATGAAGTCATCGAGCTTGCCAACGATACTGAATATGGTCTTTCTTCATCCATCTTCAGTGAAAATCTTCATGAGATCATGAGAGCCTCCAATGAACTTCGATACGGCGAAACCTTTGTCAATCGGGAAAATTTCGAAGCCATCAATGGTTTCCACGCTGGTCGAGGTCAATCCGGAATCGGCGGAGCAGATGGAAAACACGGCCTTAACGAATACCTGGAAACTCATGTTGTTTATCTTGAGTATGATGAAAATTATAAAGGATAACAACTAAAAGAAAAGCCTGCCCGCTTTATTCCTAAAAGCGGGCAGGCTATTTCAATGGAGAGTTTCGCCCAACAAAAAAAGCCCTGCTAAGCAGACAGGACTTTTCCGATCACAACAATATGATTAGGCTAGGATAAAGAAATTTGCTAAAGCGAGTAATAATAGAATAATGGCAACTCCGGAACTCATCCAAAGAATATCGTTAAAATCCATTTTCAAATCGGCTAATTTGTCCTTGTTTAGCAACGAACTTCACTCCCTTGAAGATTTTCAATAAATCCGATGACTTTAAAAATTGAAAGGTCCAATTTAGGATCTGTAGATGTTGAACAATGTGAGCACTCGATTTGGTTGACATTCATCGATGAACGGAATTCATTCTCACAATGTGTGCACTCCAGAATATGTAAATCCTTTTTCTTACCCTTTCGATCAAATTGAATACGCTCTCTACCCTGGTTAATATAGCTCACTTTATTCTCTCCCGTCGTGTGTTATTTAGTACATATTTACCCGATGGAAAGAACATAAAACATGATTTATCTGATTTCTTTAAGAAAATGGCTTAAAAAGCATATTGGAGATTTTATAGAAGGAACCTACAATCGAAAAAAAAGCAACCAGTCCCGGCTGGTTGCTACAATCGTTTCTCCATAAAATACTGACTTTGGCCCTTAGGAAAATCTTTAAGGACACCAAATTCCTTATACCCTAATTTTTGATAAAAATGAGGGGCCTGAAAGCTGAATGTATCTAATATAACGAGATGGCATCCCTTCTCCCTGGCGTGCTCTTCTATCCTGTGAATCAGTTTGGAGCCGTACCCTCCATGCCGATAGTCATCTGCCACCCACAGATAATCAATATGGAGATGATGCCAGAACATTTCTCCGACCACTCCGCCAACGATTTCATCTTCATCGTTTCTCATAACAAAACTGATTTGCTCCAGGGGTGTCTTTGTCTGCTCATCTACTTGTGACATATTGTATTCGATTAATTTCTTACGTATGTAATCGCTATCTTCCTGGACCCACTGCTTCTCTATATTCATTTGTTCTCCTCCCTTATCCCCTCCTATTTTTTCCTATAAAATCCCTTTCGTCAATTCCTTTTTTTACAAAATGATGTTTAAGAGGGGTCTCTACCGTTTATATGAAAAGTAAGCATTTTATAAGGAGGAATTACATGCCTTTCAAAAAAACACTGAGCGTACTGGAAAACTTGTACTTACAAAAACCTGATAAATTATTGACTGTATACTTGAATACGGACCGCAGCGATCCCGATCAACAGGGAGGCGAATGGAAAATCGCCCTCAAAAACGGATTCAACCGCCTGGAAGAATACCTTGAAAGTGCTCCCGAGGAAAAAGAAAGGCTTCAATCGATCCGTCCGAAAGTAGAAAACTATGTATATAGTTTAGAACGTGAACTGCCAAGAAGCTTTATCATCTTCGCCTCAGCAGATAGCGGTATTTGGGAAACCTTCGAACTTCAAGTACCCGTTGAAACGAATTTCTATTGGGAGGAGAACCCTCATCTGGATCAATTAAAATCCCTGCATAAAGATTATCCTTACACAGGACTCGTGCTTCTTCAGCAAAATCAAATCAAAATCCTCACCTCTGCCTTTGGAGAGATTCAGTCCAGCGAATTAATGGAGTTCGATTTAGAAACAGATGATTGGCGAAAGCATGAAGGTCCTCACCACGCAGACGTCAGCATGGGAAGCGGCGGCGGAAAAGCCAATCAGCAGGAAGAATTCGAAAATCGCCTCAAGGCCAACCAACAACGCTGGTGGAAAAGCCTCGGCAGCATCCTGGACAAAAAGGCCGCCGATGAAAAATGGGAACGAATCGTCCTCGTCGGGGATAAAGAAGAAGCCGCTGTATTGGAAGATAGCATGAATAAAGAGGTTCACGAAACAATCGGTAAAAACTTGCTGAATGAGAATGAACATAAGGTTATAGAGAAACTTCTGGCATAATCGTAGAGCCCACCTTCTTAGAATGAGAAGGCGGGCTCTATTGGTTAGAGAACAAGTTATGTGAGAGTTGCTTTCCGCTGGGTATTTCGAACTGCCATTTCCGGGGTTTCCATGCCATATTTTTCATTATATATGCCATTCTATATACATAGACAAATTCAGCCCAATGCCCTCCTCCACCAATCTTCCCCTCCCCCAAAAACAATTCCCTCAAACAGGCACACGCCCCCCATTCATTCATACACTGAAATAAGGAGGTGTGTGTCCGTGCTTTCACGAATTAAATGGTTGTCCTTTTCAATCGAATTGTTTTTAGCGGTTCCGATCTTTGGCAATATTGCTGGAGATGCTATCCCTTTTCTCCTGTGTTTAGTGGCTCTGTGGCATGCGAGCGTGTTGTATATCTCAAGATCAGAAGATCAGCCGATCCTTGGAAGTGCCCTTGGTATCCTTGCTTCCTTCTTAAACTTCTTCCCGGTCATCCGATTGATTGCCCATGCGATCACTGCAATTGTACTTATTTTTGAAATTCAGAAGGCTCCCGGGATGGAGTAAACAAGAAATGGCACCAATTAAAGAGTCTGGGACAAAACTAAAGTGCCACGATGTAAAGAAAAAAATAGAAGTGTAGGCTCTTAATACCGCAATGATTTCCGTGCAAGACTACGCTTTCCGCGGGTAGCCCGTGAGCCTCCTCGGCAAGCCTGCGGGGAAGAAAAGCGGAGGGGCTTTGTATAGAGGCGGGTGGCATAAGGCGAAGCGGCCACGAAGGTGTTCTTTGCCTTCTTGGACGGTTTGACTTATGACATGTGCCTCTAAGTCCCGGAGCGGACGGGTCTCACATAAGCTACTTTTCCCGCGGGAGTCTTCGTCTTGCACTCCAATCAACCGCTGGAAACAGCTAAAATCAAATGTATCGAAATAAATAATAAACCCGAACAAATCCACCTTCCAGGAAGCAGATTTGTTCGGGTTTTACTTAGACTAAAACACTTATGTCCCAGCCTCTTTTTTCAATCTGTGCCTAATTTAAGGAACTGTTCATTCAACTTACTGCACAACCCCACCAGCATTCACATACCTAGCGTTAAACTCCTGCAGGAATTGATTCGTGATGGCATCGTCATGGATAATGAGCATGTTTTCATCATTCACATTATTGCCGTTTTCACTCCAGTTGGTCGACCCTACGATGACGGTCGGATCACTGTTTGTGTCGGCATCGATGAGCATGGTTTTGGCATGAAGCTTGCGGCTTTCATTTGCCTTGAACACGGGTGCCGGGTTTGCCCAGCGCGTGTTAGGATTGTTGGTGCTCGTTTGCGTTGCCGTTCTACCTGTCATTTCAATGCTTGCCGACCACCACTGATTCCAGAAGCTGGAATCGAATAGACCTTTCACGTCAAAGCCGGTCAACGTTCCCTGGTTATCCATATAGCTTCCTTCCCACTTATTCTTCAATTCGTCCACAAGGGCTTGGTCGCTCCATGCGAAAATGGTGAAATATGCGTTTTCATCTGCTTCTGTTTTTACAAGTTCTGTCATACGTCCAACGGCATCGTCACCTGAAGAAAAGTACACTTCCACCGTATCTCCGCCGATCGTCAACGTATGAGGTGTATTATCGACTTTTCTTGTGCTAAAGTTGGATGCTGTATTATTTGGAGTCGTGGATCCACTTCCCCACATTTCTTCAAATTCCGTTTTATAGATGGAGGCAAGTTCAGGAGAGTGAACCTCGACGACATGCTGCTGGTTTCCGTCGAGGATCCCCTGGTTCATGTTTTCCTCAGAACCATATAAGCCTGTTACGGTGAAATTCCAACTTCCTGTGAAGACCCACTTTCCATCTACCACGGCAAATTTATTATGCATTTGATTCCCAGGAGAATAATAGTTGTCCGTTCCTTTCAATTCTCCTTCTACAAACATATAGCCCGTTGTCACCGTGCTGCCAACCGCCACGTTTCGCTCTGGGAAATCACTGAAGCTTGCAGGTAAATCATAAGCTGCCCGCTTCACGGTATCTTCGACTACAAACATAGGGGAATCTGATAAGATATGAGCGTCATCCGCTGATCCCACTACTCCATCCTGACCTCGGACAAGCTTTTCCAAGTATAGACGCATGGTTTCATAGCGTTCAGCGTAATGAGGATCCGATCCATCCTTGGCATCAGCCAGGATTCGAACGTCCACACCTTGTGCTGCTTTTGCCATCAGCGTATCGACCACTCTGGGCAAATTGATTTCATAAGTGGCAAAGTCAATTGACGTGGTTGCTTCATTCAAACGTTCAATGAGACGATCTTCTAGGTTCACGTTGTAGTTTGCTTCGTTGCCCGGCATTGCGTATTGAGTGGAGGCGCTTTTGTTGAAATAAACGTTGATGGCTCCAAGTTCCTCGCTTACATTCGTGAGGGATTCGCTGCCATTACTGCTTGGAGCCGGTGAGTTAGCTGCTTTAGGAGTACCAAATCCACCTTCATAGGAAGCCGTTGCTGTGCTCCAGTTGGCCGGATCCGTACCGCTGATAGAACGGTCGTTTCGTTCCATCGTGGCTTTCGTGGTGTTGTCACCAGCGTACCAGCTGTTCACTTCATCGATGATGGAGCCGGAGGTATCTTTCAAATACAGAACTTCATTGGAATTCCCAAGGCTTCCTGTATAGATTTGATCCGCTACGACATTTGAAATCGTTCCATCACTCGTTCTTTCCAAAAGAAAATAGTCGTTTGGCGATACTGTACCGCTTAACCCGATACTCGGTGATCCATCCTGGGCTTCAAGCACCCATCCATCTATGGATAGATCTGATGAGGTTGTATTGTGCAATTCAATCCATTCATTGTTATAGGATCCCGTTGTCCCCATCCAGGCCACTTCATTGATGACAGCAGACCCGGGTGCGGCCGCCATACTCTTGTCCATATATTCCTGAGGCTGGATGAAACCTCCAGTAAGTAAAAACAATATACTGACAATTGATAAAGATATCTTTTTCGTCCTCATACCCTTTCCCCTTTCAATGCAAATAACAAATATATTTATATGATTACAGTACAAGTATATTTTGTCGCATTTTGTAATGTAATGGGGTAATGGACACTATTTTTCTAATTATTTTGTAAATTACGTTTAGTGATTGTAAACCTCTATCACCATTATCCTACTATATTTACTTAATTTTCTATGTCATTATCTAATTTCTTGAAAGATTGCTTTAATAGCCACAAGGAATCTTTATCAGGTATAAAGTCCTTGTCATCTGACAAATAAAAAAACAGCAAAGCCCTCTCCAGACTCTGCTGCTTTCTACCATTCAAATTCCCACTCTTCGCTTAATGCCAGGTATAAAAGGAGAAGGGTATCCTCAAGCTCCTCATAGGTTTTATCCTGTATTTCTAATCCCAGTTTCGGATAGAGGATCAGAGCAAGCTTTTTGGTTAATTGGTTTCGTTCTGAAAGGGGGAGCTGAACGAATCGGTTACTGTACGTTTTAATCAGATTCCATTCTTTCGCACCGAGCTGCTTTAATTCCCACTCTTCCACCGTTAAATCCTCTTTCCTCAAGCCGCGTCGGCGGATTTCCTTCACGATGGCTTTTTCTTTTCGTTTCCCTTTGACGCGTCGCTCATGAACAACGATGGTTCCGGCTACAAGATCCCCCACCCTCTTATGTTTAGAATGAAGGAAGATCATGACCATACCTATGAAATAGGAAACAGGAAGCATATCGATGATTCTTAATAGATTGCGAATAAAACAGGATAAGAGAGTAACACTGTGTCCGTTTTCCTGCATCACCCGGATTCCCAATAATCGCTTCCCTACCGTCTTTCCACCCCAGAAGAATTCTAAAGCAAAGAAATACCCCCAGTTGAGAAAGAAGATGGCGATGATGGCGATCCCCCACAGTGTCGAGTTGATTTCCAACATACTAAATATGCCATTATTCCCCGACGTCACAAAAAACAGGAGCACAAGGATCAGGATGTTTACGATTGTTAACAGCAGCTGATCAATCATCAGGGCTGCAGCCCTGCTCCCTAAACCTGCAGGCTGAAATTGCAGGGAAACATATTCGGGGGTTCTAATATCGACTTGTTCTTCATGCATTACAATCCCCTCCCTTATGGATGAATTTACCTTTAATGGTTTCTATTTTTTTCTTAACTTACTATAATAAGAGATAAGAAATCAACAGAACAAGTAGGTGTCAAAATGAACGTGAAGCAATTCGTTAAACAGCACCGGGACGACTGGAAGCAGTTAGAAGATCTCCTCGGGACTCTTCGCAAGAGGAAGAACACAACGGGTCCTGCCATTGATCAATTCAACCGTCTTTATCAAAAGGCTGCCCAGAATTTATCGTACAGTCAGACCTATTTTCCCGGTGAAGAAGTAACCGATTATTTGAACGGCCTCGTATCAAAGTCTCACAATCTATTATATAAAGACCAAATCTCAAGTGGAAAACAAATTAGACATTTTTTCTCCACTACCTTTATCGGATTACTGCTTGAACAGTGGAAGTTCGTTGTAACGGCGATGCTTTTATTTACGATCGGTGCACTCGGTGCCTTCATTTCTGTCGTGAATGACCCTCTTCATCTTTATTCCATTTTACCCCCTGAGATGTCTCAAGGGGTGGATCCCTCTAATCTGGGGAAAAGTGACGGACAGGTGGATTCTTCACTTATGTCGGCTGCCATTATGACCAATAACATCAAAGTCGCCTTCCTTGCCTTTGCCGGCGGGGTGACATTTGGTCTTTTGACTGTCTATATGCTTGTGTACAATGGAATCATTGTAGGTGCCCTGGCCGCTGTCTTCTGGCACCAGGGTATGAGCTATGAATTCTGGGCTTACATCGTCCCCCATGGAATGATCGAGCTTACAGCCATCTTCATTGCAGGCGGTGCGGGACTCTTAATGGGCTATAAGCTCTTTGTACCTGGACGATTCACACGAGGCTACCAATTAAAGCAGCAAGCGAAACGATCCGTCCAGCTGCTCCTCGGAACGGTACCCCTGTTTGTGATCGCCGGGATCATCGAAGGATTCATAACGCCTGCTGCCATACCGCTACTCGCAAAATATATGGTTGCCTTTTTAACGGTTATCGGTCTGATTCTCTATATGACGATCGGAAGGCTTCGGCTAAAGGCAAGCCTACAGTAACCCTCGATTCATCATATCAATATAGTACGAAACAGCCGTAGCGGCCAGTTTCTCTTCACGGGCCTCCACCATCAGGAGGCCCTGTTTTTCCCACTTGGCTTTCTCCCTTTTCTTCACGAGCATCTGCTTCTGGGCCATACTCTTCATCATCGCCTGCTCTGAATCAACAGGCTCTGTCTTGATCCTCTTGACCAACGTTTCGTCTTCTATCCCAATCGTTAAAAAGAGATGCTGTTTCCGCAGGCGCTGTAAATAAAACAGGGCACTGTCTTCATGAAGAAATGTGTGTACATCACTAAATAATAACAGCAGACTTCTTTTCTTTTGAACCGTCTGTACATAATGAAGAACTGCTGCATAATTGGATTCGGCTGCGTCTACCTTCAAATTATAAATGCGGTGAAGGATCGTTTGCAGATGCGCCATCCCTTTTGCCGGAGGGATATATACCTTAACACCTTTACTGAAAGCAAGGACAGACACATAGTCCCCGTTTTGAAGGGCTGCTGCCGTCACGGTCAGGGCCGCCTCCAGGGATTTTTCCAACCGGTTTGCTTTTTTCATTTCTGCTCCCATCATTCTTCCGCAATCGATGAGAATCGTGATGTACTTCCCATGCTCAGGTTCATATTCATTGGTCATCACTTCACGAAGCTTAGCGGTTTGACGCCAGTTAATCTTTCTGGGATCGTCCCCGAGTACATAATTTCTAATCTTGGAGAATTCTCCGGCACCGCTTTGCTGCTTACGGATCTTTACCCCTTCATACAGTAAGAATTGCTGTGCACTCTCCAATACTTTCTTCGTTTCAGTGAGATCCGGAATGACTTTCACCCCATCCTGGAGCTCCATTGTTTTTTGTTTTTCCCATAACCCGAGGGAGCTTCGATAGCGAAGATACAGCTTCGTCAGGTTATAGTCTCCTCTTACCGGTGTCACCACATCATAGGTAAGGGTCCCGGCTGAATCCTGTTCAAGCTTCCCTTCTAAGGGAAAGGATGTTTGAAAGCTTTGAGGGGTACCATCCAGGATCCGAAACTCCATTTCACGGTTAGATCTGTTTATGATTTCCAGATCGACGAGATAATCAAGTCCCCTTTCCATTTGATCAGGGATACTGCGCTTGATGTCTACTTCCTTTTTGGGTGGCGATAGGGTCAGGTCAATGAGACTCACGACGATAAATAAGCCGTTCATTATAAAAATCATCGTCCATGATAGTCCAATAAACGTTCCTGCCAGAAGGATACCGGAAAATAGAAGGTACGAGATCAATAACTTCGCAGTCGGCAATATTCCCTTATCTTGGAACAGGAATCGACCCAACAAGCTCTTGGATGACTTGGTCAATGGTCACTCCCTCCAATTCTACATGCGGGGATAGTTGTATGCGGTGTCTTAGGGCCGGTCTTGCGACGATCTTGATATCATCCGGTGTGACATAATCACGCCCTGACAGATAGGCCCACGCACGTCCAGCTTTCCCAATCGAAATCGCTGCCCTTGTACTTGCCCCGAAGCGGATCGACTCCGTTTCACGGGTCTTTCTCACAATCTGCATAATATAATCCAGCACCGCGTCACTAAGTGTGACCTCGTCGATTTCCCTTCTGATGGAAAGGAAGGTTTCAATGTCTAGAACCGCTCCCACTTCACTTGAATCATAATGATTCTCAATCACTTGTTTTAAAACGCTTTTCTCTTCCTCAAAGGAAGGAAAGTCAATGTCGAGCTTAAAGAGGAATCGATCCTGCTGTGCTTCAGGCAGTGGGTAGGTTCCTTCAAATTCAATCGGATTCTGGGTGGCCACCACAAAAAATACCTCTTCAAGTGGATACGTTGATCCTTGAATCGTCACCTGCTTTTCTTCCATGGCTTCAAGCAGGGCCGCTTGGGTTTTGGCCGGTGTCCGGTTGATTTCATCGGCTAATAATACATTCGTGAAAATCGGCCCTTTGATCGTCTGGAAGCTGCTATCCTTCATGTTGTAAATCGTACTTCCCGTGATATCGCTCGGTAACAGATCCGGTGTGAATTGAATCCGGTTAAAGCTTCCCCCGAGCAACCTGGAAAGAGTCTTCACCATCTGGGTTTTCCCAGTGCCGGGTACTCCTTCAATCAGCACATGCCCTCCTGCTAGGATGGAAGATAACAAGAGTTTGAGATTCGTGCTCTGTCCTACTATACGCTCTTCATATTTCTCCATTAAGGATGTGATTTCTGGTTTCAACGATCCTCCACCTCTTTCCTGAATAGTTCGATCTTTTTCGACCACAGTACGTATTCCTGTTTACTGATGCGCTCTTTTTCTAATACAACCCTTATTCCTGATAAAAACGAATCGATTTCTTTTTTAGAAACGGTGGTTAATTTTCTTTCCAACGTCCCGTTCAATTCCGACCATTCCTTGCTTGTCGGGATCCCCCACCGTTCTTGGAACAGAACTCTGACATACTCGGCTTGAATCACTAAGGATTCTTTGTATTGGCGCCCTTTTAAGTACCAGGCTGAAAGCGCCTTGATTCGCTCATCACTGAATCGGACCGTCTCTTCTCTTGGAACAAGAATACTTCCAAACCGCTTGCCCCGCATCCAGAGCCATAGGATGGTGAAGATCAGTAATTGAAGTAAAATAAGCAGCAGCCACTGGGGATAAAGTGAAGCCAGGGTCGCCTGACTCTCCCCTCCGTGAAGATATTCATCGATGAGGATCGTTTTCCGGGCAGCGAGACCGCTTTCTAATAGACTGAGAATCAGCGGTAGATGATCCCTATCAAGGATATTCCCGTTCATCACCCAGCCCGGTGAAGTAGAGACAATCAATTGACCCTTACCCATAGGAGAGCTGTAGGCAATCGTCCCCTCCCGATCATCTAATAAGATGGTATCTTCATCCGTCGTTTCCAGTCTTATGTCCGATAAAATATCCGTTTGATATGTATTCCCTTTTCCATCACGTATAAGAGGATTATCGAGCCCTTCCCCTAATAGGACCGTCTTTGCGCCAAACATTCCTTTTGGATTATCTTTTAATAATAGTATGGTATTGCCTGCCCTCATGAAACTCTCGTAAGCTTCCATTTCTTCTTGCTCAGGGATTGAAAAAGGTTCTACCATAATCAGTAATTGATCAGATTCAGTTGCAGGCAGCCCATCTGGTGAAAAAGACCACCGTTGTATAGACGCACCTTCGTTTTCCAAATAGGTATAGAGGGCTTTGATTCCTGACGGGGATGGAGACTCGGAAACATAAGCTGGATACTCCTTAGGCTTTTCAGGAGAAAGAAATACACCGATGATGATAAATAAGCTTAAAAGTGTGGTGAGCCAGACCCACGCCTTTCTATTTGTTTTCAATGCTCGTTCCTACCTCCTTTCTCTTATGCGTAAGGCTGTGAATCCGTTTCATGTTCCAACCAGCTTAGAGCTTCCTGTTTATAGGGAAGATACTCTTCTTCCTCCACTTCCCGCTCACCGTAGGTCACCTCATCAAACAGGAGGGCCAGCCTGTAGAATCGCTCTGCCCAATCCCGATTCACTTTACGCAGTTCATCATAATACTCCCAATTTGTTTTCCAGACCTTTGCTTCGAGATAGTCTCTTTCATGAAAGTATAAAAGGAGGGCCAGGAACATATGACGGGTTGCCCTCGAATAATCTTCGAGCCCCTCTTGTTTATGAGCTTCGTCTAAATGTCTCTCGTAAGACCACTCCATCTCATTCATGGACTGCAGTGGTTTATTCGAGCGGAATTTCCGCTTTCGGACTCCATTCCGAATGGCAAAGAATGCAACAACGAGGAGAATGGCCACTGCAATGACAATCAACATGATCAGGATGCCTGATGCCGCCCCGTCTGTCGGTTCAAGGGAAGGGAACAGTTTTCCCAGCTGTTCTGAAAGCCATTCCTTTGCCTTCCCCCACCAGCTGGCCAGCAGCCCCTGAGATCCATCACGATAGGCCTTATATTCCTCCCCATCCAAGATTTCTTCTAATTGATCTCTTGCTCTATTTTCATTCAACATCTTTTTCACCTAGCTTTCAGATCAAAAGCCCGGAAGCATGAGGTTTCCGGACCCAGACTGGTTACTTCGATTTTTCAACAAAGCTATTGGATTCCGTTGTAATCATCGATCATTTCATTCAAATCATCTGCATCATGTCTCGTTTTAAGATCAAGGAACATAACCCCGAATCCGACGGCAAACAGCATCGACGTAAATAAAGTTACAACGTTTATAATCATGCCGTACAGGACACTATTCCCTAAGACCAGTCCAAACGTCAATTCGAAGGCAGAACTTACGATTCCAATGATCAAGCCGAAAACAATGAATAATCCAAGAAGGGTCCATCCACGTTTCTTCGTCAGCCTCCAGCTCCTGCCGAGACCGGGTGCGTCATTTTCTATGGCTGCCGCTCCAAAGTAGAAGCTCCAACGCGTTAATAGGTAAGCTACTGCAACCGCGAATGCAAGCAACAGGACAACCCCTGCGATCACAATCCCGACGCCCGGCTCCAGAAGTGCAGCACCGAATACTCCGGCAAAACCAAATATGAAAATCGGAACAAAAACGATACCGAATACGATCACACCGAATAGGAGACTGCTTCCGATAATCGGCCAAAAACGGATGAATGCTTCCTTGATCACAAGCTTCACCGTAAATTCTTCATTTTTCCTCATATGATTAAGGGCAAATAAAATCGCCGCCTGAGCGATTGGAGCCAGAATTATACTGATGAGTCCAATAAGACCTGTACCAAGCTCTGCTGCCAGATTTACTTCCTGTACCTCTTCAGCAGTAAACTCGCCTGAAAAGCTGTTGACTATCCCATCGAACCAGGTTTCCCCTGTACCGACGGTTCTAAAAAAACTGACTCCTGCTGCCAGTTCAATGAGTGCCTGCAGTAAATAAACCGGCCCTAACAGAATAAGGAAAATAAGAAAAAAGTCTTTAAAGCGGTTCTTGCTTAATCGAAATGTGTGGTCCAGTATTTCACCGAACCCTTTAGGCTTACTGAATTTTGCGTTCACGTTATATCCCCCTACAGGTTATTTTTCAATATTTGACAATATATCGCTTATTCTACCATTATTCCTCCTTCCGTTGATGAAAGAATTGTATTTCTTTCATACTTGTTACCCAAAAACATCAAGCCTTAATAGATATATATTTCACGTTGGAATTCTGATGCTTTTCCTTTGAAGATGAAAGGTAGAATTGCTTTCTCCTTCTCTATACGAAAAAGTGACCCAAAAAGTTTTCTTTTTGGGTCACTTTGCACGATTATTTAACTAAATCATGTTTAAAGGCATATATTACAGCTTGTGTTCTGTCTTGTACACCCAGCTTCGAGAGGATATTGCTCACATGGGTTTTCACTGTTTTCAGGGCGATGAATAGTTCATCGGCAATTTCCTGGTTCGTTTTCCCTTGCGTCATCAGGAGAAGGATTTCCAGTTCACGATTGGTTAGTTCCTCATGGGGATGAGAAACGGTCTTCTGTCTCATGCGGGTCATCATTTTCCCTGTAACTTCCGGTTCAAGAATCGATTGGCCGTTATACGTCTTACGAACCGCTTCTGCAATCTCACTTGCTTTCGACGTTTTCAGCATATAACTGACCGCCCCCGCTTCCAGGGCAGGGTATACCTTATCATCGTCTAAGAAGCTTGTGACGATGATAATCTTCGCTTCTGGCCACTCTTGAATGATTTCCTTCGTCGCTTGAATGCCATCCATCTCTTTCATCACAAGATCCATGAGAATAATATCCGGGCGCAGCTCCAGAGCAAGCTGGACGCCTTCTTTTCCATCTGACGCTTCCCCCACAACATCGATATCCGCCTGAGCAGATAAATAAGAAGAGACCCCGATCCTGACCATTTCATGATCATCGACAAATACCACTTTAATCATTATTTTCACCTTCATTCTCCACAACGGGAACCTTTACTTCCAAGCGTGTTCCCTTATTCGGTACACTGATGATTTTAAACGTACCACCGATTTCAATGGCTCGCTCCCTCATATTCTGAAGCCCATAGGAGCTTGTTACTTTTGATTCATTCACATCAAAGCCCTGACCATCATCCACTACCCGTAAAATAATGATCGATTCCCTTTTAATCAATCGAATATCCAAGGAAGTCGCCTTCGCATGTCGCAGGGTGTTTGACACCGACTCCTGCAGAATTCTGAAGAGATGATCTTCGATTCCTTTATCAAGGCTCATGTCTTCTATTTTCCACTCGATATCAAGGGGGACCTTCTGAGCTAATTCGACTAATAGTTCCTTCATTCCTTCTTGAAGATTCTTTCCTTTTAACGCAACGGGGCGAAGATGAAGGAGGAGTGCCCTCATTTCAAGCTGAGACTGATGAATCATCTGCTCCACCATTCCAAGCTGCTTCTCTTCATGTGGAGTTCGGCCGGATGATGGTGTTTCCGTGATGGCCGACATCAGCATGGATGCTGCAAACAGTTGCTGACTGACCGAGTCATGCAATTCTCTCGCCAAGCGGTTCCGCTCCTGGGAAACGATTTCCTGGATTCTCTTTTCCTGCTCCTCTGCCTTTTCATTGGCAAGCTTCTGGGAATATCGCGCTTGATCCGTTAAATGTTTTCCTAACGCATCGACCTTTTTCCAAACCTGCTGAACTTCCGTGGTTGCCGTTTCAGGGAGTGTGATCGAGCGGCCCTGCTCTACATTCATAAGGGCATCTTCTATCTCCCTCAGCTGCCGTTTATCCTTCACCCCTGTCCGGATGCCAAACACGATTCCGATAAGGATACTTACAACGAGGATAAACCCTGCTCCCGGTATATCCATGATTTCCACTTCCCATAGCAGGGACCAATCCTCTAAAGGATACAAATAAAAGAATGAAAGAGATAAAAAGACCACCAAACCAAGAGAAAAGAGAATGCCTGCTGCGATCTGCTTACTGACTGTACTCATATTCTCTTCACCTCTAAATCACCAATCCACATAGAGGTTACAATCTTCACCCGCTGGACAGCCGTATCATAGCCTGGCGTTTGATAATAAAGGGACTGATTGATCGCTTTCGGCTCCACTTCTTCAAAAACCTCAATCGAACCGGCAAGTACCGAGTGATGAACACTCACTTCCACATCATACGGAATCAATATTTCAATATTGCCTAAAATGTTTCGAATTGAAACGACGGACGTCCCTTTAGGAAGCACCGTATTTCCAATGTCGATGACCGAGTCTCCAATCACACCCTGGATGTTGATATCATTCCATTCATATACGTCTTCCGGAGTCCGTTTCGGCCCGAACCATTCGTTTTGAAGAGCGGACTTTTTCATGACGAGTGGTTCACTTGTGTGGGTGAACGTTTCCTTAATCGCCGGAGTGATGTATTTAGGATGTTTCTTCGAATCAGCAAAACGGACAATGATAAATAGAAGAATGGCAAACAATAAAAATTTAAATGCTACGGTATTAAAGATATTGACCGCTAAGCTGATGATCCCAAACCACAGCAGGAGCTTTCCAAGAGTACTCGGAAGCTTCTTTCTTCCAATATAGATACAGAAGGCCGCAATCGAGAGAAAGACGAGAACCCCCCCATCGTAGAATGATACTTCCAACAGTATTAAAAGGGTTCCTATTAAAATGATCCAGCTGATCCCATCTGAGCGTAAACGATTGAACAAGGGGGTTCCTCCTTTCTGGTTATGTATTTTTTATGAATGAAGATTATCCGACAAGAGGTTCATATTATTTGATGATAAAACGGGGTGAACCCGGTTGGGCTCCCCCTTTTTTATCGTTATTATGTTTTTCTTAACCTAGAATACCATGTTTTATGAAGGAATGGCTTCCGTTTCCTCTTTTTTTACTTCTTTTTCTAATTTAGCGATCTTTGCATCGATCGTATTTCGATAATAAGAGGAGTTCACACCATGCTCTAAATGATCTAAGTATGTTTCAATTTCATCGAATTTAGAGAACGCCTGGTTGTTATAACCGGAAGAAGATTCAAGCACAGAATTCACCTTGTTATGGGCACGGGCAATATTCTCTCTTCCCATCAGCTCCATCCGCTTGATGTACATATCCTTTAGCTTGTGTTTCATCTCTTCATATTTTCTCTCAAGTTCCTCAAGCTCTTTCGTCGCTTTCAACTTGGATTCCTGGATGCGTATGGCACGCTCTTCATAGTATTTTTGTTCCTGCAGGGCAAATTCATACAGACCCTCTTCATTTGCCTTCGATGCAACCTCAGCCTGGTATTTTCGTTTGTCAGCTAATGCAGAAGCCTGCTGATACTCTTTTTGAAATTCTTCTTTTAATAGATATTGTCTTTCCACAAGCTTACTTACTTTTTCTACTTCCTGCTCACACTGTCTTAAATAATGATTTAACACAGCTATTGGATTTTTCTTTTCCTTTTTATCTAATGCTTCGTGCAGGTCGGACATGACTGTATTTTTAATTCTTTGAAATAGGTTTGCCATAGTGAAATCTCTCCTTTAGTTTTTTAATTGAGACCATTCTCTTTCAAAATTAGTGAATGGATCCGATGATTTTTCTTCTATAATGACTTCTTCTTTTTTCCAGTTCTTGTAGATCACATACAGAACGTATAGAGCAACCAATCCGATGATCGCCGGGAAGTTGGATATCGAAGCACTGAATGCCGCAAGACCGATCAGTGCCCATAAGATCTTCTTCATTGTGGAATCTGTTTTCACAAATCCTTTAAAGCTGTAATACATGATCACTAAAGAGATGGCGAGCCCTACGATCGGTCCCAAATTGGCAAGCAGGACAATGGCTGCAATCCCTCCAGCTAAGAGCAATCCGAATTTTTTCATTTGTTGTTGCCTCCTTTCTTCTTCATGTCTCTATCCTATCTATTTTCCGTATTTCCCATAACGAGCCTGAGCTTTATTTTCGTATCAGACTTGAGGCTTAGGAGTGGTAGGACTTGTCGTTTTTTTGATGTTTTGGCGGAGGGATCGCGAAGTTTGTCGTTTGTTGGTGTTTGACGGAGGGGTTGAGAAGTTTGTCCTTTTTATAGAACGGTCGATAAACCATAACAACAGTCGTTCCACTACAAAAATAAGGTCCGTCCCCAAAACGGAACGGACCCTACCAGCATTATTCTGTTAACTCAAGAAATTCTTCCACATCGGCTATGCATAGCTTGATCCCTTTTTCCCAGAAGGCTTCTTTGGTGATGTCTTCACCGAGGTGCTTCATGGCCAGTTCTTCGACATTCATGACCGCTGTGTCACGGAGTAATGCCATGTAATTTTCTTCATAGCTTTCATCCGATTCCAGTGCTTTGGCGTAAATACTCAGTGAGAACAAGTATCCAAAGGTGTATGGGAAGTTATAGAACGGCACTCCTGTAATATAGAAATGGAGCTTCGATGCCCAGAAGCGCGGATGAACCTCTCCTATGGAGTCTGAGAATGCTTCCTTCTGAGCGTCCACCATCAGTTCGTTGAGTTTATCAGCAGATACAATCCCCTTCTTACGTTCTTCATAGAAACGTGTCTCAAATAAGAAACGGGCATGGATGTTCATGAAGAACGCGACACTCCTCTGCAGTTTATCTTCCACCAGGGCAATCTTTTCGGCCTTCGTCGCCGCTTCTTTTACGGCAGCATCCGCCACGATCATTTCAGCAAAAGTGGATGCCGTCTCCGCCACATTCATGGCGTAGTTACGATTCAATGTGTGCATCGGTTTTAATGCATAAGAATGAAACGCATGCCCTAACTCGTGTGCAAGGGTGGAGACATTCGACATTGAGCCTGAATACGTCATGAAGATACGGGATTGATCACTTAACGGGAAGGATGTGCAGAATCCACCCGGACGTTTTCCGGATCGGTCCTCCGCTTCTATCCATTGGTTCTCAAATGCTTTTTCAGCAAACTGGGCCATCTCTTCTCCGAATCGGGAGAACTGCTTTAGAATGAATTTTGCCCCATCGTCATATGACATGGTACTCGTCGACTCTGCCACGGGTGCGTCAAGGTCATACCAATCGAGTCGGTCTTTCCCGATTAGTTTTGCTTTTCTCTCCAGGTACTGGACGAAAGGCTGTTTGTGCTTTGAAATAGCTCCCCACATGGCATCCAGCGTTTCTTGCTTCATACGATTATATTCGAGGGGCTCCTTCATCAATTCGTCCCAGCCACGCTTCTTATAAACATTCAAGCGAAAGCCGCCCAGGGTGATTAAGCGTCCTTGCAAAGAGTTCCTCATTTTGTTCCCAGGCATTCTCTAATTTTTCAAAAACCTCTTTGCGCGTATTGGCGTCTGGACTGGAGAGCAGATTATTCGCCTGACCAACCGATCGCTTTTTTCCATCATGTTCAATCTCCATGGCCCCCACGATCGTGTCATACATCTGTCCCCAGCCGTGATAGCCATCGACAGCTAACGCCTGGATAAGTGACTCTTCTGTGCTGGATAACTTATCTTTCGCTTTTTGTCTCCACTCATTGAGGACGAATGTAATTTCACTCAGTTGATCATGTTGAAGCAGTTCATTCCAGACCTCCTCTCTGCAATCCGAAAGCTGCTGCTGAAACTTTGTAAAAGTAGAAGAAAAGTCCGCACTCAGGCTTGTGACTTCCCCGCGGAGAGAATCTGCTTTTCTGTCATGCATATTTTGAGCTTCAAGACAGCTTACGAAAGCACCTGCCTGACGCAAATACAGCATCACTTCTTTTGCTTCTTCTATAAGCTTCCATACCAGGTCAGCATCACCAGCCGATTGTGGCGGATGGAAAGCGAGTGCATTTTCTTCAAAGTCATTTTTCTTTTTTTCTAACGTATCGAGATGCCTTCTGAATTCCGGTGATTCACTTCCTCCTTGGAAAAAAACATCCAAATCCCAAACATCCGAATATGTATGATTTGTACGGTCCATAATGTCCCCCTAATAAATTTTCTCATTGTCCCTATCCTATTTCTAATTCTCGATAAATCCCTTAAATCCTTCCTGATCTTTCACTAATCCTTTTTTCCTAACTCTCTTCATTTGGTTTTTAATATGATAAGAGTGGAATAGTATATAACACCACTACTTACAGGGGGTTACACGCAATGAAACTGATCTTGAATATGTTAGCATTCGCTTTAGTGATCGTGATGAATACGCTGGCTGTGACTTTGCCTTTGAATAATCAATCGACAGGGGAAATCAGTGACAGGCTTGATATCATGATTACTCCTGCAGGGTATGTCTTTTCCATTTGGAGCCTGATTTATCTGCTGCTTGCGATATGGATCATCCGACAATTCCCTAAAGACAGAAGAGATCTCCCTCTTTATCAGGAAACAAGCGGACTTTTCATCCTTAGCTGCTTATTGAATTCAGCATGGATATTCGTTTGGCATTACAATTATTTTCTCGTTTCCGTATTTATCATGATCGGACTCCTATCAACTCTCATTGCCCTTTATAGACGGGTGCAGAGCACAGGTCCGTCCCTCCTGGATAGAGCCCCTTTTTCCATTTACTTAGGATGGATTTCCATTGCCACGATTGTCAATATCACGTATTACTTAACGGATATTGGCTGGAATGGGTTCGGCATTTCTGAATGGGTGTGGGCTTATCTTGGACTGATTGTCGCTACGGTACTCGCGTTCTGGTTCCGCATCGGGCAGCATGACTTGCTTTATCCACTTGTATTTGTTTGGGCATTTGTCGGTATCGGAGTAAAGAACATGGCAGAACACTCAACCTATGCCTATACCGCCTACGCACTCGCCGTTATCATCCTCATCTTTGACCTGGTCTACAAAAGAACACGACAATCCTAATGTGCACGAAGGTCCGTCCCTCGGGCCTTTTTTTTGTATAGGAACCCTTCTGATGACTTACATTAAGTGATAGGGGGTGTAGTGTATGAACCAGCAGAAGAAGAACGTCACTCGTTCCGGAACGGATATTGATGAAGTCAAACGACTCAATCAGCATTCAGGGCTGACGTATAATCAGGTAAAACAGTTATTAGGGGAGCAATATAGTGGCAAGAAATAAAGGATTGCAAAAAGAAAGCGTCGACTTAGTCGGCGCTTTCTTGATTCGTTTCATTTTGAGCTTTTATGATTTCTTTTTCACGTTGAACCGTAAGCTTCTCCTGAATCTTATTCTTTTCCTTACACGGCTGGGTGAGACTGACTATCACATCTCCCTGCTCAATCTTAGGCGAAGTCCCTTCAGTAAAGAACTCGATCCTTCCTGTAGGTTTAAGGGCAAACATCAATAACGTATTTTCATCCCGCTCCTGCAGGTAAGATTCGAAGGTGTACTTTTCAGTAATATTCGTTTTTCTGAATACGTCTCCCCGCTCAACACGTTTGTTCAGTTCTTCCCACGTTACGTGGTTTTGGAATAAAATCCGTCCGCCAATCGTATGAACCATGTCTTCAAGATCATCGTCCCTCTGGCTCCGCAGACTCAGTTGGAACAGGTTATTACGGCCAATCTCTGGAACAAATGTTGTACAAACCAGAGCGTTATATGAATCAAGCTCCGTAGCCGCAATCATGTATTCATACGGCGTCATATCGAGATAGTATTCCGTTTGTTCGGATAAGATTTCACCACGGTAGAATGGGATTCCCGCTTTTCTGACTGAAAACAATCGCTGCCAGGATGAATCCGAAATTAAGACCGGAATCTTCAGGTCTTGAAGGGTCTTGGCAAATTCAGTACTGAATTTACTTCCTCCCACAATCATAACCCCCGGTCTTTCATCAATGGCAAGGTCCAATTTCTTCGCCAGCCATTTAATGGAGAAGCCATGTGCACATACTGTAGAGAAAACGAGTGCAAAAGTTAGGGACGTCAGTATAGCCGCATCCTCAAAGCCTTTCTCTAATAGGACTGAAGCAAAATAACTTGAGACCGTCAGTGCGACAATTCCCCTTGGGGCAATCCACCCAACAAGCAACTTCTCCTTATTAGAGAGGTCCGTCCCTATCGTAGATAACCAAATCGATAATGGTCTGACAATGAATAACATAAGAAGCACAAACGCGACGATGTTCCAGTTAAAGATTCGTAATAGCGTATCTACGGTTAACGATGCTGTCAGCATGACGAAAATCGTAGAAATGAGCAGAACCGAAATATTTTCTTTGAAGTGACGCATATCGTCAATGGATGAGATATGCATATTCGCAAGCGTCATCCCCATGGCGGTCACCGCTAACAGTCCTGTCTCATGTGTGATTTGATCTGAAATCGTGAAGCAGGCAAGTACAAGTGCAAAGACAACAGGTGATTTCAGGAACTCAGGCACATGTCCATTTTCAAATATAAATCCTGTGAATTTCCCCAGGGCCCATCCAAAGACCACTGCAAATAGGGAAGCTGCAAAGAAGAGTAATAAAGTTAATCCCGTGACATCATCGCTTATAAGAAAATTAATAATTTCAAAAGCAAAAACGGCAAGCAGTGCACCGAAAGGATCTACGACGATCCCTTCCCATTTCAGGATAGCTGCCGGTCTTGGTTTCAGCTTCGCCTGTCTGAGCAGCGGCAGGATAACGGTTGGACCGGTTACGATGAATAATCCACCAATCACAAAGGACACAGCCCAGGACAAACCGGCTACATAGTGAGCACCGAGTGAACCTAATATCCAAGCGAGTAAAGCTCCAAAGGTCACAATTCTAAATAAAGGCTTGCCTAATCCCTTTACCTCTCGAAAATTAAGATTTAAGCTTCCTTCAAAAAGGATGATGGCAACTGCCATGGATATAATGGGTTTAAAGACTTCACCAAAATCGTCCTTTGGATTAATGAGACCAAATATAGGACCCACCAGCAATCCGACAATCGACATGACGACGATGGCAGGAAGCCTGAATCTCCAGGCGATCCACTGGGAAGCGATCCCGAGTACTCCGACTAACATGATGTTGAATAAAATAGAATCGATCATAGCTTTCTCCTTTGAAGGTTATGAAATCAGCCATCATAACAGTAGATAGTATGTACGTGTTTCCAGGATAAAAGATTTGTCCCTCTTTGTGCAAAACAAAGAGGTTCAAAAGGGCACATTGTGTTTTTTATAGTTTACATTTTAATTGCCGATTTTAACCAGAGAGTCGTTTCCAATTCTCTGCAGATCGTAAAATAATGAAGCATGGTGATCAGAACGGCTCCCGCATTCATGCCAAGAATGACTCCTTCCATTCCATAACGGGATCCGAGCAAGTATATCAGTGTAAAAGAAAATACACTCGACCATATGGTATGAAGGAGGGCATCTTTCACCAATCCCAGTCCGATCAAAAAGGCTTGGAGTGGAAACACCAGGAAATGAAACAGAAAATACGGCCAGAGCAGCTTCAAATAATAGGCCGATGCCATAGAATGAAAGAACGTTTCTGTAATATAATCCCCAAGCAAATAGTATATGAATACGGCAGGAATCCCATATCCTAATGTAATCCACATGACTTGCTTAAGATGGGTCAGGATCCCATCAAAGTCCTTTGATGATACTTTTTCCGATACAGTCGGAATTAACACGATTAACATCGAAAAGGCAATAAATGATGGGAAGAAGCCGATGGTAAGGGCAATACCAGCCAGCATCCCGAAATGCTCATTCGCTTCCAGAGCTCCCATACCTGAAAGAACTAGCGCCCATTTGATCAAAAATGGCTGAACCGCATGGGTGAGAGCGTGGAAAATTCGCAACACGGTCGTCGGTATCGATACAGATAATACTGACTTTCTCATTTCAATTGTTGATAATGTAGAATGGCTCTTCTTTCTTTTACCCCTAATCTCGAGAACGTAAGCATGAATTAAATAAACAAAAACGACCGCTTCACTGGCAATCAGTGTCCCAAGGGCTATGAAGATTGACGTGTTGATACCAAACGAGAGAAAATTATAGATCGAAACTAATAAAAATAGCTGAATGCCTTTACGCAGAAAATTAGCCACTGCAATTTTGCCCATCTGCTGGATCCCCATAAAATACCCTCTCGTAATCGAGGTAAACGCAACAATGGGAATCACAATCAAGATGAGCCAGCGAATCCCTGGATGGTATCCCTCGAACAAAGGAGTCCAGGCATATATAAGGACCATAAGAATTAAGAGAATGCACGTCGTGATGACTGCAAATCGAAAAGCATAATGAAGCATGCCCCGATGATACTTTTCTTCCCGTTCGGCAAAGAACTTGGAAAGACTGATCGGCAGCTCCATGCTTGATAAAATCACAATCAGAAACACAGTCGGCAGGATCGACATATATGTGCCAAGACCTGCTTCCCCAAGCTCACGAGCCAAAATCATATTAATCACAAACTCCAAACACTCACCTAAAAAAGCCGTCACCACCAGCACCAACGTACCCCTTAAAAACAAACTCATATGTTTGCACCCTGCCTTTGTTTTAGATGGTCTATTCTATGATGGTTGTCCCGGTAATATGTGAAGGGGTGCCTGTCGATGATGGAGTTAGTGCTTTTTTATCGGTTTTGTCATTCGCTTTAGAATGGTCCTGAGGGGTATTTTTTGAGGGTGAGGGGACGGTTGTGAGGTTGTTGCGGCACTTTTGGCGTTTGTTCCGGCATTTTTGGCGTTTGTTGCGGCACTTTCAAGCAAAGTTGTGCCAGTTTGGCCGTTTGTTGTGCCACTTTCAGGCAAACTCGTGCCACTTTTTCGATTTGTTGTGCCACTTTCGGGGAAACTCGTGCCAAATTGTGAACAAACCGAACAACCACTAGGCTATCTATTTTCAAAACAAAAAGCAGCCCTCTCCAGGACTGCTTTCAATCTTTTATCTAATAATGAATGTAGCTATAGAGTGAGAAGGGAGCGTAGTAGTCATCGATCCCTCGGCACAGGAAAGTGAAATTTCTTCATCCCCACTATTCGCATTCATCACAACCACTACAATCTCCCCATTTGGATTTTCAAAGGAAGTAGCCAATACAGAGTCATTTGAAACATGACACCCAATACGTCTCGCTCCCGCTTTGATATATTTACTAAAATGACCGATGTAGTAATAAGAGCTGTTATAGTGAACTTCATCTTTAGTGGTATCTACGATGACCGGCGCATCACAATAGTTCCCTACATGATTGGGTCCGCCTTCTTCATTCAATACCAGATTCCAATCGATCCAGGCTTCAAGATAATTGTTCAAGTCACCGATGATATTTCTGCCATACCTCTCACCGGTATCCCATGAACCTACTTGGACCCCTCCTTCCATGCACCCTTCTGTAAAAATCAGATGCTTGTCCGGAAAAGCATGATGCACTTTAGAGAGATTTTCAAACTCCTCGGATACATACCAGTGCAAACCTGTTCCCCAGACGTATTTAGCTGCTTCAGGATCAGATAACACAGCATGGGCACGCTCATAAATCACATCACGATTATGATCCCATATGATGACCTTCACATCATCATGGCCATTTTCCGCCAGGGACGGACCTAAATGGTTTTTGATGAAGTCGCGCTCTTCTTCTCCCGTATATAGACAAGAATCCCAAACCTGCTTTGCTTCGGGTTCATTTTGGATCGTTACTCCCCAGATCCGGATCCCCTCTTCTTCCATCGCCTCTATATACTTTGAATAATAATCAGCCCAAACAGATTCATATTCTGATAAAAGTTTTCCGCCATTGTTCATTTCGCCGTTCGTCTTCATCCATGACGGCGGACTCCAGGGTGAAGCTACAATGGAAAGCTCTTCATCAGCCACTTCCATCGCCTCTTGAATAAGAGGAATCACAAGCTTCTTCTCCCGTTCGATGGAAAAGCTTTCTAACGACGTATCTCCCTCTTCCACATACGAATAGTTCCCTAATGAGAAATCACAGCTATTGATATGTGTCCTTCCTAAGCGATAGCCCAAGCCTTCTATCGGATCGAAGTAGCGGTGAATGATCTCTTTCCTTTTCTCAGGGCTGATGAGGGAAAGGCTGTGAGCCGCCGCTTCTGTGAATGCACCGCCAAACCCCAACATTTCCTGATATTTACATTCTGGATCAAGCTGTATATGGGTAGAAGCCTGACCTGCAGAAAAAGAAACCGGTTCTTTTTCAGAGAACCGATCTCCTGTTTCTTTGGCTGTCAAAATTACCTTTACTTGCTTCGCATTCATTGTGCAACTTCCTCAGCATTTGTATGATGGCCATGCTTCTCTTTATGATCCCGGATGATTTCAGCGTATCGGAAGGCGCTGTCCTTCCAAATTCGCTCCTGTGTATCGAAGTCGACATAAAGGATGCCAAACCGCTTATCATAACCAAAGCTCCACTCAAAATTATCCATCAGTGACCATAAATAATAACCCTGGATGTTCATGCCTTCCTCATTAAGGTCAGAAACTGCTTGAAGGTGAAGATTTAAATAATTAACACGTTCGTGATCATGAACTCTTCCATTTTCCAATACATCGTCATACGCCGCTCCGTTTTCCGTGATATAGATTGGCAGATCCGTATATTCCTGTCTCAGGCGGCGGATGAGGTCTTTGAATTCATTCGGCGCGATATCCCAGCCCATCCCTGTCTTCTTATAATCAGAGTAGGCCCCTTTATGCATAAAGTCATGGGCAGCACTGAACTCGACGATTCCCCGGCTGTAATAGTTAATACCGAAGAAATCACAATCTATTGAAATCAGTTCCATATCCCCTGGTTTGATAAAGTCATAGGAATGGACGTATTTTGAGAACAAATTCATCATGTCTTTTGGATATTCGCCTTTGAATACAGGGTCAAGGAACCAGCGATTCGAATAACCATCTGCATTATTGGCAGCTAAAGCATCGTTCACGGAATCCGTATTTGGATACACCGGTGATAGGTTCAGTGTAATACCGATATCGGTTTGGGACTGGAATTCTTTCTTCAGCATCTCAACCGCTTTTCCGTGAGATAGCAGCATATGGTGGACCGCTTTTACTGCTTCATCCATATTGGTATGACCAGGAGCATGGACCCCTTGATGATAGCCTAGGAAACCTGCACACCAAGGCTCATTATGGGTGATCCATGAATCAACGACCGCATCAAGTTCTGTGAAGCATGCTCTTGCATATTCCAAGAACCATTGTACGGATTCACGATTCACCCATCCGCCTTCTTCATGAGCCCAAACCGGTAAGTCCCAATGATACAACGTAACAGCAGGTTTGATTCCTTCTTCTTGAAGTCTTCTCGCGAGCTTTTTATAAAAATCCATACCTTCCTGATTGTATTTCCCCTTTTCAGGAAAGACCCTCGGCCAGGCAATGGAGAAACGATACGTATCCACTCCAAGGCGTTTAATATGCTGGATGTCTTCTTCAAACCGGTGATAGTGATCACACGCGACATCACCATTATGCTGCTTGTATACTTTCCCTGGAATGTCACAGAACATATCCCAAATGGACGGTGTTCTTCCCCCTTCCTGATGTGCCCCTTCAATTTGATACGATGATGTTGCGGTTCCAAAGGTAAATGTTTTATCGAAATGCATATGTTTTTCTCTCCTTTATTCTTTGATCGATCCTGCTGAGATGCTGTTGACGATATATTTTGATAGAAATAGGAATGCAATCATGATAGGGACCACTGAAATCGCGATACCTAAATACATCGATCCTAAATTTTGTGCCACTTGAGATCCTTTCAAGAATCCCATTAATACTGGCAACGTATATTTCTCAGGTGAGAACAGTATCACGAGTGGCATGATGTAGTTATTCCATGAGCCGATGAACGTGAAAATCGACATCGTTGCAACAGCCGGCATCATGATCGGAATCGCCACTGTATGGAAAATCTTGAACTCACTTGCACCGTCGATACGGGCAGCCTCGATTAAACTCGGATGCAGGGTCGTTTTGATGTATTGTCTTAGGAAGAACACAACAAACGGACTTGCAATGGTAGGTACGATCAGCGGGATGAAGGTATCTAATATCCCAAGGTTCTTACTTAATTCATAAAAGCCGATAAGACCCAATTGTCCTGGAACCATCATCATCACAAGCATGAAGACGAATAAGAAATTTTTCCCTCTGAATGTGTAAAATGCAAATCCATATGCAGTCAACGCTGAGAAATATCCTGATAATACGGTTGTGAGGACAGAGATGATCAGACTATTCTTGAAACCCGACCAAATATTTACGTACTCCATCATATTGGCATAGTTTTCGACTAAGGAACTGCCTGGGAGCAAGGTGAATCCTGAAAGAATTGCTTCATTTGATCTTGTTGCATTCACAAGCATCATCAGGAATGGGATGAAGCAAACAATTGCCATCAACACAAGCAGGGTATAAATGATGCTCTTCACAATGGTATTTCTGGTCTTTAGTTTGGACTCATGTGGCAGAAGTTCAGGCTTTGATTTTTCTGCCTTCTGGGACTGTACATTTTTTTCAACGGCTGTTTTTCCCAACATGCTTTACACCTTCCTTGCTTGTTTGCGTTCATTTCCGTACATCCCTTTAAAGACAATCGCTGAAAAGATCAGGGTGATGACAAACAATCCATATGCGACAGCTGATGCATATCCATAATTGTTAAACTTGAACGCTTGATTGTACAGATACAGAACCATCGTGTTCAGTGATCCATCCGGGGAACCGATTCCGTCTGTCAGAAGCATCGGCAGATCAAACAGCTGAAGGCCGCCGATCAGGGATGTGATCATGATATAGAGTAAGATGGGTTTCAATAAAGGTATCGTGATTTTCGTAAACGTCTGCCACCTGTTGGCTCCATCGATCAATGCAGCCTCATAATAGTCTTTCGATATACCGGAAACACCCGCCATGACAACAATGAACGAATGGCCGAACCACATCCAGGTTAGGATCAGGGATACAGAAAGCTGGGCAGTCGCGGGCTCGTTCAGCCAATTAATCGGTTCTGATATAAGACCTATATTTAATAGAATCATATTTAATGATCCATGCTGCCAGTCCAGCAAGATACCAAACAGCAGAGCGACTGAACTAATCGTGATTAAATTAGGTAAATAAAAGATCGATCTGAAAAATGCCAAACCTTTCAACTTCATTCTCATATCAGAGAAGATTAATGCGAGTACAAGGGCCAGACCAATTTGCAGGGCAAAGTTTATTCCCCATATTTTCCATGTGTTAAAAAATGCTTCCACAAAATAACTGTCCGAGAGTAAACGGGTATAGTTTGCAAGACCGACAACCTCTGCTGTCCCGCTCCCTGAATAGTTCGTAAAGCTGTAGTAGAAAGTAAGCGCAACGGGATAAATACTAAATATTAAAAAGATGATCCAAAACGGGGCAATAAATACATAACCATATCGGTCTAATTTCTTCATTCCCCAGCCCCCCTTAGTTGTTAGTAGATTGGGCAAGTGGCATGGACCATGCCACTTGCCCTTGATTTTTACGTGTTAATTTTTTGGTACTTTTATGTCCGGATATGCGTTTTGTGCTTTTTTATAGAATTCTTGAATGGCTTCTTCTTTGGATTTCTTCCCGTCTACGTACTGCTGAACAGCGTTTCCATAGAACGTATCAAGCTGCTGGTCGTATTTTGTTACAATGCCAGGCTCGATTTCTTTCGCTTGCTCAAGGAAGAATTGATAGTTATTTTGACCGCCAAGGAATTCGTCACTGAAATCATCCTTGATTTCGTTTGTTACAGGCAGGTAGGACAGAACATCCCCTGTTTCTTTTGCCCAATCTGTCAGGAACTCATCTTCTTGAGTCATCATTTTTACAAAGTCATACGCAAGCTCTTTGTTCTCTGACTTTTCGTAAACCCCTAACCATGTTCCACCCCAGAAGTATGGGCTTGGTCCATTCGTTACTGCCCAGTCCCCAGCAGATTCCTTCACGTTTGTTTTCAGAACGCTGTGAAGACCCCATGTAGGAAGAACATACGAGAATACTTGGGTTTCTTTCTCTTTACCGTTTTCTTTTACCTTGATTGGCTTATCCATTGCTTCGAACCACGATGGAGACCACTCAGGAGCAAGTGCCGTATAGCTGTTCTCACGGAGTTTTTTAGCATAATCCATAAACTCGATCTTCTGTTCAGTCAGCTTTAACTCATTCTTGTCGTTCACCCAAGGTTGTGGATTGTCTCCTTGCGAGAACCAGCGGATGGACCCTTCATCAGGGAACATGCTGTAGCCTTTTTCCTTCATCTTCTCTGCTACTTTGAATACATTGTCCATGGAGTTAAGCATGTTGCCTACTTCAGTTGGATCATCTGTACCAAGTACCTCTTTAGCGATACTTCTCTTATAAAAAACTCCCCCTGGCGTCGTTTGCCATGATAGAGCTCTTACATTTCCGTCTTTATCTTTACCTAAGTCAAATACGTAAGGAACATATTTATCTTTGATTTCGTCTACATTGTATGGGTCCTCTGATAAGTTCTCCCAATACCCTGCATCTACCCATTGCTTAAGGAATGCAATTTCGCCAGTGAATACATCCGGCGCCCCTACTCCGCTTTCAAGAACAGGCTTTAATTTTGTCGGGTAGTCGGCAATCGGAACAATCGTCAACTCTACTTTCACACCATTTTTCTCTTCAAATTTCGTAATGGGTTTCTTTAATTCATCCGTGAATGACCAAATCTTCAAATCTACATCTTTACTTGATTTAGAATCACCTGATGATTTGGAATCTCCGGAGCAAGCTGACAACACCCCTGCCAGCAGTACAAGCGTCATAAATATTGCTAAAAACTTTTTCATCATTATCCCCCTTTGTTCTTTTTCAACAATATAGTTTCGAAAGCGGTTTCGATTTATTTCTTATAAAAATTCCGAAACCGGTTTCGGAATTACTAAAAAATAAAAATTAATTCTTTTTTTCTTTTTTTGGTGATGTACATGATTCTCTGATGATTAGTTCTACTGGAATGATTTCCGTTGTTATGAGTTTCTTTTTTTGAATCATCTGTTTAATTAGTAACTGTCCTGCCCGAGCACCGATTCTATCCGTGTCTTGTCTGACTGTGGTTAGTTTCGGAGTGACATAGGCTGACATTTCAATGTCATCATACCCGATGATCGAGATATCTTCCGGTATTTTTAATCCCTTTTCTTTAATGGCTTCCATTGCTCCAATGGCCATATGGTCACCTGCTACAAAAACAGCGGTAGGTGTGGTTTCCAGTTCCAGGAGGGACTCCATTGCTGCCCTACCTTCTTGAATGGAAAATAATCCGCCATTCACAAGGTATTCTTGATGAATCGGAAGGTTTAAATCATTCATGGCCTTAGAAAACCCTTTAATCCTTTGTGCTCCTGCATCGATCTTTGGATCTCCTGATATATGAGCGATTCTTGTATGGCCCAATGAATGAAGATAGTTTACGGCAAGCCTTCCTCCCTCGATGTTATCGGAATAGACAACGCTGCAGTTCTGATTGCTCATATCAATCACGACAATCGGCACATGATTATTGATCATGTCTTGAACCTGCGGGTCGTTAGGATCTGAACAAATCACGACGATACCATCCACGGCACGGTACATAAAATGTTCTAAATAACTAGTATCCCGATTTCGTAGATTCCGAGAAGCAAAGATTAAATCATAGCCTTCCCGTTCTACATGCTTTCGAAAACTTTCAATGAGGGCGCTAAAGAAAGGATGTTTCATCCCGACCTCGTTGTCCTCAGCGAACATTACACCGATCGTCCAGGATTTTTTTGTCGATAAAGACTGGGCGTGGGCATTTGGTAAATACCCCATTTCAGCTGCTGCCTCCAGGATTTTTTGTTTCGTTTTCTGACTCACATCTGTGTAATTATTGAGAGCTTTAGAAACTGTCGTACTGGAAAAACCAGTCCGTTTTGCTAAGTCATAGATTGTAACCATTGTTATCTCCTCTTCATCGAAAGCGCTTTCGTTAATGTTATTATAGTCCAGACTTTTGATGGAATCAATACAATTTTTAGAAAAGTTTAAAAAGTGCCGGAAAGTTTTTGCAATCGTGATGATGACGTGGTTTTTTTGTCATTTCATCAAGAATTGCCTCTTTTCTACGTAAATAACACAGGTATTATTCTTTTTTGGAAGGTATGACAGGTGCTTGTTGTGCCACTTTCGGCAAAACTTGTGCCACTTTCCATCAAACTTGTGCCAAATTGTGATTGTGAACAACCCCCAAAAAATACCCCAAACCCCATATAAAAAAACTACAAAAAAGCAGCCCCGCAACAGGACTGCCTTCCTCAACTTACTCTTTTACTGCCTTTCGCTTCCGTCGACCAATCTTCCCTTTCATTTTCATCAGGATTTCATACACGATCGGCACAACGACAAGTGTTAATAGTGTCGAACTTGTCAGACCGCCAATCACGGTTACGCCAAGTCCTTTCGAGATCAATCCACTTCCTTCAAGACCTAATGCCAATGGGAACAGTGCCCCGATTGTCGCAATTGCTGTCATAAGGATCGGGCGAAGTCGGGTGGCGCCGGCTTCCAGTAAAGCTTCCCTTGTGGATAGACCTTCGTTTTCTTTATGAATCACCCGGTCGATCAGGACGATTGCGTTGGTTACAACGATACCAATCAGCATGAGGGCACCAATCATGGAGGAAATACTGATTGTTTCTCCTGCGATCAATAGTCCAACCAATGCCCCGATGATCGTAAATGGCAGCGAGAACAAAATGGCAAATGGTGCAAGCCCTCCGCCGAATGTGATCACGAGGATCAAGTACACAATGGCAATGGCTGCAAGCATCGCTAATCCCAGTTGTGTGAAGGATTCCTGGATATCTTCTGTTACTCCACCCATGTCTACGTTGATACCGGCTGGCAAATCAAGCTCTTCGACTTCTTTTTGAATGGCTTGCGAAGCTTTTGATACATCATCCGATTTTAATTCTCCGCTTACTTGAGCAAATACTTTTCCGTCGCGTCGTGAAACAGTATCGGATGTCTTACCTTCCTGCACTTCAACGACGTCTTTAATCGGAACTTCAATGCCCAGTGGTGATTGAATCGTTTTGTCCGTCAAGTCGTTGATGCTTTCGTACTCTTCTTTCTCAACGTCTAAATAGACATTTACCTCTTCTCCATCCTTTTCAATGGTGGTGAGGACGGGACGTTGACGTGTCTGACCAAGTTCCATGGCGATTTGACCTGCTGTAAGGCCAAGCTCACTCAATTTTTCCTGATCTGCAATGAACGAATACTCATCGTACGATTCAGAGATACTTGATCCTACTTTTTTGAAATCTTTTTTATCTTCCATCATAGCTTGAATATCGTTTACGACAGGTTCGATTTCTTTCAGGGTTTCACCGTACACGTACACGACAATTTCATTGCTGCCGGCACTTGCGGAGAAGTCTTGTGAAGCCCATTCCCCTTTATCTGTTGTTTCTTGAAGTTTTTTAATGACTTGTTCTTTTTCTTCAGAGAAATTCTCTGTATCATCGCTGTATTGAACATAGAATATTGCATTGTTTGAGCTTCCCGGACTCATCGGGTTTTCCCCGCCAACCGAGTACTGAATCGTTTCAGTCCCTTTACGTCCTTGGAAATACTTTTCAGCTTCTTGAGCGATTTGATTTACATCTTCTTCAGTTTGACCAGGTTCCGGTTTATACGTGGCCATGATCATTTTTTCTTCGTCTGATGGCAGGAAGCTCACACCGATGAGCGGCACCAGGAACAAGCTTCCGACAAGCATCGCGACAGCCAGGAGTGACGTGATGATTTTATGGTTCAGCGTCCAATTTAATACGCCTTTGTACCAAATCGCTAAACGGCTTTGCTTTTCCACATGCTTCTTCCCGACACCTTTTTTAAACATCGAGTGAGCAAGCATCGGTACAATCGTTACTGCCACAAGAAGTGAAGCCAATAGGGCAAACACGATCGTCAAGGCGAATGGAAGGAATAGTTCCCCAATCATCCCTTGAACCAATCCTAACGGAAGGAACACAGCGATCGTTACAATCGTGGAAGACGCGATCGGAACGAACATTTCCTTTGTTGCTTCCCGGATCAATTCTTTTCCTTTAAGCAGTTCACCTTTCAGTGACATTCTTCTATAGATATTTTCTACTACTACAATGGAGTCATCGATTACCCGTCCGATGGCTACAGTCATCGCTCCAAGGGTCATGATATTCAATGTAATGTCCATTTGTTTTAAGAGCAATATCGCGATTAACAGCGATAATGGAATCGATACGACCGAGATTAACGTCGATTTAATATCCCGCAAGAATAACAGAATGATGATGACGGCAAATATGGCACCGAATAAAGCTTTATTCAGCATGGTGCTGACAGACTCTTCAATCGGTTCTCCTTGGTCAAAGGTAGAGATGATTTCAACCCCGTCCAACTCTTTTTCAAAAGCTTTCACTTCTTCTTTTACGGCATTCACAACGTCTACTGTATTGGCATCTGCTGTTTTCACCACTTGAAGTCCGATGGATTCCTTCCCATTGGTTCTGGAAATGGATTCGGCTTTCCCTTTCAGCTCGATATCAGCAATGTCTGATAGTTGTACGGTTGGGATCTTCATCCCCGCAGGTGCTTCCTGAGCCTGAGGCGTTTCTACAGGTGGACCTTGAGAAGCTTGACCACCAGGCTGTTGTCCTTGCGGCGCTTCCATACTCCCAGCTGAAGGTGTCACAGGGATCTTCATCTCTTTCAAATCTTCGATCGTTGTGATATTTCCATCAACCATCACAGATTTCTGACTGTCTTTAAACGTGTAAAGCCCTAATGGTGCTGTCACATCAGACCCTTTGATCATATTTTGGACCGTTTCTTTGGTTAAGCCGTATTGAGCAAGCTTTTCTTGATCGAAAACGACTTGTGCTTCTTGAACTTGTTGACCTGAAGCTTGAACAGATGCTACCCCGTCCACTCCTTCAAGTTGTGGTACGATGGTTTCTTCAACTGTTGAGGTTAATTCAGCTAAAGATTGGTCTTCATTTGCAACACTCAGCGCAATGATCGGGAAAGCGTTAAAGCTCAGTCTTGAGACTTCCGGTTCATTGACCCCTTCTGGAAAAGAGAGATCCGAAAGAGCATCTTCCACTTCAGTCTTTGCTTCGTCCATATCTTTCGAAAACTTGTATTCTATCTGAACGGCTGAAGCATTTTGATAAGACGTGGAGCTGACAACATTAACTCCATTTAAATTCTTCAAACGTTTTTCAATTGGTTCTGATACCTTTTCTGCTACATCTTCAGGCGTAGCTCCAGGGTACACCGTCGTAACACTTACAATCGGTGTATTAATATTTGGCAAGGTTTCGAGTTTCATATTAAATCCTGAATATAAGCCAGCAATAATGACGATGATGGTCATTAACCATACGGCAAACTTATTCTTGAGTACGAAATTAATAATACTATTCACTCTTTATTCGTCCCTTCTCTCATTTTCTGACCGACTAGTCATAACACAATCTAATATAACTGACCGTACAGTCATAAGTCAATATACTTATAAAATTAAAGGTTTATTTATTGTGACCAATCGGTCATAATAGAGTCAAGGAGTTTATCAAGGAGAGGAAAGCATGAAGGAAAAAGAGAAATTAATTATTGAAACATCGATTAAGCTGTTTGCCACGAAAGGGTTTAACGCCACCTCGGTGCAAGAAATCGTGAACGAGTGTGAAATATCTAAAGGTGCATTCTATTTGTATTTCAAGTCAAAGGAAGCCCTTCTATTGGCTATCATGAAATACTATTTTAAAATGATCACAGCTAAAGTGAATGAGATTGAAAACGAGGATCTGCCTCCTTATGAAAAATTCCAAAAGCAATTAGAATGCCAGCTTATTGAAATCTGTAAACATAAAGAGTTTATCATTATGCAGATCAGAGAGAACGCCATGCCGTTTAACGATGAAATCCATGATCTCCTCAGTGAAATGAAAATGGACACCCATCGTTATTATAAAAAAAGATTATATGGGATTTACGGAAAAAAAATCGAACCCTACTTCTGGGATATCACTATGATGATTCAAGGTTTTTTCCATTCTTATTTAGAATTGGTGATGCTTGATAAAATCGAATTGGATTTTGCCTATTTGTCCCGATTCATATTGAAACGTACGGATGATTTAGTGGAAGGCTTACTAAAAAGCGGGGATCAGCCTGTTCTTTCCTTTGAAAAAGTGGAGGATCTGGTGAAGGATTTCACTTTATCTAACAGGATCAATGAGTCTACACTTGTTCATATGATCGAGGATGCACGTGAAGTAGCAGAGGATGAAAATACCAAAATTTCTCTGGAAGTCATTCAAGAGGAAATTCAAAAAGATGAAACCCGGCAGGTCGTCATTAAAGGAATGATTGTGAATCTTGAAGAGGACCCATCGCTGAAGCATCTCGTGAATGCCTTGAGACATTTTTATGCATTCTGACCCGAAAGACCCGCTTAGCTCAAATGCGGGTCTTTTTTATTTTATAGGAGAAAGTAGTAAGAGAGCCTTCTCTTAAGCCAGAACTTTTTCTCTCAGCTTCCCGATCCCTTCCTTACAGACCCCATATTCAAGCCAGGAGCAGCCTTTACATAGATGATCAAGATCCTCAGGTTTCACTTTATTAGCCGTTCGGATAATCAGATCTGATTTCATATAGGTTTCCCCGTGTTTCAGCTCTAAATGCCGGAGGACACGGCTATCTAATGATAGAACATGATCATTGGAGTTTTCACTTTTTTCACATACTGTTTTCCCTTTATGTGGACATGCTTGACAGGCGTCATCAAAGGCTTGAACGACCTGAATGGGAAGATCCCTTTCATCATTTCGTATTTCTCCCACTATTTCCGTCATAACGTTTACAAAATCAGGACTATACCCCATGCCTTTAAATCCGTGGGTGCAAAGAAGATGATGTCCCCTAAGTACTCTCTTCATTTTATCCTCCTCTTTTTACAGCTGCTGAATTTGATCCGATTCATGGAAGGTTACTTTTTCACTGACATGGCCATTGGCGGCACGGTACATTCCATAAGCCACTTGACCACCTGAGATGCTTCTGTACTTTTTTAACTTACCTACCATTACCGGGCGGATGGCTCTGGAAAAGATTTCTCCCGCTTTTTCCCCAAGGCGGAATTCATCTCTTTCCCCTAAAAGAAGGGATGGCCTGAAAATGTGCAGGGCAGGATAATTCAGGGCTATTAAGTCTTCCTCGAGCTCCCCTTTCACCTTACTATAAAAGAACGGTGAACCGGAGCTCGCCCCAATAGCTGATATGACCATATATTGTTTGGCCCCATGGTCCTTACCGAGGTTTCCTAGCTGAACGGGGTATTCGTAATCTACCTTTCTAAATGCTTCCTTCGTCTGCGCCTTCTTGATGGTCGTTCCAAGACAACAAAATACATCGTCGATTTCCTCGTGGGGCAGGAGCTTCATCTGATCGAATGGGATGATTCGTTCATCCAACTTCTCATGCTTCACCCCGCTGCTTCTTCTCACGAACGAAATCACTTTTTTATACTCGGGACTCTTGATGAGTATTTCAATCAGGTGTGAACCAACCAATCCAGTGGATCCTGCAACCAAGGCTACTTTCGGCATCTTTCATTCCTCATTTCTTCTTTGTCTCTATTCAGATAGATCCTTCCAGCTTCTGTAATGGTGAACTGCGATTCCATTATAGGAAGAATATGTACCATACTGGGCATCAACAAGAGCAAGTTCAGCAAGCATGATTTGCTCTCCATTTTCATGAAATGTCAGGAAATCCCCTTCAGCAGATGGAGCTGTTTCCACTCCTACCTTCACCTTTTTCCCTGCAGCCTGGGCAAATTCCATCTCATTCCTGACAAGTTCAATGATTCCATTCTCCCCATTCGCCAGATCCCGGTATGCCATAACACCAACTTCATCCGTCCTCCCAATCACCCACTGAGCAAGGTTACCTTTTCCTAATTCATTGTTAAATGTTTTCCCATCAAACCAAAATGGAATATCCATCCCTAATGGAAGCTGAAGCGAATCAGATCGAATCACTGCTTCATTCACCATCTTCTGATAATTCAACACCGTCTTGCCGTAGGCGGTTGACCATCCGGATAAAAGGTAAGGCTCCACATCCAAATGAACACCGGTAAATCTTTGATCCTCACTCGTTTCAAACTGGTATTCCTCCAGCCAATCAAAAAAAGCAATGAGGGCGGATTGTCCTTTTACGGTCGCCCATTTTGGAGCCCCGTCCAAGGCGTACACGTGTATATTTTCTAAAGTCGCCATTTGAATAAATAGTTGATAGTGTTCCTTCTCTATGTTCGGGTTCACTTGCAGATACACTTCATCTACTCCATGAACTTTAAAAAATCCGATGATTTCTTCTTTATGTCCGACGATGTCAACCGTATTCCAAAGCCACGTGCTTTTCCCTCTCACGTCCATACCAGCTGCCTTTTCATTTGATTGGTAAGAATTGATACTCAACAGGATCAGACAAATACTCATCTTCCATATTCTATTCATCTTTCATTCTCCTCTTCTTGAGCCTTGACTCTTGTGAGGAGCCTGGCAGCTTGGCGGCCATTCGAAAGACGGGCAGGCCGATAGCTTTTTCAGTCCTTGCTTTTCAACAAGTTTGCCTTTTTCAGTTTGTTTTATTCTTCCTCTTTAGTATAGTCCTTTTTCCTTTATTGAAAAGATGTAATTTTCAATCAATAATCATATCAAAAAAGCGCCAGTCACTTTCGGATTGGCGCTTTTTTATGTACTGCTCATGACACTATTTGCTTATAATTCTTCATCCTCGAAAAATTGCTGTAATTTCTCATCTTGTTCAGAATCTGCATTTTCAGACGCATACGGATTATCCTTGACTCCTGCTGTATCCATATTTGTTTTGATGGCGAGAAATGGTCCTTTCGGTTCCTCTGCGATGACACGGTCGTTTAACTGTTTGAAATCGGGCATGTCTTTATTTCCTTTTTTCACTTTATCTTCTTCCTTCAATCGTTTCACCACCATTCTTATAAGCGATTAGAATAATATCCTCTTCCGTTTGCTGGCGAAGTTCACTTTCCATGTTTCTCACTTTATTCAAGGTATCTTCAGACAGGTCCGCTACGGGAAATTCTTTCGTATTCATTCTTATCATCTCCTACCCATTTTCATTGGATTGTCCGATTTCCTTTTCTGCCATGAACCCGTTTCCTTCCTCTACTGCATGATGTTCCTCCACAGACTCTCCCGGAACATAGACTTGACTGGGATTTCGAACCTCATTATTCAAAGTGAATTCCGGGTTTAACGGCGTGTCCATTCGTAACTCTTCAGGTTTCTTATGATCTCTCATCTATTCCACCTCCAGTATTTAGTATGGCTACTGAATACATAATCATGCAAAACACGAAAAATCGACTGGCATCGGGCAGCAAAAAAAGCGTTAAGCAATAACGGTGCTTAACGCCATGAAACTGATTCAAACCCACGTATAATCCCTTCCCCAGCTATCCCGGGCAAGATCTTTGATTTCATCGACAATTTCATTTTCCACAGCAAAGGCATCTCCCTGTTCATAAGGGTTGTAGTGGAAAGCGTATAGGCGGGAAACAAACTCGTGAAACGGAAGTGAGCATTCTCCTTCCAGTTCCCCGTTTTCCATGACGGAAGGTTCGATGCCCTGCCCCCAGTTCTGTGATCCATCATTATTCGGATTATAAAAATAGATCCGGTATTCGCCCTTGGGATCCTGGGTGATTCTCAAAATCGAAACGGCATGGAAGCCAAGGAGCTTTCCATGAACATTTGTGATGAAGATCCCGACTGGATTCGGATAGATCAATCCGTAGTCATCATTGTATTCCGGGTGGTGAGTGGCATAGAATAGGCGAACGAATCCCGGATAGTCAGAGATGAGGCCTGTTAGTGAATCAATGACTGTGCTAAACCCTTTTTGAACCCAATCTCCATAAAATTCCGGATTCACCCAGCGGTGTCCATCTTCCCCTCTAAGCGATACACGTCTCATCATCTCACTATAAATACGGTCAAGATGAGGAACGAGAACAAGTGACACAGGATCAAGCTCTTGATGAAGCTCAGGCGCCAGCCCTCCACTTAATTCTTTCGAATGGACCGGCGTTCCTTCAAACATTATATCGATATCTCCGTCCCTCGCTGCCCGTGGAATCAGTTCGAGTAAGTACCCAGGAGCATGCTGTGCCCAAAGGCTGATCCCCCGCGCTGTTTGACAAGTCGGGTTTAAGCCTTGGCCAATCCCGATCGGTTGACCGAGGACATTGATGACACCGGCCAGAAGGACAGAATTTGCTGTAATTCCGTCTCCAGCTTTACACGAATTAAGGAGCGTCTTCCGTACTTCCGGTCGAATATCAAGCTCTATCAGCCTTTTCAATCCCGGTGATACAGGAGAGGAAGATAATACACCCCGCTCAAGCATAAGGGCGAGTCCATAAACCGATTGCTTCGTGGCTGGATAGATCGCCACTTTAATCAGCTGGAATACGAGCTCCGCATGTTCGTCTAGGTTTGCTTTTCCTTTGTCGTTTAACTGAAGGGCAGCCGGAACAAGCTCTTGAACCTTTCTGCTCAGGAACCTTAGTAGTATCGCATGCTGGGGAGCGACAAGCCCCGTTTCACGCATGGACTGCGCAAAGGCAACAGCTTCCTTCTCCAGTTCTTCCTTAGACAGACTCATAAGCTTCTTACGGTATTCACCCGGCTGGACAATGCTTTTGCTTATGAGGGACGGACCTTCAATAGCAGACACATACTTTTCTAAAACAAGTCGTTCCGCTACACTTAAGTCTGAATGGAGCATCTTTTTCGCTGTTTCAATCATTGACACTGTCCGCTTCACCATAATCGGACGCTGTGCGGTCAAACGTTCGATTTCTTTAATCAGTGTAGTTGTAAGTGCTTGATAGGAAAGCTTATCAGATAGAAATCGAAATAATTCCGTTGTCCTTTCACTCTGCTCTCCACCTTCAATCCGTGCTGCTTCCGTTGCTTCAGGAAAAAGCAGGTTCAGATTCAGAACCATTACTTCATTGAGGAAATCCTCTGCCATTTCAGTCGAAACATCGGGATGTTCATATTGACCCTCTGCGATGGATAGCATTCTTAACTCACTAAGAATTTCAATGATCGAAGGAAGCCCCTTTGCTTGTAGTGACCCGGCCACAAGAGGTGGTTGAAGCTTGGACGCCTTTTCCCAGGGGCCGTCCTGGAAGACCCCGGCCTTTTCAAAGCGGCTTGCGCTTCGATATAGAATCTCCAATCCTTCATCCGTATCCAACAATCTTTGCGCTTCCTGATACACGTCAGTTTGATACATTGATTTCGCAAATGAAGCTGCGCTCTCCAGTTCATTAAGCGCTTGCAGAAAACGATCTTCCAGCTTAGACGTTAATTCAAATGCCATTTCAAAACTCCTTTATCAATCAAAATACCAGTGGATGAGAGAATTAAATATAGAAGTTAAACTGTTCGTATTCCTTTAATAGATCCCTCATGATTTCACTGTCTTCCCCGTAGAAGAAGATCGTTCCGTAATGATTACCGAAGCCGATTCGCTGAGCTACCTTCCCTTGGGCAGGACTGAACATATCATGTTTTTCAAAATAGGCATGGTTCTCCAGTTCATCGGGTACCTCCAGCTTCTCCACATAATTAACATGAGGATGGACCATTAAACAACCTGCATGGGCTTTTGCTTTTTCACCTGTAGAAGGGAAAAACTCTCTAAGCTCTTCTTCTGTTGTATTGGGGTCACTGCAAAGGATTTGAGCTTGATATGCATTAAATCCATAAGCACGTTCAATCAAATCAAAGATATGTCCGCCGGGGACTCTGGCTGCGACTTCGCCGAAATGAAGAGTACCATCTGATGTAATGAAATATTCGGGATGAATAACACCGTATTCAATCTCAAACGCATCAATGAGCTGTTGAATCGCCTCACGGATGATCGGACGCTTTTCCTCAAGGCTTGGAGATGCCGGTACGAAATTAGAGTAGCCTAATCGCACATACTCCGTTATATTTAAAAATTGGATCTTTCCATTATGAATAAAAGCTTCACACGAGAATTCCTGTCCGTCTAAATGACTTTCCATCAGAAGCGGAAACTCCGACTCGGTGAGAGCATCGATATCTTCCGGATTCTCAATGGCACGGTGTCCGACAGACCCTGCTTTATCAAGAGGTTTTACGTGAATGGGGTCGTTCTTATCTCCTTCGACTTTCAGAAGGGCTTCATTCACACGTTTCAAGAACCTTCTTACATCTTCCTTATCCCTTGCTTCTTCGAATACACCTACTTTGATTCCGGCAATTTGCGCTTTACGCTTCATCATCCCTTTATCTCTTAATAGAAGAGAACGGTTGAAGACGCGTGGTTCGTTACGGAAACGGGAGTTTAATGCCCCGGACCACTCCACACACTCTTCATACAAAGGAACAGCCACTTCCGCACCCATTGCTTTCAGCTGTTTATAAAGATGATCTGAACCTTCATTTAACCGATCGAAGTCCCAACCGATAAAGGCAATATCATGTTTTTCTGCATATGCCTCAAAATCAGGGGGGCCAACAACCACGAAAGGCCTGTTAAGCTTCGTACACGCTTCGATTGCCGGCAGACTCCAACCGATCAATGCCGTTAGATAGGGTTTGGTTTTTTCCTTTCGATCCACGTTCTGTTCTGCTTGCTGTAATTCAAGTTGATCTAGTCCCATATTTTCCTCTCCCCTTGTCACGTATTTATTCAGATTCCTCTTTAGCATAACAAAGCAGATAGGAAGAATGAAGTATTTTGCTGAATTTTCAATCTATTCGACAAATAAAGTGGTAAAGTGACATAATCAGCGGGGATGTTCTCCAATAAAAAACCCCAAATGCGCTCAGCATAAGGGGTCCTTTCTTCTGTTATTCACCTAAATCAACATTATGATATACCTGCTGAACATCTTCCAAATCTTCGATCGCATCAATCATTTTTTCGAATTGAGCTTGACCATCTTCTGGAAGTTCGACATCATTCTGCGCAAGCATAGTCAGTTCCGCTACTGTAAACTCAGTCACACCTGCACCTTTAAACGCTTCTTGAACCGCATGGAATTGATCTGGTTCAGCGTATACGATCACAGCATCATCTTCCTCGATAATATCACGTGCGTCTACATCCGCTTCCATCAGAATTTCCATTACTTCTTCTTCTGATTTTCCTTCAATACCGATGACGGCTGTGGCATCGAACATATACGCTACAGATCCACTCACACCCATGTTGCCGCCATTTTTGCCGAAAGCAGCACGCACTTCGGATGCAGTTCGGTTTACATTGTTCGTCAGTGCATCCACAATGACCATGGAACCATTCGGTCCGAAGCCTTCATAGCGTAATTCGTCATAGTTCTCTTCTGAACCACCCTTTGCTTTTTCAATGGCACGGTCCACGATATGTTTCGGTACGCTGTATGTTTTCGCACGCTCAAGAACAAATTTCAGCGTTTGGTTCAGCTCAGGATCCGGCTCACCTTGCTTGGCAGCAACATAGATCTCACGACCGAACTTCGCATAAATACGACTAGTATTCGCATCCTTAGACGCTTTCTTTTCTTTAATATTATTCCACTTACGTCCCATATTGTTTCACTCTCTTTCACATTTATCTATAGATACTTTCAATCTTAAAAGGTATTTTCCTTTCTATTATACATGAAAAAAACTATTTTTGGCTAAGTGATTCCTTGCCACCCTCACCTGAAAAAAGCCGACTCATATGAGTCAGCTCCCTTCCTGATAAGCACTGATCGCTTCATATTCGGCTTCTAATAAACGCGGTACACGAATAAAGATCGGCATGAGCTTACGATATGCTTCTGTAGCCTGTGGATCTGGTTGATGAGAATGTACAGAACCGACCATTTCACTTACTTCCTCAAGTGAGTCGATCATTCCGCTGCCATACATTCCGAGCACCACCGCCCCAAGACATGAGCTTTCGAAGCTTTCCGGCACTTCCACTTCCTGATCAAATACATCAGCGAGCATTTGACGCCAAATTTCCGAGCGGGCAAATCCACCCGTTGCCTGGACCCTTTTCGGTGTTCCGATTAATTCTTCCAGCGCCAGAAGAACGCTGTATAAATTCATGACAATTCCTTCTAATACAGCACGTATCATATGCTCTTTTTTGTGATGCATGCCGAGTCCGAAGAAAGACCCGCGTGCTTTTGCGTTCCAAAGAGGCGCACGCTCCCCGGCCATATATGGATGGAAGAGTAACCCTTCCGAGCCCGGTTCTACTTTAGAAGCAATATCCGTAAGGACTTCATAAGGATCTTTCCCTAACCGGCTCGCCACTTCCACCTCTGCAGAAGCCAGTTCGTCCCGCACCCAACGGAAAATCATGCCACCGTTATTGACAGGCCCTCCAATCACCCAATGATTATCCGTCAAGGCATAACAGAAAATACGTCCTTTCGGATCCGTTACCGGACGGTCCGTTACAGCACGGATCGCACCACTCGTTCCGATCGTAACGGCTACGACACCGGGTTCAATGGCGTTGACGCCAAGATTCGATAGAACCCCGTCACTTGCTCCGACGACAAACGGTGTGTCCGCTGATAAGCCCAACATGTCCGTGTACTCGGATTTCAATCCGACTAAGCTTTCAGTTGTTGAGACAGGAACCGAAAGTTGATCATTGGTGACACCTGCCACCTTCAACGCTTCTTCATCCCAGGCCAGGTTTTCCAGATGGAACATACCTGTTGCAGATGCAATTGAATAATCCACAACATATTTTCCGAAAAAGCGATGGAACACAAATTCTTTAATTGAAATGAACTTAGCTGCTTTCCCGAACAATTCCGGCTCCTCATGCTGCAGCCAGGCAAGCTTCACGAGTGGGGACATGGGATGGATGGGAGTCCCGGTTCTACGATAAATCTCCAATCCGTTCATTTCTTTTTTTATCTTCTCTGCCCACTCGGCACTGCGGTTATCAGCCCAGGTAATGGAAGGAGTCAATGGCTGGTCCTTATCATCCACTAAGATCAAGCTGTGCATAGCAGAACTGAACGACACAAACGAGATATTCTCACTTGTATTAGAGGTCACTTCCTTTATACAACTGATGACTGCCCGGAAGATTTCTTCGGGATCCTGTTCAGCCGTTCCCGGTGCTGGTGTATGTAATGGATATTCGACCCCGTGACGATATATCGCTTTTCCCTTTTCATTAAAAAGTACCGCTTTTGTACTGGTTGTCCCGATATCGACACCAATCATAAATTCTGACATCTTTCTTCCTCCCAAAATAAATAGAGAAAAGGAAGAAGCGACATGGCTCTTCCCTCTTCCACTATTATTCTATCCTATTTTATCCGATGAATATCCCTATAATGAATACTACGGTAAATCCTACAAAACCGATGAGCGTTTCCATCATTGTCCATGATTTTAACGTATCTTTCACATCTAATCCAAAATAACGGTTCACTAACCAGAATCCGCTGTCATTCACATGAGAGAAGACAGTTGCTCCTGCTGCAATGGAAATAACCATTAAACCAAGGACCGGCCCTTCTAAACCAAGAGTGGAAATTAATGGACTCATTAATCCTGCTGCCGTGACCATGGATACAGTCGCTGAACCTTGTGCCACACGTACGACCATGGCAATTAAGAAAGCAAGGGCAATCGGAGGCAAGCTTGAACCGGCCATCATTTCACCAAGGACTTCACCGACACCTGAGTCGATCAGAACCTGCTTGAACACTCCACCGGCACCTGTAACAAGGATGATGATCCCAGCCGGCTCAAGTGCTTTTGTCGCAATATCCTGAACGTCTTGACGGGAATACCCACGTCTCGTTCCTAATAATGTAAACGTCAATAGCGTCGCAATCGTTAACGCTACGAACGGATGACCCAGGAACGTCAAGATTGAACGAATGGTATTTCCTTCATCTAATAGAACACCCGAAAGCGTATTCAATAAGATCAACACTAAAGGAATCGAGATAAGTGACGCAATCATTGCAAAGCTCGGAAGCTCTTTATCATACTCGATCTCTTCCACTTGCATATAATCCGGAACCACAGCATGAATTCGTTTCGAAATGAATTTTGCAAAAAGTGGACCAGCGATGATCATGGATGGAATACCAGCAAGAGTACCAAATAAGATAACCCAGCCAAGATCCGCTCCAATTAAATCAGCAACAGCAATCGGTCCTGGAGTTGGCGGAATGAAGCTGTGTGTAACAGCAAGACCTGCTAATAATGGAATCCCATAGTATAGTAGAGACTTTCCGGTTTTCTTTGCCAAACCATATACAATCGGTACAAGAATGATGAATCCTACATCGAAGAATACAGGAATGGCAACCAAGAAACCTGTGATACCAAGGGACCATTGCGCTTTATCTTCACCAAATTTATTAATCAATGTTTGAGCTAATCGTTCCGCTCCCCCTGAAACCTCAAGCATACGACCGAACATCGCACCTAAACCAACAACGACAGCGACAAATCCAAGGGTCCCGCCCATTCCATTTTGAATGGAGGTAACCACTTCCTGCAGCGGCATTCCAGCGGCGATCCCCACAATCAAACTCACTAATAATAAGGCAACAAAAGCATGAAGCTTTGTTTTAATAACTAAAAATAATAGAAGAAAAATTCCGGCTAATGCAACTAAAATAAGCATTTGATCAGACATCTCTATCCCTACCTTTCTTTCATGACGACAGCTTGGCTGCCAGATTTTTTATAACGGTTGATCCTGACTAATTAGAAAGTAAAACGTTTACAATTCACTCTATGTAACTTCTACTCTCTGATCTACTAAACGGAAATGGCTTAAAGGAAGTTCATTTCGTCGTTTAAGATAATCAGGAAAATTTTTTTCTGTATACCTCTATTATAAAAAATATTTTTCTTTTTGCAACCGTTTACAGAAATTATTTTTATTTTTCTATTATTCTTGTATAATAAAACTATGAAAACCCTTACAGGAGTGATATCTATGAGTCAACACCAGCATTGTTTAGCCAGTATACGCTCACACTATCCTCAATTTAGCGTGACCGAGAAGAAAATTGCCGACTATATACTTGAAAATCCAACTGAGATTATTCATTCAACGATTAATGGTTTAGCAGAAGATTTAGGGGTCGCGGACTCCACTGTCTTCCGCTTTTGTAAACGAATCGGCTTTAAAGGATATCAAGCGATGAAAATCGCTCTTGCTTCAGAAATTGTGACGGGACTTAAGGACATTCACGAGCGCATCGATGAAGGGGACACGGCTCAAACGATTGCCACAAAAGTATTCCGATCGAACATCAAAACCATCGAAGACACGTTAATGGTCGTTGATGAAAAGAAACTATTGAAAGCCGTGGACATCATGATCAACGCACGCTCAATCGAATTTTTCGGAAGTGGTGGATCCGGTGTCATCGCCCTTGACGCCTATCATAAATTCATTCGAACCGGCTTACGTGTGCATGCCGCGAGCGACAGTCATATCCAGTTGATGACCGCTTCCCAAATGACGAGTGAAGATTGTGCTGTATTCATCTCCCATTCCGGTTCAACGAAAGATATCCTCCAGGTTCTGGACATCGTCAAAGAAACCGGGGCAAAGACGATCTGCATCACCAATTTTGCAAAATCACCATTGAGCCAAAGAGTCGATACATCACTCTTCACCGTATCCGAAGAAACCGACTATCGCTCCGAGGCCCTCTCTTCCCGTATTGCGCAATTAACGTTAATTGATGCTCTCTATGTAAACCTGATGATGAGAAGGGAAATGGAAGGTCAGGATGCACTCCGCAAAATGAGGAAGGCTATTTCGGTTAAAAGACTATAAAAAAGGTTGATCAGTGTGAAACTGATCAACCTTTCCTTATGCTATGGGAATTTAATCAAGATGGCTCATTAACGATTCTTCGTACTCCGTTATAGCTTCATCCAACATTCGCAGTCCATCATCAATTTGTTCTTTCGTTACAGTAAGTGGCGGAATCATACGTATCACTTCACTATGATTGCCGCACAGGTAGAATAACACTCCTTTTTCAAGAGCCAGGTCAAGGATGTTCATCAAACCTTCCCGATTCGGCTTCCCTGATTGAGGATGAACGATTTCAATTCCAATCATCAACCCCACAGCACGAATACTGCCGATTACGTTATGTTTTTCCTTCAGGAGTTCAAGCCTTGATACTGCATAAGCCCCCATCGTTTTCGTATTATCGAGAAGATTCTCTTCCTTCATAACTTCTAATGTAGCAAGTCCAACGGAACACGCAATCGGATTTCCACCAAACGTGGTCCCATGGCTCCCAAGTGGCCATTGTTTCATGAGCTTATTCGATGCGACCGTCGCGCTCAGGGGCAGCCCCGAAGCAATCCCTTTTGCAATCGCCATGATATCCGGTGTTACATCAAAGGTTTGAGCGGCAAACCAATTTCCCGTACGTCCAAAGCCTGTTTGGACTTCATCGAAAATCAGTAAAATATCGTGACGATTACAAATCTCCCTTACTTTTTTGAGCCATGCTTTCGGAGGAACGATGTACCCACCTTCACCAAGGACAGGTTCTAATATGACGCACGCTACCTCTTCAGGAGTGACCTGATGATTAAAGAGAGTTTCGAAATCCTTTTCAAGCTTCTCAACAACATATTGGACTGAGTCAAGTCCCTCGGGACACTCTCTTTCGTTCGCATATGGAACCTGATACGTCAGGCCAGATGGCTGCATAAACTTTCGATACTTACTTTTAGAAGTCGTGACACTTAACGCACCAAGTGAACGCCCGTGAAAACAGCCGGTAAAGGAAACGACATAAGGACGCTTCGTTACATATTTCGCAAGTTTGATTCCTCCCTCGATCGCTTCCGTGCCACTATTGGCAAAGAAGAAACTATCTAAGTCTCCCGGAAGAATCTCCGCAAGCTCATCAGCCAATCGAAGGATCGATTCATACATTATGACACCTGATGGGCCGTGCATAAGCCCATCTGCTGCATCTTTAATCGCTTGTACAATTTTTGGGTGACGATGTCCAACATTCGTTACGGCAATTCCAGAGGTGAAATCAAGATATTTCTTTCCGTCCAACCCGTAGTAATAGCACCCCTCTTCTTTTACTACCGGTAAGTTCGGGTGATCCTTTGCCATACTGGGTGCCAGACGATTAGGCATATTTTGAATAAGCTGTTCAAACGTTCGTTCCATTCTAGTAACCTCCATATATGTGGCTGACAAATTTGTTTTATATTAATTTTCTTACATAAAGAAGAAATGAGCCAATAAAGCGACGATAGGTAATGTAATTATCGTACGTTGGATAAAAATGATGAATAAATCTAAAAAGCTGATCGGAATCTTGGATTTGATTAATAGAATACCAATCTCGGACATGTAGATTAATTGAGTCAAAGACATGGCAGCAATGATGAATCTTGTTAACTCACTCTCAATTCCGCTCCCTACTACAGCAGGTAAAAACATGTCTGCAAAACCAACGATCATGGCAGGAGCCGCATCTGCCGCCTGGGGAATTTGTAATAACTCTAATAGTGGAACAATTGGATAAGCCAATATGTCAAACACTGGAGTATATTCCGCTACCACTAAAGCGATCGTTCCAAGGGCCATGACTAAAGGAATAAGACCAAACCAGATATCCAGAACGTTCTGGAATCCTTTTTTCGTTACCTCTCCGACACTTTTCACTTCTGATGCTTTTTCTACTGCTTTTTCAAACCCCCACTGAAAACGGGAAACATTTTCAGGAACGGTTTCGGATATTTGCATGCCAACCGGCTCATAATAGGTGTCTTTCTTTCGGGAAAGAGGCGGGATACGCGGACATATGACCGCAGCTGCTATCCCTGCAATCACCACTGTCCCATACAGTTGAACAAACATTGATTCCAATCCGATGAAGCTGACAATCACAAGACTGAAAGCGATCGAAGCAACGGAAAAGTTTGTCGCAATGACTGCTGCTTCCCGCTTTGTATAGTAGCCCTCTTCAAATTGTTTCGTTGTAATCAATACGCCGACGGTGCCACTCCCCATCCAGGATGCAAGAGCATCGATAGAGGATCGTCCCGGCAATTGGAAAAGCGGCTTCATGATTTTCTGCAGCAGAGTGCCGAAGAAATCCATCAATCCAAAATCTAAAAGCAGGGGCATCAATAAGCCTGCAAATAAAAACCAAGTGGCTAAGACAGGAACTAACGAATACAATACGGTTCCTCCCGTAAAGTCAGAAATAATCCACTCGGGACCACTCCCATTTACCGTCATCACCGCAAATATCGAACCGAGGACACGAACAGCGATCCAAAAGTATCCTACGTCGAATAGTCCTTTTAAAAATGATTGATTGACAATCCACTGAGGTTTAAACATTTTCGTATAAATAGCCATAAGAGCCGATACACCAAAAATCACAGTCATGAATAATGGCAGTACACCTTCCAGCAACCCTTGAAAATAAGAAGCGAATATCCCGACCCCGATAGTCATATTTCCTTCATACGTAACAGGCACAAGGAACAAAAGTACCCCTAACAAGGACGGTATGATAAACTTCATTGCTTCTCTTGCCGTTCTGCCTGACCGGGCTTCTAATTGACTAACATTTTGTTTTCCGACTTCCATTGTCAAACACCCCTTTATAATTTATCCATAACCCCTAACCATTCGAGAATCACTTATGCGTCGTATGAATATCCCCCTTCTACACCTTCCAGTTCTTTTCACCTTAGTACATGCAAGTTTTATGCCAATATTTTATTTAATTTTGTATTTTTTAAGTTTTCTGAATACTGAAGGCTGACTAATTCCCAGGTTTTGAGCCATTTGAATAGTAGTCTTGTGCTTCTCCCTCGCATTCTTTAATACTTGTTCTTCGACTGACTCAAGAATGTCTTTTAATGATTGACCATTGTACTCAAATCCTGAAATATCAGCACTATGCTTTATGTATGGACCAGGGAGATTTTCCATTTCAATTAATGGCTTGGATGATGTCACAATCAGCCTTTCAATTATATTCATTAGCTCTCTGACATTCCCTTTCCAATCTTGAATCAACAACTGGTGAACAACCCCTTCATCCAGCTCTCTCTGGCGCTGATATTTATCACAAAAATGATTTACAAAGTAATCGATCAACGTAATAATGTCTGATGTTCTCTCTCTCAATGGAGGAATCGTAATAGGAACCACATTCAAACGGAAGAATAAATCCCTCCTGAATTCTTTCTCCTCAACAGCTGCCTCTAAATCCTTGTTCGTAGCTGCCAGAACCCGGAAGTCAACCTTCCTTTGCTTTGTACCGCCTACGCGATAAAATTGTTTCTCCTGGATGAACTTTAGAATTTTGACCTGGTTCGATAGAGATAACTCCCCTATTTCATCCAAGAATAGAGTGCCGCCTTCAGCGAGTTCTGCTAATCCTACTTTCCCTTTGCGGTCCGCACCCGTAAAAGATCCGGGTTCATAGCCAAAGAACTCTGCTTCAAATAATGAGTCTGGTATTGCTCCACAATTGACCTCAATGAACGGACCCCTTTTTCGCTGACTTTTGTTATGTATGAATTTCGCGATATGGGACTTGCCGACACCGGATTCCCCTAGGAGCAGGACGTTCACATCGACTTCTGCTACTTGCAGGGCGACCTGTAACACCTTTTTCATCTCATTACTTGTGGCAATGATCCCTTCCGAATAATAATGACGGCTTCTAAGGATTTCAAGCTCGCTTTTCACCCTCTCCATCTCATCTTCCATTTCTGTTAAATACTTTTTCATATTCAATAATTCCGTTACATCATGGGAATAGCTTACGATTCTCACTAATTCACCCGTTTCATTGAATACCGGGATCCCTGTAACCAGCAGTTTCTTGCCTTCTTTACTCGTCTGGACCAACGTTATTTTTTTCTTTTCTTTTAGAACGATCGGAGTTAATATCGGAGAAAAAACGCCTTCTTTTTCCAGATCATATACAGATTTCCCTACCATGTCTGCCGAGTTCACATTATAAATATCCCCGGTTGCGTCACTTACTTTCAAGATGATCCCATCTGTATTGGTTACTAAAATATCATCTTGAAGCGAATGAAGAATCGCCTCATTTTCATTCCAACTTTTTTTCTTTACAGTCACAGACAGCATCCCCTTTGCCAGTCTTGAAATTATTCAATAATGAATAATTATCCTGATTAATTTTATATTAATTCATTTATACCAAAGTTTTTTGACTTTTTATACATTTTTGAATAAATTATTCAAAAATAAATATTTTTGCTTAACTGATTTGTAAAAAGCTATTACTTAAATTCAAGAGAGCAGTAGTTGATTTCCGCTACAGGTGCTCGCTTTCCGCGGGGCGTGAGTTGAGCCTCCTCGGGCTTTGCCCTGTGGGGTCTCAACTTTCCCGCTTCTCCCGCAGGAGTCGAGCACCTTCCACTCCAATCAACTTTCTAAGCATGAATTTTCATTATAGCTAAATAAAACCAAAATATTTGAGGAAATCACTTCTCTATTTCTTTTTTGTTAATTACTAGTATTCAATTTTCTTAAGGTTGTTTTTTCACCACTTTTAAACTCTGTCATTAGAAACTCTTATAGATGGTGAGGGGAACTGCGCAGACTCCTGCGGAAGAACGGGCGTGCCGAGACCCCGGAAGCGAAGCTGAGGAGGCTCGGCCGTACGTCCGCGGAAAGCGGAGCAGTTCCCCTCACCATCTAGCACACTCTGGTTGACAGGACTCATAGCAATTTTAATGACGTTAAACCACAAATTTTGGTGAATAGAACCTACTAAAAAACCATTATACTATGACAGACCTAATAATTATTTTACTATTCAAATCATTTCGATTATCATTTTGGTAAGACTGTTTAAGGTGGGATAGGGATGACAGATGGAGAGAAGTTGACGTTGGAACACGCTAAGGAACTGGACAGGCAGGACTCATTGGCCCAATTCCGGAATGAATTTTACATAAAGAAAAATCACTATTATATGGATGGGAACTCCTTAGGTTTATTATCTAAACGGGCTGAGAAGTCGTTACTGACGTCATTGGAAGATTGGAAGGAACATGGGATTGATGGCTGGATGGATGGCGAGGAGCCCTGGTTCTATTATTCTGAGAAACTTGGCGAAATGACAGCCCCTTTAGTTGGGGCAGAAAAGGAAGAAGTGATTGTGACGGGTTCCATTACGACGAACCTTCATCAGTTACTCGCTACATTCTATAAACCAGATGGAAACCGCACCAAAATCCTTGCAGATGAATTGACTTTCCCTTCGGATATTTACGCGATCCAAAGTCAGCTGGAGTTAAAAGGCTACACCTCTGATGAACATCTGATTCAGGTAAAAAGCAGAGACGGATACACATTAAGTGAAGAGGACATCATCAGGGATATGACGGATGATATTGCTCTAATTCTGTTACCATCCGTTCTCTATCGAAGCGGACAGCTCCTGGATATGAAGCGATTGACGAGCGAAGCCCATAAACGTGGAATTGTGATTGGATTCGATCTGGCCCATTCGATAGGAGCTCTTCCTCATCAATTACATGATGACGGAGTGGACTTTGCCGTGTGGTGCAATTACAAATATTTAAATAGCGGACCGGGTGGTGTAGGTGGATTATTTGTTCATAACAGGCATAAAGGGAAGAAGCCTGGCCTTTCCGGATGGTTCAGCTCCCGTAAGGATAAGCAGTTTGATATGGATCATACGCTGACCCATGCAGATTCTGCAGGTGCCTTCCAAATTGGGACCCCGCATATATTAAGCAGTGCTCCATTACTTGGCTCGCTTGAGTTATTTGAAGAAGCCGGTATTGAGAACCTGAGAAAAAAATCCCTTTCTCTTACACGATTTATGATGGATTTATTTCAACAAGAACTTTCACAGTATGGGTTTACAATCTGTAACCCACGTGAAGATGATCAGAGAGGCGGGCACATTAGTTTAAAGCATGAAGAGGCGGCAAGAATTTGTAAAGCCTTGAAGGTGAACAATGTCACACCTGACTTCCGTTCTCCAAATGTGATCCGACTGGCTCCCGTCGCTCTCTATTCTTCGTATGAAGATGTGTGGGAGACCATCCAAATATTGAAAATGATCATGGACAAGGAAGAATATAAGAAGTTTGAAAATACGCGGAATGTTGTAGCGTAACTTCTTTTAGGAAGGATGAAGCCGCTTGAAGATCATTGATATTTCCCGCCCGCTGCACCATGATACTCCTGTTTGGCCAGGGGACACTCCCTTTTCTTTTTCTTTGAATTGGACGAAGGAGGAATCGGGATCCGTGAATGTCGGTCAGCTTACCATGAGTTCTCATACTGGAACACACGTCGATGCCCCCTTCCACTTTGACAATGAAGGAAAGAGAATATTGGACCTGCCATTAGAGAGGTTTATGGGGCCGGCCATCGTTGTATCGGTGGAGGATGCTGCAGAGATAAGCAGTGAACGATTGGAAGAGGTCGACTTGTCAGGAGTTAAGAAGGTACTTTTCAAGACGAATGCATGGAAGAATCCCGAGCAGTTTCCTGAACGCATTCCTCACATTGCGAAAGGGCTCGCACCTTTTTTGAAGGAAAAAGGGATTGATTTGATTGGAGTAGATCTTCCTTCAGTCGATCCATTGGATAGTAAGGAGCTGACTGCTCACCATTCATTACGGCATCATGACATCGGAATATTGGAAGGGATTGTTCTTGACCATGTAGAGCCTGGACGATATGAATTGGTGGCTCTTCCCCTTCCTCTTAAAGAAGGAGATGGATCTCCCGTTCGAGCAATATTAATGGACCTGACATGATAAGATTCCTTTACAGGTTTTCCCTACATTTTGTATAATATAAGAGAAAAGTTCATTGATTAAATACAGAGTCCTGGCTGCCACCAGAACTCTGACAGTATACATTGCCGTGAGCAATTTATCCTTTAATAAAATAGAAGTAACCTTTCCCTTGCAGTTGTCATAGTGGGTGGGTTACTTCTTTTTTTGTTGCGTGACTGCGATTATTGCTACTGTTAATGTACCAAAGGCAATCATCAATTGTAGTACGTCTGCCGTTTCGATCATTCCTGCTCATCACCTCCCATCTTCAGGGAGCTGCCTCTTGCCCACCCAGCTATGTACACCGTACATATATTTTAACATAAAAAACGAACATATGTTCTATAATTATGAGCATATTTAGAAAATAGTTCCTTTTTACTGAATTGATTCTGCCTATAAATGATATTAAATCGCATATATTGCCTCCTCCTATTCATAGACTAACGATATAGAGGTTTAAATTGATGGAAATTGGACCATAGTTATGTTAAAAAGGAGGCGGCAAAATGGGAATTACAATCACTTTGGGTTTAGTCGTAATGCTTGGGATGATTTTGGGTATTCTTATTTATTTCTTAAGACAAGCTTTGGATTCAAATGATGCGAAAAAAATCGACTCTCATGATCATGATCATTTTTCACAATGATGGTTTGGTCCTTCAATGACCGCTAGTAAAATTCGTCATTTTTTGTAGAACGGTCGATAGTTTGAAAATACGGTGGATAAATTGAAAGAACAGTTGATAAATCCTAATAAAGGTTGATATCTTTCTATAAAGGCCGATAAATTCGTATAACGGTTGACATCTTTACGGTCAGTAAATCAAAAAGCCCGGACGTCCTGTCTTCCAGGACGCCCGGGCTCTTTTTTTATTCAGTGATTTCCTTTTCACCAAGCTTCATTGGACTCGAGCAAAGGGGACAAACCTTGGATTCCGTATCCTCATGGGTTTCCGGTCTCTGCCAGGCAATGCACTTGGTATTTGTGCAAACCCAGGCCAAGATTTTACTCACCTTCCCACTCCTCGCCTTTTTAGATGTTTTCGGCTGATCCGTGTGGGGTTCATTCCTAAATAAGTCCGCAATAAAGCGTGAACACTTCCGCGTCTCCCCTTGATAATAAGCAGGAGAAGAAATAAATAATTTTTCTTTTGCTCTTGTGATGGCCACATAAGCGAGCCGCCTTTCTTCCTCTACTGCACCCAAAGCCTTTTCCATTTGATTCGGATCTTTGTATACCTTATCTTCAAGCTTATTGGCATTCAGGGCTGAGCTATGAGGAAGGTTCCCTTCAATGGCCCCGATTAAAAACACGACGGGGAATTCCAAACCTTTGGAACGATGGATCGTCATGAGGGAAACGCTGTTCGTGTTCTTCTTTTGACTCTGATTTGTATAGATTTCCTCATACTTTGCTTTCATTTCATCAATAAAAGTAATAAAACTGGAAATCGTATCAAAACGCTTCGCCGATCCTTCAAGCTCGTCCAGCATTTCTTTAATGAGTTCCTTCTGTTCTGTTACCACATGAGATTCCTGGGCATCGATGTATTGATGATAGAATTCCTTCCTGATCCGTTTGATTGCAGCTTCCGGTGACTGGTCTCCGATCGACTTTAGAAATTTCATCCGTTCTTTTATATTCTTTATCTGAAACGGCTTCAATCCTGATAATGTCGTTAAATGGATAAGAGGATATTTCTTTCTCTCCTTACGATCTTCCTCCAGAATATGAGCCATCCCCCGGTCCCTTCTTATAAAAAGAGTCGGCAGTAGTGATTCCATGGCTGAAAAGTTCCTTGGAACCATCGATAGCCGCAAGTAATCCACCACCGGTTTCACCGTCCAGTTTTCATAGAAGAGGGAATCCTTTTGATTATATGGCGTAAAAGGAATTTCCTTTAATAGCAGTTGCTCAAAGACCGCCCGCCCGCTGCTCATCGTGCGGTGAAGAATCGTCATATCCCCGTACGTATAGCCTTCTTCTATTAACCGATGGATTTCTTCTGTGATCCAAACGGCCTCTTCATCAGCAGTTGCCGGTCTTGAATAAAGAGGCTTCTGCCCTTCTATTTTCGTGGCAATGAGCTCTTTTTTCCGGCGGTGATCATTCCTTCCAATTACTTCATTCCCGAGCCCTATAATATAGGCATCAGATCGGTAGTTCTCCTTCAATGTTACAACCCTTGCATCCGGGAACTCTTCATCAAAATCCAAAATAAATTCGTTTCTTGCGCCGTTAAAGGTGTAGATCGTTTGATCATCATCCCCTACTACGAACAAATTCCGATGAGCGGCAATCAACTTCATAAGCTCATATTGTACAAGATTCGTATCCTGGAATTCATCTACCATCACGTACTGGAAACGATGCTGAAGAGAGGTCAAAAGGTTGGGATTCGAAAGTAATAATTGATATGCCTCTGTCAAAATATCATCAAAATCCATCTTATGATTCATTCGCTTCCACTCTTCATATTTTAAGAGAATGTCTCGCACTTCTTTTTCTGATTTGGATTTCTGTGGAAGGTCCCTGATATCTTTTTGATTCAGCTTATAATGAGAGAGTTTTGCGAGGAGCGTCTCCGCATCATAAGGGTCATATATATTCATTTCTCTCTGAATTTGCTTCAAGATAATTTGTTTATAGCGCTCGTTCCCGATCACTTCTTGTGTGTAATGACGGGATCTCAATAAATAAAGAAACAGAGCATGAAACGTACTGGCATGAACCTGTCCGCCCGCTTCCGTCCCCGGCAGGCTTGAAATCCTCTGCTTCATTTCTTCTGCCGCTTTCTTTGTAAATGTCACAAGTAAAATATTCCTCGGCTGAATATCTTTCACGGTCATCAAGTAGCCTGCCCGGCAAACGAGAACTGTTGTCTTTCCAGTCCCGGCTCCAGCAAGGGTTAAGCACGGTCCCTTCACATGACGCACAGCCTCTATCTGAGAAGCATTCAAATGAATGCCTGCCTCCTCCATCGTCCGAAAGAAAAAAGCGTCCTCTTCATGAGAGGATATCAGCTGTTTCGTCGTTTCGCCTTTATGTAGTGGCGCTACCGGAATTTCCTTCTTTTCCGCTTCATATGGGTAAATAGAATAGTTCGTCAATACTTTATTCAAAGCTCATTCTCCTAGCTTTCCTTTACGATTCATAACCTTCTCATCATAACAAGAGCCCTTCAAAAATAGCAATGACAATCTCAGGACGATAGGGATAGACTACTAGATATGTAAATACTGTTAAACGATTGTTTAATCCCTTGAACCCTAGTAGAATAAATGTTTTGTAGAACTAATCAAACGTTTGTTTAAATCGGATATGCTCCTTGAGGATTAACATATTGAAAGAAAAGGTAATAAAACATTAGGTGATAAATGATGAATCTAACAAAATGGGGCTTTACCCGCTTCAACAGTATAAAAGCAGAATTCGATCACTTCCCCCACTCCCTTGTCATCCTCAGGAAAATCAGAAACTATTACTTCGTCAATAAAGTTCACTGGTCCCACCTCGATCCCGTCGTGGAAACACATCACCTAGAACAAATGGAACTGCTAGTGAATAGGGAATTGGACTTGGAAAAATATTATCTTAATAGAAGATTAGATTAATGGCTCTGTTTTTTCTCATTTCATATTTTCAAAATGAGCTTTAATGTTTTTGTCTGTCCATATTTATAGGCAATAAAAATGTAGTTGCATAGAGTGGATTGGAGCGGAAGGCACTTTACTCCTGCGGGAAATAGAGGAAAAGTCGAGACCCCACAGGGCAAAGCCCGAGGCTCGACTTCCTCCCCGCGGAAAGAAAGTGCCTGGAGCGGAAAGGAACGGTCAACATTATATTGAACTTTTTTTCAGAAGCTATATAAAAACCACGGGAGAGAATCTGCAGCCTATATTGGGGATGCTATCCGCCCGCCCCGCGGAAAGCGAGCACCTGTAGCGGAAATCAACTACTACTCGCTTTATTAGAAAAAGCTTTTTAAAAATAAGAAAGATTGAGATAAAGTGAGATAACCCACTATTTCATCGTTAAAAACAGCCCAGATCCCATTATATTGATTATTCTGAACATTTGCATTAATTTTATAATTTGTTAATATATAATTAATAAATGATTAACAAACACAAACTTTAAAGGAAGGCGTGATTCCAATGAAGTAAGCTAGCAAAGCATGTCAGCATCACATCTCGCTTTTGAGATCGGCCCGTGAAAACTGATTTCAAGATGTGTGGATATGCGGGAATGCGCAATCTTATTTCAGGAGATGATTCCAATGAAGAGTGTAAGCGAAGCATGCTAACATCATGGTACGCAAGAAGATAGCCCGTGAAAACTATCTTCGTAACATGTGGGCGTGTGGGGAAATCAGCGGCAAGAGAAAATAAACTAAATAATACATGCAATACCATTAATTCAAAAACAATGTTAAGTATGTGTATTAGTAAGAAAGGATAGTAAAGTTAATTGAATAAGGTTTACTTAAGTTAAGGCGCTGTTTATGTGATATAGACATAAGCAGCGTCTTAAATTTTGTTTAAAACTCTTCTTTTAACAGGGAACAAACAGCTGCATCGCAAAAGATACCCTTTTCAAATGCCGCTTTTCTCAATACTCCTTCAAACGTAAACCCCGCTTTTTCAAGGCAATTCTTTGAAGCTGTATTTTCCGGATCATAAAACGCTTCTATTCTATTAAGAGACATTTCTTCAAACCCGTACTGCAGGATCGGTCTTAAAACCTCGGTCATAACCCCTTGTTTCCAATACGTTGGATGAACTTCAAATCCCACCTCGGCCTTGAAGTGTTCTTTTTCCCATTGATGAAAACCGCAGCTTCCGATGATTTCGTCTGTTTCTTTTAGAGCAATCCCCCATCTGATCCCTTCATTCACCTGAAACCTCTCGCTCCATTTATTGATGATCTCAACAGCTTGTTTTTCTTCTTGAAACGATTCTAAATCATAATATCGTGTAACTTCATCTTTTGAAAAATAATCAAATACTTGGGGAGCATCCCCTTCTTCCATCTGTCTTAAGCGGAATCTTTCTGTTTCAAGTACAGGGAAGGTTCTTGTCAGCATAATCATTCTCCTTTTCTTCTTGTTCTCTTTTACTATTCAACATTGTATTTTTTAATGCCTTCTTGAAAATTGAATTTTTCATAAAACCTTATACTCGTGATGAGAAACGTTTGTTTGTATTTTTTCCTTATTCTGGTTACAATCGATTTAGCATCTTGAAAAAGATTGGAGAGGCGAGGATGGATCATAAAGCTCATAAGATCATTGTAAGTAAATCCATATTTACGGGAAATGCTGTGTTCCCTTTTGATGGGTTCGTGGCCGTTCGGGATGACCGTATTATTGGAGTTGGTCCCCGTACAGAGATGATAAGCTTTACAGGACCATCGACAGAAACATGGGATGTTGGAAACCGCCTGGTGATGGCAGGTTTTCATGACTTTCATCTCCATTTGTTTTTAGGGGCGATGTTCGAGGGATTCTGTCAGCTGACATTCGGCCATTCAGAAGAAGCGACGGCAAAAATGGTTGCGGAGTATGCAAAGGACCATCCAGATGAAGAATGGGTCCTTGGATTCGGCTGGCATCACGTACGCTGGCCTGGGCAGACTCTTCCCTCCCGTCACTCTCTGGATCAGTACATGTCCCACCGTCCCGTTGTGCTTCTGAATGAAGAAGCTCATAGTGCATGGCTGAATACAGCTGCTCTTCAGAAATTGGGAATTCATCGGGATACTCCTGAACCCCCTTTTGGAAAGATTGAAAAAGACGAGCATGGGGAGCCGATCGGCTTTTTGTATGAGACCGCTGTTCAGTATGTCATTGAAGCTTTTAAGTTTGATGAAAAAAAGAAAACCAGGCTGATGAACGGGATGTTGGCTAAGACTTCATCCTACGGCATAACCTCTGTTTCTGATATGCTTCCTCTTCCCGGATATACTTTGGGGGATCCAGCTTTTTATAGGACCTTTGAGGAAAAGGGAACACTGACGACGAGAATTCATTTTTTGGATGTTTTGGACGGAAACCTTGAGCGTGGTATCAGATTCAGGGAAAAGTATCAATCCGATAAACTTCAATTTTCCGGCTCGAAGCAGTTCCTGGATGGTGTCCCCCTCACCTATACGGGCTTTTTGCTTCAGCCGTACTCGGACCGTCCTTCTGAAACCGGCGGCACAATTTATGATTCTCACGTTTACCAAAAATGGATTGAAGACGCAGACCGGGAAGGTTTCAGGATCCGCCTGCACGCATGTGGCGACGCTGCGGTCCGGTTGGGACTGGATTTGTATGAGCATGCCCGGAGTGTAAACGGGGTGCGGGATTCACGCCATACAATCGAGCATATTGAAGTATGCAGTCCAAGTGACTTCGATCGGTTTGCGAAGTTAGGCGTCATTGCATCCATTCAGCCTGAACATCTGACATCAGGGTCTATGGATACACATGCCTACTTAGACAGGCTTGGTCCGGAAAGGGCTCGATTCACCTGGCCGATTGGATCCTTGCAGAATCATAGGGCCAGTATCGCTTTCGGAACGGACTTTCCGATTGTGGACCTGAATCCCATGCTTGGTCTTTACCGGGCGGTTACCAGAAAGCATGAGGACGGAACTCCTCAAGGCGGCTGGAATCCTCATGAAAAGATTTCATTAGCAAATGCATTGATTCATTATACGAAATCCCCTGCCTACGGAAACTTCAGAGAGCATGATTTAGGAACGATCGAAGTCGGAAAGAAAGCGGATTTAGTCGTCTTGGACCGGAATTTGTATGATGTGGAAGCAGAGGAAATGCTGGAGACTGGTGTTTGGATGACATTGATGGATGGAAACGTTGTGTTTGGAAGTTAGGATTATTATTTGGGATGGGTAGACATCAACACATCCAGTTAAAAAACAGAGGTCCGTCCCTCAACGGACCTCTAATTATTTATTTTACTTTTGTTCCGGTGCTTGAAGTCCCCCGCCTCGAATGGTTTTTTCTTGGAATGGGAGGTTGAGTTCTTTGCTCAGTTTCTCGAGGAAGCTCAGCTCGCGTTTGGATACGAGACAGATGACGGTTCCTTCCGCTCCCATGCGACCGGTTCTTCCTGAGCGGTGAATGTATTGTTTTGTATCGCTTGGGAAGTCGTAATGGACAACGTGTGTGACGTCTGTGATATCAAGGCCGCGTGCTGCCACGTCTGTTGTCAGAAGCATGGACACTTTTCCTGAACGGAAGCGGTCCAGTGATTGCTTACGCTCCATCTTGTTTGATTCCCCTGCCAATACTTCCAGCTCGACTCCCTTATACTTCAGCTTTTCTTCTATTTCAGAGAGCTTCTCCAGTTGATTGAAAAATACAAGTGCTTTGATTCCTTTGAAATATGAAATGCTTCTTAGAGCTTCCATTTTGTCTCTCAGCTCACTGTATACATACACATGATCCACTTTCGGGTTATCGAGATTGGCTTCCATTTTGACGATTTCATGGTTTTGCAATAATGATTCTGCTACGTTCTCGGTTTCGTCTGATAAAGTGGCCGAGAAGAATAGAACCTGACGCTCTTTTAAGGTGGCTTTGATGATATCCTTCACTTCACGGATATGTTCTGATGAGATCATTAAATCGAACTCATCGACGACGATGGTTTTCACTTCATGCATCTTCAGCTTTTTCATTTTCATCAATTCGATCAAGCGACCCGTTGTTCCCACTACGATATGTGGCTTTTTCTTCAGTTTCTCTACTTGCTTCTTAATGTTCGCTCCTCCAATGAACGCCGCGCTCGTGACGTCGGTACCCTTCGCCCATTTCTGGATTTCCTGCTGGATTTGCATGACAAGCTCTCGTGATGGAGCAAGGATGACAGCTTGAGCCTGTTTTCTTGATGGATCAATGGCTTGGATGATCGGAAGCAGATACGCAAGCGTCTTCCCTGTTCCCGTCGGAGATTCACAAACAACATCTCTCCCTTCCATGATGAGAGGTACTACACGCTCCTGTACAGGGGTTAATGAAGTGAAGCCGGATTCTTCCCAGTTCTTCTGGATTGACGGTGTCTTAATAATGGTTGATATAGAGTTCATGCTATTAGTCCTTTCTTAATCCGCGAGAGGCAGTCAGAATCTCTTGATCCACGATTGGCAAGCTGATTTCCACTGCGGTTCCTTTTTCTATTTCACTTTGAAAGTGTAAATGTCCTTTATGTCGTTCAATAATCTTTTGACAAACGGCCAGTCCAAGGCCCGTCCCTTTTTCTTTCGTTGAATAGAATGGTTCTCCAAGGTGCCCGATTCTTTCAGGGTCCATGCCGACTCCATTATCCGTCACAATTACATGGGCAGCCGATGCCCGCTCTTCCAATGTGATCGAAACGATTCCATCTTTATAGTCAGGTATGGATTCAACCGCATTTTTAATAATGTTAATGAACACCTGCTTAAGCTGATTTCCTTCCCCCAACACATATAACGGTTTTTCCACCTTGTTTTCATATTGAATGGATACATTATCAAGATGGGCTTGGGCTTCCATTAGCACCAGTACTTGTCTGAGGATGTCATCCAGCTTTTCATGACGAAAATGGACTTCCTGCTGTTTACCAAGTATCAGCATCTCCCCTGAGATCAGGTCAATCCGATCCACTTCAGAGAGCATAATGTCCAAATGATCATGGTTGATTCTATTGCTTGTTTGCATAAGCTGGATGAACCCTTTCAAAGATGTGAGGGGGTTGCGGATTTCATGCGCTACGGCAGCCGCAAGCTGTCCAATGACAGAAAGCTTTTCGGAAGCGACCACCATTTCTTCATTTTCACGATGAAGAGTGATGTCCCTTGCAATGGCAAAAATTCCTGTCACTTTTCGATTAATGATAATCGGGACAAGAGAACATCGCAGGATTTTCCGTTTGTCATTGGCTAAATGAATGGTCGTTTCAAAGGTTGACGCCCAGCCTTTGAAGGTCTGAAAAAAGTACTCAGTTACTCGTTTCATCTCGCCTTCATCCAAAAATTTGCTGAATTTCACTTCTTTCAGCTCTTCATGGGTGGATTCAAGCAATCCTTCTGCTTCAGAATTCACGGACACCACATTTCCATCCAAGGTCAGCTCCAATACCGCGTCAGGATTTTGTTCAAATAAGGAATGATAATGCTGATTCCTTATTTGGAGTTGTTTCTCTTTCTTCTTTAATTTTTCATTGGAGAGTATTAATTCATAGGTTCTCCTGTATACCAATAGAAAAATAATCATACCTGTTACAAGTGTAAATAACCAGCCTTTATAGCGCTGAAAATATATATACATACTTAGCTTTTCATGAGCGAGAATCATGGAAAAATAGTCGGACAATATAATCCACACAACGCCTAATAGCACATAGGTGACAGAAATTCTTAAGGCAATGTCTTTTGCTTGTTTCATTTTGGAGGTTTCACCTAAATTCAAAATAGTCTTTCTCCTATGGTTTCTCAGTTCTTACCAATTTATCATAAATTCTTTGACGACTTATTTTCTTTTCAAAAAGAAAGTAGACAAAGGGTAAATTCCTACACTTTGAATGATGAGAGAAAGCAGGATGACTCCAAATGTTAAGGAGTTCAGAAGCTGGGGTCCTTGTCCATCCATGCCAAGTAACAAGGCAACAGACATGGTGCCTTTGATGCCAGACCAGGTTAATATGAATACTTCCTTCCATCCGTACGTTTTTCTCCACGTTTTCTTCATTTTGACAACACCAATAATAATAACATAGCGCACGAGTAAGGAGAGTATAAATAGGAAGAAGATCCACCCGAATAATGAGAAAGACAAATACTGTGTCGCCTGGATCCCGATTAGTAGGAACAAAAAGGTTAGAATGGTCGGTTCAATGACGGACCAGAAACCATCCAGATCCTTCCTGAAATGATTTTCTTTAATCGTTCTTCCGTATTCATAAGAAAGCACGATCCCTGAGGATACTGTAGCCAGCACACCTGAAACGCCAAGCTCTTCCCCTATGTAAAAGGTTCCGTAAGCAAGAATGATGCTAAGCATGATCTGGTACCTGGAGTCCGTTGTGAAATGGATGGCCTTACTCGCCAGCCAGCCGAGTGTAACACCAATCACGACTCCTCCTAAGGAAACTAAAAGAAACTCCCAAAGGAACAAAGAAGCTGAAAAAGTTTGTTCCCCAAAGTAGATACCTGCCACGACCGTAAAGAGAACGATGCTTGTACCATCATTGATCATTGACTCCCCTTCTACTATATCTGCTATGTCTTGGCGACTGGAAGATTCCTTCAATATCGACACAACGGAAACTGGATCAGTAGGCGTTAGGATTGTTGCGATCAAGAGAGCTTCTACATATGAAATAGAGAGCCACGGATGTAAACCGTAATAGAAAAGCACACTCATTAAGAGGATCGTGATGATGATGCCGATCGTACTTAAGAGAGAGATGATTCCCGCATGCTTTTTTAAGGCTTTTGGTGAAAATTGGTATGCCGAAATAAATAATAGTGCGGGTAAAAACCATTCAAAGATAATGTCTTTCGTTAGGGTGACGTCAGAAAAGGCAGGTATGAACGACAGTCCGATTCCAAGCAGAAGTAAAACAACCGGAACAGGAACATTCTTTTTCTTTTTATCAATGGTATATACACTGTAGCCGATTACAAGCAAGAACAGGATGTGGATTGGTTCGATGGGTAGCACCTCCAAACAATGGGTTATACCTTTTTATTCCTCTGTCCCCCTCCTATTAAACGTACCCAACCATCTTCCTGTTTTTTCAAAATTGTGTTTATTTTTCATTTAAAAGGAAAATAGAGAAGCAATGATAGTGAAAGCAGGTGATGCGACATGTTGAGCATGATGTATGGAAGCAAAACATTCAGTAAGAGCGGATCAATCACCCTCCCACATAAATGGAGACAACAGTTTGGACTAGTACCCGGAAAACTTGCGGAACTCGTCTATCAAAACAACTGCATCTATATTAAGAGAGCGTTCAAAGACTCCACACATAACAAGCGATACATCTCAGAAAAAGGTACCGTCCACATCCCAAAGGAAATCCGTGAAGAAATGGGCATGACTCATCAATCATCCTACTACCTGATCGTAAATGAAACAGAGAATTGCTTTATGATTACCCTGGAGAAATAAAACAAATAAAGCTCAAGACTGCTCAACAAAGACCCCAGGACCTGGAAGAACAGTGCGCAAAAACAACACAAAACAAGGTCCGTCCCTCACTCGTTTAAAGCGATGAGGGACGGACCTTTGGTTGTTGGGTGGTGATGCTGCTTCCCGATGAGGAGATGGATAGTTTCCGGACGTCCATGCTTGGGAAGGACTGTTCCAGCTGCCGTGCGAGCCAACCACTTGCTTCCCGTTCCACAAAACAGGCAATCGTCGGCCCGGCACCACTTAAAGCGACACCGAATGCCCCGAACCGGCCCGCTACCTCTTCTACTGCATCGTAGTGAGGAAGCAGCTTTCTCCGGTGGGGCTGATGATACCTGTCTCGCTTCATCATCTTCCCAACCGTTTCCCAGTCACCGGTCAGGAACGCAGCCACCAATACGTTTGAAATCGCGCCTGCCTCCACGGATTCTTCAAAGGAAAGACTGGCCGGAAGTACATTTCTGGATTCCGATGTTTTCAGTTCAGCTTTAGGGATTACACAAATCACATCAATAGGAAGATCAGGCACCGATAAGAGACTCACACCCGTTTCATGCTGACAGCTGACCACAAACCCACCATAGAGTGACGCCCCTACATTATCGGGATGACCTTCAAATCGATTCGCAAGTGCCAGTTTCTTTTCTTGTGTGAGATTCAGCTCACACAGGGCATTGGCAAGTTCAATGCCCGCCACAACCGCTGCTGCACTGGAGCCTAACCCTCTCGTTAAAGGAATATCACTCGACACGTAGAGGTGACAAGGAGACGGCTTCTTACCATAGTCATCTGCCACTTCTTTCACGATTTCAACAATAAAATGTGTCTCATCAGCAGGAAAGACCTCAAGGGCAGAAGAAAGGGGAATCACTTGCCAATCTTCTGCTTCATGTGCCTCGACCGTTAAAAATACATTTAACGCCAAGCCCAGAGAATCAAATCCAGCACCTAAATTGGCTGTGCTTCCCGGGACAATGATCTTCCAGGAGCGGGGATCACGTCTTTTCATACGCCGATTGTCCCTTTGATGTAGTCTTTCACCATTTCACGATCGTTTGGCAACTTCGCCGGTGTGACCGGACTGCAATCCATGGCCGTAACCGGATCCTTTAAGCCATTACCTGTCAGCACCGCCACTACTTTTGATCCTTCTTTGATCAATCCTTTATCTAATGATTTCTTTAGTCCTGCAATCGATGCACATGAAGCGGGCTCGGCAAAGATCCCCTCTTTACTTGCAAGCAGCTGATAGGCCTCTAGAATTTCGTCATCGGTTACTTCATCAATATGTCCGTTTGATTCCTCCAGAGCGTCTACAGCTAATGACCAGCTTGCCGGGTTCCCGATTCGGATCGCAGTGGCAATCGTTTCAGGCTGAGGAAAGACCCTGTCATGGACCAGAGCTGCTGCTCCAGATGCTTCGAAGCCAAACATTCGTGGTAAAGTTGAAGCTTTAAGATGGTGATATTCTTTGAATCCTTTCCAATAAGCTGAAATATTTCCTGCATTACCGACAGGGATCGCAAGCACATCAGGGGCTTCACCTAATCCTTCAATGACTTCAAAAGCGGCCGTTTTCTGTCCTTCCAAACGATACGGATTCACTGAATTCACAAGAGTGACAGATTCGGTTTTGCTTAACTCACGGACGATTTCCAGGGCTTCATCAAAATTTCCTTCGATCGAAATAACTTCGGCACCATACATGACAGCTTGAGCTAATTTCCCTTGAGCGATTTTCCCCTCGGGGATGACCACGATACATTTGATTCCTGCCCTTGCTGCGTAGGCTGCGGCTGAAGCAGAGGTATTTCCAGTAGAGGCGCAAATGACCGTCGAACTGCCTGACTCTACCGCTTTGGCAACGGCGAGAACCATTCCGCGATCTTTAAAGGAGCCGGTAGGGTTTGCACCCTCTACCTTTGCATACAATTCGATGCCCCATTCCCGGGACAACGTCTTTAATTGAACTAAGGGAGTATTCCCTTCATTTAAAGTTAAAAGAGGAGTGTCATCATTTAATGGAAGATGTTCCCCATATTGCTCCAATAACCCTTTCCACCTCATCCTTTGTCTCCCCCTTCTACACGGTATGAACTTTCAATCGAATGAATGGCGTCATAATCCTTAAGCTCCATAAGAATATCTTCGTAATGATCAAGAGATGCTTTATGAGTCACAAGGACAATTTCAGCAAATTCGTCACTGTCTAACGGATTCTGAAGAATCTTTTCGAAACTGACGCCATGATTGGAGAAGATGGAAGTGAGTTTTGCTAAGACGCCTACTTCATCCTGAACGTGCAGCCGCAAGAAATATTTTGAATGAATTTCATTCCGTTCTTTTAATTTTTTAGGGAATTGCGGATTCACGGCACTCTTACCAGTGACTCCCAATCTCATATTCTTCATGATTCCTACCATATCTGATACAACGGCTGTGGCAGTCGGAAGACTTCCCGCTCCCGGGCCGTAAAACATCGTTTCACCAACCGCTTCCCCGTATACGTAGACTGCGTTATATTCATCATGAACCGATGCCAGTGGATGCTCATTTTGTAGCAAGGTAGGCTCCACACTCACCTCGACACTTTCCCCTTCACGGTGAGCATAGCCGATGAGCTTCATTGTGTAGCCGAATTGCTCGGCATATTGGATATCATCACCCGTCACTTCTGTAATGCCTTTCACTTTCACATCCGCTAAATCAACGTTCATGGAAAACCCTAACGTTGAAAGGATGGCCATCTTTCTCGCCGCATCCAAACCGCCGACATCTGCCGTCGGATCCGCTTCTGCATAGCCTAAATCCTGGGCTTCCCGAAGGACATCATCGAAGGTCCGTCCCTCTTTCGTCATCTTCGTCAAAATAAAGTTGGTTGTTCCGTTGACGATTCCCATCATTTTAGTGATTCGATCCGAGGCGAGGCCATCTACTAAACTTCTTAAAATCGGGATACCGCCTGCGACACTGGCTTCGTAGAATAGGTCGCAGCCGTTTTCTGAGGCTGCTCTCAATAATTCCGGTCCGTGAAGCGCCATAAGATCCTTGTTTGCCGTTACGACATGCTTCTTCTGGTGCAGCGCATGGAGGAGGTGTTCCTTCGTTTCTTCAATTCCTCCCATTACCTCGACCACAATATCAATTTCAGGATCAAACAGGACTTCCTCAGGATTTAAGGTCAGTATGTTGTTTTCCATTTCCAGTCCTCTATTTTTCTCTAAATCCTGAACAAGGGCTTTCTTTACCTTTACAGGGCAGCCAATTTGATGGGACAGTTTATCCTGATGATTCTCTACAATCTTCACCACTCCGGCTCCCACCGTTCCGAGTCCTAAAAGTCCGATTGAAATTGATTCCATAAGCCGAAAACCTCCATTTGTTTATTTCTGATGTACATTTGTTCTTGTATAGTGGACATTATAGTAGAAAAAATTACCTATTACAATAGGTATTTACGTATTTTTAGAATGTAAGAGCTTTCAATTCCGGTAGATTATTAGCTTGTTTTGTTTATAAATCTTTCTATTTTCACTCTTTTGTGACATGAACAGTGTTTCATAGGGAACTTCAGGCAAAATTTGAGCTGATTTTGTACGCCTTAGAGTGCTATCCCTCGGTTGTTGTGCCACTTCCCGCCAAACTTGTGCCACTTTCCGACTTTGTTGCGCCAAATTGTGAACAAAGTAAAAACCCCTATTAATAACAGAGGACCGCTCCTAACTAACACGCAGTTAAGAGCCGCCCTTCTTTTACACAATATGATGCAGCTGTCTGGCCATTTTGGATAGATCCCGATACACAGGAATCTTGCTTGGATCGGCATTACCGCCACTGATGACACAGCCGACTTTCTTTCCATGTACCTTGAGCTTTTGGCACATGGCTGCCGCTAAGGATGCTGCTCCTGCTCCTTCAACCAGCGTTTTTTCCCGTTGAAGCATAAACATGATGCTATAGGAGATTTCTTCATCCGTAACGGTGACCATATCGTCTACAAGTTCTCGGATGATCGGAAACGTGAGTTCTCCAGGCTTCTTCACCAGGATGCCATCGGCAATGGTGTGCACATGCTCCAGGGATCCTTTGTTTCTGCCTGTAAAAAAGTTATACGTAGCCGGTGCTCCCAGTGCCTGTACGCCAACGATTTTCACTCGCGGGTTAAAGGTTTTAACGGCCAGTGCCATTCCGGCCAACAGACCGCCTCCGCCAACAGGTACCAGGATCATGTCTAAATCACTGAGTTGCTGAAGCATTTCCAGTGCGACTGTCCCTTGCCCAGCCATCACTTTATGATCATCAAATGCATGAACATACGTTGAGCCATTTTTGACTTTCTCTTCAAGTGCTGCCCCGTAAGCTTCCTGATAGGTGTCTCCAGTCAGGACAATTTCAGCTCCGTAATGTTTCGTTGCCGCTATTTTTGTGGAAGGTGTTCGTTTCGGCATGAAGATTTTCGACGGAACTCCGCGCAGGGAGGAAGCCAGTGCCACACCTTGGGCATGATTTCCTGCAGATGCGGCAATGATGCCTCTTCCCGCTTCTTCTTCAGACAATGACATGATTTTATTCATTGCGCCTCTTACTTTGAAGGAACCTGTTCGCTGCAGGTTCTCCATTTTCAAATAGATCTCTCCACCAGTGAACGTATTCAGCGTCGATGATTGCTTTAACGGTGTTCGATGCACCTGATGACTGATTCTTTCCATTGCTTCTACAACTTCAGTGTTATCCATTAAATTCCCAAGCTACTCACCTCATAATTTTTTTCGTATTCTTCGATATTATTTCCGTAATGTAACGTCAAATCAATCTCATCCAGTCCTTTCAGGAGCATCGTCTTCCAGTAAGGATCAATGTCAAAAGAGACGCGTAGTCCTTCTGAATCACAAATCGTCTGATGCTCAAGGGACACTTCAATTTTATATAAATCTACATGGCTCTCATTTTTCAAAAGGGCATCCACTGTTTTTTCATCCAGTTGAATCGGAAGGATCCCATTTTTCAAACAATTGTTATAAAAAATATCTGCGAAGCTTTTCGCTATGATTACTTTAAACCCATAGTCCTGAAGGGCCCAGGGGGCGTGTTCCCTCGAAGAACCGCACCCAAAATTCTTTCCGCCAAGGAGAATCTCGGCGTTTTCATACTGAGGTGTATCTAATGAGAAGTCGTCTCTTAGCGATTTCCCGTCGTCTTCAAACCGCCAATGATAAAACAAATACTGACCAAAGCCTTTACGCTCGATCCTTTTTAAGAACTGTTTTGGTATGATTTGATCGGTATCTACATTGTCTCTCCTAAGAGGAAACACTTTTCCTTCCACATGATTGATTGCCATCTTTTCACCTCCTAAGAAATCGGCATTTTTTCAAGCTTTCGTACATCTGTCAGTTTTCCGGTCACAGCAGCCGCAGCGGCCATGGATGGGCTGAGTAGATGCGTTCTAGAGCCATTACCTTGCCGGCCTTCAAAGTTCCGGTTGGAAGTGGATGCACAGCGTTTGCCTGGGGGCACGATATCATCATTCATAGCCAGACACATGCTGCAGCCAGCTTCCCTCCACTGGAAACCAGCTTCTTTAAAAATGGTATCAATGCCTTGCTCTTCAGCCTCTTTCTTCACTTTAAACGAGCCCGGAACAACCAAAGCGGTCACGCCCTGCTTTACAGTATGCCCTTTTACCACCTCAGCCGCCTCTCTCAAGTCACTCAAGCGTGAATTCGTACACGAACCAATGAACACATAGTCAACCTCAATGTCCTCGATTCTCATTCCCGCCTCGAGCCCCATGTATTGAAGCGCCCTTTCAACCCCTTCTCTCTCAGAAGGATCCCCGTACTCCCCTGGGTGAGGGACGGACCTTGAAATCCCCGCGCCCATTCCAGGGTTCGTTCCCCAAGTTACATGAGGTTCGATTTCTTCACCCTTCACCTCAATTTTGTGATCATAAGTTGCGTCACTGTCGCTCGTTAGCAATCGCCACTCTTCTCTACATTGTTCAAACGGTTTATCCTTAGGCAGATATTCTCTTCCTTCTAAATATTCGAAGGTCGTCTCGTCGGGACTGATTAAACCTGCCTTGGCTCCTGCTTCAATGCTCATATTACAGACGGTCATTCTTTCTTCCATTGATAGATTGCGGATCACGTCACCCGTAAATTCGATGACATAACCGGTTCCAAATCCTACCCCGTAGGTAGAAATGATGTTTAAGATTACGTCTTTGGCCGTGACACCGAATCCCAACTCTCCGGACACTTCGACTTGAAGTGTTTTTGGCTTCGATTGCCAGAGGGTTTGGGTTGCCAATACATGCTCCACTTCACTCGTCCCAATCCCAAAGGCCAGTGCTCCGAACGCTCCGTGGGTTGAAGTATGGCTGTCTCCACATACAATCGTTTTCCCTGGCTGTGTCAAACCGAGCTCAGGTCCGATAACGTGGACAATCCCTTGATCAGGATGGTGAATATCGGCTAGAGTGACGCCGAATTCCTGACAATTTTTCTTCAACGTATCCATTTGCAGCCGAGCAATTTCATCTCTGATGATGTGACGCTCTCTCGTCGGTACGTTATGATCCATCGTGGCATACGTTAAATCCGGTCTTCTCACCTTGCGATTCTTTAAGCGAAGACCTTCAAATGCTTGGGGAGACGTTACTTCATGTACAAGGTGCAGATCAATATACAATAAATCCGGCTTTCCTTTTTCTCTGTGCACAATGTGTTTTTCCCATATCTTTTCGATGATATTTTTCCCTGCCATGAACTCCCTCCTGGTTTCGTAAGATTATTATTCAGTTAAGACTGTTTTGGTAGAATGGGTGCTGGGTGAGCAGTGGTTGATTTCCGCTCCAATCAACTTCTTTATAATCTAATTGCTTACACAAAAGCAATCCCAGCAAATTCTATCCTACAAGTACGCCGCCAAGATCGAAGACAGCGCATGATCCGCTTCCAACCTCTCCACAACCAGCTGACTCATGGCACCTGTTCCTACAACGGTTCCACGACCCATCGTCCAAAGATCTCCTGTACGGTACCCGGCATTCAATACTTCCTGAACGGCCATTTCAATCATTTCAGCTTCTTCTTTTAAGCCAAAGGAATGACGCAGCATCATGGCAACCGATAGAATCATAGCCAGTGGATTTGCTTTTCCTTTTCCAGCGATATCAGGTGCAGACCCGTGTACCGGTTCGTAAAGACCGAAGGAGTCTCCTCTTAAACTGGCGGAAGGCAGCATTCCCAGTGAGCCTGTGATCATGGACGCCTCGTCACTCAGGATATCACCGAACATATTCTCAGTCACCAGTACATCGAATTGCTTCGGCTGATACATCAGCTTCATGGCAGCGACATCGACCAGCATGTGTTCCACTTCCACATCAGGGTATTCAGGAGCCACTTCATTCACGACTTCCCGCCACATTCGACTTGTTTCCAAAACATTTGCCTTGTCAACGGACGTTAATTTTTTCTTGCGTTTTTGAGCCAGCTTGAAGGCTTTATGAACGATCCGTTCGATTTCACTTTTTTCATAGACCAGTGTATCGACGGCTACTTCATCCCTGTTTCCTTGACGACCGGACGGCTGACCGAAGTACAATCCCCCTGTCAGTTCCCGAACGATCACTAGGTCTACTTCTTCAACGATGTCACGCTTTAACGGGGAAGCACCCAGTAAACTTTCAAATGCTTTAACCGGACGCAGGTTCGCGAATAAGTCGAACTCTTTACGGATGGCCAGGAGCCCTTTTTCAGGACGAAGCTCTTTCGGAAGATGCTCCCATTTTGGTCCTCCTACAGCCCCAAGCAATACGGCATCACTATTTTTACAAAGCTTGATTGTTTCAGGAGGTAATGGTGTACCGAAGCGATCAACGGCAGAGCCACCGATATGACCCTTTTCTACCTCGAACTCATGACCGAACCAATCACCCACTGCTTTCAGTACTTCTAATGCCCCGTCCATGATCTCTTGACCGATACCGTCTCCTGGTAGTACAGCGATTTTTTTCTTCATTAGAATTACCTCCCATTTTAATTGGTTTTATGGGAGAAGCCTTGGAATACAAGGCTTCTCAAGCTTACAAGCTGGCTTCTACTGCTTCCTTCTCCCTGGACTGTAATTTCCGTTGTGCTGATCGGTTCACTGCATTCAGGTAAGCACGTGCTGATGCTTCTAATACATCCTGGGCGGTTCCGCGTCCGCTTGTCTTTTCTCCGTTATATTCGAGTCGGACATATACTTCTGCAAGGGCATCCCGGCCCCCTCCGACTGAGTTGATCTTGTAATCTAATAATCTAGAAGGACTTGGCAGGATTTTTTCGATTGTATTGTAGATGGCTTCTACACTTCCTGAACCCGTTGAAGCGAGCTGGGTTACGCTGCCGTCTTCAAACTTCAATTCGATCGTAGCCGTCGGGATATTGCCCATGCCGTATTGGACCTGCATTCTTTCTAATGTAAATCCGACAGCTTCGGCCATTTCCGTTTGCTTATTCGTCAGGATGCTGAAGAGATCTTCATCGACGATTTCCTTCTTCTTATCAGCCAGATCCTTAAATGCATGAAATGCTTCATTAAGCTTCTCATCTGAAAGTTCAAATCCTAATTCAACCACTTTATTTTTAAAGGCGTGACGTCCTGAGTGTTTTCCCAGTACCAGTCGGGTTGCATTCACTCCGATCAGTTCAGGGGTGATGATTTCGTACGTAGTTTTTTCCTTCAGCATTCCGTCCTGATGAATACCTGATTCATGAGCGAAAGCATTATCACCAACAACCGCTTTGTTAGCCGGTACTCTCATCCCCGTCAGCTTACTGACAAGAGAGCTTGTTTTCTTAATTTCATCCAGCTTCAGGCGGGTTGTCGCACCGTAAAAATCTTCCCGGATTCTAAGAGCGACTGCGATCTCTTCCAGAGCAGCATTCCCAGCTCTTTCCCCAATCCCATTGATCGTTCCTTCGATTTGATCCGCTCCGTTTTCAATAGCAGCCAGTGAATTGGCCGTGGCCATTCCCAGATCATCATGACAATGAGCAGATAGCTTTACTCCGTTGATATTCGGAACGTTTTCTCTTACGTACCGAAACAATTCACCGTATTTATGAGGGGTAATATACCCTACCGTATCAGGAAGGTTAATGACCGAAGCCCCTGCTGCAATGACTCTCTCCATGATCTTCACCAAGAAATTCAAGTCTGTCCGGCACGCATCTTCTGCCGACCACTGAACCACCGGGAAAAATTTCTTCGCGTACTGAACGGCCTGGACCGCTGTATCGATGACCTGATCCGGTGTCATCTTCAGCTTATGAGTCATGTGAATGGGAGAGGTGGCCAGGAACACATGCAGCCTTGGTTCTGCCGTTCCTTTAAGCGATTCCCATACCGCATCGATGTCCCGCTGTTGAGCACGAGCAAGCCCCGTAACAGAGCTGTTCTTGATCGTGGAACCGATCCGCTGCACGGCATCGAAGTCTCCTTTGGAAGCTGCAGGAAACCCGGCTTCAATGACGTCTACTCCCAGCCTTTCAAGCTGCTTCGCAACCTCGATTTTTTCAATCGTATTCAGATTTACGCCCGCTGACTGTTCACCATCTCGTAGGGTTGTGTCAAAAATCTCAATGGTTCGCACTCGCAACCACTTCCTTTTCTTTAGTAGAAGGTTTCTGTACAAAAGGCATCATTTTACGAAGCTCTTTTCCAACCACTTCAATCGGGTGCTGACTTTCACGCTGGTTGATCGCGTTAAACTCTGGACGGTTCGCCTGATTCTCCAAGATCCATCCCTTCGCAAATTTCCCTGTTTGGATATCCGTTAATACTTCCTTCATGCGGGCTTTCGTTTCTTCGTTCACAACTCGTGGACCTGAAACGAAGTCTCCCCATTGGGCTGTGTCGGAGATCGAGTAACGCATTCCTTCTAATCCTTGCTCATACATTAGGTCAACGATCAGCTTCAATTCGTGTAAACACTCGAAATAGGCGACCTCTTTTTGATAACCGGCTTCGACCAGCGTTTCGAATCCTGCTTTTACAAGGGATGTCACTCCTCCACACAGAACCGCCTGTTCCCCGAATAGATCGGTTTCTGTTTCTTCCTGGAAGGATGTTTCAAGAATCCCTGCACGTCCGGCACCTACACCTTTTGCATACGCAAGGGCCAGTTCACCTGCTTGACCTGAAGCATCTTGATAAACCCCAAAGAGTGCTGGTACTCCGGCTCCCTCTTCAAATGTTCTTCTTACCAGGTGTCCCGGTCCTTTCGGCGCTACCAGGAATACATCTACATCTTCCGGAGGAACGACTTGATGGAAATGGATATTAAATCCGTGTGCAAATGCCAGTGCTTTACCTGGTGACAGGGCCGGTTTGATTTCTGCTTCATATACTTTCGGCTGATGCTCATCCGGCAGAAGAACCATGATGACATCTGCCTGTTCACTTGCTTCGCGGACGGAGTAGACATCGAATCCGTCCTTTTCCGCCTGGTCCCACGACTTTCCTTTTCTCAATCCCACTACAACATCAAATCCGCTTTCCTTCAGGTTTTGAGCATGTGCGTGACCTTGTGAGCCATAACCAACAACCGCTACCTTCTTCCCTTTTAAAACCTCTTCATTCACATCTCCGTTATAATATACCTTTACCATTTCCCTCATCCTCTCCATTTTTTGAATAGTAAGTTTTTTTAAATGTGATTTTCATCGCTACAGCTTCTAATTCACGATTGAATACTGTTTTATTTCCGTAACTGATTTCCCATTGCCCCTTGCGAAAGCTGTGATGCCTGTTCGGGCGATTTCTTTGATGCCATAAGGTCTTAATAGATCAATGATGGCTTCTATCTTGGATGTTTCACCTGTTACCTGGACGGTTACGCTGTCTCTTGCCACATCAATGATGGCGGCTCTGAAGGGTTCTACGATCCCATTGATTTCGGATCTCGTCTGCCCTGTACTTAACACTTTGATGAGTGCCAATTCTCTTGCGACGACTCCTTGATCGGTGATGTCTGAAACCTTGAGGACATCAATTTGTTTATGCAGCTGTTTTAAAAGCTGTTCGATTTTGCGATCGTCTTCTACATTGACGACAAAAGTCATTCTTGAAATTCCTTCGACTTCTGTATAGCCGACTGAAATGCTTTCGATGTTGAACTGACGCTTTGTAAACAATCCGGTTACTCGATTTAATACACCGCTCCGGTTATGAACGAGAGCCGTTACAATCCGTTTCCTCATGGTTTCACTCCTAACATTTCGTGTAATCCCTTACCTGGAGCTACCATCGGGTAGACATTTTCCTTTGGATTCACCCAGCAATCAATGAGCACTGGTTCATCACTCGTTAAGGCTTCTTTTAAAACAGAATCGACTTCCTCCTGGGTTTTCACTTGATACCCCTTGATTCCGTACGATTCAGCCAGTTTCACAAAATCAGGCTGGGTGGAGAACACCGATTGAGAGTATCTTTCTTCAAAGAAGGTTTCCTGCCACTGTCTCACCATTCCCAGTGTACCGTTATTAAGAATAACCACCTTAACGGGAAGGTTCAGCTCTTTTAGCAGTATCAGCTCTTGCAGAGTCATTTGGAATCCGCCATCTCCTACAAAGGCAACCACCGTACTTGATGGGTTTGCTAACTGGGCTCCGATTGCTGCCGGAAATCCGAATCCCATCGTGCCAAGCCCTCCGGATGTGACCCAATTATTCGGCTTTTTGAAGGAGTAGTATTGTGCCGCCCACATTTGATGCTGTCCCACGTCCGTGGTGACAACCGCTTCCCCGTTCGTCATTTCGTATACCTGTTCAATCAAGCGTTGAGGAGAGAGCACATCGTGAGCCTGGTTATACCAGAAAGGATATTCCCGTTTATATGACTTAAGATGCTGATGCCAGGCATCGAAATCGGGCTTTTCCGTTTCATGTTGAAGGAGTTTAGCAAGTGCCTGTTTCGCATCGGCAACGATTGGTATCTGTGTTTCAACATTCTTCCCGATCTCAGCTGGATCGATGTCGATATGGACCACTTTGGCCCGTGGTGCAAAGGTAGCAAGATTCCCTGTTAACCGGTCATCAAATCTTGCTCCGATATTGATGAGCAAGTCACATTCATGAATGGCCATATTGCTTGCATAGCATCCGTGCATCCCTGCCATACCTAGAAACAACGGATGATCAGCAGGAAATCCGCCTAAACCTAAAAGGGTATGAATCACAGGAATGTCATATTGCTCTGCGAAACTCTTCAGTTCTTCTGTTGCCTTTCCGTGAAGTACTCCTGCCCCGGCTAAGATGACCGGCTGTCTGGAAACCTTAATGGCATCCACCAGTTTCTTGATTTGGAGGGGATTTGGATAAAAGTTAGGCTGATACCCCGGTAAGTCCATTTCTACTTCGTGTGCCGGATACGCTTGCTGCAGGGTCAAGTCTTTCGGAATGTCGACGAGTACGGGTCCAGGCCTTCCGGTTGATGCGATATGAAAGGCTTCCTTCACAATCCTCGGTAAGTCTTTAATATCCCGAACCTGATAATTATGCTTTGTGATCGGCATCGTAATGCCAACAACGTCCGCTTCCTGGAATGCATCAGTTCCGATCACCCCTGAAGCCACCTGCCCCGTAAAGACCACCAGAGGCAATGAATCCATCATGGCATCTGCAATCCCTGTCACAAGATTCGTAGCTCCCGGACCCGATGTGGCAATCACCACACCCGGTTTCCCTGACACCCTGGCATATCCTTCCGCCGCGTGGATGGCCCCCTGCTCATGGCGGGCAAGTACGTGCTTGATCGGGGCTTTGTAAAGAGCATCGTAAATCGGCAAGACCGCTCCCCCAGGATATCCAAACAGAATCTCAACCTTTTCCTCCCTTAAAGCTTTCATGAGCATATCAGCACCGTTGACGTTTTCTGTTAGTGTCTGTGAAGCCGGTTCTGCCTCTACTTTCGCTCTCATTTCCTATCTCCTCCTTTTATTAAAAGCACAGGCGGCTTGGTCAGGCCCGACATGCATAAGGCAAGGTCGCTGAAAAGGCGCCTTTTGCCTTTTTGGCGAGATTGACTTATGACCTCGAGGGCCTAGCCGCCGGAGCTGGATATATTAAAAGCACCGGCGGGGAACCGCCTGAGCTATATCAATCCAATTTCCCAAACAAAAAAGACCTTTTCACCCACTACGACAGAGTTCATCTTTCGCAGGGGCGAAAAGGTCTTCATCCTTTCCACGGTACCACCCTAATTCAGAGATAACGGATATCATCTCCCTTTGCAGGCTGATCGGTTTCACCAGCCTTTGTTTTTGTAACGAGTAGCATCTACTCGATCGTTCCTACTTTTAGAGGTTCAGAACGATACTCAGAGGGGATGTCGGTATTGGATGTATTACTGGTTTGCAGCACCACCAGCTCTCTGAAAATACGATTTCCAACCCTTTTACCTCTTCAACGCTTTACTTTATTCCGTTTTCAAAATTCCACCTGTACTAGCTGATGTTACAAGCTTGGCATATCGTGCTAAGTAACCTTTTCTGATCTTCGGAGGGGGCTGTACCCACTCCTTTTGCCTGAACTGAAGTTCCGTTTCTGAAACCATGAGGGAAATCGTTCGATTCGTTAAATCTATGAAGATGGGATCTCCATTTTCAACAACACCGATTGGTCCTCCTTCAGCAGCTTCCGGTGAGACATGACCGATTGAAATGCCTCGTGATGCTCCTGAAAATCGACCGTCTGTCATGAGTGCCACTTTCTTTTCCAGGCCTCTTCCTGCAATGGCTGCCGTTGGTGCCAGCATCTCCGGCATCCCCGGACCACCCTTTGGCCCTTCATAACGGATCACCACTACATGCCCTTCTTTCACTTCTCCACTTTCAATTCCAGCAAGGGCGTCATCCTGGGATTCGTATACAATCGCTTCACCCATAAAGGTTTTGATGGACGGGTCGACTGCTCCGACTTTGATGACCCCACCATTTGGAGCAATATTTCCAAAGAGTACGGATAATCCTCCGACTGGACTGTGAGCGTTGTCCCTGCGACGGATGACATCGTCATTTTGAATATGAGCATCTTGTACGTTCTCATAAAGGGACTTTCCTGTTACCGTGATTCGATCCTTGTGTACAGCCCCCATTTCACATAATTCTTTAATAATGGCGCTGACCCCTCCAGCATTATGAACGTCCTGCATGGAGTAATCAGAGGCTGGGCTTATCTTGGATAAATAAGGTACTCGTTCTGCGACTTTATTGATACGGTTGATGTCGTAATCAATCTCCGCCTCATTCGCAATGGCTAGTGTATGAAGGACGGTATTGGTGGAACCTCCCATAGCCATATCTAAAGCAAATGCATCGTCGATTGTATCTTCCGTAATGATGTCTCTTGGTTTAATATCCTTCTTTACCATTTCCACTAAATATTTGGCCGCATCCTTGATTAACTGATGTCGCTCATCAGAGGTGGCAACGATTGTTCCATTTCCCGGAGGAGCCATCCCGAGCATTTCCATCAGGGAATTCATGGAGTTCGCTGTGAACATCCCCGAGCATGATCCGCAAGTCGGACATGCATTGGCTTCTATGTCAAGAAGCTGTTCAGCCGTCATCCTTCCTGACTGATGGGCCCCAACTCCCTCGAAAACGGATACGAGTGATAATGGCTTCCCTTCGCTCGAAACCCCCGCTTCCATCGGGCCTCCCGATACAAAGACAGAAGGGACATTCGTCCGGACTGCCGACATGAGCATTCCCGGTGTGATCTTGTCACAGTTTGGAATGTAGAACACTCCGTCAAACCAGTGAGCATTGATGACGGTTTCTGCTGAGTCGGCGATCAGTTCCCGACTTGGTAATGAGTACCTCATCCCGATATGTCCCATGGCGATCCCATCGTCAACACCGATTGTATTGAATTCGAATGGAATGCCGCCCGCTTCCCGGATCGCTTCTTTTACCACTTGGGCAAATCCGTTTAAATGCATATGACCGGGAATGATATCAATGTATGAGTTACACACCCCGATGAATGGTTTTTCCAAGTCTTCAAGCTTCACTCCCGTAGCGTACAGTAAACTGCGGTGAGGAGCCCGGTCGATTCCTTTTTTGATCATGTCACTTCGCACGTCATCACCTCCAACTTAGCCAACTTGAGCATTTTGTTTGTAAACTTTTCTTCCATCTTGCGTGACAGTGTTTCTGAACTCCTGCAATAATTGGGTTGTATACTTTCCAGGTTTCCCTTCACCGATTACGCGGCCATCAACCTTTACAACGGCAATGACTTCTGCAGCTGTCCCAGTTAAGAACACTTCATCCGCTGTATATACATCATGACGGGTGAAGACTTCTTCCTTCATCTCGAATCCGAGCTTTTCGGCAATCTCGATGATTGCATTACGGGTGATTCCTTCAAGGGCCCCTACATATCCGGGCGGGGTTAAGATTTTTCCTTTTTTGACAATGAAGATATTGTCGGCTGATCCTTCAGCTACATATCCTTGATCGTTAAGCATTAACGCTTCACTTACACCAGCCAGATTGGCTTCGATTTTTACCAGAATATTATTTAAGTAGTTTAAGGATTTAACCTTTGGTGAAAGAACATCTGCACGGTTACGGCGGCTTGCTACTGTAACGATATCGATGCCTGTTTCGTATAAGCTTTTAGGGAACAGGGCTAATTGTTCTGCAATGACAATGATTTGTGGTTTTCTACAAGTAAATGGATCCAACCCTAAGTTTCCAACACCTCTAGAAATGACCACACGTATGTAGGCATTCTCTAGTTGATTCTTTTTCAATGTATCGACGATAATGTCACACATCTCTTCTTTCGATACTTCGATATGCAACATGATTGATTTCGCAGAGTCATAAAGGCGATCAACATGTTCTTCTAGACGGAACACATTCCCATCGTACATTCGAATCCCTTCGAACACTCCATCTCCATATAGAAAACCATGGTCGTACACAGATACAACTGCGTCTTCCTTTTTTACGTATTGCCCGTCTAAGTAGATCCATTGTTCGTTCATGTTAATCATTCCTTTCCTGGTGAGAATTTATTTAATTTTTAGAATTTTATTTTTGCACTGAAGGACGATTTCTCCAGTTGCTTTGGAGCCTGTTGAACAGCAGTTTGGAATAAGTTGTGGTTGTTGCTTCCTGCTGGTTCATATTTTTTTATTGAGGACAATATTACTCCCGTTTCCCGGGAAGGTCAACAGGCTTTTCGTAAATTTTTTGACTATTTAGATTTATCTGATTATAAGTAAACGCTTACATCTTTGTCCTTATAGAGTTTATTGGGAGAAAAAAATATTTTGGATTTTTTTTATTAACAGGGTGAATGACGCTTCAGATCCCATGAGGAGCCCAATCAGATATTTTTCGACAAAATCCTATGGGAATGGGGGTTTAGGGGAGTTTAGACCTGTGTGTATCTGACTGATATATTCTCACTTCTTTTTCATAATTGAGAATTCATTTTTCTATTAATTTGTAGGGATGAATGATTATTAATCTGGTAAGACGATCACCAATATGTAATGAATTCTATTAAAACCTTTCATTCCCATAATCCGTAATGCCTTTCAAACCAGAATGTAATTTTATTTTTTCTACAGGAATGAATAATCTTTCATAAAGAAATATATTCTCCCAAAAAGCAGTCGCCACTATTTTAAACTGTATATAAATAAAAAAGAATCAACCCAAGTAACCGGACGGTCTTTGGATTGATTCTTCCTTTACACCCATGTAAACATATAATTCGGATCTTCGACATCCTTTGCTTTTTTAACGATCTTCAACGGTTTGAAAGTATCGATCATAACGGCAAGCTCCAGGGTTTCTTTTTTCCCGATACTGGCTTCTGTCGTTCCTGGATGTGGACCGTGTGGAATCCCGCTCGGATGGAGGGTAATCGATCCTTCTTTGATTCCCTTTCTGCTCATGAAGTTTCCTTCCACATAGTACAGCAGCTCATCGCTGTTCACGTTGCTGTGATTATAAGGAGCCGGAATCGATTCCGGATGGTAGTCATATAGTCTTGGAACAAATGAGCAGACAACGAAGTTATGCCCTTCAAACGTTTGATGAACAGGAGGCGGCTGATGCACACGCCCTGTGATCGGCTCAAAGTCCTCAATGTTGAATACCCAAGGATAAAGATAACCATCCCAGCCGACAACGTCCAGTGGATGATGATTTAACACATGGGAATGAAGCGCTCCCCTTGATTTGGTGATCACTTCGAATTCTCCTTCTTCATCCATCGTTGCAAGCCTCTCAGGTCCTCGTAAATCCCGCTCACAAAACGGACTGTGCTCCAGTAATTGTCCGTACTCATTTCGATAACGGCGAGGTGTGGTAATCTGACTGAAGGACTCGACGATCAGCATCTTCGTCTCTTCTTCAGGAACGACACGGTAGATGGTCCCGATCGGAATCACCACATAATCCCCTTTTCCATAGGTGAGGGTTCCGAACATCGTCTCTACCTGCCCTTTACCAAAATGGATATATAGCATTTCATCTCCATCACCATTTCGGTAAAAGCTTGTCATCTTTTCTGTGACATAGGCTGTTCCAATCAATAAGTCCGAATTACCGAGTAAATATTCACGGCTCTTTAAGGCACAGCCTTTTTTCTCGACTCTGTCTGTAAAGAAATGTCGATGACGGAGAGCACCCTCTTCCTCAAACTCCGGCATATAACTCCCTAAATACTCTGTCTTCGCCACAGCCGTCGGCAAATGATGATGATACAGAATCGACTGTGTTCCCGAGAACCCCTTCGTCCCCATGACCTGCTCCCTGTAGAGCGTGCCATCATCCTTTTTAAACATGGTGTGACGTTTGTGAGGTATTTTCCCCAGTTGACGATAGTACATGGTTCTCCTCCTCTCTTTTCTTTGCAATCGTATTACTCAAGACTCCTAATCCTCTAATCTCTAATTCCACCAAGTCCCCCGACTTCAACCATGGATGCGTTTCAGGACCCAGCTCCAATATACATCCTGTTCCAACAGTTCCAGATCCAATCACTTCGCCGGGATACAGGGTGACGTCTTGCGAGGCGCGCTCGATCATGTCTGCAAAAGTATAATGGATGTCCTGATAATTCCCCTCGGATAAAAGTATCCCATTCACTTTTGCCGACATAGGAAGATCAAAACGGTTTCCCTTGCGATAGGTTTCCAGTTCATCCTTCGTCACTAAATAAGGACCGAAAGAAGTGGCAAAATCCTTTCCTTTCGCGGGTCCAAGTCCTACTTTCATCTCATGCTTCTGGATGTCTCTGGCACTCCAATCATTCATGATGAAATAGCCGTATATATGGTCTTCTGCGTTTTCTTTTGAAATGGTTTTTCCTTCTCTGCCAATAACGCAGGCGATTTCCAATTCATAATCGAGCCACTCACATCCAGCAGGTTTTGCGATGTGATCGCCAGGACCTTTTATAGCTAAGTGATTGGTAAAATAAAAGACGGGGATGTCATACCATTCTGGAACCACATCGAGTCCCCTCCGTTTACGTGCCGTTTTCACATGCTCTTCAAATGCATAGAAATCACGTATGCTGACAGGCCTTGGAATCGGCGACAACAGGGTGACATCACGTAGTGAATACACTCCTTTGTCTTTTTCTGAAAAGGTGCCGAGCTCCTTCATCCGTTTTAGGCCTTCGTCTCCAAGCTCGATGATGGATAACATATCTTTAGGGAGCAAACCTCCGCTCACAGCATGGATGTCTACGACAAGTTCATCCTGAACTTTTCCCGCTCTTACTTCTCCTTCTTTTAAAAAGCTAACCAGCTTCACGTGTCATCACCTTTTTCGGATCAATTCAAATGAATCGGATAATGGTTTGGTGTACATTTGTCCAGCCAGTCTTCCTACCGGCTTTAACTTCTCTGAATCTATTTTGCCGTCGTAATAGAGTTCGTCATCGATTCTGACGCATTCTACCTTCCCGATCACAAGACTCCCTGCACCAGGATGATCGCCGAAGTGGAGAACCTCATGAAGAACGCATTCTAATTGAACCTTGCTTTCAGATACTCCAGGAGGCTTTACCATGATGGACTCTTCCTTCGTCAGACCGACTTGTTCGAATTCATCAACGCCAGATTCATATTCGATGGCACAATTATTCATTTTCTCCACGAACTCTTCACTGACGATATTGATGACGAATTCCTTCGTCTTTTCGATATTTTCAAGGGTATCTTTTTTGCTGCCATCCTTTCCCTTTCTCATGGGAGAGAAGCAGACGAGCATCGGGTCGGCACAAATGGCCGTAAAAAAGCTGTATGGTGCAAGATTCGCATTCCCTCCTTCATCAAGAGATGAAACGAACGCAATCGGACGCGGTAAAATCGAGCCAATCATTAATTTATAAGCATCCTGCCACTGAAGAGTATGCGGTTTGATATCCATCTATTTCACCCCTTCACTTTGTAAAATATCTTCCAACGCTTGTATGAACCTCTTGTTATCCTCTTCTGTTCCAATCGTGACCCGTACGGTCGTTGGGTACCCAAGAAGAGTTCCTGAACGGACGACCAATCCCCTTTTCACAAGCTCATATGAGACCGTGTCACCATTCAATCCGGTATCCACCATGATAAAGTTCGATTGAGAGGGGAAATAGGATACACCCAGACGGTCAAACTCCCCTTCTAAAAAGAGGCGACCCTGCTCGTTCTTATGAGTACACTCTCTTATAAATGCCTGATCTTCAAGGGCGATAATCGCTGACTTCTGAGCAACCGTATTTACATTGAAGACATCTTTCACTTTTCGGAGCTGTTCAGCTATTTCTTGGTTCATGACGCCGAAACCGACTCTTAATCCCGCAAGGCCATATATCTTTGAAAATGTTCTAAGAACAATCAGATTTTCGAATGTTGACAGCAGCGGCAAGGTTTCTAAATAATCATCGGTTGTGACGTATTCCATATAGGCTTCATCCACTACCACCAATATATGCGACGGTACCCTCCCGATAAATTCCAGGAGCTCTTTCTTTCCGACGATGGTCCCGGTAGGATTATTGGGATTACACACAAAGATCATCTTGGTGCTCGGGGTGATCTGGTCGTGCATCGCTTGCAGGTCATGAGTACCGTTGACTAAAGGAACGATAATCGGGGTGCCCCCTTCTAAGAACACATTGGTTTGATACCTGGGAAAAGTAACGTCCGCCATAATGGCTGCGTCACCGTTACTCAAATAGGCCCTCGTCAATAATCGGATCACTTCATCCGAGCCATTCCCAAACACGAGCTGTTCCTTAGGCACTCCTAAAAATGTCGCTACCTTATGACTAAGGTCGACGGCAGCTCCGTCTGGATACAAAAACAAGTCGCTTCCGTTTTCTTTAAACCACTGCTTCACTTTTGGAGAGCAGCCATATATGTTTTCATTTTCTGATAGCTTTCTGATAGAGCTCAGACCATGCTCCTTCTGTAAGTCTGAGAGCGTTTTCCCCAGCACATATGGAGCGATATGTGAGACCGCTTCTCTTGTTTTGAACTTCAGTGCCATACATGAATCCCCGCCTTCCTCATGGATGAAGGGGGTTGACTCACGTGTTAGCTTATCTTCTCGTTCAAATATAGTACCCGCAATCTGTACGATATTATGAGTAGAAGCAGCTAATCTCTTCATGAGTTAACCCCCTGACCGGTCCTTTGACCCCCGTTATATATGTTCTATCTATCTATTTTTTTATTTTTATAGGTTTCCTCTGCGTTCCTGCTCCCGCTCGATGGATTCGAATAATGCTTTGAAGTTTCCTTCTCCGAATCCTCTTGCACCTTTTCGTTGAATCACTTCAATGAATAGGGTTGGACGGTCCACGATTGGTTTTGTGAAAATTTGAAGCAGGTAGCCTTCGTCATCACGGTCTACTAAAATATTCAACTCTTTGATTTTAGAAATCTCTTCGTCGATTTCCCCTACACGCTCTGAAAGCATGTCGTAATAGGAATCCGGCGTGTTAAGGAATTCCACCCCGTTTTCTTTTAAAATACCGACTGTTTTCACGATGTCTTCGGTTAAGATGGCAATATGCTGAACGCCGGGACCACCATAGAATTCAAGGTATTCCTGGATTTGTGATTTGCGTTTTCCTTCGGCCGGCTCATTGATCGGGAATTTGATTCGACCGCCGTTATGCATCACCTTCGACATAAGGGCAGAGTATTCTGTTGTAATATCTTCATTCGTAAAATGACGCATTTCCTTAAAGCCCATCACTTTTTCGTAATACTCCACCCACTCTTCCATGCGCTCCACGTTTCCTACTACATGATCGACAGCGATGATGCCTGCATCTTCATTTTTCAGCGAAGAATCATACTTTTCAAAGCCTGGCATGAAGATCCCCTTATAATCTTTACGTTCTACAAGGGTGTGAATCGTATCCCCGTATGTACCAATGATGGCTTTTTTCAGTTTTCCGTTATCATCTTCGAGCGTAGAAGGGGGCATGATTTCAATCGCGCCGCGGGACACCGCTCCAGTGTAAGCCTTTTCAACATCATCCACCACAAGGGCGATATCTTTAATGCCGTCCCCGTGATGCTTCACGAATTGGGACACCCGGCTGCCTTCGTGCAGGCTTCCTGTAATCACCAATCGTACTTTATTTTGTTGCAGTACATAGGATACTGTGTCACGATTTCCTGTTTCCAGTCCTGAATAGGCAACGGTCTTAAATCCGAATGCCGTACAGAAGAAGTGGGCGGCCTGCTTTGCATTTCCCGTATAATACTCTAAATAATCGACATCTCTTACCGGGAAGACATCTTCTACTTTAACCTGCTTTTTTGCTACATTCTCTTGCATCCTGAACCCTCCATTAAACGTTAATTTATTCTGAATATTATATTAAATAGTTTTCTAGAACTTCTCAAGAGTCGCTAGTAAAGCTTAAACGCTTCTCTGCGTAAAAGCGTGTCCCTCACTTTATCTCGCCAGCTCTTTTTTTCGGGGAGGCATGTGCACGGCGTCTCCCTTTAATCCTTCAACCGCTTCTAATAAGCTTTCGTTCATACTTGGATGAGGATACACAGGAAAGCGAAAGTCCTCATCTCTCGCTGCCATTTCAAGGCCAAGCACCCCTGAGGTGATCAACTCGGCTGCTCCCATCCCCATTATATGAATCCCAAGAATCAAATCCGTTTCACTGTCTGACACGACTTTCACGAATCCATCCTTTTCATCCGTCAGCTGAGCGTACCCGTTTCCTCTGACAGGGTTCTCACTCACTCTAACCGAATAACCTTCCTCTCGTGCTTCCTCCTCGGTAAGGCCCGCACACGCAATTGGCGGGCTCATCTGCACCACCGTCGGCACAAACTGCAGATCTACCTCCACCTCTAGCCCAGCCATCGCCTCTGCAGCCGCCTTCCCCTGTTTGATCGCTTTGACTGCGAGGGACGGACCTTCCGTTACATCGCCGATCGCCCATATAGTTGGAATGGAGGTTCTTCCCTGATAATCCGTATGGATATAGCCTTCTTCTGTCAGCTCAAGGCCCAGACGGTCAAGGCCAAGGTCGCTTATATTCGGCTTTACTATTCCGCTCCCCACAAAATGAGAGCCTTCCAAAGAAACCACTTCCCCGTTCTCTTTGTCCAGCCTCACCATGACTTTCCCTTCTGTTTGGCTCGCAGTTTGCACGGTCGAATTCTTGATCACATTGATTTTCTGCTTTTTCAATTGCCTGAATAGCTCTTTTGAAATAGAAGAGTCAAATGAAAATTCATCATTTAAAATAAGCGTGACGCTGCTGCCCAATAGGGAGAAAACAGACGCGATCTCTAAGGAAATATAATCGCCCCCGTATACGATGAGTTCCTCTGGTATTTCCTCCAGCTGAAAAATTTCTCTCTCCTTCAGTACAAGAGTCGAATCAAATTCTATCCCCTCCGGGTAATGAAATTCACCACCAGTCGCGACGATGGACTGCTTGAAATTAAAGAGGGAAAACTCATGACCGTTTTCAACTCCAATGCGGGATTCTGACAGGAAGGATGCAGAACCCTTTACGATCTCAATCTTATTCGCTTTACAAAGGGATTCCACACCTTTTCGAAGCTGTGTGATTTTTTTATTTTTATAGCTTTGAAGAGTAGAAAGATTTGCTTCTACTTCCCCAAACTCCATCCCCATCTCTTTCAGGTGCTTCGTCTTTTTGAATTCTTGGGCAAAATGGGTAAAGACTTTTGATGGAATGCAGCCTTTATTCAAGCAGGTCCCGCCCAGCTCTTCTCTTTCGATCAGCGTCACATTCAGTCCTAAACCCGCAGCTCGAATGGCTGCATGATAGCCGCCTGGACCTCCCCCGATGACGACAATCTCTTTATCTTCTGTGATCTCTCCCACTACCATTTACATCAACTCCAAAAGCATGGACTCTGGCTGTTCGATCAAATCCCGTAATCGATTTGTAAACTTCACGGCCGTTCCGCCATCTACCACTCTGTGGTCAAACGACATAGACACATTCATCATGGAGCGGACGACAATTTCATCCTTATCATTCACCATAGGGCGTTTCTTCGTCTTATGGAAAGCGAGGAGGGCAACTTCCGGTTCGTTAATGATCGGAGTGGCTCCGATCGACCCGTTCAGGGGCCCTACGTTACTGACCGTGAAGGTTCCGCCTTTGATATCTTTCATCGTTAACTTGCCTTCCTGTGCGTTAATGGTCAATGCCTTCATTTCTCTGTGGATGTCCTTCATTGTTTTCCCTTCAACATGTTTTATGACGGGGACAATCAGTCCTTCGTCTGCATCTACAGCGATTCCAATATTGTGATGGGACTGGAGCTCGACACACTCCTCCTGTTCATTGAGACGGGCATTGAAGATTGGAAACTCTTTCAAACAGACAGAAATGGCTTTGATAAAATAAGCTCCAACGGAAATGGACCCGCCGCTCACTTTCATGGTATCTTTCCAGGATAGCAGATTCGTAACATCGATTTCTTCAAAATGGGTACAGTGCGGGATCGTTCTGAGTGACTGTGACATTTTAGAAGCAATTTGTTTGCGTCTGCCTCGAAAAGGAATGGTCTTTGTGACGGATTCTTTTGATGCTGCAGGTGTGACGGATTTAGATTCTTCCACTGGCTGTGGAGATGTATGACTTTCTCCTTTCATATAAAGGAAAATGTCTTCATCAAGGATTCTGCCTCCCACTCCGGAACCAACCACTTCCTCTATGTTGATACCATTCTCCCTTGCTATTTTCCTCGTATACGGGGATGCAAGGATCCTTCTTTTCTTCAACACTTGAGTTGTTTGTGAAATGGATCGCTCGCCTCCAGTCTGTTTCACTTGTTCATGATCCATTAACAGAACAGTGGATCCCACTGGAATCGTTTCCCCTTCACTTACCGTAAATTCCTTGATCACACCTGAAAAAGGTGCCGGAATCTCCGCAGTCATTTTATCTGTTTGAACCTCTACTAATGGTTGATCGGCTTTTACGACATCTCCCACTTTCACAAGAAAGTGATTGATATTGGCTTCGGTCATGCCTTCCCCAATATCATGAAGCTTAACTTCCATGGACTCCCTCCTTGTCTAATAGCGTGCTACTTTTTCCACTGCAGCTAATACACGTTTGCTGTCAGGTAGATAGAAATCTTCAAATCCGAAATAAGGAACAGGGGTATCGAATCCAGTCACCCGTTCAGTCGGCGCTTTTTGATATAAAAAGGATGTGTCATTGATAATCGCCAGCACATCATTTCCGACTCCACCGGTGGCATGGGCTTCATGGACGATCACGGTTCTTCCCGTTTTCTGGACAGAACTTGAAATGAGGTCCTTATCCAGGGGATAGAGTGTCCTTAGATCAAGCACTTCGCAGGAAATGCCTTTACCTGTCGCTTCCTTAGCAGCATCCTCAGCTATCTTCACCATGGCCCCCCATGCGATGATCGTGACATCTTCACCTTCCTTGACTACTTTTCCTTTCCCGATTTCCACCGTATACTTTTCCTCCGGTACTTCTTCACGTGAAGATCGGTAGCATCTCATAGGCTCCAAGAAGAGAACGGGATCCGGATCTTCAATGGCAGCAATCAACAGTCCCTTCGCATCATACGGTGTTGCGGGACAAACGACTTTAATTCCCGGCATATGTGTAAATAGCGCTTCCGTGCTATCGGAGTGAATTTCAGGGGCTCTGACTCCAGCACCATAAGGAGCGCGTATCACCAATGGACAGGTGAAATGACCAAGAGTACGGGAACGCAACCGGGAAGCATGGGTCATGATCTGTTCGTATGCTGGATAGATGAACCCCAGAAATTGGACCTCAGCTACAGGACGAAAACCGTTTAACCCCATACCAATAGCCGCTCCAATAAACCCTGCTTCACTTAAAGGTGTATCGAGAACCCTGTCTTCCCCAAATTCCTGTTGAAGACCGTCCGTTGCCCGAAACACACCACCATTCGTTCCGATGTCTTCACCCATCAATAGGACATCCTCGTTTTCCTCAAGCATCACCCTCATACCGTCCGTGATGGCTTGAACCATCGTCAGCGTCTTCATTTTTGTTAAGGTGCTCATTCTACTCACCTCTCAATAGCTCAAGGAGCTTTTCTTTTTGTTCTTGAATCGTCCACGTTGGGGTGGCAAACACATAATCAAAGATCACACTCGGATCTGCTGCTGGATAGGCTTCTAACTCCTCGACGGCAAGATCCACTTCCTTCGCACATTCCTTTTGAACAGACGTCATCCACTCTTCATCGATCCAGCCTTTATGCTTCATGAATCTCGTTAAGCGATCAACAGGATCGTTCTCCCTGCGACGGCTCTCACTTTCCAGCTGATCACGGTATTTGGTCGGATCATCGGCAGTCGTGTGGGCACCATATCTCCACGTCACGGACTCGATCAAGGTAGGTCCGTCCCCATTTCTCGCTCTCTCCAATGCTTTCAACGTTTCAAAATAAACAGCAAAAATATCATTGCCGTCGATTCGAACACTTGGAATGTCATAGGCAAGAGCCTTCTGGGCAATGGTTTTCGTTTTCATTTGCTTGTGCATGGGAACGGATATGGCATAGTGGTTATTTTGATTAAAAAAGACAACCGGGGCCTCCCAGACGCTTGCCAGGTTCAATCCTTCATGGAAATCACCCTCTGAAGTGGCACCATCTCCAAAATAAACAATGGCTGCATTACGTGTTCCTTTTCTCTTCTCCGCATAAGCCGCCCCTACCGCATGTGGAAGCTGGGTCGCTATCGGAATACCGGGAGTGAAAATATTCTTTCCTTCCGGGGGCACACATCCTTCATTCCGACCTTTCCAGAATAGGAGGATATGAAGCAGGGAATGTCCGAATGTCATGGTTGCGCCATGATCACGATAGGATGGGAATAACCAGTCTTTGTCCTTTAGGGCAAGTGCGCTCCCCACCTGGGACGCCTCCTGTCCTTCATAAGGAGCATACGTCCCGATCCTTCCCTGACGTTGGAGACTCACCGCCTTCCTATCAAAGGTACGGATCCTGATTAAATGCCGATAAAATGTACGGGCCAAGTCTTCTGAAATATCCTTTTCATACTCCCATTGAAGTAATTCTCCTTGTTGATCAATTACCTGAACCAATTTAAATTCCTCGATCATTTCATCACCTCTTGTGGTGCTTTTTTGTCGTTACGGTAAACTCTTGATTTGCTTTTTTATGTCCTAACCGACCATTTCGGACGTTTTGCGTGGGAGAAAAAGCTGTTTCTTCTTGTGCGTGAATGAATGCGGTCTTCACAGAAACGATTGGCTGCTTCGACTGTGGTCATGTGCTGGTTTTCTGATTGCAGGTAAATATTCTGGAGGCTGTTATAGATGGCACTTGTTTTTTGGAGTACGCGTTCTTTGTTAGGTTCGTATAATTCGTCAGCTACTTGAATCAATCCGCCTGCATTGACGATGTAATCAGGTGCGTAAAGAATCCCTTTTTCATGCAGCTGCATTCCATGAGACAGGTCCAATAATTGGTTGTTGGCAGATCCTACAACCGCTTTTACTTTCAGCTGATCAATCGTATGATCGTTGATGATCCCGCCAATTGCACATGGTATGAATACATCCGCATCAACTGAGTAGATTTCATCCCCGCCTACGACCTTGATCGCTGCTCCCATACTTTTCGCCTTGGAAACCAACTGATCGATGGATTTCTGGCTAATATCCGTTACGTAGAGGTCCGCTCCCTCTTCCAGTAGACGCTCGGCTACCTTATATCCCACTTTTCCCAACCCTTGAATGGCGTAGCTTTTTCCATGAAGATCCTTTGAACCCCACACGTTTTGGTTGGTTGCCTGCAAGCCGTAGATCACTCCCATGGCAGTCGGGATGGATGAATCTCCACTACCTCCGTACTCTTCATTAACGCCTACAATACAATTCGTTTCTTTTAATGCATAAACAAAATCTTCAGGCGTGGTCCCCATGTCTGTCCCTGTATAGAATCGTCCGTTAAGGGATTCAACGAATTGACCGAAGGCACGGAACAGTTCCGGATGTTTGTCTTTTTCAGGATCCCCGATAATAACCGCTTTTCCTCCTCCAAAGTCCACATCGGCCGCGGCACATTTGTAAGTCATTCCTTTTGATAAACGTAAAACGTCCTCCAATGCTTCATCCACTGATGCATAAGGTCTCATTCGACATCCGCCCAGTGCAGGGCCGAGAGTGGTATTATGTATGGCGATGATGGCTTTGAGTCCTGTTTCTTCATCGTTGCAGAATACAACCTGCTCATGATTTTGTATTTTCTGAAACATATCCATTTCTATTCCCCCCACAAGCTCTCTCGTTGGAACCGCTTTCATTTTTGTCGTTACGTTAGGCACTAAAGCTTCCTCCTTTTACATTCTTATTCAAGAAGTGGTCAAAACTAGTTTTCTTTTATTCTTTCTTTGATTTTTTCTTTTGGCAGGACCACTTGCTTTACTTCACCTTTTCCAATGAGTCTGTCACTCTCTCTATCTCTGACAGTCACTTCGGTTACGATGATATTTCGTTCATATTTAATAACGCTCGCTTTAATTTCAAGAGAGGAACCGATTTTCGCCGGAGCCATATGCTCAACGTTCACTTTGGCTCCCATACCTTCTTCATGTTCTTCTAAATAGGGTAGAATGATTTTTCTCGATGCCCATTCCATGTGGTAAACCATCGAGACGGTTGAATACACAGGATGTACGACGTTTCCTTCAAACTGGGCATACATGCTGGGGATTACTTCTGTCGTGACGACTGCCGTATGTCCTTCTGCTAATCCAGACTTCATTGCTTTCCCCCTTTAAACCAACAAATTATATATTTTTATATAACGTTAATTCAACGATATAATAACATTTTGTTTTATAAATAGTCAATAAATTGTTAAAATTTAAAATATTATATTAATATAAGTTATGCAGAGGGACGGACCTATCGGCGAAGCCGAAGGTCCGTCCCTCACTCAAATGCGAAGGCGGCTTGCTCAGAGGCGACAAGCATAAGTCAAACTTGCCGGAAAGGCGTCTTTTGCCTTCTTGGTAAGTTTGACTTATGACCTCGAGCCTCTAGCCGCCAACGCTAGGCGACTCCCTTCCAGATAAACAATTAAAATATTCCAAACACAAAAAAGCAACGGAACAAAGTCCCGTTGCTTTTTGTAGAAGGTTGTTAATCTTATGAAAGAAGTGCCCGGTCGCTTGCGAGTTTGCTTCCACGGATCCGTTGGAATTCATGTAGAAGTCCTTCGACTGTGAGGTGCTTCTTCTCTTCTTCATTTACCTCTAATATGATTTGACCTTTATCCATCATGATCAATCGGTTGCCAAGGTCAAGCGCCTGCTGCATGTTATGGGTCACCATTAAGGTCGTGAGCTTATACTTCTCTACAATCTCTTTTGTCAGGTTTGTAATCAGATCAGCTCTAGCAGGATCCAATGCCGCCGTATGCTCATCCAGCAATAAGATCGACGGCTCGGTAAATGTCGCCATCAGTAGAGAGAGCGCTTGCCTTTCCCCGCCTGATAATAATCCTACCTTTGCATTCAATCGGTTTTCTAACCCTAAGTGAAGAGTTTCCAGTACTTCTTTGAAAAACACTCTCCGTTTTTTGGTTACCCCCATTTTAAAGGTACGCGTACGATTTCGTGAATACGCCATAGCAAGGTTTTCTTCTATGGTCATGGAAGGCGCCGTTCCTGCCATGGGATCCTGGAACACGCGACCGATGAGCTTTGATCGTTTATACTCGGAAACCTTCGAGACGTCATGATCATCGATGAGAACATTTCCGATATCTGGCAGAAGCACACCTGAAACGATGTTCATCAATGTCGATTTCCCAGCTCCGTTACTTCCAATCACAGTGACGAAATCCCCTGGTTTCAGAGTCAGCTGGATGTCATCAAGGGCGATTTTTTCGTCAGGTGTCCCTTCATTAAATACTTTGTGAATTCTATTTAATTGTAACACCGCTCTCACCCTTTCCATCTGTGATAGGAGCCTTGTTTATTCGTTCTGCCATTCGCTGGGCTTTTCGTTTCTTATCCTTGTAGCGATCCATCACTTTAGGCATCACAAGTGCAAGAATCACGATTGTCGCCGTGATCAGCTTCATATCTCCCGTTTCCAGGAAATCGACACGAAGTGCCATGGAAACGACCAATCGGTAGATGATCGCTCCTCCAATGACAGCCAATGTAGTACGGGCGATTGTTTTCGTTCCAAATAGGGCTTCTCCAATGATGACGGAAGCAAGTCCAATGATAATCATCCCGATACCCATTCCAACATCTGCAAAACGGCTATACTGAGCAATCAACGCACCGGATAGTGCAACCATCCCGTTCGAGATTCCCAAGCCAAGAATGATCATTAGATTCGTATTAGCGGAAAAGCTGCGGATCATTCGCTGATTATCTCCTGTCGCTCTAAGGGCCAATCCAACTTCCGTTTTCAAAAAGCCATCCGTTAAAAATTTAATGACAAGGGTAATGATCGTCATGATGAATAAAATGCTCCATGTTCCCGGTACAGGCTCCCCGAGTCCGACCGCCATCCACAATTTATTGAGAGCGGCATCGATCCCGAGTGGTGACCAGAATCCTTCCACCCCTGTAAAAGCAGTATCCTGACTAAGTAAAGGTACATTCGATCGTCCCATTATCCTGAGATTGATTGAATAAAGAGCAATCATCATTAAAATCCCTGATAATAAGGCATTAATCTTTCCAAATGTGTGAAGTAATCCTGTTATACATCCTGCAACAAATCCGATGACAATCGCTGTAATGGTTGCGATGACTGGATTTACGCCACTGACAATCATGGTGGCAGCGACAGCGGCTCCCGTAACGAAGCTGCCATCGACTGTTAAATCAGGAAAATCCAATATCCGAAAGGACAAGTAGACTCCGAGGGCCATAATAGCGTAAATGATTCCAGATTCAAAGGATGCGAATATTGCTGTTGGCACGAATCATCATCCTCTCTTATTTCTCTTCGTAAAACTCTCCTAAATCAGACCATGCATCCTGGACTTCTACACCTTGCTCTTCAGCAGCTTGCTTATTGATCATTAACTTAAAATTCTTTGGATACTCAACATTGATTTCAGAAGGTTTCTTTTCACCTTTTAAAATTTTTGCAGCCATCAATCCCGTTTCGTACCCAAGATCTTCGTAGCTGAATCCACTAGCTGCAATCGCACCTTTTTTCATTGAATCCAGTTCACCCACAAATAAAGGAATATCTTTATCATTTGAGACACTGATGACTGATTCCAATGCAGATACTACCGTATTATCAGTAGGAACGTAAATCGCATCCACACGACCTACCAGTGATTCTGCCGCTTGCTTTACATCAGCTGACGTAGATACAGAAGCTTCAACAACTTTTGCTCCCTTTTCTTCAGCAAGCTTTTTCACTTCTTCAGCCTGTACAACGGAGTTTTGTTCACCTGAGTTATAAATAACACCAATATTTTTCGCTTTCATTTCATCCGTAATAAATGAAATTGTCTTAGAGATTGCTTCAGGATGAGTATCTGTGGTTCCTGTGATATTCTCACCAGGCTCCTCGAAGGATTTCACTAATTCAGCACCAACGGGATCAGTCACTGACGTGAACACGATTGGAATTTCCTTTGTAGCATTTAATGCGTGCTGAGCACTTGGGGTTGAGTTTGCAAAGATGAGGTCGACGCCATCACCAACGAAGTTCTTGGCGATCGTTTGTGAATTTGTAGGATCCCCTTGAGCAATTTGAACATCAAACTTCACATTTTTACCTTCTTCAAGGCCATTTTCAGCTAAAGCTTTCTTAAAACCTTCAAACGCTGCATCTAAAGACGGATGTTCCACAATTTGGGTTACCCCGATAACATATTGTTTTTCACCATCTCCTCCACCTGAGCTTGTATCACTACCACAGCCCGCTAAAACCAGCATTCCCAGCATCATTGAGATGACAACAAGTAATAAACTCTTCTTCTTCACAGAAATCCCCCTTTTTCTCTTCCTAATTTATGATCAGTAGTCTAGTAGACTAGCAAACCCAAGTATGATAAAAATGATCTTCAGCGTAAATACAACGTTATATTATCACTCCTGTCACAAAATAGTCAATAATATTCCGAAAATTTAAAAATTAATACTAGTATAGTCGGTATTAGCAGTGATTTCTAGAGGGATTCGGGGAAAATTTTTCTGAAGGACTCCAATTATCCTGGATATTCGATAGTTTCTTGCTATAGTTTTTCTACTTCACGCTCTTCTTTTCATACTGTTGTGCTGAAATCTACTAAACTTGTGCCACTTTCACCAAAACTTGTGCCAAATTGTGAACACCACCATAAAAAAGACACTTTCCCAATTAAGGAAAAGCGCCTTTCACAACAATCTATTAAGATTCCACACCGCTGCCCGAAAGCTTCCTAAAAATCCCCTGGGCATCATTTATCATTCTCTCTACCAGTTCCTTCACAGTCGGAACATCTGACACAAGGCCAGACACCTGCCCTCCGTTGATAAAGCCTTGATCCAGCTTGCCTTCAAGTGCCCCTACACGATGATAATCCTCCGAGGTCATTTGACTGAACTCTTCAAGTTCGACCCCCTCTTGTTCTTTTTGAATCAGTTGTGCAGCATAAGGCGTTTTCATGACCCTTCTTACCCTTCCGATAGAACGCCCGACGATGATCGTGCTATCATCTTTTGCTTCCACTAGTGTCGATTTATAGTTTTCATGAAAAGGAGCTTCCTGTGTAGCAATGAACCTCGTTCCCATTTGCACACCACTGGCACCTAGCGCGAGCATGGAAGCGAGTCCCCTTCCATCACCTATTCCTCCTGCTGCGACCACAGGAATGTCCACGGTATCCACGAGTTGTGGAATTAGGGCAAGCGTTGTCGTTTCCAGATTGGAGTTGATCCCGGCAGCCTCATAACCTTCCGCCACGATCACATCTGCACCGGCGTCTTCCGCTTTCTTTCCCTGCTTTTTAGATGCGACGACACAAATCACCTTAACATTGTGCTCATGAAAGTACGGGATGAGTGGGGCGGGATTTCCAGCTGACAGGGAAACGACTGGTATTCGATGAGTCACCACTAGGCGAATCATTTCCTGCAGGTGTGGGGTGATGGAGATCGGGATGTTTAATGCGAATGGCTTGTTTGTTCGTTTCTTGGTTTCAACAACAATCCCTTCCACTTCCTCCACACTCATCGTTCCGACTCCGATCGTACCGAGTGCCCCGGCTTCCGAGATGGCTGCGGTCAACTGGGCATTGCTGATGTTCCCCATTCCCCCTTGAATAATTGGATATTTTATATGTAATAGTTCGGATAGGTTATTCATAAAAATCCCCCTTCGTTAAATTAATGTTATACTTTTTGGAATTGTTAGACAAGTATATATTTTGTAGATTCCGGAGGTCCGTCCCTCAAAAAAACCACTTGCCGAAGCAGCAAGTGGTTTTTTGTCAGTCTAGTAATAATGGATGGGTCATGACGTTGTAGCTTTGGTCTTTGTTTTTTAGCTCGTTTCCGTCTTCGAAGACACTTTCGAAGAAACGGGAGGCTGGTTCTGCGAGTTCTTTGTAGTATTCTCCGAACAGGGAGGCTGCGTGTGCTCCCAGCCACTTTTCAGGCAGCAGCTCTTCTGGTAAGCCTGGATCGACGAAAAGGAATTTGCGGTATTCATGGACAAGCTTCGTTCGTTCAACGAAGCATTCAGCATCGCTCATCTGTCCTTTTCCGATTTTACTTTTATCAATCATGTATTTTTGACTGTAGTGAGAAATGAATTCCTGGTAGCGGTCATTGATTTCTTTAAGGTCCCAGCTTTTCTCGATCAATCGTTGATTCTCATTGGGCCCTTCATATCCAGCAATGAAGAAATCGACGTATTCTTTAATATCGTATTTTCCAATTAGGGTTTGTACTTGTACTTCTAGATTGTTGGGAGAAATCCACGTGCTCGTCGAAAGAGTTCCGAATCCGCTCCAAACCAGTTCCTTTCTCAGTTCATCCCGGATGCTCCTAATCTCTTCAGGAATCGAGTACATAAGGATTCTCCATTTACCGTCCCATTGTTCGGGTTTGAGCTTAAAAATCCTCTTTGCCGCTTCTTCCATACGGGTCACTCCGCGTTCAGTCAGGGAGTAGTAGCTTTTGTTCCCCTGTTTCTCTGCCTGAACCCAACCTTGCTTATTCATTCTCGAAATAGCTGCCCGGACCGCTTGATCGTTGTGACCAAATTCATTAAGCAAGCGAATCAAACTGCCAATCCATATCTTGTTGCCATAGTGTCGTATATAATCCCCATATAGTGTAAAGATCATTGATCGTGTATTCATCGGTGCCTCTCCTTTAGATATATTCCGTTTGTTTATGACGTTTAATTTACGTTTAGTTTATATATTATCATAAACATTCTATGAAAATAAATGAATATTCTTGATTTTTCTATTTCTACAGCACAAAAAAATCAGGCTCATTTACAGAGCCCGACCCTCAATGATACATCCTCAACATCTCCAGCATTTTCACAAAATCATACGTATTTACAACCTGCTCTTTTGACCAATTTGTCTCGATCCATTCCACAAGCTCTTCCTGGCTGTTGAACACTTCCCCGCTCGTGTCGGCTTTTCTTACCATGAACCTGCCGTTGTCCTCATCAGCGACGACCAGACATGGAATCTCACTTTCTTTTGTCATGATTTCAAATTCCATTCTCTCACCTCACTTCTATCTTTTCTAAAAATCAAATGTTCTAATCACAAAAAGAGCCCTGGACAAACTGGGCTCTTAAGATTCTATGTTCTCTACTAATGTCGCGATTCCCTGGCCTACACCGATGCACATGGTAGACAAGCCGTACCGTACCTTTCTCTTTTTCATTTCATACAGAAGGGTGGTAAGGATACGTGCTCCACTTGCTCCCAAGGGATGACCGAGGGCAATCGCTCCTCCATTCACATTGACGATTTCTTCTTTCAGCCCAAGCTCCCTGATGCAGGCGATGGATTGAGCAGCGAATGCTTCATTGAGCTCCACTAAGCCGATTTGGTCCAGGGCAAGGCCAGACCGTTTCAGTACCTTCTGTGTGGCATAGATCGGTCCCAGTCCCATCACTGAAGGTTCAAGCCCTGAGGTGGCTGATGTCATGTAGCGGGCCAGCGGTGTAACGCCTAATTCTTCAGCCTTCTCTCTGCTCATTAATAAGAGAGCAGATGCACCATCATTGACTCCGGATGCATTCCCTGCCGTCACTGTTCCTCCTTGGAATAAGGGCTTAAGCTTCTGCAGTTTGTCACTATTGGTATCGGGTCTTGGGTGTTCATCGATCTGGAAGATTGAGATATTCCCTCTACGGTCCCGTAATTCGACGGGAACAATCTCTCCTTTAAACCGTTCTTCATCCATGGCACGTTTCGCTTTCATTTGGCTCCAGTAAGCAAAGTGATCCTGTTCTTCCCTTGAAATGCCGAACTGTTTTGCCACGTTTTCGGCTGTTTCCGGCATAGAATCGGTTCCGTACTTTTCTTTCAGGCGGGAATTAACGAAGCGCCACCCTATCGTCGTATCGAACATTTCCATATTGCCCCTTGGGAAATCCTTTGAAGGCTTTGCCATGACGTAGGGAGCACGGGTCATACTTTCAGTCCCGCCTGCAATGAAAACATCCCCTTCATTAGCCAAAATGGCTCTAGCCGCATAGTTCACAGCGTCCAGTCCAGAACCGCATAAACGGTTGATGGTGGTAGCCCCGACTTCAACTGGGAGGCCTGCCAGGAGTGTCGACATCCGGGCTACGTTCCGGTTGTCTTCCCCGGCACCGTTTGCATTTCCAAGTACCACCTCTTCAATCGTATCCACCGGGACGAGGGGATTTCGTTCGACGAGGGCTTTAATAACATGTGCACCCAAATCATCAGGACGCACCTCTTTTAAAGAGCCTTTGTACTTTCCAATCGGAGTACGGACAGCATCGACAATCACAACCTCTCTCATGACTGGTGCTCCTTTTCCATTGTTTCCGAGTAATCGTAAACGCCCTTACCAGTTTTTCGGCCAAGACGTCCTGCCTTCACATACTTTTCTAAAAGAGGGGCCGGGCGATACTTTTCTCCAAGCTTTTCATGAAGGTACTTAAGATTATTCAATCGTGTATCCAGTCCGACTAAATCTCCCAGCTCAAACGGACCCATGGGATAATTTAACCCGAGCTTGATCGCTTTATCGATTTCTTCAGGAGAACCGAGTCCTTCCTGGAGCATGTAAAAGGCTTCATTCCCAACGAGGGCAGAGATTCTACTTGTGACAAAACCAGGGAACTCATTGATGACCACCGTTTCTTTCCCCATCAGGCGGGCAACTTGCTGGATGACCTCCGCCGTTTCATCACTTGTTTCCAATCCCTTCACGATTTCAACGAGTGGCATTTTATGTACAGGGTTGAAAAAGTGCATGGCAATGACTTTGTCAGGCCGTTTTGTAAAGGAGCCGATTTCAGTCGGGCTCATGGTGGAGGTATTCGTTGCCAGGTAGCAATAGTCCGGGGCATGCGCGTCCAGCACTTCAAATACGCCACGCTTGATGTCTGTCTTTTCCGGAACGGCTTCGATGACCACATCGGCATCCCGTACGGCAATCAAAAGATTCGTTGAATAACTCATAAGCTCTTTTGCTTCTACGTACTGCTGCTGAGTGAGCTTATTCCTTTCTATTCCTTTTTGAAAAATATGCTGAATCTCATTCCTGGCATGATCCAACTGTTCTTGTTTAATATCAACCAGTGTGGTCCGGAAGCCTCCAACTGCACTTACATAGGCAATTCCTCTTCCCATTACACCGGAACCTACTACCACAATATGCTGTGTCATGTTTTGTTTCCCCTTTCTTGCAATAAGGGGTTGACCCTGATAGGACAACCCCTGCTTGTTAATGTCTTCTTATACACCAAATGGATTTAACGGACGGTTACCGAAGTAAGAAATGATACTCTTTGTTTCTGTGTAAAGGTCGAGCGTTTCAACGCAAAGCTCACGGCCGAATCCGGACTGCTTGTAGCCTCCGAATGGAGTACCCGGGAATGCGGAGAACGGGCAGTTCACCATCACGATTCCGGCTTGGATCGCTTTCGATACTCTTGTCGCACGGCCATGGTTTTGAGTCCAAACAGCTGAACCGAGACCATATTCACTATCGTTGGCCATTTTGATCCCTTCTTTTTCATCTTTGAATTTCATTACCACAACGACTGGTCCGAAGATTTCTTCTTTTACAACCTTCATATCGTGATTCACGTCCGTAATGATGGTCGGCTCATACCAATAGCCCTTTTCGAAACCTTCTACTTTTGCAGGACTTCCACCAACCAGGATTGTGGCTCCTTCTTCTTTGGCAGATTGAACATAACCGTCGATCGTATCCAGCTGCTCCTGGTTGATGATCGCACCGATATGAGTTCCTTTATCGTGGGGGTCAGCCAGTTTCAGTTTCTTCGTCTTTTCAACGAACTTTTCCATGAACTCATCGTAGATATCTTCGTGTACATACAATCTGGAGCGTGCTTCACAGGACTGACCTGTATTATAGAAGATTCCGAAAAGGGAACCATCCACTGCTGCATCAACATCTGCATCTTCAAAAACGATATTAGGTGATTTCCCTCCTAATTCAAGAGTCACTCTCTTTAACGTTTGGGACGCTTTTTCCATAATGTTTTTACCGATAGGTGTTGACCCTGTGAAGGCAACCTTATCAACCTTTTCATGCTCAACTAAGTAATTCCCGACAGTGGAACCTGCACCAGGAATGACGTTTACAACCCCTTCAGGAACTCCTGCTTCAATACAAATTTCACCAAGTACAATGGCTGTCAACGGTGTAAGAGTTGCAGGTTTTACGACAACCGAGCAGCCCGCAGCAATCGCCGGTGCAATTTTCCACGCTGCCATCATCAATGGATAATTCCACGGAATGATTTGAGCACATACACCGACCGGCTCTTTCTCCGCAACATTCATGAATTGACCCGGTACATTATTGACCGTGCCACGATGGCCCACAATCGCTCCTGCATAGAATTCAAAGTCTTCGATCGCTTGCATCACTTGACCTTGTGCAGCGGATAGTGATTTCCCGCTATCCATGATCTCAAGAGAGACAAGTTCATTAAAACGTGATCTCATAATGCCTGCAATTTTATTGAGCACGCGGGAACGCTTATTGATCGGGAACTTCTTCCACTTACCGTAGTCAAACGCGTTTCTCGCTGCTTCAACCGCTTTTTCAGCATCTTGGGCGGATGCAAGTGATACGGTGGCAATGGCTTCACCTGTTGCTGGATTATACGTCGTAAAGGTTTCACCCGAAACGCTTTCCATACGTTGACCGTTGATCACCAATGAATAATGCTCTCTTTTCATTTCAAGGACTTCAAAGCTTTGCTCTTTAACTGTAGACATAACTCCATCTCCTTTTAGGTTGATTTATTTTCCGTGAAAGGCTGGTCTTCGTTTCTCCATGAAGGCTGCCACACCTTCGCGATGATCTTCTGTCTGACCTGCGATCCGCTGGGCACAGGCTTCTTTTTCTAAGTATTCGTTAAAGGATAGATCCGCGCTCCCCTTTAATAAGCGCTTCATCAAGCCGATTGCTTTCGTCGGCATGGCGGCGATTCTTTCGGCAAATGCAGCTGTTTCTTCCTGCCACTGGTCGAGAGAGATGATTTTTGTGACCAAGCCAAGCTTTTCAGCCTCTTCTGCTTTTATTTTTTCGCCAAAAACAGCCAGTTCCAGCGCTTTTGCATAGCCAACAATCTTCGATAAGTAATAGAGGTTACCTGAATCCGGTACTAATCCAACGTGAACAAATGCTTGCACAAAGCTCGCCTTCTCTGAAACGAGCCTGAAGTCACACGCCAGGGCCAGGCTGAATCCCGCTCCTGCTGCCACTCCATTGACGGCGGCAATCACCGGTTTCTCACACTGCTCAATTTCTTTCACCATAGGGCCGTAATTATTTCTAAGCACCTCTCCATGATCCATGGATTCATCTACTTCACTTAAATCCTGCCCCGAGCAAAAAGCCCGGCCTTCACCTGTAATCACGATGGCTCTCACTTCTTCATTTCGTGAAGAGTCCTTCATGGCCTTTTGGATTTCCAGATTGAGTTGACGAATGAAAGCATTCAGTTTATCCGGGCGATTTAAGGTAATCCAGGCTACGTTATTTTTCACTTCATATTTAATGGTTTCGAACATGATGCAGCCCCCTTATTTTCCTTTGAATTCCGGTCTGCGTTTTTCCACAAAAGCCTTCATGCCTTCTTTCTGATCTTCAGAGGCAAAAAGAAGATAGAAGTTCTTCCGCTCATATTGCATCCCTTCATAAATCGAAGAATCAACGGCTTTATGAACAGATTCTTTGATCAATCTCAAGGAAAGCGGTGGCTTGGCAGCTAATTTCTTCGCAAATTTCTCTGTTTCTTCTATTAATAATTCTTTCGGAATCGCGCGGTTGATGACTCCCCACTCAAGGGCTTGAGTTGCTGTAAACATGTCTCCCGACAACAACCATTCCATCGCCCTTGATTTACCTATCAGCTTGGTGAGCCTCTGGGTTCCGCCCGCTCCAGGCATGACTCCAAGATTCACTTCAGGGAATCCGAAGCTTGCATCCTCAGAAGCGAATAGAATGTCGCAGCAAAGAGCTAACTCAAACCCGCCCCCTAACGCAAACCCCTGGACCGCCCCGATGATCGGTTTCTTGATCCAGGCAAGGCGGTCCCATTCCGTGAATTGATTCAAGAGCTCTAAATCTATGGCACCGTCTTCCGCCATTTCATCAATGTCTGCTCCTGCAGCGAAGGCTCTGCCCCTACCAGATAAAACAATTGCTTTTACACTGTCGTTCCGGTCGAATGCCTCGAAAGCATTGACTAACTCCGATACCATAGGACGATTGATGGCGTTAAGAACTTTAGGTCTATTCAATTCAATAAAACCAAGTCCGTCCCTCTCGCTCACTACGATATATTCGTACTCTTTACTCATTCACTTCTTCACCGATCATAAGAGTGACTAACTCTGCGGCGAAGCCCATAAGGTCCTTCCCGGAAGCTTTGCCTTCATCGGATTTCATGGCTGCTTTCATCGCTTCATGATTGTCATAATACATTTCGCACATTAAGTAGTATTTGCCTTCTCCGCCCATAGGTGAACCGACGATTTTCGTTACATCCATCTTTTTAAGGCCAGGAATTTTTGCTGTGATCGGAGCGTGGGTATTGAAGTAATGTTCATCGAACTTCTCTTTGTTTTCAGGGTGCTTATACAATGCGATTAGTTTTACCATAGTGGAATCTCTCCTTTGATTTTCAGTAGTTTTATAGATACTTCACATCATTGTCGATATTGGTTTCATGGCTTCGAACGGGTTGCGGCATTGCTTGCAGTATAGAATGCTTCTGCAGGCGGTGGGACCGAACAGATTCTCCATGGAGGTATAGGGGGAATCGCAATATGGACAATGAATCTCCCAATATTCTTCCCCATTGAATTGTTCAGGCGGAGGTGCGATGCCGAATTCCTTCAGTCTCTCCCGGCCATTTTCGGTTAACCTGTCTGATGTCCAGGGAGGAGAATAAACGAACTGAACCTGCACGGATTGAATTCCAAGCTGATCCCGACACGCCTTCTCCACATTCCCTTTAATTATTTCCAATGCAGGGCAGCCTACAAAGGTTGGCAGGAGTTCAATCATCAGGGCATCTTCCTGGTGATGTATGCGATTGACCATTCCAAGATCTACAATGCTGATGGAATCAATTTCAGGATCTTTCACTGTTTGAAGAACTTCTAAAACGGTTGCAGTCATATTCCTTCATCCTTTACCAGCTTGCTGCGGGATTTGTGTTATAGACTTCGCTTAATGTAGAAAGTGCCGTATCCAGTTCAGGGGTGTGTTCACCTAAGCGACCATTCCCTTTTTTCATGTTTACATTCGGAGGAAAGGATAGTTGAGTAGATTGGAAGACAGGTTGAAGGGCCAGCTCCCATCGTTTCGTTAAGCTTTCTTCTCCTTCGATCAGAGCCATAAGGGACATTTCTTTCCCCATTGGCCCCAGGGTCAGAACTCCCTGGAATTCATTTAATACTCGTTCAATCGCCTTATTCATTCGCTCCCTTGCTTCCCCGCCGGCATTCATTAATTGAATGAACCAGGTTTTCCAGTGCAGCAGGTGATAATATAATTCTGTGTTGATTTTGATCGCCATTTCGGCAAGTGGTTCATAAGAGGAGTTCTTTAACGAGTCAATTCGCACCTTTTTGACGACGCTGTAGAAATAATGTCTTACAACAGCAAAGGCCCAGTCGTAACGGGGTTCTTGTAAGTAGTTTCCGGGACCATTCACTTCTTCCAGTAAGATGGCATTTCTGCGTTCTGACGCCTTCCTTCCATGTGCCAGATGGTCCTGATCCCCTTCCCCTAATTCTTCAAGGAGCTGATAGAACATGGTGGCATGCCCCATCGTGTCTTGATTAATGGAGGAAAACGCGACATCCTCTTCAATATGAGGAGCGAGTCCCAGCCATTCAGAACCGCGGTAAGCAAGGATGAAATCGTCGTCGGCCAGTTGATAGAGCAGGCTCAGAAGCGCTTCTTTATAATCTGCGTTCGGAAGGTCATTTGGACTTTTCACTTTCATTTCTTCTTCACCAACTCTCCCCATGACATGATTTCTTTCTCATCGAGCATTTCCTGTTCGTACTGTCTCCACTTCTTCTTCAGATAACCGTAGCCTTTGGCGTTTCGGTAATCTTTATTATCAAGACGACCGACACTCTCTCTTTCCTCGGGTGTCATCATCCGGACGTCCGACCGCTTCACAACCCATATATCCGAGACCGGCTCTCTTCTCATGAAATTCTCTTGAGCCATCACCATGGCAAGCTCATGGTTGGGTGCCAACAGACTGAATTGATGCTGCATCTGCGCACCGTCCGTCCTCTTACTAAACACTTCAAATTCCTGATAAAAGTTCTGCCCCTTGTCAGACATCCAACTCATTCCTTTCTAGCTTACTTGGTCACTAGGGCTTAATGCTTCCCGAACCCACGCATTATTGTCGTAGGATAATTCTCTTAAACGAAGGCGATCCTTTGATTTCGGACCTTTGTTCCGAATGATCTCCTTGAAGCGGTCCCAGTCGGGCTGCTTATAGATCCATAAATCCTTTTCTTCGTCGAAGTACATCGTCTCATCGGGAAGAGTCAGTCCTAACGACAGCATCCTCGGAACATATTTCGTGAAAAAGTCCTGTCTCAGCTGTTCATTTGTTTTCGTCCGGATGTTGTACTTGATGGTGATATCCTGCTTAGAGGAACCTGTCGTTTTCGCGTCACCAGGTCCAAAGAACATAAGAAGCGATTCCCACCAGCGGTCCACTGCATCCTGAACTAATGCCCTTTGCTCAGGAGTTCCTTCTGCCAGGGCCATGATGATGGCTTCACCATGCTGTGCGTGGAACACTTCTTCCGCACAAATCCGCTTTAGCGCACGGGCATATGGACCGTATGAAGCATGGAGCATATTCGTCTGTGTGATGATCGCTGCCCCGTCCACAAGCCAGCCGATCAATCCAGCGTCTCCCCAGGTAGGTGCCTCCATGTGAAAGACGTTATGAAACTTTAAATCTCCTGAAAACAAATCTCTCATAATGTGCTCACGTGTTTTCCCGTAAGGCTTCATTAAATCTTCTGCTACACGAAGCAAAAGCTGTCCATGGCCCATCTCGTCCTGAACCTTCGCCATGATTCCAAGCTTCCTTCTTAGTGTAGGTGCTTTCGGTACCCATTCCTTCTCGGGAAGTGCCCCCATGATTTCACTGATCCCATGCATGGAAATCAGCTTGATCAGTGCATTTCGATATTCATCCGGCATCCAATCATCCGCTTCGATCTTTTCGTCATTTTCAATCTTTCTCATAAAATGAGCCATACGCTCTTCGTCCGTCAGTTGTTGATTTGATAATACGTCACTCATTGTATCTCCTCCTTTATCACACAGTTACTACGCGGGAACTTTATTGTGTGATAACTTTTTTTCTCAAAAAAATTTATTGATACATGGCTTCTCCTCTAAGATCCACAATCCGGATGGCTTTCCCTTCTGAACGGGGGATTTCTTTCGGTCCCCTGATTTTCACATCCATGGAAACATAGCAACGATCTTTCATGAGACTTTTCACTTTTGCTTCCAATTGATTCAAGTGTTCATGATTTAAATCGTTAGACACTCCTTGAAAGCATTCATCTGTGACTTCAACCTGCAGCTCCACTAAATCGAGTGCCCCTTTCTTCTTTAAGTGAACCTGATAATGTGGTGCAAGCTCATTTATTTGAAGTAGGAAGTGTTCCATTTCAGATGGAAACACGTTCACACCTCTGATGATGAGCATGTCATCCACTCTTCCTTTCACTCTGGACATCTTTACCGTTGTTCGCCCACATAAGCATGTTCCGTTCTGAATCGAAGCGATATCTCCGGTTCTATAGCGGATGATTGGAAAGGCTTCTTTTGTTAAACTTGTAAACACAAGCTCACCGATTTCCCCTTCTGGGAGAGGCTCTAATGTATCAGGATGAATGACTTCCACGAGAAAATGATCCTCTGCAATATGGAGACCATCCTGGACTTGGTGACATTCCATCGCAACCCCTGGTCCAATGACTTCGCTTAAGCCATAAATGTCGCACGCTTTAATATCCATCTTTCTCTCCAATGTTTCTCTCATCGCATTAGACCAAGGCTCGGCCCCGAATATTCCATATCGCAAGGATAGTGAAGCCGGATCCTTCCCCTGTGCCTCCATTGATTCTGCTAAATTGAGAACGTAAGATGGCGTGCCGCATATGACCGTGGGCTGAAAATCTTCCAATAATGTAATTTGTCTGGACATGTTTCCGCCTGATACCGGCACCGTGATCATCCCAAGCTTCTCACTTCCATAATGAAGTCCCAAACCTCCTGTAAACAGTCCATATCCGTATGCATTATGCAGGACGTCCCCCGGTTTTCCACCTGCCATGGCAATGGCCCGGGCCACAATTCCCCCCCACATGTTGATATCGTTCTGGGTATACCCTACAACCGTTGGCTTGCCACTTGTTCCGGAAGAAGCATGGACCCTTACCATTTCTTTACGCTTGACCGCGAACAGGCCAAAAGGGTAATGCTCCCGTAAATCATTCTTTTTTGTAAGCGGTAACATTTTTAGGTTTGACAAAGACGTTATATCCTGTGGCTTCAGACCTCTCCTGTCAAATTGCTCACGATAAAAAGGGACTCGTTCATACACATAAGCAGCAATATGTTGTAATCTCTCCAGTTGAAGGCGTTCCATTTGCGATCGACTGGCAGTTTCAATCTCATGCAAAATCAACGTATCGGCCTCCTGTCACTATATAAAAATATATTTATATAACGTTATTAATTCGTTTATGTAATTATGTGTTATATTTATCTACTCAAAAGATAACGTGTCTGTTGAAAATTGTCAATATATTTTCAGAAAATTTCATCAAAACGCATTCATAGGCTGCTGAGTGAGAAGAGATCTTGGGGAAAGGTATCTTTCTGGTGCGAGGCATAGAGGGGCGTGAGAATCCGTTTCGCCGTTATATTTGGAATATCGCCGTTAAAATGAAAATTTCGCCGTTATCCTATCGGAGGTTTCTATGAACCAAGTAAAATATAGCTTTTATTTGATAAGTGAGTAAAAAGATTATGTCATTTTCTATAAAATAACGATTTTCTCGCATAGGATTCTTACTTATGCCAACCGAGGCCGGAAAAACCAACAAAAAGCCTGCTTTGAAATCACTCCAAAGCAGGCTTTTCTTATTATTCAGTGGCCGGTTTAAGCGTTGTCTCCTCTTTGATCGCTTCTTCCTGCAACTCTTTATCTCGTTTGATTCTTCCATTTCCGACTGACAGGGCCACTCCCACGCCAATCGCGATAAAGATTAAACCTGTCAAGAATACAGTTGTGAAGGCATCAGACCATGCTGTTTCAATGGAAGCAATCACGATGCTGCCAATCTCTTTCGGAACTTCCAGTAAACCAGGTGTGACAAGCAGGCCGAACAGGGCATCTGTTTTCTCACTTAACCCTGCAAGGATTTGACTTGCAGCTGGATTATCCTGCTGTGCCGTCACTTCCTTCATATTCTCTTGAAGTGACTGATTCATAACGGCGTTCAATACTGTAATCCCAATCGTTCCACCGATCGAGCGGAAGAAGGTGGCCGATGATGTGACAGCCCCCAATCGGGACTTAGGAAATTCATTTTGAACAGCAATCATAAGTGTTGGCATCACCAGACCCATTCCAAATCCCATGACCACCATAAAAAAGTATGCTGTATATTCTTTAGAATCCGGACCCATCGTACTCATCAAGAAAAAGCCGACTACAGTAGTGAGCATACCTGCCGTAAGGACGGTGCGGTATTTCAGTTTCAGCAATAATCTGCCTCCGATGATACTTGCCATAATCATCGCGATCATCATTGGAGTCATCGTAGAACCTGCCTGGGTTGGTGTAACTCCGAGAATACCCTGCATGAACATCGGTACAAACATAATCGCTCCGAACATTCCCAGACCAAGAAGGAAACCTAACGCATTCGTCGTCGCAAACACTCTATTCTTAAACAGGCTTAGATCCAGGATTGGTTCTTTTGCTTTGTTTTCGATGAAACCAAACAGAAGCAGTAACACGATGGCACCACCAAAAATCAGAAAGCTAGTTCCTGACGTCCACTCGAATTTGTCTCCTCCGAAATTCAACCCTATCAGTAATAGCACTAACGCCGGAATCAGGGTGATGATCCCCAAGTAATCAATGCTTACCTTATCTGTCGGGCGTCCTACATTTTCATACTTCAAACCGATGAACAATAGGAGTGCCGATAATAAACCAAATGGTACGTTTATCAAGAAAATCCAGTGCCAGCTGATGGTGTCCACAATGAAACCGCCAATAAATGGACCGATCACGGAGCTTAATCCGAATAATGCTCCAAATACCCCCTGCCACTTTGCACGCTGTTCAGCTGTGAAGATATCCCCAATAATCGTTTGGGACAGGGGCATGATCATTCCTCCGCCAATCCCTTGAAGACCGCGATATAGAACGAGCTGCTCCATGGAAGTGGCCGTTGCACACAAGCCCGATCCGATAATGAAAATGATGACCCCAATCAAATACAATAAACGTCTACCATATAAATCCGATAGTTTCCCCACGATTGGTGTAACAGTGGTGGAAGTAATTAAATAAGCCGTGGTTACCCACGCAAAAATAGAAAAACCGTTTAGCTCAGCGATAATAGTTGGCATTGCTGTCCCAACTACGGTTTGTTCAAGTGCACTAAAGAACATCCCGATAATTAAACCGGTTAGCACTAAGCGTTTATTAATCCCTGGTTGTACTGACATATGTGTTCTCTCCTTATTCTTCTGTATTGTTCTCAACAGCTGCAGCGAGCTTCTCGTAAATCGTTACCAGTTGATTTACATCTTCTTCATCAAGATAAGCGAGATACTTTGAAAAAATTTCTTTCCTTTTAGCTTTTCCTTTCTCGAAAACCTCATGTCCTTCAGAGGTTAGTTCCAGCTTCACAATTCTGCGATCCTTCTCATCTCTTTCCCGGATAACAAAATTGTTTTTAAGTAAACGGTCGATCATCACCGTGATCGCACTGGGTTTTACATCGAGCTTATCCGCAAGTTCCGTTGATTTTGTTCCTTCCGATGTGGAAAGGAGATAAAGAATATAAAACTGGGGACCTGTTAAGTTCATTTCTTTTAATGAGGAAGCCAGATCTTGTTGAATATGACGATTCGAAATTTGAAAAGCTGTAAATAAACGATCTATATAGGAATGTTTAATATGTTCTAAGTCCACTTTACCCCTCCATCTCTTTTCATGTCATTAATATTTAACCTGTTTAAATATTAATTAGGTTACGTAAAAAAGTCAATCCTTTTTTCTCCATGTATTCTGCTTAAAAAAAGTCAGAAAAAATCCATAATAAAAACTTTTATAAGTAAATGCTTACATTGGATTTTTCCATTTACATCCCAGTTTCCACTCTTTATAATCGGGTTGATTGTTTTTAAAACTACCGTTACTGAAAGGAGCTTGCTCCAAGATGAAACAAGTTCAATCCTTACTAAATATAACTTTGGGCGCTTTTTTGATTGCGCTGAATATACATTTTTTCTTATCACCAAATAGGATCGGCACAGGTGGGACCAGTGGTGCAGGCATCGTTCTATCACAATTCATGGATTTACCTGTTGGAGTGATTATGTTTGCACTCGATATGATTCTATTTATTCTCGGCTTACTTCTGATCGGCCCCAGCTTCGGTCTGAAATCGGTCTTCGCAAGCCTCTCACTAAGTGGCATGGTATGGGCTTTAGAGGTGTATCATCCCCTCCATAATCCCATTGGTCATGATGTTCTCATTCAAATTGTGATTGGTACGCTCATTGGGGCCATTGGAGTCGCAATGATCTTTAATCAAGAAGCTTCCGCCGGTGGAACGGGGGTTCTTGCCAAGATCATTCACAAGTTCACAGGTCTTGAGCTGGGACGCGCAGTCCTCGCATCTGATATTCTGATCGTCATTTCGTCTGCCTACTTATTCGGACTTCAGATTGGTTTGTATGCATTCTTTGGATTGCTATTGAAGGGAATGATGATTGACAGAACTCTTCAGTTTTTCAATGAAAACAAAGAAGTAGTGATCATCAGCGAGCATAGTGAGGAAATTAAGCAATTTATTGTCGGAGACCTGGAAAAAGGAGCAACGCTGCATTCAGCTAAAGGCGCATTTTCAGATGATCAAAAAGAAGTCATCACGACCATTCTTGATCGCAAAGACTTCTCGAAATTAAAATCATATATTCAATCAACCGATGAAAAAGCATTTATTACCGTACACAGCATGAATGAAATATGGGGACAGAATTTTAAATCCTTCGCTTAAGAGGTTTTTAAGTGGATGATTCAGTCAGGTGTTTTCTCAAATCTCAACCGATTTTGAAGACACGTGATTATGGATCATCCTCTTTTTCGTATATGATAGGTACTATGAAATATTAGATTGAATGGATGATGAACGTGAAGAAGAGACAAACCGCAGAGTTTAGAGTATATGGGCAACTGAAGGATGCCTTACTGGCCAGAAAGATCGCCCCGGGAACCCAGCTTGTCGAACAAGTCATCTCTATGAAGATGGCTGTAAGCAGAACCCCCATTCGACATGCGTTGAAAAGACTTGAATTAGAAGGACTGGTTCAGATCATCCCAAACCGGGGAGCTTTTGTCGTCCATCCCACAAGAGAAGAGATCATCTCTTTCTTCGAGTTAAGGAAGGAACTTGAATACCTTACCGTTAAGTATGGTCTGCCTAAAGTTAAAAAAACCGACATGCCGAGGCTCTACACCTTTCTTAAGGATGAACAGGAAACCTATAGACAAAAGGACCTGTTAAAATATGTAGAACTCAATAAGCAGTTTCATCTATTCCTGGCCGAAGTCAGCGGGAATAAATTCCTGATGCGCTACATGGATGAAATGCTTACTCAGTCCAACGTCTATCTATTCTTATTTGATGTATTTTATCATGTGGAACCCGGCGAAAACGTACGTTTCAGAGAACACGAAGAAATGGTCAAAGCCATCGAAAACCGCGATCAACAAACCCTGCTGGAATTAATCGACCTTCATATGAAGCATAGTTTTGATGACTTACGTTTAGAGGATAATGGATATTCATCATTGGAAGATGTTTTGGAGGACTAACATAAAAAGGCGGATTCTCAAGCTTTAAATGCTTGTGAATCCGCTTTTTCATTTAGAATAATTTCGTCGTCCAGTTTTCACAGTTCCATACTTCCGTCGCCACATCCTGATAGAATTCAGGTTCGTGACTGATTAAAAGGACGGTACCTTTATATTCTTTAAGGGCACGTTTCAATTCTTCTTTTGCCTCTACGTCTAAGTGGTTGGTCGGCTCGTCAAACACCAGGACATTCGATTCTTTGTTCATCAATTTACATAGTCGTACCTTTGCTTTTTCTCCCCCGCTCAGTACTTCTACCTTGCTTTCGATATGCTTTGTCGTCAGTCCGCATTTTGCAAGGGCGGCACGCACTTCTGCTTGATTTAGGGATGGGAACTCATTCCACACCTCTTCGATGCACGTATTATTATTCTTTGTCTTGATTTCCTGCTCAAAATAACCAATATGAAGATAGTCTCCCAATTCCACTGAGCCTGATATTGGTTTGATTTCTCCTAAAATACTGCGTAGAAGAGTCGTCTTCCCGATCCCGTTCGCTCCAGATAGGGCAATCTTCTGACCGCGCTCCATCTTGAGATTGAGTGGCTTCGACAATGGTTCATCATATCCAATTACAAGGTCTTTCGTTTCAAAAATGACCCTGCCAGCGGTTCTCGCTTGTTTGAAATGAAACTCTGGCTTCGGCTTTTCGGCAGCCAGTTCAATCATATCCATCTTATCCAGCTTCTTCTGACGTGACATCGCCATGTTACGGGTCGACACACGCGCTTTATTGCGGGCAACGAAATCCTTCAGCTCTGAAATTTCCTGCTGTTGTCTCTTGAATGCAGATTCGAGTTGCTGCTTCTTCATTTCATGAACCCGTTTGAATTCATGATAATCTCCCGCGTAACGATTCAATTCTTGATTTTCCATATGATAAATAAGATTAATGACACTATTTAAGAATGGAATATCATGTGAGATCAGGATAAACGCATTTTCATATTCCTGCAGATAGCGTCTCAACCAATTGATATGCTGCTCGTCAAGGTAGTTAGTAGGCTCATCGAGTAAAAGAATATCCGGTTTTTCCAGTAGAAGCTTGGCCAGTAAGACTTTCGTTCGTTGCCCTCCACTTAAATCGTGGACATCCTTATCCAACCCTATATCATCTAATCCAAGGCCACGGCCAATTTCCTCTACTTTTGCGTCTATGATATAAAAATCATTATTTGTCAGGGCATCCTGTAGTGTCCCTGTTTCCTCGAGCAATTCTTCCAGCTCTTCCGGAGATGCTTCCCCCATTTTGGCAAAGAGCTCATTCATTTCTGTTTCCATATCAAACAGGTATTGAAAGGCTGTCTTCAACACATCCCGGATTGTCATGCCCTGCTTCAACTGTGCATGTTGATCCAGATAACCGATACGGATCCGCTTCGCCCACTCCACTTTTCCTTCATCGGGCTCAAGCTTACCTGTAATGATATTCATAAATGTAGACTTTCCTTCTCCATTGGCACCGATCAAGCCGATATGCTCACCCTTTAACAAACGGAAAGAAACGTCATTAAAAATCGCACGGTCACCGAACCCGTGAGTTAAGTTTTTGACTGTTAATAAACTCATATAGTAAACACCTTTTCTTTATATACTAAACTTCGCTCTCTCTATTATAAGGGTCATTTTGCTTAGAAGATAGAGGGAAATGAGCTGATGCTTTTTTCTTCCTTTACTCCATCGCACCCGCTACATCGTAGTCGGAAGGATCCAGTTCTGTAGGTTCACCGAGTGCAAGCTTCGCAAGCTCAGAACCAAGATATGGGCCGACCGTCAGTCCGGATGCCCCAAGTCCATTCGCTACCAGCACCCCAGGAAGTCCAGGCATCGTTCCGAAAACGGGGAGAAAACCTGGAGTGAACGGGCGAAACCCCACCCTTGTTTCCATCACTGTACTGTCATGGATGCCGGGTGCTACTTCCATCGCTTTGTGAAGAACTTCATGTAAACCACCTGCTGTCACCCGGCGGTCGAGGCCGACATCATTTTCATGGGTCGCACCTGCGACAACTCTTCCCTCAGGAAACGCGAGAAGGTATTGGTCATTCGGTGGCATGACAACAGGCCACCCATTCGTTTCTTCACCCTTTACCTGTAAATGAAGAATTTGCGCTTTTTGCGAAGATACCAAGAAGTTTATTCCCACCGGTTCAAAAAGTTCCTTCGCCCAAACACCTGCTGTGACAATCACTTCATCTGCTGCAAGCTTTTGTTCGCCTATCGTGACACCTGTGATCCTGTTTTGTTCTTTCAGAAGCTTGGCATCCCCTTGCCGGAATATCGCCCCGTTCTTTTTGGCTCCATTAATAAGCGCCTGCCGCATCGCTCTTCCATCAACTCGTGCAGCCCCACTTACATGAACAGCTTGATACTCTTCAGATAAAAGCGGGAAACGTTGACGTGTTTCCTCAGCCGTAAGAATAGTGAGTTCACCGATTTCAGGTGCATCTTCCCTGCGCTTTTCCGCTCTCTCAACCATTTTTCGAAGCTTATTTTCATCTGTATGCAGACTGATCGCTCCTACTCGCTTATACCCTGTTTCTGATTCTCCGTCAGCTTCCAGCTGTTGAATGATGCTCGGATAATACTTCGCCCCACCTTTGGCCAGTCGATACCACACTTTATTCCGACGCTGCGACAGCCATGGACAAACAATCCCCGCCGCTGCATCCGTTGCTTGTCCAGGGTCCTGACGATCTACCACTGTGACCTCTGCCCCTGCCTTAGCAAGATGATACGCCGTAGAAGCACCAAGTATTCCCGCACCCACAACAATATATGATTTCATTTAAAACACCTTTTCATTACGTTTTTTCTTTATTTTACTTGAGAAGGAGGGTGAACTCAATGGAGGTGCGGGTTTCAGCGAATGGATTTAGTTGTACCAGGTACAATTCAAAGCATCTATCCCGCGGTACACATACATCATGACAACACCAAAAACCACCAACAATTCCAGACAATTCTCACTACTTTTTCCGAAATAGATTGACAAGTTGTTTTGATTCATGATAAAAATTGTATAACCTAATATTGAATAAGCTTTGATGGAAACAAGTAGCATACATTTCCCTGTTAAAGAGAGCCGGTGGTTGGTGTGAACCGGTACAAAGATGATTGGTGAATTTCGATTCCGGAGCTTCTTTTGACGAGATCAAAAGACGGTTAAGGCCGTTATGTGTGAAGAGTGATGAGAATTGTTTTCTCATAACTAGGGTGGTACCGCGATATCCAAATCGTCCCTACGATATGTAGGGGCGATTTTTTTATTTTGTTTGGCATCGGCTCCCCCCACACGTCAATAATACAGAAAACAGAAAGGAGAATGAGAATGAGTCAACGCGAACAATGGTCATCAAAGATTGGCTTTATATTAGCGGCAGCAGGGTCTGCGATTGGATTGGGGGCAATTTGGAAATTCCCTTATATCGCTGGTCAAAATGGAGGTGGAGCATTCTTCCTGATCTTCATTCTATTTACTTTATTACTCGGACTTCCATTACTATTGGCAGAATTCTCAATCGGACGGACAGCCGGAAGCAATGCCGTTGATTCGTATCGAAAAATCGCTCCTGGTACGCACTGGCACTGGGTCGGGATTCTTGGAATGGTTACATCCTTTATCTTACTTTCCTTCTACAGCGTGATCGGGGGATGGATTGTTGTTTATTTATTTAAAGCCATTACGGGTCAATTGAACAATCTTTCCTCTGACCAATACGCAGAAGTATTTGGTGCGACGATCTCAAATCCTGTAACAAGTGTATTCGTTCAATTCCTTTTCATCTTGATGACCATCTTCGTGGTTGCTAAAGGGGTTCAAAAAGGTATTGAGCTGGCCAGTAAAATCATGATGCCGGCATTATTTATTTTATTTATTCTCTTGGTTGTTCGTGCTGTAACCCTTGATAATGCGGTGGATGGAATCACATTCCTGCTGCAACCAGATTTTTCAAAAGTGACATCACAAACGATTTTGGAAGCGATGGGACAATCGTTCTTCACACTAAGTGTAGGTGTATCGGTGATGGTGACATACAGTTCTTATCTGCCGAAAACACAGAGTCTGCCCAGATCAGCCATTTCCATTGTGGCTATGAATATTTTCATTGTACTGTTAGCAGGATTGGCCATTTTCCCTGCGGTCTTTGCCTTTGATTTAGAACCTGGGGCTGGCCCTGTACTACTGTTTAATGTTTTACCAACCGTTTTCAGTCAAATTCCTTTTGGGATGTTCTTCTTTATTGCGTTCCTTGTTCTGTTCTTGTTCGCAGCGTTAACATCTGCATTCTCCATGCTCGAAATCATTGTTTCGGTCATTTCAAAAGGAGAACCTGAGAAGCGCAAGAAATGGTCTTGGATCATCGGACTTGCCATCTTTGTTTTCGGTATTCCGTCGGCATTATCGTTTGGGATTCTTGGGAATATCACGCTATTCGATAAGACCATTTTTGACTTGGCTGATTTCGCTGTCAGCAATGTGCTGCTTCCGATTGGATCACTGCTTATTGCACTGTTCGTACCTATGAAAATGAAGAAAACAGCACTTTACGAAGAGTTGAAGCAAGGAAGTGGATTGAAGCGGGGATTATTCGAAGCCTGGTTCTTCCTGATACGTTTTGTGGCTCCGTTGCTAATCGTTATTGTCATGCTTGATGTATTGGGCCTATTCTAATAAATGATAAAAAAGGGTTGACCTGTCAATAAGGTCAACCCTTTTTCGTTAGACCCCATACCCCATAATGACTCCGCATGCGAGCCGTTTCCCCGCATCTCCCGAGGGCTGGGATCTGTAGTCATCCGGGCTTTGATGGATGATGACCCCTTTGCCTATGACGTCTTTCACTTTGAATTTATTTGTAAAAAAGGACATTTTAGCGTATCCGTCATTTGAGAACAGTACAGGAAAATCACCCGCATGATTACCATGAGGCTGGTTCGTCGGATTCCAATGTCCCCCGGCAGAAGAAAAGGGTTCCTTTGGGTCCCCTATTTCACAGACTCCCTTTTCATGTAAGTGAAATCCATGAGGCCCGATCGGATTTTGATCACCTTTTCCTTCCCTATATGATGGTAAACCTGTTATCTCTGCATATACTTCCACCCCATTTTGCACTTCCCGAAAAAAAATATACCCTTGCAATCCTGGTGCTAATGGACCTCCCTGTATTTGAGCGAAGGCCATGTCAGGTGCGTTTCGATAATATGAATAGCCAGGATAGCCATACTGATAATAATTCATCATTGGTTCACCTTCCTTCAAGACATTTTATGTTGAAAGTGTGGGTGACATGATGAAAATACCAGAACTTCTCTTTTTAACCAAACGTTTGTTTAACCTCTAAAAACCTTGTCTACGCAATGGTTCATCCTCTCAATCAAACGTTTGTTTAAATTTCGGCTAATGGGATTGATACATTGACGGCTAACCCGTAAGTCCTCACCCATTCTTCTATTGGATCCTACCTTTAAAAACTAAAAAAATCCCCACCCGTATGCTTAAAGAGAGAAAAATGTGATTGGTTTTATTTTCCTACTACTATTATCCCTTTTCATTTTGTCCAAAAAATGTTATATTTTCAGAAACTTCAGATTTTTACTACGCAGTACCATTTTAGGAGGGATTGATATGCAAGGTGAAATTAGGTTAATTCCATATTTCATGGACGAAATGATTGTTGATGCAAATGAAATTCCTAAAGGCGTTGATTTAATCCAAGCTCCTAGTATGTGGAAGAATGGGTACAAAGGAAAAGGAACGACAATCGCTGTCCTGGATACAGGCTGCGATATGAACCATCCTGATCTGGCAGGGAAAGTGAAGGGATTCCGCAATTTCACCGACGATGATAACGGTGCTGAAGATAACGTTACCGATTATAGCGGACACGGTACCCATGTGGCGGGTACGATTGCTGCAAGTGAAAATGGTAATGGGGTTATCGGTGTTGCGCCACTGGCCGATTTATTGGTCATTAAAGTACTTGCAGGCAGCCGTGGAAGTGGAAAATACGATTGGATCGTGAACGGCATTCTGTATGCAATCGAACAAAAGGTGGACATCATCTCCATGTCATTGGGAGGCCCCACTGACCACAAGCCTCTGCACGAAGCGATCCAAAAAGCGGTGGATGCAAATATATCAGTTGTTTGTGCAGCAGGTAACGAAGGTGACTCAAATAGCAGTACCGATGAGTTTTCTTTTCCTGCTTGTTACAATGAAGTGATTTCTGTAGGAGCCATCGACCTTCAAAGAAAATCTTCTTACTTTACGAATTCTAATAATGAAGTTGACTTAGTGGCACCTGGTGAACAAATTTTGTCTACCATTCCTGGTGAAAAGTATGCTAAGCTCAGCGGTACCTCCATGTCGGCTCCACACGTGTCCGGCGCATTAGCCCTCATCAAAGAATTGGAGCAAATATCTTTTGACCGTAAACTTTCAGAAACCGAAGTGTATGCACAACTCATTAAACGCACCGTTCCACTCGGATTCCCAAAAACATTGGAAGGAAATGGTCTATTGTTTTTAACAGCACCTGACTTACTGAGAGAGCATTTAAGAAATCAGCCGTTAGCTCAGATTGGGTGATGGACTTTAGACTGGTTGATTTTTGGCTCATTTCTGCCTGAATGAAAAGAACCCCCAGCATAAATGCATTTATGCTGGGGGTTCTTTTCATTCAGGCGACCTTTCAGCTTTGCTCAAAGGCGAGTGAAACGTACGTTTCACTCGAATGAGCCAAAAATCGTGCACTCACTCTTCTTATTACTATACTGAAAAAGAACAGCCATTACTGACTGTTCTTATTGTACTACACAGCTTTTCTACTATTGTAGTCTGCTCTCAACTTGCTGACACACTTCATCAGCACTTAATCCGCTTGCTTCAATAACAGATCCTTGGGTAGCCACGTTTTGAATACCCATTACATTGGAATCCATTCCTGTCACTACGCAGCAGTCACAGCCATTTGCATCTGATTCCTGCTTAAGTTCAACAACGTCATGCCCCTTTTCACGTAAGGCTTGTACAACGTTCTGCAGGGATTGTTCAACACCAATTCTTCTTGTCATGCCTTTACACCTCCTGGTTCTACATATAGGTTTTTCTTTCAGGGAAAAAGATATTCGTCATTTATTTTTTATTTACTTGTTTGCCACTTTTTTTCTGACTTTGACTTTTTGAATTCCCTACCTGGATATCAGATCCGAATTCCACGTCATTCTTGGCTTTTTGCTTAGCCAACTGTTCAGATGTTTGGTCCATACTCTTCTTTCCTTGTTTAGACATTCTCATCCCTCCTCTGACTTTTATAGAATTAGAATCCCCATTTCCAGGCAAAATATTTGAGGAGCATTCGATTCATTTCTGAATGTTTATTTTTTCTCTTGTCTGGGTAAATAGCCTATATAACAACACACAAAAGGGTGGTATTTTAATGGATGAAGCAAAATTAAAAGAGTTAATTGATGGACTAAATGAAGATTTAGCTAATGAGTATGCTGCAGTTATTCTTTATACAAACTACGCTGCTGTTGTGAGCGGTTTATATCGTCAAATACTAAAACCGTTCTTCGAAGAGGAAATTCCTGATGAGCAGGGACATGCTTTATACTTAGCTGAAAAAATTAAAACATTAGGCGGAGATCCTACAACAACTCCGGCTTCTGTTAAGCAAACAGATAATGTGAAGGAAATGTTAGAGGAAGGCCGTAAAGCCGAGGCTGATACAATCGAGCGTTATAAGAAGCGTAAAGAACAAGCAGAAGAATTGGGTCTCGTCGAGCTCAGCATCAAGCTTGACGATATGATTGCAGATGAAACCCATCATCTTGAAGAATTCGATCGCTTACTAAAAGATCCTTCTTTTAACTGATATACGAAAAAAGGCCGCTATATGAGCGGTCTTTTTTCATGTGATGATTTGATAATCCTTCCATTCTTCAAGCAGTAATGACTGATATTTCTGTGACAGATAGCGGTCGTCAATCAATCTGAGGACTCCCGTATCCACCTCTGAACGGATGAGTCTCCCTCCGGATTGAAATACTTTATTTAACCCCGGGTATACATAGGCATAGTCGAATCCATTCAACCCCCGTTCATTAAAATAGTCCTTAATGATTTCATGATCCCTGCTTGGCTGAGGCAGACCTACTCCTACAACAATTACACCCTTTAATCGATCTCCTCTCAGATCGATACCCTCTGAGAAAATCCCTCCCAATACGGCAAATCCAATAACCGGGCGGTCTCTGCCGCTTCGATACTCATTTAGAAATTCCTCTCTGTCCACTTCTTTCATATTAGGCTCCTGAATGATGAAATCTGCATTCATTGCATCCTGATTCATTTCCTCGAAGGCTTCCTGCATATAGGCGTAAGATGAAAAAAAGACTAGATAGTTTCCTTTTTTCTCATTGAACGCTTCTGTAATGGAACGTGTAATCGAGGAAAGGGTACGATCTCTATCCTTAAATCGAGTTGAAATCGGATGGATCCCCACCTGCCATTGTTCTCTTTCAAATGGGGAAGGAATCAGAAACCGATAATCGTCTTCACTTCCACCTAATTGCTGAAAATAATATGAAAAAGGGTGAAGGGTAGCTGAGAAAAAGATCGATGAGTGAAAAGACTTGGTTATATGTTTAATAAGCTTTGAAGGGTCTATGCAAAAGAGCTTCACCTCTATTTCATTAGAGCTTTTAGTAATCACAAAGCGGTGCTCGTCAGAAAAGAGGTTGGCAATCCTCACAAAGCTTAACGCATCAAAGTATAACTGAAGAAAGCCTTCAGACCAATCTCCATCTGCTTCTCCCAAGCATTTTTCTGATGCCTCAACAAAACTTTCCACCGCATCGACTAATTGTGCATCCAGTTCAATCCGCATGTCTCCTTCTTGTTCATTTTTCAAACGGAGAAATTGTTTGTTGACCGTTGTCAAGCTCTGCTTTAACGCAACTTGCTCAGGATACATTCTTTTAATTTCTAAAAAAGCGGATTTTTTCAGGGTTGCTGAATACATTTCCCGTCCCCGGCCAACAAGATTATGTGCTTCATCAATGAGAAGAGTGGTCTTTTTCTTACTTTCTTCGCTTATTCTTTTTAAAGAAACTTTAGGGTCGAAAATGTAGTTATAATCACAGATGACACCGTCTGCCAAATAGGAAAGGTCGATTGAATATTCGAATGGGCACACCTTGTGCTTCCTAGCATACGATTCAACAATTGGACGTGTGATGGTGGTTTCACAGGTCAATATATCAATGAGCGCCCCATTAATTCGATCATAATAGCCATTGGCAAATTCACAATACTCTTTCTGACAAATCGTTTCTTCTTTAAAGCAGATTTTGTCTTTTGCCGTAATCGTAACGGTACGCTGTGACAAACCTTCCCTTTCTAATAGGAGTAGCGCTTCTTCTGCCACCGTACGGGTAATCGTTTTTGCCGTGACATAAAACCATTTCCCGCTCATTGCTTTAATGGTCGGGAATAAGGTTGAAATGGTTTTTCCTGTCCCCGTCGGTGCATTCGCATACAGGGATTTGGATTCAGCGACCGTTTTATAGACAGCACCAGCGAGCTTTTTCTGGCCTTTTCGATACACAGGATACGGAAAGCTTAGGTCTGCAATGCTCTTTAATCGACTATCCTGGTTTGTCAGTAACATGGAAGCAAATGGACTATAGGCAGCCAGGGTCTCGTCAACGATATGCTCCAGCTCTTCAAGGGTGTACGTGCGGATGAATGACTTCGTTTTTTCCGATTCAACCTCTATATACGTGAGCTGTACGCTAATATGGGTGAGCTGCTTTTCTTTCGCCAATAAGTAAGCGTAGCATTCTCCTTGTGCCCAGTGGACACGGGATCCTTCTTCAATCTGGGACAGGGTTCTTGCCGTTGACTTAATTTCTTCGACAATGACTTCTTTATTTTTATAGTGGATTCCATCACACCGGCCTTCAAGTTGATAGAGAATATCCTCAGCCACTCTTTCTCCCTTCAGAAAGACTTCTTTCTCATCACCTTCTTTGTATTCTTTTTGCAGTTTTTGATGTAGCTTTGTTCCGATGGTCATGGAGGAGCGGGCTTGAAACCTGACATCTATGCTCCCTTCTTTATACACAAACTCAACTAATTCCCTGATTGAGATCTTGACGCTTTTCATCATGTGACGTTTCACCTCGGGCTTTCTCACATAAATTATCATTCTAACTTTTTTTCAGTGAACATATATATTAGACAAGCTTTTTTTGGAACGGAGGATTCTGGAATGAAGGCAAGATTCATCTTTTACTGTATAGGATTACTATCGCTATCATTAGGTGTGTCCCTGATTATTAAAGGAGATTTGGGAGCGGCTCCGTGGGATGCACTTGCCGTAGGGGAGTCTACCTTGTTCCACCTTTCGATCGGGACATGCATCTTCATCAATGGATGTATTCTCATCTGTATAAACGCATTGTTATTAAAAGAACCCATTCAATGGTTAGCTGCGCTCTCGATCTTTGTGATTGGAATGATGGTTGATTATTGGATTTCGGTTGGCCTTAAAACACTTGAACCGGTAGGGTTTATTCAACAGTTGTCTCTCGTACTGACTGGCATTTTGCTATTGGGTATCGGAATCTCCATTTACCTTCAAGCCAAGCTTCCTTCAAGTCCGATGGATACCTTCATGGTGGCCATTCATCGCAGGTTCGGTTTGAATTTACGCAATTCACGTTTATTAAACGAAGCAATTGCCATTACGCTTGCCATGGTGTTTCATGGCGCTGTTGGCATTGGAACAGTGATTGTCGCCTGTACATTAGGTTTTATCATTCATATCTTCTATCCTATCATGGAACGTATGTACGGGAAATGGAGATGAAAGATTTTATTTTCCCTTATTTCTTAATTAAATCAAAAAAACACTTAGATGATTTCCTAAGCGTTTTGATTGTTCATATGCGTGTTTGCAAGATGCGAATCAAATTTTGCAACCTTGTCTCTGTTCAAAGGAAGATTGATTGTAACGACCGTTCCCTTATTAACAATGCTAGAATAATGAATATGGCCACCCATGGCTTCAATAATCCTCAGGGACACTGAGGTTCCTAAGCCAGTACCGTGGTCTTTTGTTGTAAAGAATAGTGTTCCAAGTCTGGCGATTTGTTCTTTTGTCATCCCTTTTCCTGTGTCTTCTACCGTAATGACTGCTTGGGTATGGGTGACTTCTAAATTTACGGCTACGTTTCCTTGAGGGGGAGTGGCCTCAATGGCATTCTTAATGATGTTGACGAAAGCCTGCTTTAATTTATTCCGATCCGTTAATAGAAAACCATCCTCTTTCAGGGCAGCATCAAGGTATACACCATCTTTCAGGGCATATGCGTTTAGGAGAACCGTAACATCTGAGAGAACATCTTTCACATTTACTTTCTCTAACTTTTCGAATTCCGGCTTGGCAAAATTCAAGTAATCATTGATGATCTCTTCCGCCCTTCCTAACTCACTTAATACAATCTTCAAATACTCATCATGATCCCCTGTCGCCTGTTTCTTCATTAATTGAAGAAACCCCTTGACGACGGTTAGAGGGTTCCGAACTTCATGAGCAATCGAAGCAGCCAGCTCTCCCAATGTGTTGAGCTTTTCAGATTTCAAAATTTCTTCCCGCAGCAATCGTTTCTCGATCATCCACTCATTGAGCTGTGCTGCAACTCCAACCCCTAACACCTGAATCCCACCGAATATAAGAACATAGATGCCCATTTCTTTATTACCTGAAACAGGAACACCCGAAATGAGAGCGAAGGAAAGAAGAATCCCTAACATCACCAGGGCAGGCCAGAATCCAAGTAACACGGCAAAAGTCACCCGTTTCTTTGGAGGAAACGTCCAGAAGCGGTTTGAAATAAGAAAAGGCAGGGTTCCTGCTAAAAACGCACTGATAAAACCGAAAATGATGGCGTCCCCGCCGTTAATCACCCGAGCGGTTAAAATAAAGATGAGTACAATGACCCCTGCTTTTCGCCCTCCATATAACATCGAAAGAACCAGAGGAATGTAACGGAAATCCCAATACAACCCGAAGCTTTCATAAGCAAAGATCAAGCACATAAACGCGGCGATCCCGTGTAATACACCGATAAAAACAGGAGATTTCCCTAGCCTATGGTTTTCAAGGAGTGAGGTTTGAATAAGAACGGGAGCCAATATAATCAACACATGTAATAATAATTTCTCGATAATCATCGAATTGTCTCCCACTAAATAAAGTCATTACTTTACACATACGACAAATTTCTAGAAAATCCTCTTTCCTCCTACACAAAATTAAGAAAAAAGTAATGGCAAAGGGACGGACCTAAGACATTTCTGCCGAGGCCCGCCCCTATGCGATCTTCATTTACATGAATGGGATCTGGAGGTCCGTCCCTCAGTTCAGTTTCCCTTTGTAGGTTAGGTCAGTTGGTTTGATGTGGTTGTAGTTGCCTTGGAGTATTTTTTGGATGTCTTGGATGGTGTCTTGGATATGGACGGTTTGGCCTTTTGTCTTGGTGAATTCTTCTGCTACGTAGAATGGCTGACTCAAGTAGGCTTCCAATCGCTCTCCTATATGAAAAAGTTCGAGATCTGCTTCAGGTATTTTATCTTTACCAATCGTATTCATGAGGACGCGTATTTCTTTGTAACGCCTTAGTAGTTTCTTTGCTTTCTTGTGAATAGCCGTGTGGCTTGCGTCCAGGGCATCGTCTTCTATTAATATCGATGTAGATTGTACGGGATGTATGGCTGGATAAATGCCCCTGGTAGCCAGATCTATGTCGAAGTAACATAAGGTGTCGAGTGGACCGAACGGATCATCTTCATCGACCGCTTCTCCACTTGGGTCAAACAAAATCGTGGTGATTTCAGGGTAGTTCTCTGCTTCGAATCGTTCTCTTAATTCATATAAGTCCCCTGACACGATAAAAGAACGATCAATATATAGAAGGATGCTCTCTTTGTCCTCAACAAGGGCTACTTCTGCAAAGACATCGTCTATCGTGTGGCATTTCGAATCGACGAATCCTTCAAGATCACTCAACCCGGGAAACGATTTACTTGATGTCAATAAAATCGATTGGTAGCCTTTGTCTTTCAGTACTTTCGTTAATTCTGCCAGTACAACAAATTGACCAACTTGTGATCTGGCCACAAATCCATTCGTACCACCTTGAACAATGGGAGCAAACAAATCAAGTGGTTTAATCCCCGTTTCAATCATACTTAATTTCCCTCCTTGAATAATTAATTCGTCCAGCGTGCAGTTGGCTAAATTCGCTAACGTTACCATCGTTTTCACCTCGGCGCGACCTACAGAAATTTTTCCGGTACACAAGTTCGATACCGTCGCAGCCCTTAGCCCTACCGTTTTGGCAGCTGACGTTAAATTGGGTACACGGCTCCTAAGCAACGATACATTCAACCTTAAATTCTCTTTCATGGTAAATATCCCCTCCTTACTTTAAAGAGTAATCTATTTTACTTCTAAAAGCAATAGTTATTTATCATTCAAACGTAATTTTTTTACTCTTAAAGGTAAATTATATTTCATAAGGCTTTTTTAGAAGGCTGCTTTCGTACACATTGCAGCTATTTTCACAGAAAAAGCAGTCGTTTATTTCCGCTACAGGACGCTCGAACAAATTACCCTAATTTATTGTCCTAAATAAACCAGGTCGTACTTATAATAGAAAATAAGAATCTTCCCGAAAAAAGGATGACAGTTTATGAAAAATACGAATCCCGAAGTCTTAAAACCTTCTAAAAAACAGCGTCAAATCGTCATAACGATGGTCGCTGCTTTCCTTATGATATTTTCTACTTTCGTCTACTGGCTCCCCGTTAATAAAGTGAATCCACCACCATTCCTGCAAAAAGAAAATGGGGAGCCCCTTGTCATCGCTCACCAAGGCGGAAAACTTCTTGCACCCGGTAACACAATCGAAGCATTTCAGACTGCCGTTGATTTAGGAGTGGACGTCATCGAAACGGATATACATATTACGAAAGACGGCCATTTGGTAACGATTCATGATCCAACCGTTGATGCCACAACGGACGGCAGTGGATTTGTTAAAGATTACACGCTGAAGGAGCTTCAGCGACTTGATGCTGCTTACACCTTTCAAGATCTGAATGGTGAATACTCATTCCGCGGAAAGAATGTATACGTTCCTACTCTTGAGGAAGTGTTTCAACGGTTCCCAAACATGAGGGTTAACATTGAAATTAAAGACGACAATCCTGATAAAAGGATGGAGGAAATCGTACAGAAATTATTGAAGCTCATCCAGGAATATGATATGGAAGAAAATGTTCTCATCGCTTCATTCGATCAGAACATTATTAATCTATTTGAATCATACTCAAAAGGTAGAGTGGCCACTCAAGGAGGGAAACAAGAAGCGAAAAAATTCGTCCTCCTTCATACTTTTTTTCTGAGAAACCTTTACAACCCCACTGTCGATGCCTTCCAGCTTCCCCTTCAAGAAAGGAATATTGACTTAACCCGGCCCACATTGATCGAGGGAGCCCATCGTAAAGGCATTCACATTCATTATTGGACGATTAATGACAAAGAAACCATGGAAATGCTCGTAATAAGGGGAGCAGACGGTATAATCACAGATCGCCCTGATTTATTAATGGAAGTACTAAATAGGAGGTGAAAATCCCCTGTAAAAAATAGTCATTTCCCTCTATCATTCAGAAAGCGCATAAAGATTAACCCCCATAAATCAACAAAATAATTACAATTATATTTGTAATAATCATACTATTTACCTATATAGAAAAAAGTCAAACTCTGTTAGGCTTAAATTAAGTCAAATGACGAAAGAAGAATTAATATGACAGTAAATGTATTTTTAGACGATTATCGCCACTGTCCTCAAGGGTACATTCTCGCGAAAGACATCGATGAATGTATTGACCTGCTCCTGAATTTTTCTATCGCTCATCTTTCATTGGATCATGACTTAGAAAGCAAGACCCGTAATGGATTAATGCTCGTACACTATATGGTTGAAAAGCAGCTATTTGCAGAACGGATCACGATTCATTCCGCCAACTCTGTAGCAGGCAAACAAATGTTCAAGTATTTAAAAGAGGCTCAGAGTGAACACAAGATGCCTAAATCAATCAAGATTATTTTACGACCTTTACCTCTAAGATGAGTTATCATATAAAAAAGGACTGTTCCGGGAACAGTTCTTTTTTTGTCCATTTATTTCAATTGGGTTTTTCTTACTTTATAATGAAGGCGACAGCCATTTATAAAAGAGGGTTAAATTATGGAGTTTCTCAAAAAAATTCAATTTGTCGGAGGTAGAATTGCCAAGACCGGTATTGCCGTTTTTTTAACGGCTCTTGTGTGTGAGCTTTTAGATTGGCCAGCGACTTTTGCCGTCATTACAGCCATAGTCACCATCGAGCCCACAGCCGCCAATTCAATCAAGAAAGCATTCATTCGTTTTCCCGCTTCAGCTATAGGAGCACTATTTGCGGTGATCATTGCTTCCACATTCGGGGATCACCCCATTACATATGCACTGGTGGCACTGCTCACAATCATCACCTGCCACAAACTTCATTTAGGGGCAGGCATTCTGGTCGCAACATTAACAGGGATTGCCATGATCCCCACCATACACGATCACTATGTAGCTACCTTTTTCATTCGACTGGGCACGACCACGATCGGGCTGATTGTGTCTACATTAGTGAACTTGTGGATCCTTCCACCAAAATACTCGAAAACGATCACGACCAAGATTCATAATCTCTATTTCAAAACGGGCAATTTATTAGAAAAAAGAGGATCTGAAGTTCTACAGAATCACTCTCTTCACCGGGATACAAAAATGATCTTCAACGATATTTTAAGAGACATAGAATCGACGGACACCCTTTGCGAATATCAAAAGGAAGAATGGAAGCTTCACCGCTCCAGTCGTGAGGAATTGCGTTATTTCCATTATGAGTACAAAAAACTTAACCTTTTAAGGCAGATCCTTTTTCATATTGGGAACTTAATTTACTTACCGGTTCAGTATTCATTCAGTGAGGAAGAGAAAGATCGCATCTTACATGCCACCCAATCGTTAAAAAGCATCATGCATCATCCGTCGTTTCACATACCTGAACAACATTTCACTCTCATGAAAGATCTCCTGGAGGAATTCTGGGAAGATCAAGAGGGGCTTCATACGAAACCTTTTCAGTCCATGAAGCATCATTTTTCCTGTGAAACGGTCATGCTATACGAACTACTATCCATTCATGACCTGATAGAGGAGCTTAGTGAAATACATGTGTTAGAAGCTCAGCATCAAACTGTACTGGAGAAAACGTTACACCCATAGACACTCATAAAGGTATAGACAAATACTGTCTATACCTTTTCTATTGAAATCTTATTTTAATGCGTTATTCGCTAACATTCCAATCACCATATCATCCATGGGCGGATTGTGAAGGCCTGCCCTCACATCACGATAATAACGCTGCATCGGGTTCGAGAGGAACAGACTTTTTGCTCCAACGATCCTCATGGCGATGTCCACAATGTGAAAGGCGCTGTTCGTCACAACATGTTTTACAGAAGCAAGCTCTAAAGCCATATCTTTCCGTTTTTGAGGCTCCATCACCCACTTGTCAGCTACTGAATAGAGAATTTGCCTGGCCTTAAATAGTTCTAATTCTATTTCACCAATTTTCCGTTGAACTTCAGGTACATCCTTGATCGGTCCCGGTAAACTGTTTGGTGAATAGTCCTTCGCAAATTGGATGGCATAGTTGCGTGCTGCAATCGCAACTCCTATATAGCAAGCCGGAATGTGCAGGAGCCATGCTTTAGGAAGATCATTCTTCCCTCTTGGATTTGCACGATCACGTTCTACCAGGGCAGAAGATGGAAGAAGGACATCTGTTAGGACGAGATCATCACTGCCCGTTCCCTTCATGGAAATCGTGTCCCATGTTTCTTCCAAACTTACTCCTTCCAGATCATGATTCACCAAGAAGAATCCTTTTTCTTGGGTGTCACCGATTGTTGCCGATACTAAAGAATAATCCAGAATTCTCGCCATAGAAGTAAAAGATTTCCTGCCGCTTACTTTCCATCCTTCTTCCGTTTTCACTGCTTTGGTTTCGGGAAGTCCTCCACGAGTGGGGCTCCCCGTTGCCGGTTCAGATGCTGCCCGGTTAATAAGAGCATTGTTCACTATAATCTCCTCACAAAGCTCCTTAAACACCCCTTCATCCCACGTCCGGGTTTCCGTCAGTTCCATCAATCCTCCGAGATGCCAGCCAATGGACAAAGCCGTTGCTGCGTCCCCTGTAGCAAGCCTTTCTTGAATCATCACCAGCTCATATAAGCTGATTTCTTCTCCGCCGTACTCTTTAGGAAGAGATAAAGTTCCATATCCCTTTTTCTTCAGGTCATTGAAATTTTCATAAGGAAAGGCATCTTCACGGTCATACGCTTCCCCTCGTTCATCAAACGCATCAGCCAGCCCACCAGCTAAATCAACCAGCTTTCTTTGACGGTCATTCTGTATATACGGTTCATATAAGTCCAATGAAATAGCACCTCCTGATAAAAGTCACGCGTTTACTTCTTCTAATTATCATAATCAATTTAGACGTCTAACTCAAAGATATTGTCTACTAATCTGATGGGAATACATTTTACTATTATCCGTATAATTCTATTTTCATTAAACCAATCTATGAGTAAGGTATCTCGTCATCCTTTAGGAGGAGTCACCGTGGTTCATAAAAGAAATGAACTGTACATACTTTTTTCTGATGCTCGTTTCTTGGGTATTCCTCTTACTAGCAGGAAAAGAGAGCTTAAAAAAATATTTACCTGCCTCTATATTTATGTCATTACTCGTTTATTCAGAAAATGTTTTTGCAGAAAGGGTGAAATGGTGGACCATCACCACCACACCAGGCTTTTCCCGAAAGTGAATGGTATTATGCCTTTTGTGATTGGGGTATTTTTGAGCGGTTCTGTTTGGATCCTCAAATTCACCTATAAAAATTTTTATCTTTATGTGCTTGTTAATTTTCTGGTCGATATGTTCTTTACATACCCATTTTACTCCTTATTCAAAAATCTTGGTGTATGGAACCTGATCCGTTTAAAGCAATACCAGTTAACTGTCCTGTTTTCCATTAAAGCATTGCTTATGTATGTATTTCAGAAATATGTCGGAGAACGGCTTTATTCTAAGATTGAGAGTCCTGTTTCAAAATAATGTGACTGTTTTATGAAAGGCTGTTTCCGTAAACGTTGTTGCTGTAAAAGGTAAGTGCTGGTTGATTTTCGCTACAGGTGCTCGTTTTCGCGAAAAGAACAATAAAAAAAACCTGTTGCCCATACAGGCATCAGGTTTTTTTGGTAGGTTAAGATGCATTTTCTTTATCTTCTACTTTATACTCTTGCTCCCAGAACTCTGCATTCTTGATACCGAGCTTTGTAGAGTTGAAGACTGGGTCAAGACCTTGCTTCTTCTGTTCTTCATAATCCTTGAGTGCTTTTAAAGCAGGTTTGGCCAGGATAAGGATGGCGATTAAGTTCAGCCATACCATGATTCCAAGACCAATATCACCCAACGCCCATGCTAAAGCGGCTTCTCTCACTGCTCCGTAGAATGTAGCAGCAAGCAGAACAAACTTTAAGATGGTCATCGCGACTTTTGAATTCTTACCTCTCAATAGGTAGGCAACATTCGTTTCCGCCATGTAGTAGTAAGCCATAATAGTTGTAAAAGCAAAGAAGAATAATGCAATCGCGACGAATGATGCTCCGAATCCAGGGATGACTGATTCAATCGCTGCCTGTGTATAACCAGGCCCCGCTTCGATGCCTTCTAAATTGTTCGCAAGCATGGTTCCATCAGGTGCTTCTGTGTTGAAGGATCCAGTAAACAAGATCATGAATGCTGTTGCCGAACAAACCAGAAGAGTATCGATGTAAACGGAGAACGCTTGAACCAGACCTTGTTTAGCAGGGTGGGACACTTCAGCTGCCGCTGCAGCATGCGGTCCTGTACCTTGACCTGCTTCGTTGGAATAGATTCCACGTTTCACTCCCCAAGACACAGCCATCCCGATGATTCCACCGAATGCTGAATCAAAGCCGAATGCACTCTTGAAGATAAGAGCAAAAACTGCCGGGATTTCAGTGATATTCATTCCTACAATGATAAGAGATAGAAGAATATAGGCAATCGCCATAAATGGGACTACGTAAGAAGCTACTCCAGCGATCCGTTTGACCCCACCGAAAATGATGACCCCGATTAACACGACAAGACCAATACCCGTTACCGTTGTGCTAAGACCGAATGCATTTTCAAGACCTAATGCGATGGAGTTTGATTGAATTCCAGGCATTAAAATACTCATTGCAAGCAATGTAGCAAGTGAGAATAGCACGGCATACCATTTCCAGCCGATCCCTTTTTCAATGTAATAGGCTGGCCCTCCACGGTATTCCCCATCCTGCTTCACTTTGTAAATTTGAGCAAGTGTGGACTCAATGAAGGCACTGCTTGCGCCGATGAATGCAATCGTCCACATCCAGAATACCGCCCCTGGACCACCGAAAGCGATGGCCGTTGCAGTACCGGCGATGTTCCCTGTCCCGACACGTCCTGATAACGACAGCGCCAAGGCCTGGAATGAAGACACACCTGCTTTGGAGCTACCACCCTTAAACATTTGAACCACCATATCTTTAATCAACCGGACTTGTAAAAACTTCGTTAAAATAGAAAATAATAATCCCACACCCAAACAGAAGTAAATCATGACCGGAGACCAAAGTATTCCTACCAACTTGCCAACTAATTCTTCCACGGCATTTCCCCCTTTTCTTTTTAAAAATAATCTAACTATTAAGAATTATATTTTATTTGACACAAATTAGACAATCTTTTTTTGTGACGAAATTTTCTTAAACGTGGAAAAACCCTTATATGTCAAGACTCTATACTCATAAAAAAATATTTGGGCAATCTAAAAAAGGGGTGATAATATGTCGAAACGAAAACTTCTTGTACCTGAATCCCGAGCTGCAATGGATCAATTAAAAGCCAAAGTTTCCGGTACGCAAGATCCCAAAGAAGCGAAATATGAAATTGCCAGAGAGCAAGGCATTCCTCTTCAAAGAGGATATAACGGAAAATTAACATCGGAGCAAGCAGGAAAAGTTGGCGGAAGGATTGGCGGTAACATGGTGAAGGAACTTGTGAGAATGGCTCAGGAGAATTTAAACAAGAATTAGCGTAAAGGAGGCTGACACTCCATAGATGTCAGCCTCCTTTATTATGACTTCTTCCCAGTATTTCTTTCAACTTATCCAGGTCTTTGTATATTTCTTTTTCTAAAGAGCGATTGTAGAAAATCGATGCAGGATGAAAGGTTGGAAAGATTGAGTAGCTTTCTTCACTCATGATCCACTCATTTGACTGAAGATCTTTCAACCTTCTGACTTTCGATTCAATTAACTGGCCGTGCGCTTGAGAAATGGTATAGCGTTTCCCCAGCAGCCTCTGTAACCCGATATTCCCCAATGTCACAAGCTGTTTTGGCTTAATATGCTGCAGCTCATAATCCAGAATGGGTGCATGTGCCAGCTGTTCCTTCAGATTCGGGGCCCTATTGTACTTCTTCTCTATGATCTCATCCCCTACTTTCTTAGGGACAACTTTATAAGGTCTGCTTCTGACCGACGAGGTAAAATATATATCTTCCCGTGGAACCTCTATATAACGAAAGAACTCATCCAGGACTTTTCCTGCCCGTCCGCTAAATGGCATTCCATTATGAATCTCGGTTTCACCCGGGGCTTCCCCGACAATCATGATCGTCGGCTTCACTGGGCCGCGTCCGTATACAAACCCCTCACAGGGATAGGGCTCCATCCTTTTCTTACAGATATCGACTAATTCTTCCGGTATCACGCTCATCATCCTTAGTTTCATTGTTATTTCCGTTATTCCCGGACAGCACCCCAATTACACATTCCCATGTTTATTTCACCTTAAGAAAAGGAATAGTATGGATATAAATGAACCATTAAAGGAGATGGATTGAGTGTCACAAGCTGAACTGAAACAACAAATCTTAAAAGTGCTCGATGAAAGCAAAGTAGGGACACTGGCAACGGTTAAAAATAATAAGCCTCATTCCCGTTATATGACGTTTTCTCATGATGACCTGACTCTGTATACGCCAACAAGCAAGGAAACACATAAGACAGATGAAATTGAGGACAATCCTAATGTACATATCCTTCTTGGTTACGAAGGAGAGGGGTATGGGGATACTTTCGTGGAAATCGAAGGTCGTGCCTCCATTGAAGAGTCCACTCATTATAAGGAAAAACTTTGGAATGACCATATGAAAAGATGGTTTGAAGGTCCGGACGACCCGAATTACATCGTCTTAAAAATTCAACCCACCGCCATCCGCTTAATGAATGACGATGAGGATTCGCCGCAGTCGCTTGAATTATAATCGAAATTCCCTTGACACGTTTTAATATTGATGTTATATTTATTTATTGTAACCTTGTAACATACATTGAAACGATAGAGAAGATAATTCGTAATTCTATTCTGTTTTGATTTAACAACTTATTCACACTGGATCGGCTTCGGAGCCGTTAGGATGTAAGAGAGGTAGGGCTTACGTCGTTTAGGTATATCAAACGACTCAAGGAATTGCCCGCGGCTGTTTATTATCTGCAAACAACGTTCAAGATATAAATATATTACTTGTGATGTTGCAAGTTACAGAGTTGCCTTTATCCGATTAAGGCAATATCAGAGGGATCGCTAACGGGATGATTAGCCCCTCTACAAGGTAAAAACACCTCAAAAGTGCTGACTTTTGAGGTGTTTTTTTATGTTCTGGGTGAATGCAGTTCGTATCTCTCTCTGTTTCGCAGTCGATTTCCATTTTATTTTCAAAATCTCTACTTTTATTTTCAAATTTCGCATTATATTTTCAATTCCACCGATTTTACTTTCAAATCTAAGAATTTATTTTCAAAACCGGTATTCCCTCGCAAATTCACACAATCCATCAACTGCTCTCCTTCAGCTGACTATGAAACAAACCATGATAGAACCCTTTCTGCTTGAGAAGCTCATCATGAGAGCCCCGTTCAATGATTCTTCCTTGATCAAGGACCAGGATTTGATCAGCCTGTCGGATGGTATTGAGACGGTGGGCCACCACTACGCTCGTTCTTCCCATCATTAATCGTTTAAGAGCTTCCTGAATCTTCAGCTCTGTAATCGTATCGATGCTGCTCGTGGCTTCATCAAGTATAAGAATGGAAGGATTTGAAAGGATCGCTCTTGCAATCGACAATAATTGTTTTTGCCCCTGGCTGATTCCACTGCCATCATGTCTTAATAAAGTAGCGTAGCCCTCTGGCATTTTTTCAATGAAGGAATGGGCATTGGCCAATTTAGCCGCTTCCCTTATTTCTTCATCGCCCGCATCGAGTCTGCCGTAGCGGATATTGTCTGCAATCGTTCCTTGAAACAAGAAGCTATCCTGCAGGACAAATCCCATCTGCTGACGAAGACTCTTTCGTTTAATGCTTTGGATGTTCTGGTCATCTATCTCAATGGTGCCATCATTCAGTTCATAGAAACGGGACAGTAGATTGGTAATCGTCGTTTTACCTGCTCCTGTCGGTCCGACCAATGCAACGGTTTCACCCGGTGTTATGGTGAAGGATACATCCTGAAGCGTTTGATCCCCTTTTTCATACGAGAAGGATACATGCTGAAATTCCACTTTCCCTTCAACGGAATCGATCTCCACGGCATCACCTTCATCCTTGGCCTCTTCCTCTTCGTCTAAAATTTGAAATACTCTCTCTGCACCGGCAATGGCAGATAATAACGTGTTATATTGGTTCGCTAGCTCATTCAACGGACGGGTGAATTGACGGGCATATTCAGCAAAGATCACAATCACTCCAATGGTTATCATGCCATTTAATGCGAAGACCCCTCCGACTCCGGCAATGACGGCAAAACTTAAATTGTTCAACACATTCATAAGCTTCGGAATAAACCCGGAATAGGTATCGGCCCAATACGCGGCCGTTCTCAACCGCTGATTTTTTTCTCCAAAGTCCTTTATGGCAGTGTCCTCACGGGAAAAGGTTTTAATAATACTATGACCTGAAATCGTCTCTTCTATATATCCGTTTAACTCACCGATATTTTGTTGATATTGTTTAAACAAACGTCCTGTCCTTTTCGTAATCCACTTCATACCGAGAACCATCAGAGGTACGATGGTCAACGTGATCAACGTTAGCAACGGACTTAGCAAGAGCATGATCGAGACAGTCCCCACCAACGTCAGGACACTGGAAATGATTTGAATGAACGAGCTATTCAATGTGGCACTCACATTATCAATATCATTTGTCACTCTGCTCATTAACTCCCCATGTTTCCGTTTATCAAAGAATGGGATCGATAGTTGATGCAATTGATGAAAAAGGTCCTTCCGCAAGCGGTAGACCGTATCCTGAGCCACACCGATCATCCAATAATTCTGGAACCATACGGAAAGGGAATGGAAGATGTACACGGCTATTAAACCTAAAACAAGCTCAATCAATCCGGAAGTCTCTTTCGTTACAATGTATTCATCAATCGCTTTCCCTACAAGGAAAGGTCCCAGAAGAGCTGCTGCTGAACTAATGAACACCATTAAAATCACGAGGTACAGGATCACTTTCATTTCGGAAAGGTAGTCCCAAAGACGACGCAGCGTCCCTCTTGCATCTTTCGCTTTATCGTTTTCCCCCAGTTTCTTTCGCATATGCCTAGACATGATGTATTTCCTCCTCTCCGAATTGAGATTGAAAAATCGCCTGATAGAGGGAGGAATCTTCTAATAGGGATGTATGGGTCCCTTCTCCGATTAACACTCCATCTTCAAGGAGCAGAATCGTATCAGATTCCATGGCCGTACTTATTTTCTGTGTAATGATCATCGTCGTACATTCGTATTGCTTCAGAGCTTGGAGTAATTTCGATTCTGTTTTCAAATCCAAAGCACTCGTGCTATCGTCCAGTAATAAAATCTTTGGTTTTCGAATGAGTGCTCTCGCAATCGACAGACGCTGTTTCTGTCCTCCTGAAAGATTGACCCCTTTTTGACCGAGAACTGTGTCATATCCATGAGGAAGATTCAGGATGGTCTCATGGATCTGGGCATCCTTTGCGGCTTGGATCATTTCTTCCCTGGTTGCATCTTCTTTTCCCCAGAGGAGGTTTTCGGATACGGATCCAGAAAACAATACCGCTTCCTGGGGCACGTACCCAATATTTTTCCTTACATGAGCCAAAGGGATGGACCGTATGCATTGACCATCCAGTTCAACAGACCCTTCCGTCGCATCGTACAGGCGGGGAATGAGTTGGAACAGTGATGTTTTGCCGGATCCCGTTGCTCCGAGGATCGAAACCGTTTCGCCAGCCTCCACTTTAAACGATACACCCTCAAGCACCTTGCCGCGGGTTGAAGGGTATTGAAACGACACATCTTTGAATGTAATCTCTCCGTTCACCACAGTGTTTTCCAGTCTGGCACCTTCTCCGTCTTTTAGATCTACCTCTGTTTGGAGAACTTCTTCTACCCGCCCGGCAGAAGCCCTTGCTCTTGAAAAACTTGTAATGATAAATGAGAAAATTGAAAAAACAGAAGAGATTCTCGTAACATAGGTGACGATCGCTACGACTTCTCCAACATTCGCCCCACCTGAGGCAACATCTATACTTCCGAACCACAAAACGGATAAGAGGGCAAGATTCATCACGAGCATCAGAAGAGGCATGATAATTTCCATGAAACGAAGAGCCCGGACAGTCCGATCCTTCAAATCTTCATTTGCACCATGAAATCGGCCTTCTTCATATTTGCTTCGTGTATAAGCTTTAATTAACCTCATCCCGGAGAGGTTTTCCTTCATGACCTCGTTTACTTTGTCGAGACGGGATTGAACTCTTTCAAAAAGGCTCCATCCACGTTTCAGGACCCATATCAGGAACATCCATAAAACCGGAATCACGATTAATAAAATAAGGGCCAGACGGACATTGACGATAAGTGCCATGATCGCTGATCCGACAACAAGCAGCGGGGCTCTTAGCATAATACGTAAGCTCATGAAGATGGTATTCTGCAGCTGCCTTACGTCATTGGTCATCCTGGTGATCAAGGATGACGTCGGAAGCTTATGAAAGCTTGCAAAGGAAAATGACTGAACCTTTTTATATAAGCTTTCCCGTACATCATAGCCAAATCCCTGACTCGTATGAGCGGCGAAAAATGAATTCGTCACGCCTGAAATAAACGCGAGGAGAGACATCCCCACCATGATGAAGCCCCATTTCATCACCACGTCCAAGTCTCCATTCATAATGCCTTCATCAATAATCCGTGCCATAAACAGCGGATTTAATAATTCAACAGCAAGCTCTACCAGCATTAAACTCCAGGCAACCGCCATGGCAACACGGTAAGGCTTTAAAAAACGTATGACCTTCAAATGAACACCCCTCTTACATTAAACTTCCATTATGTATATATATGTATCATCATATCGTTTTTTTATACCGGGTGGTAGTTGGAAGTGTTCATGCAGAAGCTGAAGGTCATTTCCGTAGGATTTATCGAATCCACCATTATCCCCTAACAAAAACCACACGATCTAAAAGAATCGTGTGGTTTTTACACTTATTGATTAAAAGGTGGTGTATCTGTACCACCATTATTAGGTCTGTTCTTTTCTTCTTCAATTTTCCGATCGAGTTTAGATAGATATTTTTGTGCAAAGTCCTTTCCACCCAGACCAAAGGCCAAACCGAAGGCTAGTGCCAGTCCACCCAGAATCAGCATGAATGCAATATTGACGATGGAATCTGCTACTTTTAATTGATCCAAGGCCATAAAGAAGCTCAAGGCAATGATTGCATATTTCGTGATGGTCGAAAGTACTTGGAAGTTATCACTCAATACATTGGATATGATGCTCTTGACCAAGTTACCTAAGTATAAGCCTGCCCCAAGAATGACGATGGCTGCCAATACATGTGGTAAATACGCAAGGACACCCGTTGCCAGAGCGACCAGGAATTCCAATCGCACAATTTCCAGGGCTTCTACAACAAATAGGAAAACAATGATAATTTGAACCACTCTACCTACAAGCCCTGATAGATTCATATAGGATGAGCCCGTTGGTTCATACGGATTCTTATTGACGTTCATACGTCCAATACCCATATTACGTAATAGAGAATTGAATCCTACCCGGTTCAATAAACGGGCAACCATGGCTCCAACCCATTTACCAACCCAGATTCCTGCAAGAATGAGTAGAATTGCAATCGCAATATTCGGAAGCATCACAAGGACCTGATTCAGCATGTTAATCGCCGGTTCTGAAATCCCGCGAATGTCCAGCTGATCCAATGCAGAAATGGTAACCGGAATCATAATGAGCACGAATATGATCGTACCAATGACCGATGAAACCGTTGTTCCTTGAAAGAGCTTGCCAATGCCGAATCGTTCAGCGACTCTCTCTGTTCCAATCGCCTGTAAAAAGTTCGTGACGATATCCCGGACGATTTTGGCTACAAACCAGCCAACAAGGAGAATGATAGCTGCGGCAAACAGTTTAGGAATAAACCCTAGGAAGTTTTGGAGCATTTCCGTGAAAGGCCCTGAAACCCCTGTGATATTAAGAGCTGCTAACACTCCCGGTAAGAATATGAGAAGCACGAGATAGAATACAATTCTAGCAGCCGTATAGACGTATCGATGGACATCATTTTCATCTTTTGCTAATTTAGATCTTACCAGCGTGCTTTTAACTGCAGGTCTCGTACCCAGTTTCTCAATCAATACCTTCAGTACAGATGCAACAATCCATGCAAATAATAGAATGAGTGCTGCTTTTAATACATTCGGAATCGCTGCCGCCATCGTACTCAACATACCGACTAAAGGTGAAGCAATGAAGTTCAAGTCAAGCATATTGAAGAAGGCAATAAACACAAACACAAGCAGAATAAAGTACACAATTTTACTAATGACTTTCTCCGATGTCCATTTCCGTTCTCCGTTCCTGCTGCCAAAATAAAGGTTATCATCGATCTTCACCCGTTTTAAAATTCCGTAAACGGCTTTTTCAACAGCCTTAGCAATGATCCATCCGATCAAAAACACTAATAGAGCTAATAACAGATCAGGAAGCTTCCCTAAGTACCCGTACCATTCTTGCGTTATATCATTGTTCATTCGATGTTCTCCCTTCAATTATGGAAATTGTATAATGCTAATAGTTATCTACCCAAAGATTTTTTTTCAAAACCTGACAAAAAAAGATAGTCTATTTGATTCACCAAGGAGTCTTAAGTAATAGAAAACCCTTAAGGCAAAGCGCCTTAAGGGTTTTCATCACGGGAGGTCAATCGCGTTTTCTTTAATGAAATCATCTAAAGAGTAAGCAGTCACTCTCTTATGTGATACTGTATACAGCTGATCATCAATATATAGGAGTCTTTGAATCTGGTCTTCCCACTGTTCGTAATATTCTTTGTGTTTGTTTTCTTCTTCTGTGAGCTGAGACTTTAAGACGATTCCTTTTTCAGGTGTGATTTCATACAGGATTGCGCCTTGATAGTCAAAATCCAGTTCATGCCGGCTTCCTTCTTTTTCATGATAAACAGAAATGGGAAAGCCATATAGATTTCGTGAAGGTTCATGAAGCAGTGCTTTGTGATCGTCCAACAAATATGAGTGAGTACCCTGTCCCCCTATTATTTCAGTATCCGTCTCCTTTGGCTGCTGAAAGTCTGTAATATCGAATAATGAGATCTTCATTCCTTGTCGAACGATTCTGGGTTCCTCATTGGTTGCTTTGTCATCGTGCACCACTTTCGTATCAAACCCAAACCCGATGAGGTGATGTTCGTCAATGGGGTGAAGATAGGTGCTAAAACCCGGAATCTTCAGCTCCCCCAGAACCTTTGGAGCTTTCGGATCTGCCGTATCGATGACAAAAAGGGGATCGACTTGTTTAAAGGTCACCATATATGCCTTATCTCCCATAAACCTGACAGAATAGATTTGTTCTCCCCTGGCTAAATCCGTTACTTCCCCAACATTCTTCATGTTTTCATCCAAAATATAGAGAGCATTGGATGAAGGGGAGTCACTGTTCCACACCTCCCCTTTTGTCGTTGCAATCCGAAAGTAACCTTTATGTTCATCCATGGAAAATTGATTTAACACCCTTCCTTCTACCTGACCTGATGAAGCATATTCAATCTTTCCATCACTTACGGAAAATTTATAAATCTCCGTGTTTGAAGAGGTCCATTTTTTCATAGCATCTTCATTGTATTTTTCTACAGCCACATAAAGATTATTTTTAGACATATACACTTTATCGCCGCTTCCAAGATAGGATTGAACGTTTAGAGAAGCCTTTGGATCTTCCATATTCATTCCCGTCAATAAGGTATAGTTTGGGGACTGGGACTGTGGAAAGTACTTAATATCTTCTATTGGAAGTGGTGTCGTTTCACCACCTGTTAAACTATCTTTCACACGGGGTCTCAGATCAGGATTCCCCCCCTGTTCAAGCATCCAGTAGTTTGGATACAGATTCGAAATCAAATATACAGTGGAATCAATCTTCCTGGACGTTACATATTGACCTTCAAGCTCAACATGCCTGAGAAGGGATGGTTTGGCTTTGTCCGAGATATCATAAAGAAGCGCAACGGTCGTTCCGTCTACAGGCATAGTGGAAGCAATTGACTCTTGTTTACCCTCTTGAAAATGGACAGGCGACCAGCTATTCCCGATGACGAGCAGCTTATCCTTCTGTAGAAACAGATGATGCGGCTGCATATTTTCTTTATAGCTGGTAGAGGATACCACTTTCATTTCTTTCACAGGATTTGCCTTTGTAATCAGCAGCCTGCGGTCGGTTAATTGGTAAATATAGCTTCCATCGGTCTTCACGATATCCCCTTCGTCAACTCCTTTAACCTGATTATTCGTTTCAGAAAAATTGGATTCCGATTGAGACGACTCCCCAGCTGCACTATCTTCCGATGATTTGGACTCCATATTCCCTTCTCTTCCGAACAGAGAAAACTCCGTATCTTCCTTATTTTTCTTTAACATTCGTTTAAAATAGTTCGTTAGTTCTTCCTTGGATTGAATACTGGGTAGTTTAGAGGTGACAGAAAAGGGTATTTCTGTATCTCCATCATAAGAAAAACCCCATTTGGTTTTCACTTTAGGAGAAATATGAAGTGTATACTGGTGTGGATCAGAAGGATATCCTTCTGGCGGTGCTTGAATTTGCAGTGTCTTTCGATTTTCATCCACCTTCAAGGAGACATTGATCCTCTCTCCATTGGAGTCTTCTACATAAATGTTCTGGGGCGTCACCGTTTCCTTATTCAGGGCCGTTGAAAATTGCAGATTCCATGAGTTATTCTCCATCACGAGAAGGTCGCCCTCCATCTTCCCCTCGGCCTTCACGACAGGTCTTTGACTATACACAAACGTTCCAAGTGCCACCAGCAACATAATACCAGCAATGATGAGCAGATACGATTTCTTACTCATGCTATGACCCTCCTATATGTTCTATTTGTTGATTAGACGTCAGGAGAGAGAAAATGTTACATGGGGTGTGAGTTTGCAGGGGATTCATTACGCCCGACTTTGTTCCTATTCTCTGCTGAAGCCAATAAAAAAAGACCCCACAAAAGTAAGGTCCGTCCCTCTATCTCATTCGCCTTGCACTTACGTTCAGCCGAGCGTTTCGGATGACTTGGTTGATGACTTCTGAGAAGATGAGTCCGATGGCGATGGAGCCTGAAATCATAAAAGCTTTAGCTGCCAGGTTGATGGCGGCATTGTAATCGTTTTGAACAAAATTTCTCATGGCATCGTACGCCAGTCCTCCAGGTACAAGAGGTATAATGCCGGCTACAGAGAAGATGATGACCGGGGTTTTATACATTTTCGCAAACACCTGACTGATCACGGCCACGACAAAGGATGCAAGTAACGTCGCAAGTACCGCATCGGCGTCGTTTAAACTCATTACTATGTAGATGATCCAGCCTAACATTCCAACAATTCCGCATTTGAAAAGGGACTGCTTTGGAGCATTGAAGATAATCCCGAATGCAGCAGCGGAGATGAAGCTGGTCACTAATTGTTCTATGATGAGCATTCCCTTTTCACCTCATTCTTTTTTCCTAATACTAAACAAAGTCACCCTACGTCAGAGTGAAAACTACGGCAATACCCGTCCCGATGGCAAACGCCGTTAAAAAAGCTTCTGCTCCCTTCGATAAACCCGACACCAAATGCCCTGCCATTAAGTCCCGGACGGCATTGGTAATGAGGAGCCCGGGAACCAGAGGCATCACTGATCCAATAATAATCTTATCCAGCTCCTGTCCGACTCCAAGCTGGACGAACCCATAGGAAAGCATTCCGATAATAAAGGAAGCGAGAAACTCGGCGAAGAATTTAATGGGCACAAGTCGATGAAAATAGATCAGGCTCGTAAACCCGACTCCACCAGCGAAAAGCGCAGGAATGAAGTCATTCCACATTCCCTGGAACATGATGAGAAAACATCCGCTTGCAATCGAAGCGGCCAATACCTGAATCACAAAGGAGTAAGAAAGATCAGATTGATCAAGCTTTTCCAAAGCATTGTATGCTTCTTCAAGGGTGAGATGCCCCTTACTGATTTGCCTTGAAATACTATTCACTAGGGTTACTTTTTCAAGATCGGTAGACCGTTCGTTTATTCGAATAAGCTTCGTTTTCGTTGGTTCAGACGTTTCAATCGAGAAGATGATCCCTGTTGGTGTAACATAGCTGTGAGATTCTGAAATCCCATAAGAAGCGGCGATCCGCATCATCGTATCCTCTACGCGATACGTTTCTGCACCACTTTGCAGCATGATCTTACCCGCCAGCAAACTTACCTCCATAATGTCATATCTTCTTATCATTTTTGCTTCCAATATAGATCTCTCCACACGTGCTATTTTTTGAATAGGTCTAGTTTATAGGAAAGAATGGGTGTAAGCAATGAGGAAGGGGATGATTTTACGAAGATTTAATCTGCGTAGAGGGTTTTAGGATTGAGTTTTTTTGTAACTTGACGAAAATTTTTCAGTCTCCGAATCTTTACTAATCATCCTTCTATTCCCTTTTCTCTTCCTTTTAAAGAGAATGTACAAAACAGTTACCAGCACAAATCCTGTTAGAACCAACAGTTGATATTCTTCTACCAACCCCAAGATCACTTCTCTATCACCATCATAGAACTTGCCTATACTTAAGAAAAAAAAGGTAGACGGAGCTATCCCAAGCATAGTAAGGAGAGAATACACTTTCAAATCCATTTTTGCCATGCCTGCCATGAAGGGGATGATATTTCCTAAATGAAGGGGACTTGCAATTGCTACGCTCCAGATTCCGTAACGGTTGAACTTTTCCTGAGCTTCTTTGAGCTTCTTCCGTTTTTCAGGTTTCAACCTTGCCTCAAGCTTCGCACCTAATTTTGAACTGATAAAATAAGGAATATAGCTACCCGCTGTATAAAGAAAGCTTCCTATTAGAGAAAGCACTCCTATCTCCATCCACGTTAATTCTAAAATAAATCCCATTGTTACGATGAAAAAAGTGCCCACAAAAGGGAAAGCACTTCCTTCAATAAATAGAGAAAGCAATACACCCCATATCCCCCACTCTGCCGAATAATTTGCCATGATTTCTTCCATCGAGGTCACTCCTATATGAACGAATAACTTAAGTATAAAAAAATCACCAACATGCAAACAGAAGCCGTAGAAGTAAATACTTCTAAGACCTGGGATGTATTTTCATAGAAAAAAGACCAGCCTCTTTATAGTGACCGGTCCAAATAACTTAGGATGCCTTTCGGTTGCTTTCTTGAGGAGATACCCTTACTTTGATCAATCTTGGCACTGTGTTGAGTACGATCAGCAGAGCGATTGAACAAAGAAGAGCTGAGCCCAACATGGTGATTCCGTTTGCTGCTAATGAAAAAAGTAGCGGCGACATGCCTTTTGGCGCATATTCTGCAAAGAAGACATATCCTGCGATGAAGTGCCAAAAATATCGACCCAGACTACCTAAAAACGTAGCAGCCACTACCCACATGACCGCTCTAGTTCGACGGTTACTTCTTACTGAGGATTGGATCTTACCGGAAAAGAATCCGGCAAGACCGATAAAGGCAAAGGCGATGAAATATTCAATTACCATTTGCACTGGAGTCGCAATCCAAGCGTCACCCAAGGCAATCTGCAATAGGCCCCATACAAATCCAGCCAGTATACCAGCCTTCCATCCTCTTCGATATGACAATAGAAAAATAGGAACCATTGCTATCGAAATGGAGATACTGGGTGATAGCTTAATAGAAGGAAGCATATCAAGGATAACGGCGAATGCCGCCATCAATGAGGCTTCAAGTAAAACGACAAGACGCATGTTTTTCATAAAAGAATCCCCCTTGTAAGATGAAACGAAACCATAAGGGGGCTGAATGTAAAAGGAAAAATAAGCCATGCTGCTTACTATCCACATCCCTACGCTAGTACTAACTAACAGGTTCAGAGGGTCAGAACAGATTGTTCACTCTCAGCTTTCGCTCCCCTTGTGGTAACGTTTATAAAGTTGTTTGGTTTTATTATACATGAAGAATGAAATGATAAAAGATAGAGAGGTTCACTCTTTAACTTCGCTATTGATTAAGGTGACTCATTAAGAGGATCGTGAAGTATGATGACGGGCATTGACTTAGGGGTAACCATGAATCCATAGACTTTTCCGTCCTTGTCCTTATACGCTACAGAATAATCTCCAAACTGGGGTGAGAATTCGACGTTCTGGTATTCGAGGTCCAGATCTTGATACTTCAGGCTGATATACAGGTTAGTGGCAATTCTTGCTGTCAAGTGTTGTACACTGGAAATCCGGTTGGCTACTATTATGAGGATGATTGCTAAACCAAGTAACATGACTTTCTTTGTCCTGGACAATCTGATCATTCATCAAGCCCCCTTTTATTTCTTCATGACTACTATACTCGTATACTCTCTATTATATACCTATTCACCGAACCATGACAAAAGAGCTACTTTTTTAGCAGCTCTTTTTCATTGTCTATAATCCCCAACTTAAAACAGCTCTCGATTTTTAATTTTCACAGTATTAAACAACCGTTTAATACTGTAAACTTTGACAAACCAACAACTTTCACGCTTAATCAAACGTTTGTTTAGTTGTCTAACATCTTCACCAGACGGGACATTTGGGTATGTAACTCATCGATTGGAACGAATCGGGCCTTCCTGAACATTTCTTTTCCATCTACAAATACGATGACCACCGGCACAGTAAAGATAGAGAACCCACCAGCTATTTCCGGTATTTCCCCTGCATCGGCATGAATGGACTTTACATCTTGAAACTCTTCCAGCACCCCTTTCACTTGGGGCAGTAGAGCGTGACAAACAGAGCAATTGGGTCTGGATATGTATAGTAACACCATCTTTTCTCCTGCCAGAGTAGCATTGATAGTTTCTAAAGAATGAACTTCTTCCATATCTAACCGTCTCCCTTCTTTCATTACACACACTAGTAATATGTATACCCACCTATTCAAAGGTTTACTAATAGGAACCCGCGGGAAAAGATAAACGAAGACAAAATAATTTGAAAAATGGAGGAGATTGAATTGAAACCGACTGTTAAGGAATTTTATGACGATAAGGAATTAATTACAGAAGTTGAAAAGCTTTCTTCTCAAGGTATCGACAAACACAATCTTTATGTATTATCCCATGATGATGACCGGACGGACAGAGTCGCTGATCGGGCTGACGCCAATGAGATCGGTGTTAAGGAAACAGGCATCGGGACTGCAGTAGGGAACATGATTCTGAATAAAGGCGACGAACTCCGAAACAAGCTGATGGAAGTTGGATTTTCCCACGCAGAAGCGGATCAGTACGAAGGAAAGCTCGATGAAGGAAAGATATTATTGATTGTTAAGAACTGACCTTATAGAACAATGACTTAGGATGATTCCCCGGAATCATCCTTTTTTGTCTTGAAAAACATATAGCTTCCCGTTTGCTGGTCTTCTAAACTTAGGGCCATTAAACCCTCGTTTAATCAGCTCTTTTCTCATAAACATCATAATCCCGCCATGCCCAACAATGAGAACGTCCTCACCCTCATGTATGATCGCTTCGACAATCCTGTTGATTCTTTTAAGGATTTCATTCTTACTTTCAGGCTGAGAACGATGATTAAACCACCAGGCTACCCGGATCATAAACAAATGTAAAAACAGAGGAAGCTTTCTCTTGTAATTGAATAAGGGAGATAGTCTGATTTCACGTAGTTCCTTCAACGATACGATATCCCCGGCATAGACTTTTCGAGCAGTTACTTCTGCCCTGGTTAAGTCACTTGCGTAGCACTTCTTCCATTCAATATCATGAAGATCAACCTCATTCTCTTCTACATCAGACTCATCGTACTCTTCTACCCACTTCATTAGTTCTTCGGATGTTACAAATCTTTCAGGGTATCCTCTTTTTACTTTAAAATGCCTTACGAGACCAATCTTCACATTTTCACCCCCTTCACTACCATTATACTATTTTTGGAAATAAAAAAAGCATGCGACCTAAGTCGCATGCTTACTTTTATTAACCCAACGATACGTCCAGAATCATCATTACAACAAATCCCAACATGAGTCCCAATGTGGCCAAGTCTGTACTTCCAGAGGATTGAGACTCTGGGATCAGCTCTTCCACTACTACGAAAATCATTGCCCCTGCAGCAAAAGCAAGTGCGTAAGGAAGCAATGGCTGCACTAATAGGACAGCAGCTGCACCAACTACGGCAGCAATGGGCTCAACGATAGCTGAAAGCTGACCATAGTTGAAGGACCTCAGACGTGACATCCCTTCTCCGCGCAATGGAATAGAAAGGGCCGCCCCTTCAGGCATATTCTGAATACCAATTCCGATCGCGAGCCCGATCGCCCCTACCAATGTTGCGTCACCAAGTCCCATTGACGCTGCCCCAAAAGCCACACCGATGGCTAAACCTTCGGGAATGTTATGAAGGGTAATCGCAAGAAATAGTAAGGTTGATTTTTTAAATTTAGTCGGAGGTCCCTCCGCTTTTTCTGCTGAGTTCCCTAAGTGTAAATGAGGTACGACAAAATCTAATAGTCGAATGAAAAGGCCGCCAAGCAAAAAACCGATTGCAGGAGCGAGCCACGGAATCTGACCGTTTTGTTCACTGAACTCTATTGATGGAGCAAGAAGTGACCAAAACGATGCTGCTATCATGACACCTGCAGCAAACCCAAGCATCATGTTCAGAGTATGCTTTTCTATTTTGGTAAAGAAAAAAACCGTCGCGGCCCCCAGTGCGGTTAATCCCCATGTCAATGTACCGCCAAAAAGTGCCTGGACGGCTGGGTTGAATCCACTTAACCAATCTAAGAACATAACCGACCCTCTCCTCCGATCAAAAATTTTAATACCACCATTTTGCATCAAGGAAACTTTCTTTGTCAAAGGAAATGTCATCTTTACCATGCTTTATCACTTTTCTATATATATGTTATTCATCTCAGTTTGTGTTTGTATCATTCTTTTTACTCCCAAACCTGGAGTCCTTATTCACAAAAGTCAAAGTGAATACCACACTTACCAGCTTTTCAAGAATATTTTCATTTCCCCTCTTCCCAAACTGGTAGAACTTGTTATATACTTTAACTGTATTAAGACACATAGTACACTTTATACGGTTGGGAGGGTGGATATGTTTGAGCTTGATTTAAGAAGTCGAAAGCCCATATATGAACAATTAGTCGAGAAATTAAAAGAGTTGATCATTAATGAGGTGTTGAAGCCTGACGAACAATTGCCTTCCGTTCGTGCATTGGCCCAACAGCTGACCATAAATCCAAACACAATCCAAAAAGCTTATAGGGAACTAGAAACTCAAAGGTTTATTTATTCGGTGAAAGGACGGGGTAGCTTTGTTAATCCTTCAAGTCACATTCAAAATGCGGAGAAAATTATGAAAGTAAAGGAAGAGTTGTCTAAACTTTTGTCTGAAGCTCTTTATTTAGGGATTACGCCTGAAGACTTAAAGCAGATGATTGCTGACATCGAGGCATCGGCAGGAGGGAATCAATCTGATGATAGAGATTAAATCATTAAGTAAATCCTTTGAAGGTACTACAATTATTCATGACGTTTCGTTCTCTGTTCAAAAAGGATCGATTTATGGACTGCTCGGATCGAATGGGGCAGGAAAAACGACACTACTCAAAACCATTGCGGGAGTGTTAAAGCCGGATAGCGGGAACGTTCTCTTAAGAGACCAAGCGATCTTTGAGAATATCAAAACGAAAGAAACCCTGTTTTTCATTCCTGATCAACCCTTTTTCTTCGCTCACTATACCTTGAATCAAATGGCAAAATTTTATCAAAACACCTATAGTCGCTGGAATGAACATCAGTATCAATCTCTAACCGGCCTATTTGAGGTAAACCCTCATAAAAAGCTTCATAAATTTTCGAAAGGCGTCCAGCGTCAAGCAGCCTTCATTCTAGGATTATCCACTCAGCCGGATGTGCTCATTCTGGATGAGCCCCTTGATGGATTGGATCCTGTCGTTCGTAAGAAAGTAAAAAGCGTGCTGATCACAGAAGTTGCCAATCGGGAGATGACGATCCTTATTTCCTCTCACAACCTTCGTGAAGTGGAGGATGTTTGTGATCATATCGGAATTTTGCATCAAGGAAGATTTCTATTGGAGAAAGAGCTTGATGATTTGAAATCCGGGATTCATAAAGTTCAGTTGGCCTTTAAAGGCGAAATGCCGCAGAAGCTCTTTACCGAACTTGACCTTCTGCACGAAGAGACCAGGGGAAGCGTATCCCTCTGCATCGTTCGAGGGGATGAACAACAGGTAAGAAGCAAGATCCAACCTTATCATCCAGTTATTTTCGATATGTTACCGTTGACCCTTGAAGAAATTTTTGTTTATGAAATGGAGGACGTCGGATATGCCATCCAAAACATCATGGATCAATAAGGAAGTCATCCTTCAAAGCCTTAGGAATGTTGGATGGGTAGGGATCGTTTATTTTATCGGACTTCTCTTTTCGTTGCCGGTTGACATTATCGGTAAACTTTCCAACGACAATCAACCCTATCCGATTGCCATTTACGAGAACCTGTTTAAAATGCAATACCCGATTCAAATGGGTTTGATGCTGTTCGTTCCGGTCATCTTATCCCTTTTCCTTTTCCGTTATTTACATGTAAAGCAGGCTGCAGACTTCATGCATAGCCTTCCGCTGACACGCAGCAAATTGTTTTATCATTTTACCGTTACAGGAATCGTCATCCTCATCATGCCAATTGTACTGAATACAGCGATTTTACTTTCCTTTTATTCATTTACGGATCTTCAGCAATTCATTGATGTTCAAGACATTTTAGTCTGGTGCGGCATCACGATCCTAATGAACATCCTTCTGTTCACAGCCGCTACCTTTGTGGGCATGATAACGGGACTAACAGCTGTACAGGGAGTAATGACTTACATCCTGCTCCTATTACCGGCTGGAATGTTTATGCTCGTATGCTTTAGCTTGAAAAATCTTTTATATGGATTTCCAGAGGATTATTTTTTCAATATCAAAATCGAACAATATTCCCCTGTCATCAAGGCCGTATATCTTGAGAATAAAATCTTTTCCGGATTAGATGTAACACTGTTCATAGCTATCACTCTCCTACTCTATGTTTTATCGTATGTATTATATAAAACGAGAAAAGTAGAAGCAGCGTCACTTGCTATTGTATTCCCTGTCCTCCGACCCCTATTCAAATATGGAGTCGCATTCTGTTTCATGCTGGTCGGCGGTATGTACTTCAATGGAATCTATCAAGAGACGGGATGGACCTTATTCGGCTATTTCATCGGTTCATTCATAGGCTATTATCTTGCAGAAATGGTTTTACAAAAACATTGGAGAGTGTTCCGTCATTGGAAGGGCTTTGCCGGGTTTGCCGTGTCCATCTCTCTTATCGGTTTATTCATTCAGTTCGATTTATTTCAATATGAAAAGAAGATTCCTGATTTAAAGGGCATAGAAAAGGTCCATATCAGCAACAGCTATTATTCCCTGAGGGACAATCCAGATAGCCTTATCAAGGATCACTTTATAAACGACCCTCAAACCATTAAAGCCGTCCTGAACCTTCATAAGGAAATCGTCAACAATCAGGATCGTACCGTTACAGACGAGGATAGCGAACAGGTCTTCCTTTATTACAAAATGCATAATGGAAGCAAGCTAGTGAGAAACTATCGGATAAATATAGAAGAGATTAAATCACATTATACTGCTTTATATAAAATGAAGAGTTTTAAAGAAACAACAGAAGAAATCTTCTCCGTAGATCCAAACAGTGTAGACAAGCTGTCGATTTATGCTGACATGGGCGGGCGAAAGCAGATATCTATTATCGATACGAAACAGATCAAGGAAGCCATCAATCTATTAAAAGAAGAAACATATAATGGTACATTTGAAGACCGGGACAAAGTAAACCTCTACAACGTCGAATTTCTCCTATCAGAGAATCGATGGATCAATGTTGGAGTGAAAAATAACTATAAGAATTTTGAAACTTGGTTGCAGAACAACGGGTATCTAGATGATATTAAAGTCACTTCATCGGATATTGAGTGGATGTATGTGATCGATCAAAAGAATTACAGGAATCGTCTATATAACGTCATGGACCAACAACAAGCGGCACTTGAGTTAAAGAAGGAAGGTAAAGGGATTGAAATTACGGATTCCAAACACATCGAAGGAATCATGAATGAGTTCGTCTACCATTCCATAACAAACGAATATATGGTCATCATTAAGTATAAAAACCATGGATATGTGGAGATACGTGGATTGGAAGAAAAGGATGCTCCTCCTTTTTTAATAAAGGAAATGAATGATTTAGAATAGAAAGTCGAGGTTAAATCCTATGGACACACTTCAGCTACCCTCATCTCCCCCCTCATTTGAGGAGATGTATGAACAATTTCACAAGCTGATTTATCATATTGCTTATAACTTAACGAAAAACACTTACTTATCACAGGACATCGTCCAGGAAACATTTCTTAAAGCGTACATCAAAATCGATACTTTACTGGATTCGACCAAAACGAAGTCCTGGCTCACTTCTATCGCAAGATGTACAGCAATCGATTTCATCCGAAAAGAATCGAAACGCAATGAAGTCTATATGGAAAATGATGAAGAGGTTCAATCAATACAGGATTATAACCCTCTGGAAATGGAAATTGAAGCACAGTTTCTTAAGTACAGCATCCAGGAAAACATTAAGAGGCTGCCACTTTCTCAGCAGGAAGTCATGTCATTGAAAGTGACACAGGATCTTAGTGATGGGGAGATTGCTTTAAAGCTGAACCTCACTCCTTCCACCGTCAAAACCCGTTTTCACCGGGCAAGAAAGCAGCTGCACTCGATCATTTATGTAGAACATACCGCATAGAAAAAGGAGCCTTGTTGAGAAGGCTCCTTTTGTTGTGGAATTCAGGATTTGAAAATAAATGTTGAAAGTTGAAAACAAATACACTGAAATTGAAAATAAATCCAGTATTTTGAAAACAAATCATCTAAAGTTGAAAATAAATGTTTTTCAACTTTGGACATGACCTCTAAATTTAGAACGCTTCCCCTTCATTTGACTCAAATTATAACACTTTACTTAAAAACGCTTGAGTTCTTTCATGTTTGGGGTTCCCGAAGAGTTCAGACGGTCTGTTTTCTTCCACGATGTACCCTCCGTCCATAAAGATGACACGGTCCCCGACTTCTCTCGCAAACCCCATTTCATGGGTGACCACGACCATGGTCATGCCCTCTTTCGCAAGCTGTTTCATTACCTCCAGCACCTCTCCTACCATTTCTGGATCAAGGGCTGAAGTAGGCTCATCGAACAGCATGATCTCAGGCTCCATGGCCAAGGCCCGTGCAATGGCCACCCGTTGCTTCTGCCCGCCTGATAAGGAGTCCGGGTACACATACGCTTTTTCCCTGAGTCCCACCTTATCAAGTAACTCTAATGCCTTCTTCTCCGCCCTATCCTTTTGCCACTTTCTTACCTTCATCGGTGAGAGCATAATGTTCTGGATCACGGTTTTATGAGGGAAAAGATTAAATTGCTGAAAAACCATTCCCACATCCGTACGTACTTTATTGATATCTGTTTGTTTGGCCGTTATATCCCGGTCTTTAATATAAACATGACCATCGGTAATCGATTCTAAAAGGTTCAAACAACGCAGAAACGTTGATTTTCCTGAACCTGAAGGCCCTATTACTACAACCACTTCTTGCGGTTTGATATTGACGTTAATATCTTTCAATACTTCCAATTCTCCAAAGGATTTCTTAAGGTTCACTGCTTTAATCATTCGGTTGCCATCCTCCGCTCAATATAGTTTAGTAGATACGTAAGAGATAGAGTAAGGATTAAATAGATAATAGCGACTGCTAAATACGGTTCCCATACACGATAATACTGCCCCTGCATGGCACGCCCCCAGTACATAAGCTCAGGAGCTGCGATAACCGCTGCCAGGGAAGAGTCTTTCAGTAACACGATAAACTCATTTCCAAGTGGAGGAATCATCCGCTTAAATGCTTGAGGGATAATGATATGCCTCATCGCCTGGATATTGGTCATCCCCAATGACCTGGCAGCTTCCATCTGCCCCCGGTCAATGGACTGAATACCCCCGCGGAATATTTCGGCGATATATGCCGTGGCATTCAACGATAGTGCCACTAACGCAGACACGGCCGGATTAATCTCCGTCATGATCATTGGCATCACACCAAAATGAATGAGAAGAATCTGTACAAATAATGGAGTACCTCTAAAAAAGTTTATGTACCAAATGAAAGGCGTTCGAACGAGCAGGTAGGGAGAAATCCTGAATATCCCCATCAGCAGTCCGAAGATTAAACCTAAAAAGATAGCTCCCACGGATAAACCGATTGTTAATAATGCTCCCTTTAGAAAAAAAGGCAGGTATTCCCCAATTATGTCCCATCTGAAATCCAGCATATAATAACTCCTTTTGTCTCGGTAGCAGCTTTAGCCACTTTCCTTTTCAATAGTAGTAAATAGACTCATATAAAAGGGGCAGGTGAAGAAGGAAAAATCTTCTTTAAAATCTATAAAGAAGATCTTCCATACCTTTCACTACGCCCCTTGTTCCCTTATTCTGCTTGTTCTAATAAAGCGTCAGTGTTCGGCTCTGTACCAAACCATTCTTTATAAATCTCAGCATATGTTCCATTTTCAATCACTTCTTTTACCGCTTTATCAAATTCAGATTTCAACTCACTGTCTTTCGGAAACATTAAGCCATAAAATTCAGATTCGAAGTTTTCCGGATCTTCTACTGTGTTGAAATTGTCATCCGGATTGTTTTTCACATATTCATTTACAACCGTATTATCGGTTACAACAGCATCTACTTGACCTTGCTTTAATGCCGTAATGGCTACTACATTGTTTTCGTATTTAGAAATATCAGAGCTGTTTTGCCCAACAATCTTCTCTGCTGCCGCCTGACCGGTCGTTCCATTCTGAACCCCGATCTTTAGCCCTTTTAGGTCATCTGCACTCTTGATATCCACACCTTCACCAAACATGATCATGTGTGTGGATTCGAAGTAAGGATTGGAAAAATCAAACGTTTCTTTACGATCATCATTAATCGTGATTCCGGAGATGCCCATATCTACTTCCTTGCCGCCTTGTACTGCTGCAAACAGTGGATCCCATCCAATGTTCTTCACTTCATACTCATATCCGGCTTCTTTCATGACAGCCTCTAAAAAATCGATATCAAATCCGACAATTTCCCCTTTATCCATATACTCAAATGGAGCAAAGGCCGCATCGGTACCCACTACAAGCTTCTCTTTTTTATCTTCGCCTGAGCTCGCTTCTTCGCTTCCGCAGGCAGTCATTATCCCTGCCATCCCTATCATCAATACTAGAAATAATCCTCTTACTTTCTTCTTCATCGTAGTCCCCCTAAAATAGTTTGTATTTTCTAATAATTATAATTATACATATATTTTACTAGAAAACCAATAAATATTATAAGATTACTAGTATTCAGACTAATTCGTATCTACTATTATGGATTTTTTTGCATATTTTTTCGCATATCAAAAGAAGTGCCTTCTCCTCTTTTATATTTATTTGCATAATTAAAGAAGTATTTTATTTATTTGTTTTACCTTTAACATTGACAGTCTCCTCTATAGGTTTCAGAATAAGAGTATAAGCCAAGTTTAAAGGGAGAGTTTATGGATACACATTCGTCCGATTTATATGAATACTTAGTTGATCATGCTTTAGATTTCACTGAAGACTGGTTGAAGTTCCAGAATATTAAATCCGGATCTCACTATTCGCCTGATTCTTCGCCAGAGGTACTCAACAAAATAAAAGAACAAAACTCTAATTATGTGAAGATCATCGCCAAGTGTCTGTTACTTTCTCAAACAGAGTCAAAGGAATTGATTTCTAACTGGACTTCACAAACAGCTGCAGATCGAAGTAAATCCAGTACGACTCTCGATGAGGTTGTTCGTAACTCAGGTGTGTTCAGAAGAGTGTATTGGACGTATGTCGAAAAGTTTGTAGAAGAATCGAACGTAAACATCCAGTTGAAAGAAGTATTTGAGTGGGAACGAAAGATCAACTTCGCATTGGATTATGTGCTGGAAACATTTACTTCCACGTTCCTGAATATATTAATGGATCGACTACAAGCACAGTCTACCCTGATTAAGGAATTAAGTACTCCGGTCATTTCTTTAACTTCAGAGGTAGGACTTCTGCCTATCATCGGAGATATTGATACGACGCGCGCCCGTACGATATTAGAATCAACCCTTCAACAAAGTGCCGATGCCCATTTATCCATGTTGATCATTGACTTATCAGGTGTGGTATTGGTTGATACCATGGTCGCTCAGCAAATCTTCCACCTTATCGACGCCTTAAATCTACTTGGAGTAAAATCCGTCATCACCGGCATCCGTCCCGAGGTAGCTCAGACAGCCATTCATCTTGGATTAGATTTCTCTACCATTCACACTAAAAATTCTCTTGAACGGATTATTGCCGAAGTGATTCAGGAAAATAGCGAATTCTTGCAAGTTTAGAAAGGTAATAAATAAAACGCTCTTTCTTTAAAGTTTGTGGCTATTGTAGAGAAGAAAGTAATAGTTGATTTCCGCTCCAGGATGCTCGCTTTCCGCGGGGGCTGGCGGTGAGCCTCCTCGGCTGCGCCTCCGGGGCCTCACCTGTCCAGCTCCAGCGGCTAGCCCCTCGAGGTCATAAGCTAAATGGTCCAAGAAGGCAAAGAACGCCTTCCCGGTCCATTCATCTTATGCTTGTCGGGGCTGAGCAAGCCGCCTCCGCATTTCGGACTGTCCAGCTATTCCCGCAGGAGTCGATCATCCTTCCGCTCCAATCAACTTTCTGAGCATGTATCCTTAATGAAAATCAATATAAGTAAGAACTTTAGAAAACAACCTTATTTAAGGGTAGAGATTGTTTTCCCTTTTCTGAAAGAAGAATTGTTTTTTCTAGTTACATGGTCTTCTTGCGCAAGTTGAAGCTCTGTCACAAATATTCTGTTAAAGATGGTGAGGGGAACTGCGCAGACTCCGGCGGATTTTGGGCTTAGCCGAGACCCCGTTCGGCTAAGCTGAGGAGGCTTGGCCGAACGCTAGCTGCAAGCGGAGCAGTTCCCCCTCACCATCCAGCACACACTAATTGACAGAGCCTTGCAGAACGCATGGTAAAAAGAAACAATTTTTGGGAAAAGAGCCAAATAAAAAGACTGATTCTAAAAGGGGAATGCCCTTCGAATCAGTCTTTTTCCTTATGAATAATGATGAGAAGCTTTATAGCTGGCTTTCACCATGTACTCTTGCTGAAGCAGTTTCACTTCGAATAGAGTGATCGGATCGAAATATCGTTCCGGATCGGCTTTCATTTTCTTTAGTGTTTCTTCGTCTGATGCAATATCTGTTTCTGTATCTTTAATCGTGATTTCCAGTTGATTAAATGGCTCAGCGAAGAAAGAGTGAACATCCTGCTGCAGTGATTTTTCGAACAAATCAAACTGAAGGAAGAATTTATTAACAACAGATGCCGTGATATCCTGATAATCTTCGTTCTCTAAATAGCGTTTATATTGGTTGTAGAGTAAGGACTTATTCTGAGGTAAAACACCTAACAGCTTCCCTGCACTCTTTAATAAGAACTGTGCCGGTTTAAATCGCAATAAGATATTCTCTTTATCAATCTGCGCTCTCGTTCCCATTCGGCTTACATCCCGACGCCAGTCGTCTATTACTTGAAAATCACATTGTAAAACGACTTTATCCTTACCGAATAGCTCGTTGAAGGTTTCACTCATTTCATTCAAATAATTCTGGCTGTCTTGAAGCTCCTCTTTCGAGAAGGCAAGCCACTCCTCAAGGGATTTGACATAACGAGGCATGAGATCTTCTTGTATATAGGCTTGAATACGGGTATTCATGGCTTCATTCAATTCCGTATGAATCTGTCTGAAATCACTTTCTTCACTGATCAGATCAGAGCAGCCACTAAGGATACCAGGGATCTTCTCAGAGATTTCCTTTTTCATGGCTTCTTTCTTTTGATAGAAGGAATCCTTAATGACGGAGACTTTATCGCCTTGCATGTCACCCAGGTAGTTTTCAAAGCCATTCAAACGCGACAGGATATCTTCATTCTTCTCGATTGTATCTTTCAACTCATTTTCACGATTCTTACGCTTTGAGTAAAGATCTCTTAATGTTTTTCTGACTAGATAAAATAGTTTGGCCCCACGTTCCGCTTTGAGCGCATTTCCATTCACCCTATACTGTTCCTTTAGAAATGCCTGAACATCCTGTCGTTGCAGATGAACGGCTTCCAGGGATGAATACGGTAATACCTCTGCGTCCGGGAACCATTCCCGGGCTTTGTTTCGGGCTGATTCGATGATCTCTTCTGTACGGTCAGAATGAGATACTTTGTCCATCTTATTTAATAAGAAATGAACGTTCACAGGCTGGCCGATTTCCGTTAATTTTCTTAAGGTTTGTCTGTCCTCTGCATTAAACGGGGCATCAGCATTCAATACATACAGTAATCCATCAGCTACAGGATAAAAGGCTGTCAGATCATCAAGATGCCTTTTGCCTGTTTGAACGTCAATGATGGCACTTCTATTTTTCTTAAGAAACTCAGACGGAAGCCTATATTCTACAAATGCTTCTCTTTGCATCAGTTCTTCAAAATCAGCGATGCTCTCTACTTTGTGAACTCCATGATCGTGAATCTCCTTTACTTCTACCTGCTGATCATGATAACTATAAATGATGGTGGAGTCTTCAGCCTCACCGACGCTCTCACCTAAAACGGATTGAACGAAGGAAGACTTTCCGCTTGAGCCACTCCCTGCGATTAATAAGTGGTGTTCACTCAGATCCATTAACTGCTCCGCAATCCATTTAGTTTTGTACCCTACAGGAGCTTCATTTCGTTCTGACCAATCAATAATTTTATTTAAGAAAAGGATAATGTCTTCAAAGCGTGCTTGATAGGAGTCCCCTTCCAGCAGGATCGTTTCCGCCTCTTCCGTCACCATCGGTTCAATGCTGTACGAGAATACATCGTTCCAGGCTAAAACGGCAGCTGCCGGGAAAAGTGGTTGATGATCCCTGCTCACTTTGAGCCAATTGCTCAGCATGCTTGGCATAAAATTTTCCAGGTCTTTCACTAAGTAGTTGCCTTCAAGGAATCCTACGTATGCTTCCTGGAATTGGGATAGGATGTCCTCCCATGATTCGTTGGGGAGTATTTCCACATATTCAAAGATTGTATTTACCGTCAGCATCCATTCAATATGGGCGACCGGATTGCTTCTGTAGCTTGTCCATAGAGAAGTCACGAGACCTTTGAATTGTTTACGATCCTTTTCATAAACCGCAATCAATAAATCGTAGAAATAGGTAGGCGCAAAGGAGGTCGTGTAACCTTGATCACCATATTCCCTCAGAATCATGAACCAAGCGGGATCCTGGGTCCGGATCGATTCCTGAACCGCCAGTTCCACGGCTTTATTCCAGTCCTCTTGTTCTTCATAAAAAGTCCGGGCGAGTTCAGTTACGTTAGGATAGTCCGGATCAATCGTCAATGCTTTCTCAATCGTACGATAGGCTGACTTGATCTTGTTCCGTTCGATATAAAGGGAGAATAGCTGAAGGGAAACTTCCAACGTTAAAATCGTGCTTTCCGATTGGATAGCTGTATATACATCCTCCGCTGAAGATAACATCCCCAGCTCATAGTAAGAATCCGCGATATTCTTCTTTGCCCAAGGTTCTAATTCGTTCTGTATGCTTTCCCATTTGAATATAGCCGCTTCATAGTCCTTGCTATGAAAATAGACCTCACCCTGAGCATAGCGAATGAACGTTAAATCATACGGTTCATTTTGCTGCTCTTCTACAAAAGCTTGACCAAGAACTTCAATTGGATGACGGTTCGTGTCATAGTCTACTAAAAAAGTTCCATAGAATGACTTTTCCATTAGTAATTTTTCTTCTGTCATAATGTCCTCCGTTATATGTGGATCTCCTTATTAAAGAAACCTCACAGACTAGTCTATTTCTATCATTCTAACAGAATTTCATTGGGATAAAATTTCATTTCCTTTTCAATTTCCGATTGATACTTTCTGCCGTGATTCATAGGAATCACATCCATTACAGAAGAAAGGACTATCCGTTACTAAAGGCGGCAAACACCTTCAAAAACAGATAGTCCTTTCTACTTACCACCAATATTCAGTCATCAAACTACGCTGATGTCTGGTGAACAAACTTTTTTTGTTTGCGCCCTTCCAGTATCGCTACGACTAAAGCAATGAGCAAGAATAGGCTTGATATCTGGAATAAGACACCCGTCTCAACATATTGAGCCAGCACTCCGAATACTAATCCGCTTAAGCCGATCCCAAGATCAATGGAGGAGAAAAACATACCATTTGCCACTCCCCTTCTATTGTCCGGGGTTAACGACAGTGTCCAGGATTGGAGTGTTGGAATAAGTGAACCAAACCCAACTCCAAACAAAATACCTGATACGACGATTAGGAAATCTGAATGAGCATAGGATAATACCCACATGCCGATAAAGGTAATCACGATACAAAAGAGCACAAGACCTTTAGGTCCACGTTCATCGAACCATTTCCCGGCGATCGGTCTTGATAGGGAAGCCATGATCGCATTACATAAATAGAATAAAAAGATATGCTGTATTCCACGCTCTTCTCCAAAGATGACGATAAACGTTACGATCGATCCGTATCCAAAGGTCACCATAATTGTAATAAACGCAGGGAACCAGCTGGATTTTTCAACTAAAGAGCCAAGATATGAGAACTTCAGGTCTTCCTTTTTCGTTTCTTTGACGACTTGAGGTGTTCGGTAATGAACGATTCCTAACAAAATAATCGCGATGACACCCAGAGCACTGGAAGTTATGATCAGATTCGTAAACGTCGTTACCTGGAATAAATAAATTCCGAGACTCGGAGCTATGATCATTCCAATCGTAATCGACAATCCGTAATACCCCATCCCTTCACCCAGACGGGATTTCGGTACCACATCCACTGCTGCCGTCCCATTAACCGTTGTAGACCATCCCCACGCCAATCCGTGTACAAACCTGAATAAAAGAAAGATGAAGACCACACTGGACAATGGATAAATAACCGTTATCAATAATAACGAGATCCCTCCTATTAAAACGAGAGGTTTCCTGTCTCTATATTCCAACATAAATCCAATAAAAGGCCGACTTAAAACAGCACCTATGGAAAATAACGTCGTTACTAATCCAATTTCCAAACCTGAAGCCCCTATCGACTTTATATAAGGAGGAAGTGTCGGAATCAGCATCTGAAATGACATAAACACAAACAAGTTTCCTACCATTAACATAATAAAAGACCTCGTCCATAAAGGATCCTTTACCTTATCCATAAGAAAACCTCCTTCCACCATCTATCAATAATCCTCACAATACATTCAGGAGGATAATATTTCGGATTACTAAATAATAGCACATAAAACACAATTGCGATACGTTTATAATCGATGAAAACATGCTAGTTTTTTACAAATATTGCGAAGTGGAAATTGAAGGATTTTATGATTGAATTCAAGTATTTAAAGGGATAGTAGTACTAACTGTTTTTTTGGCTCATTCCGGGTAGAGAAGAAGAGCCGATAGAGCAAATTCATTTGCTCCTCCCCCGGCCTTTCAGCGCACGCTGAAAGGCGAGTGAAACGTTCGTTTCACTCGAATGAGCCAAAAAAACAAATGCAGAATACCCCTCCCTCCACATACCATGATTCTTGGAAGAACCAACTAATTCCCAACCTTTTATTGAAAACACAAAGAATTATACTATAATAACAACATGGCTTAAATTTCTGAATAATCATATTTGTACGCCTACTCATACATAATTATTTTATATTTTTTATAATCATACAATCACGAATGGAGGTAGTTCTTTGAATTTTACGTTACGACCATTGGGCGATCATGCCGTCGTTATACAATTAGGAGATTCAATTCAGCAAGAAACACACGAAAAGGTTAAAGTCGTCACCGCCTTTTTTGAAACCCGGAAAATCGACTGGCTAGTTGAATACATACCCGCATTTACAACCGTCACACTTTATTACGACCCAATCAAAATCATAGAATCTCAAAAACCTTTTCAGAGTACATTACCGTACACAATTGTCTGTTCAGAAATTGAACATATGCTTTCCCAACTTACAATCAGTGAACAATCAGATTCCCGAATCATCGACATTCCCGTCTGCTACGGTAGAGAATTCGGACCGGACCTTGAAGAAGTCGCGAACCACAATCACATGTCTACCGAAGAAGTCATCGCGAAACATTCCAATGGTGACTACCTCGTATACATGATTGGATTCGCCCCGGGATTCCCTTATATCGGAGGCATGTCCCCGGATATTGCGACACCGAGAAGAGAATCCCCCCGCCTCAAGATCCCGGCTGGCTCAGTTGGGATTGCCGGAAAACAAACAGGCGTTTACCCGATTGAAACACCTGGAGGGTGGCAGCTGATTGGCCGAACCCCCTTAAAATTATTCAAACCAAATAACGGCGACTCACCAAGCTTACTAAAAGCAGGTGATCGAATTCGTTTTACCCCCATTTCATTTGAAGAATATAAAGCATTGGAGGAGGAACAATGATTAATGTAATGAAATCGGGCCTCCTTTCAACGATTCAGGACCTTGGAAGGTATGGCTATCAAAAATATGGCGTCATCGTGAGTGGAAGTATGGATCCACTTGCCCATAAAATCTCTAACCTGCTGGTAGGGAATGATGAGAACGAGGCCACTCTTGAAATGACACTTATGGGTCCAATGCTTGAGTTCCAGGAAACCTCCCTCATTTCGATTTGTGGAGGAGACTTATCTCCAACCATAGACGGGAAGCCGGTTCCTTTAAGGAGATCACTATTGATCAAAGCTGGAAGCGTTCTTAAATTCGGGGCATGCAAAAGCGGCTGCCGCAGTTACCTTGCGATTGCAGGTGGATTCAATGTAGCAACCGTCATGAACAGCAAATCAACTTACGTAAGAGCCGGGATTGGAGGATTGAATGGTCGTTCCTTAAAAGAAGGTGACAACCTGAAAGCCGGGACGCTTTCGAAGGAATCTGAAAATATGATCGACTATTTACTTCCCTATTTAGAGGACAATGATTTCACGGAAATTGATTGGTCGATTTCTTCTGAATTCATCTCGGCTTATCAACAGAAGAAAATCATTCGAGTGATGACCGGGGCCGAGTACGATTTATTTTCAGCAGAAAGCCGGGAACACTTTTTCAATGAACCCTTTAAAGTGTCTGCTCAATCAGATCGCATGGGCTACCGTCTGGAAGGTCCGTCCCTCCATCTCGAGAAGGATTTTGATATGATTTCAGAAGCGGTTGCCTTTGGAACCATTCAGGTTCCTTCGAATGGGAAGCCTATTGTTCTGTTAGCGGACCGGCAAACGACGGGAGGCTATCCAAGAATCGGTCAAATCGCATCAGTGGATCTTCCACTGATTGCACAGGCAAAGCCTGGAGAAGAGTTGACCTTTACGATGATTTCTCATGAAAAAGCACAGGAACTCTACATAGATCGCGAACGACAACTTAGGCATTTAAAACAAGGAATTTCCTTGAAATTCAACTAAGCAGCTATTCACATGACAGCAAAGGAGCGAACTTATTGAAGAAAAAATCAAATTTCAGCGTATTGTTAGGGGCTGCGTTCTTAATGGCCACATCCGCCATCGGACCAGGCTTCCTGACTCAAACAACCGTATTTACTCAAACCTTGGCGGCAAGCTTTGGTTTCGTCATCCTTGTTTCAATTCTCATTGATATTGGTGCCCAGCTTAATATATGGCGCATCATAGCCATTTCTGAAAAAAGGGCTCAGGATATTGCCAACGATGTCTTGCCGGGATTAGGCTACTTTCTTGCCATCCTAATTGTGCTGGGCGGATTGGCCTTTAACATTGGAAATATTGCGGGAGCTGGATTGGGTACGAATGTCCTGTTTGGTATTTCCCCTGAAATGGGCGCATTATTCAGTGGAATTGTCGCTGTAGGAATCTTCCTGGTGAAAGAAGCCGGTAGATTAATGGACAAGTTCGCCCAGATCCTCGGGTTACTCATGATTATCCTTACGGTATACGTGATGTTTACAGCAAATCCTCCTGTAGGAGAAGCCGTTACGAAAACATTCGCCCCAGACACCATTGATTTCCTGGCCATCATTACGCTGGTAGGCGGAACCGTTGGTGGATATATCACATTCGCCGGTGGTCACCGGTTATTAGAAGCCGGAATAACAGGGAAACAGGCAATTCCTGAGATCACGAAAAGCTCAGTATCTGCCATCGGTATCGCGTCCATCATGCGAATCTTCCTTTTCCTTGCTGCTTTAGGGATTGTGTCACAAGGTCTGCAATTGGACCCTTCCAACCCGCCAGCCTCCGTATTCCAACTGGCTGCAGGAGATATAGGTTACAAGATGTTCGGGATCGTCATGTGGTCCGCTGCTGTTTCATCCGTTGTGGGCGCTGCCTATACATCAGTGTCCTTCATTCGGACGTTCAGCCCGCTTCTCGAGAAATATCATAAGTGGCTAATCGTTGGATTCATTACCGTTTCAACACTAGTATTCGTCCTTGTAGGTAAGCCTGTCGCGATTTTAATCCTTGTTGGTGCACTTAACGGATTGATTTTGCCCATAGCATTAGGTGTTATGCTTATCGCCGCTCATAAAACCAAAATCGTCGGTGATTACAAGCACCCGATCTGGATGACCATTTTCGGGGCCCTCATTGTCGTGGCCATGTCTTACATGGGTGTATACTCGTTAATCAAGGGCATTCCTCAATTGTTTAGTTAAATGTAGAAGACGGACCTCAATTCCATAATGGATCGAGGTCCGTCTTGTTTAGGGATATGATGTAGTAGTCTAGTTTGGTACTTGGAACCCAAATACATACATACCGAAAAAGATGATACAAGAAACAAACCGTCCCTCTACTCTTCAAAATTGATTTACTCATAAATATGACAGAAAGGTCGAGGGTCACAACTTTCCACTCGCACTCTTCTCTTTTACTCTCATCCCGTCTCAATCGTATGCCCTTCAATATCAACTAACATTGCAATGGATGTGTGACGAATCAGGCGAGGGAGAACGTTAAACGTATATGGTTTATAAACGCGCTCTGTCCATTTGTGTCCGTCTTTTCCGTATACTCCCATATTTATGGAAGGAATGTTTAAATCCCTTATTTCTTGGATTGGCAATGGGAATGTCTTACTCATTTCTGGAAAGTTCTCTACAAGTGATGCAATTTCTTCATCCGTTTCATGAATGGATAAGAAACTTCCGTCTGCTAAGTATGGAAAGAATTGTTTTAACTCAAATTCCTCACCTGTTTGGCGGGACACGGTTTCCATAGATTCTTTTACAATTCTCGCTAAGTTCCAATCACGTTCATTTTCCTCATCTAAATAATTGTGCGGCAAATATGGAGGTGCATAAAAAATAATGACTCTTGGCTTTTTATCGGGATCTAGCTGTTGAAGTGCCTCTACCATTTTAAATGATAGTTGCCTTACATCCAGCCCTTCATTTTCTAAAAGAGCTTCTTTCATCACCTCGTCTACATCAATTCCTTTTAACATCAACTCTTCAATAAACTCTGCTAAACTGGTCACTTCCACTTTCCAGGAATGGTACTTTGGAGGCAAACCTGTTCGTTTTATAAACTCTTGGTAGTTGTAGTATAAATTAGCTTCAACTTCTCGACATGCTTCTCCTGCAACCGTCCTTAGTTTATCCATCACTTCTTTGGCCGTTGCCTCATAAATAAAATAGTTAAAGTATAAAAAGCTTCTTTTTGCTGTTTGTACATTATAAACGTCTTTCTCATCTTTCTGATGAAGACAAGATGGGGGCAAAATTAACTCGCCGGGGATATTTTCTGCTAATTCGATGTTGTTATTTATCCTCCGATTAATTTCTGATGAAATGTACGTCGGATCAATTCCCGACAGCGTATCCCCGACATGCGTTTCTCGTCCAAAAATATAAAAGCTTGGCATCAACTTACCTGCTGCCCCTGTATAAATATACCGATTCGTATCGCCGTCATAGAGCGGTGTAATAAAATCTGTATTTATGGCTACAATATAATCCAGTTGTTTTTCCACTTGTAATCTCTTCAATTCCGTAAGTGACGCAATCACACCTTTATGTTGACTTTCTTCATCGGGATTTGCCATGAATAAAAGGTTGCCAGGAAGCTTGCCTGGATTTTGAGAAAAATGGAGAATGTTCATTAAGTGAACAGCAATTCCGCTTTGCATATCGACCGACCCCCGGCCAAATAGCCAATCACCTGATTGTGCATCTTTTTTTACATCTTGATCGAATTCATATTGCTTAAAGTATTTTTCTAACTCATCTGAATGAAATGCATAAGGCTTTAAGCTCCCAAAATCCTCAATTCCCACTGTATCCATATGAGCGTGATACACAACGGTTTTGTTAGAGGTAGAATAGCCTTTAACAAACGCAAACACATTCTTTCTACCAGCCGAATCATTTGGAATGGGCTGTTCCCACACATGTGAAGGATTCTTTTGAAAATAAGGAAATGTAAGGAGTACCTGTTTAATAAAATCAGCAACGTGAACTTCCCCTTCTGTTCCATTAATGCTGCTGATTTCGATCAATTTACGCGTAACTGCTTCAATTTGATCGTTCATCGTCATATCTTTAATTAGTTCATACATGATTGCTCACCTTCCGCAATATATCGAATTATGTTACGAAAAACTTTTTTAATTCATCTTTTCCTTTTTCAGTTATCACGCATCCTCGTACTCCTCTATTTACTTCTATCAATTGTTTTTCCTTTAACTGTTCAAGTATTCGCTTGACTTTACTCTCTCCGATTTTCAGCCCTCTATTTAAAAGCTCTTGTACAATTTTCCGTCGTCCAATTCCTGATGTTTCGTCAATGATAAGCAGGACCTCTTCTTCTTTAGTGAAAATTGGATTGACGCATTCTTTTTCTATTAGATTTCCTTCCTTTAAAATATAGAAGGGTAAGTCATCCAGTGAAATCTTTTTTCGGGATGACTTCACATTCACCATGTATTCGACAATGTTTACTAATTCTCTAACATTCCCCGGCCATGGATGAGAAAGGAAAAAATTAATCACCTCAGCCTCCATATACTCATGCACGTGATAAATCTCTTCCCCTGAAAGATGGGTTAAATAATGTTGCATAAGTGGCAATATATCTTCTGGACGCTTTCTAAGTGGTATAGTATCTAGTGGAAGAACGTTCAGTCGATAGTATAAATCTTCACGAAACATACCTTCCTTCACTTTTTCTTCCAAATTTAAGTTTGTTGCAGCAATGATTCGCACATCGATTGGCACTTGTTCATTTCCACCCACACGACGAATTACTCCTTCTTGCAGCACTCTGAGTAGTTTAACTTGTAAATCTAATGGAGCATCGCCAATTTCATCCATAAAAATGGTGCCTCGATGCGCTTCTTCAAACAAGCCCCGTTTTCCGCCTTTTTTTGCCCCAGTAAACGCTCCTTCTTCGTAGCCGAATAATTCACTTTCTAGAATAGAAGAAGATAAAGCTGCGAAGTTAACCGCAACAAATGGTAAGTCGTAACGCAACGAATCGTTGTGTATTGCCTGTGCCAATAGTTCCTTACCTGTCCCACTCTCACCTTGGATAAGAATAGTCGAGTCACGTTTTGCCATCCTTTGAGCAAGCTCCACCAGTTGCATCATTTGATGATTACGTGAATACAGGTGTGAAAAGCTATAGCGGGCTACAAATTTTTTATGATTCACCTTCGTCCGAACCACTTTATCTAGCTTCTTCAATGTGTCGTAATTTTCAAACTCCATTAAATAGCAAAGAACATCTCCTGTTTTCTTCACTGGATCCACTGAGACAATATATGTATGATCATTTAAGACACATACCGTATCTTCATGTTCTTGTGCAAAACGTAAATCAAACTCAGATCCCAGTAATTTCAATACATTAGTTCCCAGTAATGACTGCCCTTCAAAAATCCATTTCATTTTTTCATTTGTATAGGTAACACTTCCATCTTTATCACAAAATAAAAGCGCTTTTGGAAATTTATCAAAAATCGTAGAAAGTAACAAATTCGAATCATCCAACTTTTGATTTAAGTGCCACAAATGTCTGGTTAACTCTATAACATCCCTAACAAACTCAGAAGACGCAAGAACACCCGAATCTCGCAGTATACCAAACTCAAACATAATCTCTGTTATCGTTGTAATATCTACTTGCCGATTTCCAATATCAATAATATGATTGATGCCATTTGGAACTAAGTGTACTTCCCCCGGTGTCACTGCCACATTACATTCTTTGAAGGAATTGATGCCGGGATAGTAAGGAAAAAAGTTTAACGATTGAAAGCCGTGACTTTTGAGTTGTTCAATCGCTTCAAAACAACTCTCTTCCGTATCATTTACTAGCAATACATTTGTTTGCTCCTTTAAAGAGAAGACTTGATTAATTTTCTCATAGCTCAACGCTCTTCTCGCAATGATCACTTTTTTAGCACCTTGAACGTATTTTGAACTATACTGAAAGACAATATCACCTGTAATTAAAACGACTTGATTATCAAATTGTTGATTTAATCCCTTTTCGATTGAATAGCCTTTAATTTGTACGTGATTTCCAATGTATCGCTTCACTTGTTCGAGCACACTTCGGAGCGTATTCTCTCCTAGCGATATGACGATTAACTCTCTCACCTTTATCCCCTCTTTCATCTTCCAGAAAATTCGATTTTATCTCCTTATTATGAGAGAGGTCATAAAAAAGTGTCAATGACTCTACTAGATGCGAGATTGAATACCTATTGAATGTTCAAATGTACCTTTACGAAGTAGCTGACCATTTCTCATAAACGCGGTTCCATTAATAAATACATCGCGAACTGTCAATTGTTTATCCAGAAGAACAACATCAGCATAGGCATTTTCGCCAAGCTGACCTCTGTCCGGATACAAACCCAGTCCTTTGGCAGGGTTAACTGTAAAAGGTAAAAGCGCTTTTTCTAAAGATATTCCTTCGTGAAGAACAAGTTCTTTTAACGTTTCCAGATTTGGCTCGAAGCCCGCTACACCTAGACCCGTTAGTTGCCCCTCTTCATTAAAGACAGGGAGACTGCCATTTGCGTCAGAACTTACTGTAATCTGGTTCAGGTCCACGCCATGCTCACGCAAGTAAGAGATTGTTTTTGCAGGTGTATACACTTTATCTCCTTTCACAAGATTGATATTGGATGTAACATCAATTAATCCTCCTCTCCTGGCAAACTCAACAGAGGCATCTAACAACCTTTCGTTTCGGTTAATGTGAGTCGGACTAAACAAACTAATTGGTAAATCGGTTTCTTTTAGTATCTGATAGATTGACTCGTACAATCCTTTTCCATCCCCCATATGCAAGTGAACAAACCCTGGCTTTTTAGCAAGCATCGATGCTACCCGTACATGTGCCGCCATTCTTTTTAACTCTTCAGTTGTTACATAGGAAGATCGGTGGTCTTCAATGGCTAATTTCAACCCTAATACTTCGTCAATAAATAAAATATCATCTCTTACTTCGCCTGTGATTGTGGTTGGAGGATAGCCATACCCTCCCGTTAAAATATATGCATTCATTCCTTCTTCTTTTAAAGATTTTGCTTTAGCTAACAAACTTTTCGAATTCCTTGCAAGGTCGTTTGTTCCTAGTAGCCCCACAACGGTCGTAATACCATTCTGAACAAGGCTACTCAATTGTACTTCAGGCGTACTTGTTGAAAAACCACCCTCTCCACCACCGCCTGTAATATGAACATGGCGATCAATAAGGCCCGGCACGCAATAGGTATCGCTTCCATCAATTACTGGAACTTCGATTCCTGTTATTGTTATTTCATCGTCTATTTTCACAAGTCGATTTCCTGATAATAGTACATCTTTTTTTCCCAGGTATGTTGGTGTATATAGTTCTGTCTGTTTTATAAGTGTAAACATGATGATTCTCCTATTCTTTAAGACTTGACGTCTATTTCTTCCTTTTTATTCACTTTACTTAATGAACCATGGATTTTTTCAATTGAAAAACCTGTATAACCAAAGATGATGGCAAAAATAAAACCGACGTAACACATCACTGCCCACGGTAAGTACTCAAGAACAGGTACGCCAAGTGTACTGGACATATATACCCCTGCCATGGACCAAGGAACAATTGGAACAACAACTGTACCGGAATCCTCTAATGTTCTTGATAAGTTCTTCGCATGAAGCCCTCTCTCTTCATAAACCTTTTTGAAGAGTTCTCCTGGGATTAAAATGGATAAGTATGAACTTCCCGTTGTAACCGCCATTGTGATACAAGATAAAACTGTTGCTAAAACAAGACTTCCAGTTGTTTTGGCTTTCTCATTAATTTTTTCTAGTACAACCTCTAAGCATCCAATTTTACTGATGATCCCAGCGAATGCAAAGGCACAAAAGGCAATGAGTGTTGTTCCCATCATCGCATTCATACCCCCACGATTTAATAATCGCTGTACATCTTCTGATATCGTTCCTGGATCAATTCCTGTTCCTGCTGCCATGGTTACATTAAATCCTTGGACTGTTGAGATAAAAGCGTTCTCTAGAGAGATCCCTTGAAAAAATACTGCTAGTGAAATAGCCGTTATACACGAAAGTAGCATGACCGGAATGGTCGGATATTTTAAAACAGAGCCAGCCAGTACAATGACGACCGGAATAAGGAGTAACACATGCCAATCAAACATAGTCGTTAATGTCGACATCATTACCTCTAACTTTTCAGGGTTAGAAACTGTTCCTTCTTGTGCCATGTTTCCTGCAAAGAAGTATACAATGATCCCAACCACTGCAGCTGGTACGGACGTATAAAGCATATGTCTAATATGTTCATATAGATTACTTCCCGCTGCTGCGGGGGCTAAATTTGTTGTATCTGATAGTGGTGATAACTTATCTCCAAAATAAGCACCTGCGACGACTGCCCCTGCTGTTATAGGTAGTGAAACCCCTTGGGCGATTGCAATACCCATAACTGCTACACCAATCGTACCGGCTGAACCCCAAGATGTACCTGTAAACGTTGAGATAATAGCTGTAACAATGAACGCTGTAATAATCAAGTAACTAGGATCGATTAGTTTAATTCCATAGTAGATCATCATAGGAATTGTACCTGCCGACATCCATGTTCCAATTAAAATCCCGACTGTAATTAAGATTAGAATGGCCGGCATCGCTTTTGTTGTCTTTTCAACAATACCATCCAGCATCTCATCCCAGCTTACCCCTAATTTTTTCCCAATTAATGCCGCAATGATTGCAGCGATAATAAGAAGCGGTTCAGCTTTTAAATGAAACACCCCATACCCGATTCCTAATAATAGAAGCATCGCTATAATAGGAATAACAGCTTGTAAGAAATTTGGTTTTCTTTTCATACTTTTTCCCCCTCATCTTAATAAAAATTGTTTCTTCCATTAACTTGCAAGTTTCGTGCCAACTATCTTTATTTATGTATAACTCCCTCTATCTCTTATTGTTTCAAGTGTTACACCACTCTTATATTTTTAAAAATATAAAATATTCAGTATTCTAATGGTATTAATTCCTCCCGTTATCCCATTAAATGACCTTTTCCATCCCACTATAAATTCCATTATTCAAAAAACATCAAGTATTATATTTAGAATAAGATGAGATGTGTCATACGCTAAACTCTTGTTGAAACACCCTAGATATAGGCGCTTTTGTGTTGTGTTCATGAAAAAAATATCTCTCTGAAGTGCGCCTGATCCTAGATAATTAAAAAGCGGCCTTAGACCTTAGTAATACAGGGCTAAAACCGCTTCATTTTATTATTTGTTAATTCACTGTTTACTTGACAGAAAGCAGCTCACACTACTGAATAATATTCTTCACTCGCCCGACTTGTCCATCTTCTAAACGGACTTTAATACCGTGGGGATGATTCGGTGAGTTGGTTAAAATATCTTTTACAACCCCACGTGTCAGTTTGTTTGTTCTTTGGTCTTTTTTCAGGACGATATCCACTTCAAGACCTTGTTTGATATTGGAACGCTGTTGTCCGCTCATTGTATTTCCCCGTTTCATTAGGTAATTTCCAAAAGGCTAGTCTTCATCCTTCACATCGATATCTTCCGGAATCGGTTCACTTAGATATTCAGCAAGCTGACGCTTCATTTTTTCCATCTGCTCCAGATGCTGATTGAATTGGTCCCGGTATAATAAATATTGATTTCCGTCGTGGACCGCCCGAATTTTATTTTGCTGAATGAGGCTCTCAATATACGTTTCCGGCAGTGACAGATATTCGGCTGTTTCTTTAATTGTGAGATACATCGGCTTTCTTCCTCGCTTATTCTACTAACTCAATCTTCGCAACGGCTTCACAGTGCATCGTTTGCGGAAACATATCAACAGGCTGGACCTCTTTTGTTTTATACCCGCCATCTTCTAATATTCTAAGGTCTCGTGCAAGTGTACCGGGGTTACAGGATACATAGACGACCTTCTTCGGCTTCATGGCCAGGATCGTATTTAGAAGTGCTTCATCACACCCCTTACGTGGAGGGTCCACGACAAGGACGTCAGCTCTGATCCCTTCTTTATACCAATCAGGAATGACCACCTCGGCAGGTCCTGCTTTAAACTCTACATTGGTCATTTCATTTAACTCGGCATTTTGCTTCGCATCTTCTATCGCCTGCGGGACAATTTCAACCCCGTACACTTTCTTCGCTTTTTGGGCAAGGAATAGAGAGATCGTTCCAATTCCGCAATACGCATCGATGACGGTTTCTTCTCCTTGTAAATCAGCGTATTCCAATGCTTTATCATAGAGAACCTTCGTTTGCTCAGGGTTCACCTGATAGAAGGATCTGGCGGAAATCGCAAATTTCACGTCTCCGATGTAATCATAGATCACTTCTTCCCCCCATAGAACCCGAGTGGTATCCCCCATAATCACGTTCGTTTTCTTAGGATTCACATTATGAACAACCGATTTCAATCCTTCAATATTCTCAACAAGCTCCTCTACAATCCGATTCTTATGAGGGAGCTCAGGCGTCCTTGTTACCAATACGACCATCACCTCTCCAGTCGTATACGCCGTCCGGGTCATAATGTGACGCAATATCCCCTTATGATTCTTCTCATCATAGGGACGGACCTCCAGTTTCTCGCATATATTCTTCACATGCTGAATCACTTCATCATTTTTTTCATACTGGATGATACATTTGTCCATATCGATGATTTCATGGCTTCGTTTTTGATAGAAGCCCGCTACAAAGCGCCCTTCCTTTTCCCCTACAGGCACTTGGGCTTTGTTACGATAACGCCACGGTTCTTCCATCCCCATTACCGGATGGACATGAATGTCTCCAAGCTTTCCGATACGCTGCATGACATCACGAACATTTTTTTCTTTTGCTTGCAGCTGTCCTTCATAGGTCATGTGCTGAATCTGGCAGCCGCCGCATTCTTTGTAGATCGGACATGGAGGCTCCTGGCGAAACGGACTTTCCTTGGTGCGCTCTGTCAGCCGCCCAAATCCATAGCCTTTACTCGTTTTCACCACTTTAACCTTGCCTTCCTCACCTGGTAGTGCATTGGGAACGAATAATGGGTATCCGTCCACCTTCGTCACCCCATTCCCGTCATGGGTCAGATCTTCAAATACTGCTTCATCTATATAATCATTTTTTTGAACTGGCGCTTTTTTACTCACGAATATCTTCCTTTACGAATTCCTTTTTAAGACTCTACTGATTGTACCATAAATGGATGTGGAGAATGAAATGGATGAAGGTCCGCCCCTCTCTATGTAAAAAAGCAACGAACGCGGTGGTTCGATGCTTTTATCGTTTAGGATGATGGCATGTTTCTGCGATCTGCCTCTTGAATGGACTCTATTGCTTCGTTCAGATAAAGCTTGAATTCTTCGCCTTTTTCAATATCGCACTCTTTAAGCGATTCGTTGATACAATTGAAGTTATCAATGAGATGATCAGATTTCATGCCTCTGCTCACCAGCACGCTGTTGAGCCAAAGGGCATAGTCAGAAAAAACCTTTGATTCACCAACATCAGATGCCGATTCCAGATAGTTGAAATGGTGAATATTATCTTCATAGCATTTCTTTCGTCCGACTTCGCCGTACTTTTCATCTAATTCAGGATATCGTTCGTACAGCTTTGCCACCGCTTCTTCTATGACACTCTTATACTTACTTTCCATTAGTACGCCACCACCTTAAAGCGATGAATGGAAGGGATAATCGAAGCAAGCTCCTGATCAGGGTACTTTTTCTCCAATTCGTGAATCCGTTTATAGTCTTCACTTTGCACCCACGTCATAAAATGTTCCTTCGTATCCCATTCCATATGAACCGTGATTTCTCCCGGTTTTTTCTCATTTTGCAAGAGCAGGAATCGTTGAAACCCTTCCGCCTTGTCGACTATTCCTGAACGGGAATGGTAGATTGAAATCACCTCATCAGCCTTCTCATCAGGAACTACAAATGTTGAATGTACAATATACATTGAATTCACCCTTCCAGTGGCACTGTTGTCCGACATGCTTTTTATCCACTGTAACATAGTCGTGGAGTGGTGGGGAATACAAAATTTAACAGGAGTTATCGATTGAGAATACTTTCTTCTAAGACGTCATATTTATTTTCATAATTTTTTTCGATATGCTTATCTCCCCATACACAGAGTGCGTCCAAAGCGTCCTTCAAAGTCCAACCGTACTCTGTCCGGGAATACTCCACTTTCGGTGGAACCTGGTGATAGACCTTTCTCTGGATCAATCCATCTTCATCTAATTCCTTCAATTGCTGTATAAGCATCTTCTGTGAGATTCCACTCATTAATTTCTTAAGTTCGCTTGTTCTTCTCGTTCCAAGAATCAAGTGGCACATAATGACCACCTTCCATTTTCCACCAATAATATCCAAAGTCGCTTCTATCGGTAAATGATACTTCTTCATTTGGACCTCCTAAGATGAATTTTCAATATGAAATAAAGGATTTTATTAAAAGTTACCGCTTAGTACCTATATCACCGGTAAGTATCAATATCACTGGAAAGTGCGTACTTTTCAAGTCTGGCAGCGTGTTGCATACTTATGTTGCTAGCGGGAAAGAGCTCAAATAATAAAATGCTTTGAAAGTGAGATGTTTGAAATGAATTTAAGTTTAAAAGATAAATTAGTGCTTGTTACAGGTTCTACATCAGGAATAGGAAAAGCAACCGCCATCAGTTTCTTAAAAGAAGGAGCTAAAGTCATTATCAATGGGCGCACGGACTCTACAGTCGATGCTACCGTAAAAGAGTTGTCCTACTTTGGGACCGTTTATGGCATCCGTGCAGATGTTTCGAAGAAAGATGAGTCAGACGAATTAATTTCGAGAGTAAACGAACTAGGAGATCTGGATGTACTTGTAAACAACACCGGCGTCTTCACAGTAAAACCTTTTGAAGAAGTCACGGATGAAGAATGGCTTGAATATTATCAGATCAACGTCATGAGTGCCGTTCGCCTCTCACGGGCATTCCTTGGAAAAATGATGGACCGCAATGCAGGCCGTATCATTACGATTGCAAGTGAAGCAGGAATTAAACCGTATCCTGAGCTTATTCCGTATGGTGTTTCTAAGACTGCTCTTATCACGTTATCCAGAGGTCTTGCTGAGGTGGCAAAAGGAACAAATGTAACTGTCAACTCTGTTCTGCCGGGACCAACATGGACAGAAGGATTCGGCACATTCATCACAGACTTAGCGAATGAAAACGGTCAGGATCTGGACATATTTATCAGTGAATATTTTAAAAACGATCAACCAACTTCCCTTTTACAACGCTATGCAACAGTGGAGGAAGTGGCTGATACAATTGTTTTCCTGGCTTCCGAGAAAGCTTCCGCCATCAACGGTGCAGCTCAACGTGTCGAAGGCGGCATCATCCAGAGTATTCTATAAGACCTATTCTTTTAACAGGTTCATGTAATTCTTCATTTTACTAGATTTGATGTTAAAACTTACCTCGTTTTATCCGATGAACAAAGGGTAAAATGGTATGTGCAACAATTCTAGAAAGAGAAGGTAGATAAATATGAACCCAGACTTCTTAGTAAACCTTATCCTCGTAGGAAATGTTTTTCTTGGAGTATTATTCGCTCTCAAGTCAAGAAGATGGTGGCTACCCTACACCCTGATTGCAGTCACTTTTTTAACCTTGACCTTTGGTTTTGGGATTTCCCTCTTACTAAATAAAGAATCCATCCTTGCTTATTTATTTGTGTTTGTGGTGGGACAACTCATTTGGGTCTTTACATTTGTGATTGTGGCCCACATTCTGTCTTGGATTGTGAGAAAAGTTCCTTTCCGTCATAAACAACAGATTGGATGGGGTTTTCTAATTGGTTTCCCATTGTCTTTTAGTGTGTTTTTGTTCGTTAACTAGAGAATCAAATATACAAAAAAGGAATGCCACCACGGCATTCCTTTTATCATTATTCAGCTTTATCTTCAGGGCGAATCTTATCAAGAGGGACAAATACTTGCAAATGGCGGTAAAGGTTTTCGAATTCTGCTGGAAGGACACCTCCCAGCTCACCATCTACATTCAGCTGTACTTTTTCTTTTGCTTTGATTTTAATTCGATTGGCTTGGGTGTAAATCACGTTAGGATCATTTACGTGCTCGCCACGAACGGCTAATGTCGCAATGCGGATAAACTCAGCCAGATTTGTTTTCTTTAAAATTAAGAGAGAAAATAAGCCATCATTGATCGAGGCATCCGGTGCCAACTTTTCAAAGCCCCCGACAGAGTTCGTTAAACCAATGAGGAATAGCATCGCTTCTCCTTCAAATAGCTTTCCATCATACTCAATGGAAACATCAGTCGGCTTGATGGATGGAAGCATTTCAATTCCTTTTAAATAGTAGGCCAGCTGCCCCATCATCGTTTTAAGCTTACTTGGCACTTCATAGGTCAATTCTGTGATTCTTCCTCCACCGGCTATGTTAATGAAGTAGCGTTCATTCATGCGCCCGATATCGACAGGAATGGATTCACCCTTAGTGATGACATCAATGGCTGATCCAATATCCTTTGGAATGTGAAGAGCCCGTGCGAAGTCATTCGTTGTCCCCATTGGAACAATTCCAAGTTTCGGTCGGTAATCCTGTTCGGCTAAACCGTTGACTACTTCATTTAGAGTGCCATCTCCTCCTGCAGCGACAACAATATCGTACTTGCGTTCTACAGCAATGCGCGCAGCTTCTGTCGCATCTCCTTCGCAAATGGTTGCGTGAACAGAGGTTTCATATCCAGCTTGTTCTAATTTAATTAATACTTCTGCAAGGTGCTTTTTAAATAGCTCTCGGCCAGAAGTAGGATTATAAATAATTCTTGCTCGTTTCATACCCCATCATCCTAATCTGTATTAATTCCAAAAACTCGTCCTGTTATATTCCATCTTTTAACATCATATACTAATTATTTTTTTTCATGCAATTTTAATTCAATAGGCTATCTATTATAAAGCGTCTACCGGTCAATATCATAACTCTTTTCGCTGGAAAAATCTAATGAAAAATGAAAATTGTTATGTCGTATAGCAGCCTCCCCCGCTCATTGTTATAAAAAATACATAAATCGGCACTCTCTTTCGTAATGTTTATAGATTACTCATCATGGAGGTGCTCAGATGGAATGGTTGATTCTTTTACATGTACTGTCTGCCATTATCGGGGTTGGGCCAACGTTTTTCGCACATGTTTTGACCCGGCCTGACAAAAGCGTTGAACAATTGAAGGTGACGACAGAATTGAATAGACGATTAGAATATTTCCCTAAAATTGGTGGAAGCATTGCCGTGTTAACAGGATTTATCCTTTTTTATAAAGGGGATTATGGGAGTTTTGCACAGTTGTGGATTCTGGGGTCTGTTATACTTTATATTCTCATTCAAATCATCGTCATTGGTTTCATCACACCCCTCTCCAAAAAAATAAGCGAATGGATATCCTTGCCGGAGAATGAGCACCTTACAGGGGCGCCACCCGAAGAAATCCAACGTCACTTAGTGAAAGTTGACCGTTACTTTTATATGGCTTCCACTCTCGGAGTTCTACTATTCATTCTTATGATTATGAAACCTTAAGTATAAACAAAAAAACCATCCAGAATATCAGTTCGATATTCCAGACGGCTTATGGGAACAGTTTGATATTCCGCTGATGTAAAAACTGGATGGATTCCTGTAGGGACGAAGAATCAAAGTGGTAGACTTCCCCGACGATATCTTTCCACTTATCAAGATCCTTCATCTGATATTCACGGATGTTCCGGTAGGTCATCACTTTCAATGTCTCATTACGCAGGAAGTAGCACTGATTGCCCTGGAAGCGAACGGCGGTGATTCTTCTCATTGTAATGTTATCATCGGAATCCAAGTAGGATGCTTCTATGTCGGCTTCTAATTCTTCTTCCTCTAATGGGATCCACTCAATGGTTTTTTTCACAAAGGATTTGCCATTTGAACGGCGATCCACTTCAAATTCACGAATGTCTTTCTGGGTGAAAATAATTTCTTCCCCGAAGCCGTGAAGAAGATGTCTTTGTCTCGCTTCAAGCTCGACAGGCTTCATGATCGGTGACCCATATCCCACATCCACGTAGAGCTTACGGTTATCAATGGTAATCATCAATCCAAGGTGACCCGGCTGCACTCTGACAAATTGACAATCAAATCCCAATTTCTTCAATAGTCTCCCAAAATTAATATTTAATGTAAAACAGGTGCCTCCCCACCCTTTGGAGTGGAGATTTTCTGCGAAGGTGTGTAAAGAAGGCACAAAGGATTCACCTTGAGAGAAATAATAAAATTTACTGAAGGTTTCATATGGAATCCTGATTAAGTGCTGCTGGATTAGTCGTTGCAAATAGTTTAACGTTGGGGGCTCTATATCCATATTTAAATAGTTTACATATTTTTTTACTGCTTCCAATCCGATCACTCTTTCTACTTTTTCATCAGGCAGACTGTAAACTGGTGCTGAAGAGTAAACTCATGAAGAGCATCGTAACGTTCGGACAGGAACGTATGTAATGATTGCAGTAATCCCTCTCTCTCACTATCCTCTAAATGAGTGAGCCAGGATAAGGAGCCTACTCGCTCACACCAAGACTGTAACGTAAAGTCGACTGGGTAATAAAATGTGTAAAAATCTTTCAAGTTAAAGTCAGCTTCCTGCCATTCTAACAGCCATTCCACTGGAAATCCATTCAACCGTTTCACTGAATCGACTTTTGATCCTGGTGGGGTTATCTCTATATGTTCATGTAAAAACGTCATCGTATCCTTTACCACTTCGTGATGTGGAAGGAAGCTTGAATCACTCACAATGAACATTCCTTTTTCCTTAAGTATCCGCTTCATTTCGCTAATCGCTTTCGGGCGGTCGAATAAATGCCAGCTTCTGTGGATCATGGTAATATCATAGTATTGATCCGGCAGATTCGTAGATTCAGCTGTACCTGTAAGATATGGGATTTCCAAGTATTTCTTACTCTCTAATGCCTTGGCAGCTTTCCTAAGTTCAATAGACGGCTCGACCCCTATCACTTCGGCTCCACGCTTGTGAAGCTTTCGAGTCATAGCACCGGTACCAGAACCAATTTCAGCCACTTTTCTGCCTTCCCACACAATTCCCCTGACCTTTAACGTATCAAAAAATTGATGCGGTATATCATCACAAGACGCAGCATAACGAGAGGTCACATGACCAAAATTAACTTCCATTTACTCTCTTCCCCTATCATAATTGATTTTCACTAAAATGAACGTTACGATTTCATTTCAACTCCAACACAAAAACCTGGCTATTCCATACATACTACATTCTGTATCCTGTCCCAAAACTCCTGCTGTCTGAATGTTAGAGGGACGGACCTCCATGGTCTTTATATCGTTATAGTTAAAAAACTGCTAAATTATTACTTACCTTAAGGAATTATCCTGTTTTGACTAGTTGTAAACCTTGAAATATATTATATTTCTATCATTTGACATGGGAATATGAATAAGAAATAGAGGTCCGTCCCCAACCTAAAAAAAAACGGCCATCAGAAATGACCGTTTGAGATGCAATGATGTTTAGTTGTTTGCTCCAGCTGCGATTCGCTTTACATTTTGTTCAGCGGTTTTTGTCAGGTCAGGAGTAAATCCGTTTTTCATTCGTTGATTTTCTTCATTGAAGTAGTCCCGAACTTCTTGATCAAATTCTATTTCGATGAGATCACGAATGTCTGTAATTCTAAGGGCGATCATAATGGAAACAAGATGAGCCACCGTTAAGGATTTCTTCTTGAAATTCACTAGCTCATTGATCGTAGCCACTCTTAGCCCTGTTAAGCGATGAAGATCGCCTTGTGTCAATCCTCGTTCACGCAGGATTTCTCCCAATTTAATGTGAATTTTATGGGGAAATTTATTTAGCGCTTCTATAACAATTGTATTTGTCTTTTGGTGAATCATGATGCTTCAACTCCTCATCCTATACCATATTAACGCGAATTCCGTCATTCGTGAACCGGCAAAAAATCCCATGTCGACGGGTACTTTTTACCATTCTATTTTGAGTGAGTATGAAGACATCATGCCTTTTAAAAAAGAAGACTCCAGAAACGACCGGATGTCTTCTTATATTCGGATCCTTTTTACATCAGCACATTCTGGACAAGACTTGTTTTCAAGCTTTCATACACTTCCTGCCATACTTCTTCATCTTTCGAATATTGAGAAGTTAAGCGTTGAATCATTTCCCTCTGCTTTTTTGGAAAAAGCTCATGATCCTTCGGTGGCAGCTTCGCCCGTTCATCATCCACGATCTTCTTTACCATAGGGGCTCTGGGTCCCCATACCAGCTTTTCATTTCCATCACGATCGATGAAAATGAAAATGGGGATCGCTCTCGAGATGCCATTCGTTAAGTATTGATCCATCAGTTCAAGGTTTTCATCCCGTAAAATCATCCGTACGTCCATGTCAGCGGATTTTGCCAGTTTCAACAGAATCGGGATATTCAGCATGGCATCTCCACACCAATCTTCCGTGATGGCAATCACCCGTAAGGAGTGTTCTCCGAGTTTAGCCAAAACTTCTATGTCTTCTTGTGGAATCGTAAAGTTCTTCCTGATCGCTTCGGTATTTTCTTTATGTACACTCATATATTCCAAGTAATCTTCAGGTGTCATCCCTTTAGTGAACCATTGCTCTAAGTTCATGTTTCTTCCTCCTCCAGCCCCACACTCATTCCAGTGAAGCACCAACATCTTTTCTCTCTTAAATTCTCCTTATAGCATATTCATGTTTCTCGTATTTCACAAGGAAAATATAATTTTCATTCTATTCAAAATTTCAATTGTACGATTATGCCTGTAGGAATATAATATAAGAAAAGCACCGTAACGGGCAGGTTTACAGGTTCTTATGAACTCTATTTCTTATAATCCTTCAATCTAAAAAAAGGAATAGCATAGTGCTACTCCCAGACTATTTTTTTCCAGAGGGGGATGGAATAAGTAAGTATGTGAAGAGAACTATCTTTCATACATCTTTTCTTAACAGAAAAAAAGCTGACTCAATTGTCAGTTTCACCCTCACATTTTTTGGTTAAAGTAGATAGGTATAGGACTACTCTTGAATTGAACCATCTTAAACATTTTGTGATTTTTCTATAATTTTTGCCACTTTATTATAGTAGTAGTTCAGCTCGACTAGGCTATCTGCCTCCTTCAGTCTTTTTAGATAATGATTTGCTTTTTCATAATCTTCTGGTGGCAGCTCAACCTTGATTCTCTTTTTCTTCCACTTCGCCAACAGGTTTCACCTCATTATGGTTTGGAGTCCCTCCCTTAGAGGTCGGTTCGAGCTGATAATGAGATAGCTCTTGAATATAAGACGCTTTGGTGCTTGCTAAATTTTGTTCGATTTTTCGTGTGATGACGGAACTTCCCCCGATACCTGATAATAAACTAATATAGATGACATACCAGATCGGGACCGTTTCAACAACCGGTAATACTGACAGATACCCTGCTAGAATGCCTATGATAATATCCTTTGTTGAACCAAAAAGATAGTGCCTCTCACCTTGGTCATCGATAAATTTTCGCGGAAAAGTGAAATGACCATTTTTGAAAACCAGAATATGTCCTAAGCCTCCAATACCACCCATTAACATTGGCAACAAGATCACTTCGAATAAGGACATTCTATCCACCCTCTGGAATCATTTACTATTATTATACATTATTTACAGAAAATTCAGAATAGATAATTGGACGCAATTTTGTCCACTAAAGGAGTGCCGAAATGAGAAAAATTGTGATGAAAGTCTCGTCCGTCGACAAACTTCGATTCCAAAACTATATGATGCAGCTAAAGAGAGCTGAATCAAAAGTCGAAGCGGATACGTATTATCGACTAGCCAAGAAGATTCTGGAAAAAGCAAAGAAGAAACAAATATAGCCATGACCACATGTAGGATTCAAATAAAACCCGCACCATATAGTACCAGGAAGAACAAAGAAAAGAAGAGCCATTACAGCCCTTCTCCTCATTCAGCATATTTAGTTGACGCCAACCGCATTATACGCGGCATTCACACTCGCCACCTCAGCACTTCCTGCACCATATAAATCTGTAGCAGCTTGAACCGCTGCTGAACGAAGCTGGCTGAAGTTTGAAGATGGTGTTAAGTATTGAGTTAACGCACGGTAATAGATTGCCCCTGTTTTATCGGTTCCGATTCCCGTCACCTTCACACCATAGTGAGTGCCACCTTGACTTAGCAAGTAGGCTGCTTTATTTCCTATTCCACTATTGATATGAACCCCACCGTTGTCCTGCGTCCCTGTGTATCTTACAGAATAGTGGTCAGGATCACCGTATTTTGCCGGATCTGACATGGAGCGAAGTGCATCGCCACTCTTATTAGGTGTGTAAATGTCTTCCCCGATTTCCCAATCCGGATTATTATTCGTATCGTATTCTACCAATGTTCCAAAAATATCGGACATAGATTCATTGATAGCCCCGGACTCATTTTGATAAATTAGATCCGCTGTTGTATCCGTTACGGCATGTGTCAGCTCATGGGCAATGACATCCAGTCCTCCTGATAATGGAACGAATGTCGTTCCATCCCCATCACCATATACCATTTGCTGCCCATTCCAGAATGCATTATTATAGTTTCTTCCATAGTGAACAGTCGACTTCAGTGCTGCCCCATTGCCATCATAGCTATTACGATTATGTGTGTTCAAATAGTAATCGTATGTCTGCCCCGCATAATAATGAGCATCAACAGCAGCTCCATCATAGCTTGCGTTGAAAAGATTGTCGCTATCCGCCCACAGTGATCCCGGCAGACGTGTCCTGTTCGAAGCGTCATACGTGAACACTCCGTTACCTCTCGTGCGGTCCTGTAAATAATAAGTTGAAGAAGAAAGATACGTGTTCAACGATTTCGTATCGCCCAATACTCCCTTTCCTGAGCCGACAGTATCTGTTCCTCCAACGGCTCCACCTCCGCCGCCTGGTTTACCAGCTCCGTTGTTCGCTTCATGGATATTATTTACTTTGCCTAGAATGTCGCCGGTTACAGCATCAACGAAATAATTCCAGTTCCCTGGTTCCGGAGCAAGGAAATTATAGTTTACGAGATACGCATAATGGGCTTCTCCATCTTTTACATAAATCACGGATTCAGATTTAGGTGCATATTCATAGTCAGGCTGGCTGCCTACGTGTTTCACTAAATCAGTTTCCCCTTTAGAAAGGGCTTCTTTTTTAGATAATTTTTTGGTTTGCTTTAAGTTTTGTTTTTCATCTAAATTAGCTATCGGAGCCCCGGATAATGCAGTCAGGACACCATCTTTATTCACATGAGCAGTCAGGACGGCGCCGTATACAGGCGTTCCTTTATATACTTGTTGAATGCGTAGATATGTATACCCTAAGTCATCTTTACGCTTTTCTTTCACTTGAAAAGATAGCTTTGCGTCTCCTTTGAACTTGAACGCCTGCTGTTTTTCCATTAAATAATCAAATACGATCGATTCCGGGGCATTGGTAGATGCCTTTGTTAATTTACCGGATATAAATTGGGGAGTCCCCAACTTCGCATTGAAGTTCACCTTTTCACTCACATTTGATGCACCCAATGCTTCCGGAGAAAATACCGGGCTCATCATTAATCCTGCTGTTAAACCTAATGCTACGACTTTTTTCTTCAATTACAACACCTCTTTATAAGAATTTTCCAACTATTTAAAATATTAAATATACTATAGTACAAGCACTATCCACCTCGAACGAGCCAAAAGACCTACATATTTCCTTTTTCAACATCGGGTTAAAATACCTACATAAAACGCAGAAAAATCATGTTTTTCAGGAAAACTTGAACTAAAAAAGAGGGACGGACCTTGATTTAAATCAAGGTCCGTCCCTCTTTCACAAAAAAATCACCCCTGGAAATATTAGGTTTCCAGGGGCTGCGATTATATTTTTAGCGTTTTTGAATTTCTTGAAGCAGCAGCTTGTTAACAAGCGGCGGGTTGGCCTGTCCTTTTGTTGCTTTCATGATTTGACCAACCAAGAAGCCGATGGCGCGATCTTTCCCGTTCTTATAATCTTCGATGGATTGTGGATTGGCATCAAGCGTCTCCGTCACGATCTTGAGCAAGGCACCTTCGTCAGAGATTTGAACGAGACCCTTCTCTTTGACGATTTGTTCTGGATCTCCACCGTTTTCCACTAGTTCCTTGAACACTTTCTTCGCAATTTTGGAAGAAATCGTTCCTTTTTCGATTAATTCGATCATGCCTGCCAGTCCTTGAGGAGTCAGCTTAACATCTTCAAGTTCTTTTTGCTGTGCATTTAAGTAAGCTGAAACCTCACCCATCAGCCAGTTGGACGCAAGCTTCGCGTCTGCACCCGCTTCAACGGTTTCCTGGAAGAAATCGGACATTTCTTTCGTTAATGTCAGAACCATGGCATCATACGCAGGTAAGCCTAAATCTTCTACATAGCGCTTTTTACGCTCATCCGGAAGCTCAGGGATCTCTGCACGGATGCGGTCCATCCACTCTTGATCGATGTGAAGGTGTAATAAATCAGGTTCAGGGAAGTAACGGTAATCATCCGATCCTTCTTTTACACGCATAAGGATCGTTTTACCTGTTGATTCATCGAAACGAAGCGTTTCCTGTTGAATCATTCCTCCGGATAAAAGAACCTTTTCCTGACGGACGATTTCATACTCCAATCCTTTTTTAACAAAGTTAAAGGAGTTCAGGTTTTTAAGCTCGGCCTTCGTACCGAATTTCTCTTGTCCGATTGGACGAAGGGAAATGTTGGCGTCACAGCGAAGCGATCCTTCTTCCATCTTACAGTCGGAAACCCCTGTATATTGAATGATGGATTTAAGTTTCTCAAGATACGCATACGCTTCTTCCGGTGTGCGGATGTCTGGCTCAGATACAATCTCAATAAGAGGAGTACCTTGGCGGTTATAGTCGACAAGGGAATAACCGTCGCCTGAGTGTGTCAGCTTTCCAGCATCCTCTTCCAGGTGAAGACGAGTGATTCCGATGCGTTTCTTCTCACCGTTCACTTCAATTTCGATCCAACCGTTTTCACCGATCGGCTTGTCAAATTGAGAAATTTGGTAGGCTTTCGGGTTATCCGGATAGAAATAGTTTTTACGGTCAAACTTCGTATCCGTTGCGATTTCACAGTTCAATGCGATCGCTGCTTTCATCCCGAACTCAATGGCACGTTTGTTAACGACCGGAAGAACACCGGGATATCCAAGGTCGATTACGTTTGTGTTAGTGTTTGGCTCTGCTCCGAAATGGTTCGGTGCCGGAGAGAACATCTTACTGTCCGTTTTTAATTCTACGTGGACTTCTAGTCCGATTACTGGTTCAAAGTTCATTGATTTCACCCCTTACAGTTGTGGTCTTTTTGTATGGAAATCTGTAGCTTGCTCGAATGCATGGGCTACGCGATAAATCGTGCTTTCGTCAAAATGCTTCCCGATAATTTGCAGTCCAAGTGGCAGTCCAGTTGAAGAGAATCCACAAGGAACAGAAATTCCCGGTACTCCTGCAAGGTTTACTGGAATCGTTAAAATATCATTGGCATACATCGTTAATGGATCATTGATTTTTTCCCCGATTTTAAACGCCGGAGTCGGTGTTGTTGGTCCGATGATGACATCATATTTCGCAAATACGTCTTCAAAGTCTTTCTTGATCAGTGTACGTGCCTGCTGTGCTTTTTTGTAGTAGGCATCATAGTATCCAGAACTTAATGCAAACGTTCCAAGCATAATACGACGCTTCACTTCGTCCCCAAATCCTTCTGCACGGGTTTTCTTGTAGAGATCAAGAAGATTCTCTGCGTTCGCAGTGCGGTAACCGTAACGGACACCATCGAAACGTGCAAGGTTGGCAGATGCTTCAGACGATGCTAACAGGTAGTATGTTGACACACCAAATTTAGAATGAGGAAGAGAAACTTCTTCCCATGTAGCTCCCATGCCTTCCAACACTTTTAATGAAGCAAGCACTGCTTGACGGGCTTCCTCACCGACACCTTCACCTAAATATTCTTTTGGAACAGCAATCTTTAAGCCTTTCACATCACCTGTCAGAGCTGCCGCGTAGTTCGGAACCTCAACATTGGCTGAAGTAGAATCATTCGGATCAAGACCAGCGATCGCTTGCAGTAGGTATGCATTATCTTCTACGTTACGAGTGATCGGTCCGATTTGATCCAGTGAAGAAGCGAATGCCACTAGACCGAAACGGGATACCCTTCCGTACGTAGGTTTTAAACCGACAGTACCTGTAAATGCTGCTGGCTGGCGAATCGATCCGCCTGTATCTGAACCAAGTGAGAAAGGTACTTCTCCAGCTGCAACGGATGCTGCTGACCCACCTGAAGATCCCCCGGGAACCGTTTCCAGATTCCATGGATTGCTCGTCTTTTGGAAACCGGAGTTCTCAGTAGATGAACCCATCGCGAATTCATCCATATTCAGTTTTCCGATCGTAATCGTATCGGCACTATGTAATTTATTGATAACCGTAGCATCATAAATAGGATTGAAGTTTTCAAGGATTTTACTGGCACATGTTGTACGGAGCCCTTTTGTGACGATATTATCCTTAATTCCGATCGGCATTCCGAAAAGAAGACCTTTGCTTTCGTCTGTACCAAGCTTTGCATCCATTTCTTTCGCTTTATTGCGGGCATTTTCTTCATCTAATGTTAAAAATGCTTTTACTTTATCTTCAACGGCATCAATACGTTTGTATGATTCGTCTACTAGATCTGTGACAGATACTTCTTTCTTATGTAAAAGCTCATGAAGCTCTGATAATTTATGGTCAAATAATGACATGAGGTCCCCTCCTTAGTCCAAGATCGATGGAACGCGTACTTGTCCATCTTGTTTGTCTGGTGCGTTCTTTAATACTTCTTCACGTGGCAGTCCTTCAACAGGCTTATCTTCACGCATAACGTTCTTCATATCCAACACATGACTCGTCGCTTCCACATTTGAAGTATCCAATTCATTCAGCTGCTCGGCAAACCCGATGATCGCATCTAATTGAGTTGTAAACTTTTTCGCTTCGTCCTCTGTGATGGCTAGTCGCGCAAGGTGCGCTACGTGCTTCACCTGCTCTTCAGAAATTCTAGACATCTTCTTCACCTCCGTATATGTTCGAACACTCACAATACTATTGATAATACCAAAATTCGCTTCATTAAAGCAACTATGATAAGAGATAACGATTGTTAGGAGCATGGCTGATTCTTGTCCATACCTCCATTCATTCTACCACGAATCAGGGAGGGGATGTGCCATTTTGTGAGGGACGGACCTTGGGTGGGGGTTCTCTGTATGGTCCCCAAGAAGAATCGAGGATTCAAGATGGTAGCAATCGATGAGTTGGACACGATTTTGGGAGGATTTTCAAAGGGGAAAACTGGTCCATTTGTGTATGGTCTGATGGACGAAGGACCGTCAACGTGGACCAGTGCGCGGGGGATTGCGTCTTTTTCCGGATAATCGCGTCGTTTCAGGCTTTGATCGCGTCTTTTTCCGGATAATTGCGTCATTTCAGGCTTCGATTGCGTCTTTTTCCGGATAATTGCGTCATTTCAGGCTTCGATTGCGTCTTTTTCCGGATAATTGCGTCAATTTCACACTTAATTGCGTCAATATCCTTATAATTGCGTCATTTCCCATATAAAGGCCAAAACTTCATTCTCTCCTCCCCGTTAAAGGATATCTCATCCCCAAAACCGAACCTATAAAAGAGGTGATTCCATGAAAATTTATAGCTTCAAACAAAATACCGGTAAATCCATTCAAAAATTCAACAGCCGAAACGTGAGCATCCATCCATTATTAAAGCCTGATGAGCCATTTCAGATCGGTTACTTTTATTTAGAAGCAAACAGCGTACTGGGAATGCATCCCGCCATGTGCGATCAGCTTCTGATGATCACATCGGGAAGTGGATGGGTGAGAGTCGAAGGGGAAGAAAAGATCGTAGTGGAACCAGGAATGGCCGTCTTTTGGGAGGAAGGGGAAATGCATGAATCCGGATCTGATGGCGGAATGACTGCAATTGTTGCAGAAGGAAGCAGACTCGACCCCGAGCGATATCTCCCTACCAACTAAAGCATTCCATTTGCTTCCTCTCTTCCATTTGATTACCTTTAAATAGAGTAATGAAATGGAGAGGATTTTCAATATGCATCCCATTCTATTAGCCTTTATAGCCGGAGCTATAGGCGGGTTGGTGTTCACGCTCCTTGATCTTCCCCTGTCCTGGCTGCTCGGTTCCATGGTTTCTGTCTTTCTCATCAACAAATGCACGACCCTTGAGCTCGCCTGGCCATCCTATTTCAGAGATCTTGGATTGATTATCGTAGGCTATACCATCGGGCAATCTTTCAGTCAGAAAACCATGATCGAAATTTTCACTCAGCTCCCTTCTATGCTGACGATGACGATTGCGATTATTGTGTTCAGTATGGTCCTTGCCTATATCACGTCTAAGATGACGGGAATCGGCCTGCCTTCGACGATAACCGGGAGTATCCCCGGTGGACTTTCGCAAATGGTGGCACTTGGGGAGGAGATGAAGAGTATCGACTTAACGGTCGTGACGATCCTTCAGGTCATCCGGCTGCTGTCTGTCATCTTTGTCGTACCGTTCCTCGTCTTCAGTCCCCTTTTGAGTGGAGAAGGAGGCGGCGCGGGGACGGCCGCGCGTTCGTTTGAGATGCCTGCCTTACACTGGGAGTTTGTCCTCTTTTTCACAATTGCCGTCGCAGCAGGGTTCCTGGCTAAAAAAATCCACCTGCCCACCGCGACCTTGCTTGGCCCGATCCTGGTCATCGGCGGCTTCATGGTGGCTGAATCACCGGTCCCGCATATGCCCGGACTGTTCATCATCCTGGCTCAATTATCACTCGGCATTTACTTTAGCTTCATGATGAATTTCTCGTCGTCCAAAACGATGGGCAAGTTTATCATGTGGTCTTTATTCACGTCACTCTGCCTGCTCCTATACTGTGCTGGCCTTAGCTTTTTATTAAGTCGCTGGCATGACATTTCATTCCTGACTGCCTTTATCAGCCTGGCTCCCGGAGGCATGGCCGAGATGGCGCTGGTAGGGCAAGCCGTCAACGCAGATCTTTCCATCATTACCGGGTACCATTTATTTCGGATCCTGTTCATTCTTTTCATCATCCCCGCGACTTTGAAAGGACTGTTTAGACTCTCTATTTTCCAAAAGGGCAGACAAAATTAGAAAAGCTTGTTTTTAATGGATGAAAATAGGCTTTTCTTTTGCTTCTGCTTTGCCTTTGGTTTTTCTTCAGCGGCTTTTTCATTTTTTTTCTTCACATAGATTTCCTCTTTATCAATGGCATGATCATAAGCGAGGACGAGGCCTATATCGGTTTCGATCTCCTTATTGGTCACCATTGAAAAAGAGACATGATACGTATCAGCGAGCTTGATGTATTTAGATAAGAAAGAGTAGCTCATATTACCATTTAATAAAAGCTTCGCCTCAGGATGCTTCTTCAGACTCTCCTGAACTTCCTTGTATACTCCCTTTTCCCTTACCTGACTCTGAGTCAGGGCAACGACGATTCGTTCCCGCAGGCTTCCGAGAAACTTTCTTCTTTCATCAGGCTTTGTTTGCTTCTGGCCATATATTCCATTATCCAGGTAATCATCAATCGTTGGTTTACTCAAAACCACAAGCACCTCCAAAACGGTCTAATTACAGTTTCTCCTACACTATATGTTTACATGTGTTTGTTTGGTTCAGTCTTATTTTCTCTTATGGAAATGCTTTCAGGCAACTAAAAGATCCGCTTCCATCCAGAAGCGGACCTTTTTGATTTATATGGATGTAACTAGATAACCAATAGCGAGTAGTGGTTGATTTCCTCTACAGGGGTTCACTTTCCGCAGGGCGGGCGGCGGGCCTCCTCGACGCTGCGCTCCTGCGGTGCCTCACCTGTCCTTCTATTCCCTCAGGAGTCGAACACTTTCCGGTCCAATCAACTTATCTTAGGTCGACTTTCACAAAATCATTTATATAAACGACAATCTTTCAGAAAAATAATGACCTTATACAAACAGTGATTGCAATATAGCCTTCTGTACATGTAGTCGATTTTCCGCTTGCTGAAATACGGCAGAACATGGTCCGTCAATGACAGCCGCTGTCACCTCTTCTTCACGGTGTGCCGGGAGACAATGAAGAAATTTCACTTGGGGTGCAGCATGCTGTAGCAGCTGTTCATTCACTTGATAAGGTTTGAAGTCTTTAAGACGCTTAATCGCTTCTTCCTCCTGACCCATGCTTGCCCATACATCAGTGTATACGATATCCGCATTCTTAACTGCTTCTACCGGATCGTAAGAAAGAGTAAAGCTTCCTCCGTTCATTCCGGCAAGCTCAACCGTCTTACCGATAATTTCTTTAACGGGTTCATATCCTTCAGGACAAGAAATGACGACATCCATTCCAAGCTTCGCACATAGAATCATAAAGGAGTGTGCCACATTATTCCCGTCCCCAATATACACAACCTTCAATCCTTTTAGCGTTCCCTTAAGCTCCAAAATCGTGAGAACATCCGCCAATGCCTGACAAGGATGGTACGTATCGCAAAGTCCGTTGATGACTGGGACCTTCGCGTACTGGGCAAGTTCCATAACCTTCTCAGTTTCAAACGTACGGATCATGATTCCATCCACATAAGAGGAAAGGACACGTGCCGTATCTGCAATCGACTCTCCTCTACCCAGTTGTATATCACGGGCATTGAGGTAGATGGCATGACCTCCCATCTGGAGCATTCCCGCTTCAAAAGAGACACGGGTTCTTGTGGACGACTTTTCAAAAATCATCCCAAGTGTCTTTCCTTCCAACACCTTTGAATAAGGATTTTTCTTCAAGTACTGAGCCAGTGCTAAGAGCTCATCTACCTCTTCCGTTGAGTAATCCAACCACGTGACAAGATCTCTCCCTTTCAAGGAAACCGGCGACGTCGCAACATTTGGATTCATCATACTCTGCTCACTCCCTGTACGGATTTTGATGGTGCCAATGAAATGGGGTTCACTTTATTCACTTTCATACTTCGAAAAAAGGCCAATAAGGTCTCTGCTTCCGTTAAAACGGTGACCCCTGCTTCTAACGCTGCAATTCTTCTCTTCTTCATTTCAACAGTTTCTTCATGACTGAAATACACAGAAGCATTGCTTGTTTCAACCCAGTCACTAAACGAAGTTTCCGTAGAAGTCTGATACTGTTTTAATTCTTTCTGGTCACTATCGATATAAACCGTCCCACCAGTTTCTATAGCTTCATGCAGCCCTTCAAATACTTTATACAGGGCTTCTTCAACCGTCTTACCAAGACATAATCCTTCTCCCGTTGACTTCATATTGGCCCCGAGTGTTTGATCGATCTCCGGCAGGGCATGTGATGAAAATACAGGATATTTCACTCCTACAACGTCTATTTCTGCAGGAGGGCTAAAGGCGTCTATCTTCAACGACTCATCGCACATAAGGTCTGTCGCCATATCGATTAATGAGTAACCAAGAACCTTGCTGACCACCGGAACCGTCCGGCTTGCTCTCGGGTTCACTTCCAACACGAAAACCTCTTCACCCTGCAGCAAAAATTGAATATTCATGATCCCTTTGTAATGAAGGGAAGACACAATCTTTTGAGCATAGCCTTCAATCGTTCTCTTGATTTCAATTGACAGGGATTCAGAAGGAAAAATAGACATGCTGTCCCCTGAATGGACGCCTGCCCGTTCAATATGCTCCATGACTCCGGGAACATACACTCCGTCTCCGTCCCCCACCAAGTCAACTTCGATTTCCTGACCCTCTTTGAATTCATCAATTAAAATAGGGAAGTACTCTTCATCCGCTTCCTGTATGAACTTCTCGATTTCGGCTTGTGTCGTTACTTTCACCATCCCTTTCCCTCCAATCACATAGGATGGACGGCAAAGAAGAGGAAAGGTTAAATACTGTGCTACTTTTAATGCTTCCTCTTTACTGTGGCAGATATCTCCCTTCACACGAGGAATCCCCAGTTCGTCCAGCAGTTGATAAAAGCGTTCGCGATCTTCTACACGGTCAATGATGTCTGAAGATGTCCCAAATAATTGGATGCCCTTCTTCTCTAAAATAGAAGCCAGGTTTAAGGCCGTTTGTCCGCCGAATTGAACGAGTACGGTATCGACTTTCTCGTGCTGGATAATGGAAAGGACCGATTCTTTCGTAATAGGTTCAAAGTACAATCGATCTGCCGTCTCATAATCCGTACTCACGGTTTCCGGGTTATTGTTCACCATGATGGTCGTATATCCATGCTCTTTCAATCGGTGAATCGCTTTAACGGCACTATAGTCAAACTCGACACCCTGACCGATTCGAATCGGACCCGCTCCAACAATCAGGACCTTTTTCTCTCCTTGTAACGGTTGAATCTCATTGTCTCCATAATAAGTAGAGTAGGCATAATTGGTGATCGCTTCGAATTCACCTGCACATGTATCCACCATTTTAAAGGCGGGCACGATTCCTTCGTCCACTCTCATTTTTTCAATGGACGCTTCCGGTTTCCCCATTAATCCGGCAATGGTTTTATCCTCAAACCGGAATTGCTTTGCTTCTTTCAAAAGAACAGAAGTGAAGTCGGATGTTCTCAGCTTATTTTCCATGAATACTAAGTTACTCAAGATAGACAAGAACAGCTTATCGATTCCTGTCTTTTCATGAAGAGTGTGAATCGAATGGTCTCGTCTCAACAATTCCAACAGTTCAAAAAAGCGGAGATCTGTTGGTATTCCAATCCTCTCTTCAAGCTCTTCCTGAGATAAGCCGGCCAGTTCGCTATAAATGTTTTCTAAGGACAGATCCAACGACTGAAGAGCTTTATGAAAGGCAGCCTCTAACGAACGCTCGATCGACATCACTTCTCCCGTTGCTTTCATCTTCGTTCCGAGCACCCGATTCGCCTCTGGAAATTTATCGAATGGCCATCTTGGAAACTTGACGACCACGTAATCAAGAGCAGGTTCAAAGCTTGCAAAAGTGGTTCTCGTCAGTGGGTTGATAATTTCGTTCAATGTATAGCCAACAGCAAGCTTCACCGCAATTTTGGCAATGGGATAGCCCGTTGCCTTCGATGCCAAAGCAGAAGACCTGCTCACCCTTGGGTTCACTTCAATCACATAGTATTGGTTACTGTTAGGGTCTAAAGCAAATTGTATATTGCATCCTCCCACCACTTCTAGCGCACTGATAATATTAAACGCTGCTGTACGAAGCATATGAAACTCTTGATCTGTCAGAGTTTGAGAAGGAGCGACGACGATGGAATCACCCGTATGGACACCAACAGGGTCGAAATTTTCCATATTACAGACGGATATACAATTTCCTTTCGAATCTCTCATGACTTCATACTCAATCTCTTTGAACCCGGCAATGCTTTTTTCCACCAGTACTTGATGAATCGGGCTAGCCTTTAATCCGGTTTGAACGAGTTTACTATATTCCTCCCTGGTAGAAGCGATGCCGCCTCCTCTTCCCCCCAATGTATAAGCCGGGCGCACAATGATCGGGAAGGAAATCTTTTCAGAAAAAAGGATAGCCCCTTGAAGGTCGTGTACGATAGCACTTTCTGCCGTTGGATGTCCCAATGTGTTCATCAAGGTTCGAAATTTCTCTCTGTCTTCCCCTTTTTGAATCGAATCCACAGAGGTCCCAAGCAGTGTCACTCCATATTCCGCGAGAACTCCTCTTTCATCCAGCTCCACTGCGAGATTCAGAGCGGTTTGACCTCCAAGATTTGCGACGATTCCGTCTGGGCGTTCAGCAGCGATAATCGCAGTTAATGTTTTGACCGTTAAGGGCTCGCAGTACACTTTGTCAGCGTAGGTCGTATCTGTCATGATCGTCGCCGGATTATGATTCACGAGAATCACTTCATACCCTTCATCCTTCAGGGCAAGGCAGCCTTGTGTACCTGAGTAATCAAACTCTGCTGCTTGCCCGATGATGATAGGGCCTGATCCGATTATGAGGATTTTTTGAATACTGGAATCTTTAGGCATACATCTTCTCTCTCCCTGGTTGTTTAATCGTTTGATAGAATTGTTGGAATATCCACGAAGCATCTTCAGGACCCGGACGCGCTTCAGGATGAAATTGAACCGAAAGAATAGGCTTGCTATTATGTTGAAGCCCTTCAAGGGAACCGTCATTGACGTTCATAAAACGCGGTTCTAACCCGGTTCCTGTTAAACTGGCCCCGTTCACGACGTAATTATGATTTTGTGATGTGATAAACACCTCTCCGGTTTGGTTATCAATGACAGGATGATTCGCCCCTCTATGACCGAATAATAATCGTTCGGTATTCCCTCCGAGTGCCAGTGCGATTAATTGATGTCCTAAACAAATTCCGAGGGTCGGAAGCTCCATGATTTTCTCCTTCAGCTTAGGTAAAAGACTCATCATTTCTTTCGGATCTCCAGGACCGTTCGACAGAACCAGTCCGTCAACATTCATCTGATCCAGAAGCTCAAGCTGATGATAGGGAATGACGGTAACAAGACAATCCATCTTTATCAAACTGGATACAATCGATTTCTTCACACCGAAATCGACGACGGCTATATGCTTGTTTCCACTACCCATCTTGCGGATCTGAGTAAGGGCTACCTTTTCAACTTGGCCTGTGAGTTTCTCTTTTCCTGGAAGTACTTCTGTATAAGATATACACGCGTTTTGAGTTCCAACATCTCTGATCGCCTTCACTACCTGCCTCGTATCCACACCTGTCATGAATGGGATCTTCCACTTTTTGAGATAGTCTTTAAGGGAAGAAGTCGCATGATAATGGGAGTACAGCGCAGGTGATTGGAGCATGATGACTCCCTTCACCTGCGGCTGTGAGCTCTCGAAGTCATCTTCGTTTACGCCATATTGACCGATGAGCGGATACGTGAAAACAACGATTTGATCTTTGTAGGAAGGATCGGTCAGTACTTCCTGATACCCCGTCATTCCCGTAAAAAATACAATCTCACCCTGAACGGGATCTTCTTCATCCATTGTGACTTCACCTATAAAGGTCTTTCCGTTTTCTAAACATAAGTAACCTGTCATGAGATCGCCCCTTAAATTGAATTTTTATTTATATTAAAGAATTTTTATACATTTGCTGCTAAAAAAAAATAGATTAGTATACACCAGCTGATTGATGCTGTTTCAGCGTATCGACCAGTATGTGAAGTGCCTGATCGAGCTCGTCATAGTTGACCGTTAAAGGTGGTAATAGACGGATCACATGCGTACCTGCCGGCAGCGTCAATAATCCATTTTCCCGCAGCTCATCGATGATTTCTTTTACTTCCATATCGAATTGGATGCCGATCATAAAGCCTATCCCTTTTACCTCTTTTACGCAACGAAATTCTTGTAGTTGATTCTTCAGCTTTTGCATAAAGTACTCAGATTTACTTTGTACTTCTTTTAGAAACACTTCATCAAAAATCGTTTCAAGAGTCGCTTTCACTGCTGCCATCGCTAATGGATTACCTCCGAATGTCGACCCGTGAGTTCCTGGCGAAAAGGAGGAAACAAGATCTTTTTCACCCATCATCGCACCTACTGGAAAACCACTTCCCAGTCCTTTAGCCGTCGTGACGATATCCGGTTGCAGGGAATAATGCTGGTAAGCAAATGGAACTCCCGTACGACCGATCCCTGTTTGGACTTCATCAACAATGAATAAAGCATCCATCTCCTTGCACTTCATTTCTACTGCCTGTAAAAAAGAAAGAATACCAGGATTCACCCCGCCTTCCCCTTGAATCACTTCCACCATGATGGCCGCAACGTCATTTCCTTCCACTTTCGAAAGAGCCTGTTCATCGTTATAAGGAAGATAGTCAAAGGTTGGAACCAATGGACCGAATCCGCTATGAATCTTCTCCTGCCCCGTTGCACTCATGGTCGCAAAGGTCCGGCCATGAAACGATTGCTTGAAAGTCAGGATCTTCGTTTTACCCGTATGCTTTTTGGCTAACTTAATCGCTGCTTCGTTCGCTTCAGCTCCACTATTACAGAAGAAAACAGCATCTAAGCCGCTGGCGGAAGCAAGGAGTGAAGCTGCATCTTCCTGCAGCGTAATCGGAAACAGGTTGGATACATGCCAAAGTTTATCCAATTGTTGTTCAAGAGCCTCTTTAACAACATAAGGAGAGTGACCTAAATTACAAACCGCAATACCTGAAATGAAATCCAAATAGGATTTCCCGTTTTGATCTTGAACAACCGTGCCGTTTCCTGAAACCAATTCAATATCCAACCGATTATAAGTAGGAAATAAGTGACTCATACCGCCCCGACTCCTCCTCCGTCTGTTATACGTGTACCTAGCATTTCGCCATCTTGAAAGATCGTGTCCTGACACCCGACGATCATGACTTCTTTAATGTTAAACCCAAGAACCGACAGGGCTGCCTGCACCTTCGGAATCATTCCGCCGTGGATGATTCCGGTTTCTATATATTGAAGGATCTCTTCCTTTGTTACACGTGAAACAATTTCCCCTTCTTTTAAAATTCCGGGAACGTCTGTGACAAAGACCAGCTTCTCTACCTCCAGGGCTTCTGCTATGGCAGATGCAGCCAGATCTGCATTCACATTTAGCTTTTCCCCATTGTTTGTAGTGGCAAGGGGAGTGATAACAGGCACGTAGTTAAGCGAAAGCAGATTGTTTAATAAGGTAAGATTAACCTTTTCAATTTTGCCAACATAACCTAGTGACCCTTCATCCATGATGCTGGCCTTTAACAAATGGGCATCGTACCCGCTTAATCCGATTGCTTTTATCCCTGCCAGATTGAGTTGATGTGTTAACTCGCTATTCACTTTGCCCTTTAACACCTGTTCGACGACTCCAAAAACCTTCTTTGTGGTTTTTCGCTGGCCATTAATGAAGGTGGATTCGATGGCCAGTTTATTCAGCATGGCCGTGATCTCAGGACCTCCCCCGTGAACAAGTACTACATGGTAGTGTTGCTGAAGGTCTTTTATACTTTCATAAAAAAGGGATGAGAGCTTAGAAAGGACACTTCCTCCCAGTTTGATTGCAATCACTGGCTTAGGTTCGATAACTTGCATTGATTTTGACGTAATCATACGTAAGATCACACCCCCAGGCTTTTCCTTTTCCTTCTCCACCATGCAACGCGATGGATATGTTAACATGTTCAGCTTGCATATACTGACTTACACTCTCTTCATTGAATGGCTGAGGAGTACCATTTGAAAACACGAGTGTTTCTCCAATATAAATGTCACATTGATGGGGCTCGATCGTCACCTCACTGTGTCCCATGGCACCAACAATCCTTCCCCAGTTTGGGTCACCGCCAAAGAGTGCCGTTTTGACTAAATTGGAACCGACGATTTTTTTTGCTAAAATGTTTGCGTCTTGATGGGAGTGAGCTCCTGTGACGTTCACTTCCACAAGTTTGGTCGCTCCTTCACCATCCCGGGCAATTTGTTTGGCCAGATCTTGACATACGTGAATTAACCCCTCTTGAAAGTGATGCCAATCAGGATGGCTTTCATGTAAAGTGTCGTGCTCTACCATCCCGTTTGCCATCGCAATGACCATATCATTCGTAGACGTTTCTCCATCTACAGTGATCTGATTAAAAGATTGATCGATTGCTGTTTTAAGAGCTTTTTGAAGGTCGGTGGATGAAATCGAAGCATCCGTTGTGATGAAGCCAAGCATCGTCGCCATATTGGGATGAATCATACCTGATCCCTTTGCACATCCTCCGATTGTGACCGTTTCCCCATCTATTTTTACTCCATAGCATGAAGTCTTTTCGATAAGATCCGTCGTTAGGATGGCCTGTTGAAAAGACTCTGCACTCTGTTCCGTCGAATCAACCTCGATTTCGTTGCAGCCCTTTTCAATCTTCTCCATAGGAAGCCACTCACCAATGACTCCTGTCGAAGCGACGGCTACGTACTCTTCCGGAATTTGAAATCGCTTGGCCGCCCACTCCCTCGTTTGATAGGCATCTTTTAATCCTTGTTTACCCGTACAGGCATTTGCGATCGCACTGTTGACAACAATTGCTTGTAGAGTGCGTGATTTCAAGATACTTTCTTGTGTGACTTTAAGGGGAGCAGCTTGAAAATGACTTTGCGTATAAACAGCTCCGACTCGTGCAGGTTTCTCACTGTAGATGACTCCAAAGTCTTTCTTTGCGTATCGAAGACCGGTATGCATCCCCCCTGCCTTGTATCCAAAAGGCGAAAGAATCGTTCCTCCAGGAATGTGCTGAACAGCCTTTTCTTTTACTAGTTTCATTGATTCTCCCCCTCTTATGGATAAATTGGATAGTGATGAAGTCCTGTCGTTTCGTCTAACCCCAGCATTACATTCATATTTTGAACCGCCTGGCCGGCAGCTCCTTTAAGTAAGTTATCGATCACAGACACAATCGTCACGCGATTCGTCCGTGAATCTACTTTTATCGCAATATCGCAGAAATTCGTGCCGAATACTTCTTTTGTACTTGGGAACTGGCCCTTAGGACGAATCCTGATGAATGGGTGAATCTCGTAATAGGCTTGGTAAATGTTGTGTAACTGCTCAGTGGTGTATGTGCTTTTTAATTCCGTGTACATCGTAGCCATAATCCCACGGGTCATGGGAATAAGGTGTGTCGTAAAGGTAATGGGTCCCGCTTCGCTGTGCCACTCCTTCAATTGTTGTTCAATTTCAGGAGTGTGCTGGTGTTGATGAACCTTATAGATTCGTAGATTTTCTTGAGTCTCTGAAAAATGACTGGATTGAGTCGCTTTTCTCCCTGCTCCCGATAATCCCGTTTTGGCATCGATAATGATGGAGTGGGGCTCAACAAGCTCATGGTGAAAAAGCGGCGCCAATCCTAGAAGGGTGGCTGTCGGAAAGCAGCCTGGGTTCGCGATCAGTTCCGCCTCTTGAATGGATTGTCGATTGCATTCTGTGAGACCATACACCGCTTTCTGTAAAACATCTGAAGATGCTGATTCTCCTTTGTACCACTCTTCGTATTCTTGAGGATTCTTCAAACGCAAGTCCCCTGAAAGATCGATCACTTTCGCCTTTTCACCGAGTAGATTCTGAGATAATTCCTTCGATACACCGGAAGGAACGGCCAAAAAGACGAAATCAAGCTGCTTCATTTCCTCGATTTTAATAGGATTCACTACTTCATGTGACAGGTTAAAGAGGTGTGGATATTGATCTGCATATAGTGCCCCCTCCAAAGAAGATGAATACAAAATACAATTATCCACATTCGGATGATTTACCAACAATCGATGAAGCTCCACTCCACCGTAACCCGTACTACCAACAATACCAACATTCATATCTATTCACCACGCAGATTAAATTTAAATTAGCTCTAATTATATGTATGTATATTAATAAAATCAATAGTATATTTATAAATATTTTCTATAAAGTTAATTTATTCACAAATTTGCATCGATAGTACTACCCGGAGAAGCGCCCAAAAGAAAGGTCCGTCCCTCAGGGTATAGCAACCCCCGAGGGACGGACCTTCATTTATATTTTTATGCAATTGAATTCTTTAGAATTGAGCAGCCTCTGTTGAACCTTTAAGGGCTGTTGTAGAGGATGTTCCACCTGAGATCACCATCGATACTTCATCAAAGTAGCCTGTTCCTACTTCGCGCTGATGTCTCGTAGCTGAATAGCCATATTTCTCGCTGGCAAATTCCGCTTCTTGAAGCTGAGAATATGCAGCCATTCCGCGCTCTTTGTATCCTCTCGCAAGCTCGAACATGCTATGGTTCAGTGCATGGAATCCTGCAAGCGTTACGAACTGGAACTTATAGCCCATTTTCCCAAGCTCCTTTTGGAACTTAGCGATCGTTTCATCGTCCAGTTTCTTTTTCCAGTTAAAGGATGGTGAGCAGTTATACGCCAATAATTTCCCTGGATGCTCAGCGTGAATCGCCTCAGCAAATTGGCGAGCTTCTTCAAGGCTCGGTTCTGATGTTTCACACCACACAAGATCTGCATAAGGAGCATAAGCCAAGCCTCTTGCAATCGCCTGATCAAGTCCCGCTCTTGTACGGAAGAACCCTTCAGGAGTGCGTTCCCCTGTAATGAACTGCGCATCGTACGGATCCACATCACTCGTGATTAAATCTGCGGCATTCGCATCTGTACGGGCTACGATTAATGTTGGTACACCCATTACATCAGCTGCCAGACGTGCTGAAATTAAATTCTTCACGGACGTTTGTGTCGGCAGTAATACTTTGCCTCCCAAGTGTCCGCATTTCTTTTCAGAAGAAAGCTGATCTTCAAAGTGGACGGCTGAAGCCCCTGATTCGATCATACCCTTCATGAGTTCGAATACATTAAGCTGTCCTCCGAAGCCCGCTTCTGCATCGGCTACAATCGGCACAAACCAATCAATCGATTCATCCCCTTCTACATAATGAACCTGGTCTGCACGCTGCAGGGCTTGATTGATTCTCTTTACCACGGATGGTACTGAGTTCGCAGGATATAAGCTTTGGTCGGGATACATTTGCCCGGCAAGGTTGGCATCGGCCGCTACCTGCCATCCACTTAAGTAAATCGCTTTCAGGCCGGCTCTGACTTGTTGGACAGCCTGGTTTCCGGTCAAGGCACCAAGTGCATTGATATAGTCCTCTTTGTGAAGCAGATCCCACAGCTTTTCAGATCCGCGTCGAGCAAGAGTATGCTCGATATCAATTGATCCTCTTAAACGAATGACATCTTCAGCCGAATACGGTCGGGATACACCCTTCCATCTTTGATCCAATTCCCAGTTTTCTTGTAGTGCTTTTACGCGTTCGTTATTTGCTTTTACCATTGATAATCTCTCCCTTTTGTTTGCTTATTGGTTTTGTATTTCTATAAGAATTAAGCGAAGTTCTTTGTTGAATTCTATTTAACCGGTGTGCAGTTAGTTTGAGAGGTCCGTCCCTCCATTCACTGCAGCGGTAATTTATTAAAGTAATTAGGCTTGTGTATTCAACCTTTTTAGCTTTGATGATGCTTTTTGCAGGTCCGTCCCTTTAAAGGATACGGTAGCCCGGGATGGTGAGGAAGTCTGTGAATTGGTCGTTCTGGATGAGTTGGTCGAATAGTTGGACGGCTTCTGTGAACCGGCGCTCTTTGTACAGTTGTTCTCCCATTTGGCTTTTGAGTTTGGTTAGTTCTTCTTGCTTTAGTCGTTCGTAGAGATCGATGGTGATGTTTCGGCCGTCGTCAAGAACTCCTTTAGGATGGCGGATCCATTGCCATAGCTGAGCCCGGGAAATTTCAGCCGTCGCCACGTCTTCCATTAAGTTGTGGATCGGTGCTGCACCTTGGCCGCTCAGCCAAGAAGAGATATATTGAATTCCGACGTTTATATTTAAGCGGACACCTTCTTCTGTTATCTCCCCTTGAGGAACTTCAAGAAGATCCTGCTCTGACACTTCGAGATCATCTAAAGTTTTCTCTGCAATTTGATTATCATTTTTCATTTCCTGATTGAAAACGTCCATGGCAACCGGCACAAGCCCAGGATGAGCTACCCAGGTGCCATCATGACCATCCTGCGCTTCTCTTTCTTTATCTGCTCTCACCTTGTTAAACGCCTCTTCGTTTTTCACAGGATCGTTCTTTACAGGAATTTGTGCCGCCATCCCTCCGATTGCAGGAGCTCCTCTTCTGTGACAAGTTTTAATCGTGAGCAAAGAATACGATCTCATAAAAGGAGCTGTCATTGTGACCGTTGAACGGTCCGGTAAGATAACATCCTCTTGGTCCCGAAGTTTTTTAATATAACTGAAAATATAATCCCATCTTCCACAGTTCAAACCCGCTGAATGCTCCTTTAGTTCATAAAGGATTTCATCCATTTCAAACGCGGCCGTGATGGTTTCAATCAGTACAGTTGCTTTAATCGTTCCTTGAGGAATCCCGATATATTCCTGGGCAAATATAAACACGTCATTCCAGAAGCGCGCTTCCAGGTGACTTTCTAATTTAGGTAAGTAAAAATAAGGGCCTTTGTTCGTTGAGGTTAAATGAGTCGCATTATGAAAAAAGAATAATCCAAAGTCGACAAGGCTTGCCGATATTGATTTCCCATCCAGTTCGATATGTTTCTCTTCCAGATGTAATCCTCTGGGTCGAACAATTAATACAGCATGTTCTTTGTTTAATTCATAACGCTTACCATTTGGATTCGTGAAGTCTATTGTTTGATGTACTGCATCTTTGAGGTTGATTTGTCCTTCTATGAGGTTCGTCCATGTAGGTGAAGTGGCATCTTCAAAACATGCCATAAAACATTTTGCGCCTGAGTTCAATGCGTTGATGACCATTTTCCGATCAACCGGTCCAGTGATCTCTACCCTTCGATCTTGTAAAGCTTGAGGAATCGGACTTACTTTCCATTCACTTTGTCGAATCGATTCTGTTTCAGACAAAAAGTGAGGAAGCTCTCCTCCATTGATTCGTTCCTGCTGTTTCTCTCTGTTGTGTAACAGTTCTCTCCGTTTTGCTCCGAATCGGCGCTCCAGTTGTTCCAAAAACTGCAATGCTTGTTTAGATAAAATTTTATCAAAGCCTGGCTGAAGCTCCCCAGTTACCTTGATACCAACCATTTTTGTAGACATTGAACACCATCACTCCTTAGCAGTATTAAACAAGTCTTCATTGTTATAATACAGATTATTTAACATGTTTGTATTATATAACAGTATATTTGGTTTTGGAACAACTTTTTGGTAATTTTCTTTCGACAAATTTCGCAACACCTACAAAGGAGGACATGTATCACAAATTCTCCCCTGAAACATAAATATCAAGACTAGCCAACAAAAAAGAGGTCCGTCCCTCAGCCACTCTTTAGTGACGAAGGACGGACCTCTTATCGATACTCTAATTATTTAACGATGTCTTTGGCAACTGCTTCATCGAATTCAGCTTGGATTTCAGCACTTGGCTGTGGTCCAACCTTACTGAAGATCACGATTGCCAGAATAGCAAGGAAGAATCCTGGAACAATTTCATACAGTTCGAATGGAATAACTCCAGCTGCAGTCAGCTGTTTCCAAACGACGACTGTTACAGCACCAGTGATCATACCTGCCAATGCCCCGTTTCGTGTCATACCTTTCCAGTATAGAGACAACAGGACGATTGGTCCGAACGCGGCACCAAATCCACCCCAAGCGTAACTTACCAGATCGAGGATCTTCGTACCGCCGCCATTCGCAGGGTTACCTTGAATAGCAAGCATAATCGCGATAAATGCAATTAGAAGCACTCCGATACGACCCACCCATACAAGTTCGTTGTCAGAAGCATTCTTACGGATGATCGCTTTATAGAAATCCTCTGCTAACGCACTGGAAGAAACAAGTAATTGGGAATCGATTGTACTCATGATAGCAGATAGAATCGCTGCTAACAGAATACCAGATACCCATGGGTTAAATAAGACATCTGTAAAAAAGATAAATACTTTCTCAGAATTATCAACATCACCTGTAATCAATGGCATATCAGCAAAATAGGCGATACCGGAGAAACCAACCAGTACAGCACCAATCATTGATAATGTCATCCAGCTCATACCAATCCAGCGTGCCTTTGGTACATCTTTGGTGGATTTAAGTGCCATAAAACGGGTGATGATATGCGGCTGACCGAAGTAACCAAGTCCCCAGGCGAGGAGTGAAATGACTCCCATAACCGTCATCGTGTTCATTGTATCAAGATTTGCCGCGTCAACAGAACGAACAGCATCAACTGTAGCATTCCATCCACCCAGCTCTGTAATAGCAACGATTGGTGTAATGATTAACGCAAGGAACATTAGAATACCTTGTACGAAGTCAGTCCAGCTTACTGCTAAGAATCCTCCAAGGAATGTGTAAGAAATGATTACTGCAGCACCAATCCAAAGTGATTGATTGTAAGACATTCCGAACGTTTCCTGGAATAATAACGCTCCGCCTACAAGACCTGAAGATGTGTAGAAGGTAAAGAATACCAAGATAATAACTGCTGAAATAACACGAAGGAGACGGGAACCATCTCTAAAACGATTTTCAAAGAAGTCCGGAACCGTAATAGAATCGTTTGCAACCTCCGTGTAAGCGCGTAGTCTTGAAGCTACGAATCTCCAGTTTAAATAAGCACCAATTACTAACCCAATACTTAACCAGATCGAACCTAAACCAATTGCATAAGCAAGGCCAGGCAGTCCCAGTAATAACCATGAACTCATATCTGAAGCACCAGCACTTAATGCTGCTACCCCCGGTCCTAAACTACGTCCTCCAAGAACGTAATCCGATAAATTGCTTGTTAATTTGTAAGAGATAATACCGATTGCGAGCATTCCAACTAAATATACGATAAAGGTGACTAAAGTAGCTATATCCATTGTGTAGTTAGCATTCTCCTTTCAAGAAATTTGTACTGCTTTTCGTTAGGTGCTTAATCTAACTTTCGAACCATGCTAAAAGACCTCTCGAATTGTAAATCCAACAGTTCTTTACCCCATGCATACGGGTTGTAAACTTATTCACTCAATAATGTTTGAAAAAGTTTTTTCTGCGAAGCGACGTTCCGTAACAAGTTCACAACGTTATTAATACTAACATACATTTACCACATTAACAGACGGAATTTTCTAAATACATTCATTCGTATGAATAATTATTCAAGTAAAATGCATATATTTTTATGAAAGCGCTTTTTTAGCTATATCTATTCATAAAAATTTATAAAATTAAGTTACTTTTTGTTCACCATTCTGTTACGATTACAGTTTTTCACTAACGTTAGCATCTTTATTTTGCAACAAATGATACATCCATATACATGGTGAGACGGTGGGGAATAGGAAATTTCCTGGATGGCTTTTTGAAACTGGTTAATTGTCGCTGATGCAGATAGGTCATTTCTATGTAAAAGCCAAACAAAAAAGCCTGAGATTCCCCAAGCTTTTTACCGATTACATTTTGTCCTCCAATTTCTTCACTCTCTTTTCTAATTTCTTGTTTTGTTCAAGAAGGATCATGACAATCGAGAAAGCCCCTCCGGCTAAAACAAATGCGATTATTTCCATCAGCCTTTTCCCCTTTCCTGTCTTCAATCTATATATGTATTACGTATATCCGTCACATTTGGTTTCGTTTTTTGTAAATATCGTGAAGTACATGACAATGGTAGGATCAGGTTTATCGACCCTTGTTGAGATTTATCAACCCTTACTCAATCTCATCAACCTTTAAAATGATTTATCGGCCGTATTTTCAATATACCAACCTTATTTTTATTTATCGAAAGGATCCGCCTAATTTCTGTGACACTTCTACAGTTCTATCCCTCAACAAAAAAAAGAACTAACCTATAAGATTAGTCCTTTTCCTCTTTTATTCATAAATGTGCAAATACGTTTCTTTACTTCCAGGCTTCTTCACGATCAGAGCTTCCGGTCCATAGGACGATGACACGAGGAGTTCCACATCCCAGGTATCTGGCGTCTGCTTGCTGATCATGCTGGAAAGATGCTGGGAAAATCCGATGGTTTCAGCTTTTCCTTGGAAGGACAGGGCAACCTCGAATTTCATATTGGACAGCTTTTGGTTCTGGTAAAGTGCTTGTCCCGTCAGACCCGTGTAAACAGGAAAGTATTTTTCGATATCCGTTTTCAGCTCGTTAAATACTTTGTAATCGTTTGGATGATTTTCTTGTGCTTCCGGTGAAGGGAATAAGTAAAATTCTTCATTGATTCCTTCCCAGTTTTGGATACTGCTTTCGTTCGCTTCAACGGTTGTGTAGGCAAAGAAATGACCCGGTACGACCTGTTCTTTCGGAGCCTGTTTATAAAGTGAGATCATGATCGGAACGTTTTGAAGTTCTTTTTTCTGACGAAGACGATTGAGGACTTCGTCGGCAATTCTCGCTCCTTGTTCCTTTAAGACATCATTGCTAATGTTCTTTACTGTCCTTGTTCCAGATGAGAGATTGGTTTCGTACTGAACAGAATTCAACGAAAGAGCGATTGCCACTCCACCCAGGTGGACCTTGTTGTCTTCTTTTTTCATCAAGTAATTATGTTCAATCACATGTGCTAAGTAGATGGGTGCGCTCTCACCGTTTGCCTGGACAGGGTTAAGCCCTACATTCTCAGACTCTTGAATTCCCTTTTCTTTCAACTGTTCACTTGTATATTTTCGTTGAAGCCAGCTATCAACTGTTTTCTTCGTGAGGAATTGGCCTTCTTTGAAAAAGTATTCATCCGTTGAGAAACGATTTTGGGCTACCCTCAATAAGCCCGTTTCGATTTCATTGATATCGTATCTTGATCCTAAATCATTAACGACCACTCCACGGGTTTTACTCGTTTCATATGGAAGCATCGTCTTGTAGTATTCCTTGGATATCTGGAAGCTTGGAATGATCGCTTTTTTTGCTTCGCTATCTTGATTTTCCTGAACGACCTGATCCTGCTTTTCAAATGTCGGAGCACAGCCTCCTAATAACAATAGTGCGGAGAGAGCGACCGAGATCCCTTTTTTCATTACTCGTTACACCTCTTATCGGTTAAGTTCTTCCATCAGCTTGTCCTCATCCCATACTTCAATGTTCAGTTCATTGGCTTTCGTAAGCTTTGATCCTGCTTCTTCCCCTGCGATGACAAGATCGGTTTTCTTACTGACACTGCCAGTGACTTTTCCACCGAGCATTTCGATCTTTTCTTTTGCTTCATTTCTGCTTAATCGTTCAATCTTTCCGGTTAACACAATGGTTTTTCCTGCAAAATAAGAGTCGACTTCACTTGCAGCTACCGGCTTTGGTCCTTTGTATTCAAGATTGACACCGGCATCCTTCAATTCCTGGATCAGTTCTTTCGCTTCATCATTTTCAAAGTAGGCCACAATGGCATCTGCCATTTTATCACCGATTTCGTTTACATTGGTCAGCTCTTCTTTGCCCAAGGTCATTAACTTATCCATTGATCCGAACTCTTGAGCCAATGTTTTCGCCGCTTTTGCTCCAACATGACGGATTCCAAGTCCAAAGAGCAATTTTTCCAGGGAATTGGCTTTTGATGCTTGAATGGCATCCAATAGGTTATCTGCGGATTTTTCACCCATGCGCTCCAGTTGAAGAAGCTGCTCCCGCTCTAAACGGTATAGATCTGCCACATCTTCAATCAATTTCTCCCTGAATAACTGGCTGATCACTTTTTCTCCAAGACCATCGATGTTCATGGCGTTTCGGGACACAAAGTGAATCAGACCTTCCCGAATCTGAGCAGGACATTTGGGATTGATGCAGCGAAGGGCGACTTCCCCTTCCAGTCTGACCAGCTCACTTTCGCATTCAGGACAATGAGTAGGCATATGGAATTCCTGTTCATCACCAGTTCTCTTTTCTTCTAATACGTTGACCACTTCAGGGATGATATCCCCGGCTTTTTTAATCACGACATGATCACCGATTTTGATATCTTTTTCTCGAATAAGATCTTCATTATGAAGAGACGCACGTTGAACCGTTGTACCCGCAACACGGACCGGTTCCAAAATCGCTGTAGGTGTCACCACCCCGGTACGGCCTACGCTTAATTCAATCTCTTTTAACACGGTTACCACTTCTTCAGCAGGGAACTTGAAGGCAATCGCCCATCGTGGACTTTTTGCTGTCGTTCCGAGCTGCTTCTGATGCTCTAAGGAATTGACCTTAATCACAATCCCGTCAATATCATAGGAAAGATTAGGACGTTGATCGGTCCACTTTCCAACAAATTCAATCACTTCTTCAATCGTGGCACATTGTTTTCGTTCAGGATTTGTTTTAAATCCCAAACCTTCTAATTTATCTAATCCTTCACTATGCGAATGAATTCCCGTATCCCCAATATCCGCTAACGCATATAAGAAGATATCGAGATTTCGTGAAGCTGCAATTTTAGGGTCCAATTGACGAAGTGAACCTGCCGCTGCATTGCGGGGGTTGGCAAAAGGCTCTTCTCCTTTTTCGTCTTTGATTTTATTTAACGCCTCGAAGGATCTTTTTGGCATAAATGCTTCACCGCGAACTTCAAAGGAAATCTTTTCAGAAATCTTCAATGGAATGGAACGGATTGTCTTCAGATTCGATGTAATATCTTCACCTATTGAGCCATCTCCCCTTGTTGCTCCTTGGATAAACACACCATCCTCGTAACGAAGGGACACTGCCAACCCATCGATCTTGAGCTCACAAACATAGGAGAAGTCCTCCCCGACTGCTTGACGGACACGACGATCAAAGTCACGAAGATCCTCTTCATTGAAGGCATTCCCTAAGCTGAGCATGGGCGTACGGTGTTCCACTTTTTCAAAGGCATCCAGTATCGCTCCTCCAACGCGTTGAGAAGGTGAATCGGATGTTTTCAGATCAGGGAATTGATCTTCGAGTTCGATAAGTTCCCTCAGTAGTTGATCATATTCAGAATCTGGCACAGAAGGTTTGTCGAGCACATGGTACTCATAATTGTATTGATTTAACAGTTCATGTAATTCATTTAAACGGTTTTCGGCTGATTGTCGATCCATTTCCACAACCCTTTCTTGCTAAAGTGTTCAGATATTTAAAGATAGCCGAGAGGGAATTCCCTCTCGACAAGCTACGCTTTTTCAATAGGAGCAAATTTGGCAAGAAGACGCTTGATTCCCATTGGGCTCGGGAACGCAATGTCAAGCTCTACACTGTCTCCAGAGCCTTTCACACTGACGACCGTCCCTGTCCCCCATTTCTTATGCTGTGCTTTGTCCCCTACTTGCCATGCAACAGATTCTCCACCGGTTGTCGTTTGAACCGGTCGTGAAACGGGCTTACGCGGGGCAGGACGCGCTGGTGCTTTCGCTGCTGATTTCCCGAAAGGTGTGAAGGCACTCTTCTTTTCTGCCATCACATCATCCAACAGTTCAGCTGGGATCTCCTGAATGAACCGGGACACAGGGTTCATCTTCGTTTGCCCGAAGAGAGTTCTCATTTGTGCATTTGTTAAATAGAGCTGTTCCTCAGCACGGGTAATTCCTACATAAGCCAGTCTGCGCTCTTCTTCCATCTCATCTTCTTCCATCAGGGAACGGCTGTGAGGGAAAACCCCTTCCTCCATCCCCATTAAGAATACGACAGGGAACTCAAGACCTTTTGCAGCATGAAGGGTCATCAAAATAACCGAGTCTTTTGGCTGATCGTCTTCATCAAGCTTATCGATATCCGCCACTAATGCCAGGTCCGTTAAAAATGCAACCAGACTCTTGTCATCGTTGGATTGCTCAAAGCTTTTCGTCACAGACAGGAACTCGTCCAAGTTCTCCAAGCGACTTTGAGACTCGATCGACTTTTCTGCTTTTAACATCTCGATGTAGCCGGATTTCTCCAGTATTTCTTCTACAAGCTCGGTTACGGACAGATATTCCTGCATGGCCGTATAGCCTTTCACCATTTCCTTGAATTCAATGACAGCTTTCGTTATTTTCGGACTGAGCCCGATAAAGTCCGCTTCTTCCAACGCTCTGAACATGGAAATATCATGATCCTGTGCATAACGGGCAATTTTATCCACAGAGGTTGCCCCTACGCCCCGCTTCGGAACATTAATGACACGTATTAGGCTGATGTCATCATCCGGATTCGAGATGAGTCTCAGGTAAGCCAATATGTCCTTGATCTCTTTGCGGTCATAGAACTTGATGCCGCCGACGATGGAGTACTCGATATTCGATTTGAGTAAAACTTCCTCCATCACACGGGACTGAGCGTTTGTACGATAAAGGATGGCGAAATCAGAGTACTTCCTCTTACCGCTTTCCATCATCTCTTTGATTTTACCGGTAACAAATTGAGCCTCGGTCTGCTCGGTATCCGCTCTGAAATACGAGATCTTTTCACCGTCATGATTTTCCGTCCATAGATTCTTCGGTTTACGATTCGAGTTCTTCTGGATCACTTCGTTTGCTGCCTGCAGGATCCTCTTCGTTGAACGATAATTTTGTTCAAGGAAAATAACGGTTGCTCTTGGATAATCCTTTTCAAAGGAAAGGATATTGGCAATGTCCGCACCTCGCCAGCGATATATCGATTGATCGGAATCCCCGACGACACACAAGTTCTGAAAACGGGAAGCCAGCAGTTTAACGAGCATATATTGAGCCCTGTTCGTATCTTGATACTCATCGACATGGATGTATTGGAACTTTCTTTGATAGAATTCCAATACTTCCGGTACACGCTGAAACAACTGGATCGTCGTCATGATCAAATCATCAAAATCGAGGGCCTGATTCTTCCGTAAACGCTTCTGATATTCTGTATACACATCAGATACCACTTGATCGTAATAACCCCCTACTTGCTTGGACAATTCTTCAGGAGTCGTCAGCTCATTTTTTGCAGAGCTGATGGATCCCAAAAGCGAACGGGGATCAAATTTTTTCGGGTCTATATTTTTTTCTTTTAAAATCGCTTTGATAACCGACTGCTGATCGGTAGAATCAAGGATCGTAAAATTACGGTTCATCCCGATGCGATCAATATCCCGTCGCAGGATTCGCACACACATGCTGTGGAAGGTTGAGATCCAAATGTTCTCAGAAGCCCCGCCCAGTATGTTATGAATACGATCCTTCATTTCTCTCGCTGCTTTATTTGTAAAGGTAATCGCTAAAATATTATAAGGATTGACCCCTTTTTCCACCATTAAATACGCAATTCGATGCGTCAATACTCTCGTCTTCCCGGAGCCTGCCCCTGCCATGATCAGTAACGGCCCTTCTGTCGCCTTCACAGCTTCCGCCTGCTCGGGATTCATTCCATTCAACAATCGATCAGTCAAAAATTGCATACTCTCACACCACCATAACGAACGTACGTTCTATATTTATGTTTCCATTATATCCTATTTAGGGACGGATCTCCAGTTCAATCCTTACCCTTTTACTGCTTTTACTGTTTTTAACGCTTCTTTCAAATTGTCATAGACAGCATTTCCTACTACGACAACATCTGATACTGCAGCCATTTCATTCGCCTGCTCGACGGTTTTGATGCCACCACCGTAGAATAATGTTGTGTTTTCCAGTGAATCTCTTACCTCTTTCACCGTTTCAACATCCCCATATGTACCACTGTACTCCAGGTAAAAGATCGGCAGATTGAACATTCTTTCTGCCATCATGGCATATGCAGCCGCGTCTTCACTTGAAATATCTGTATCGGCCTCCGTAACCTGTGCCGCCTTACAGTCTTTGTTTAATATACAATATCCTTCTACAAGGATTTCATCCCAATTCATGATCTCCCCATATTCCTTTACAGCACGGTGATGCAATCCTGTCACCCAGTTCATATCCCTGCTGTTCATCACCATCGGAATGAAATATAAATCAAAGCCCGGAGTAATCGACTCCAAATTTGATACCTCCAGAATACAAGGAACAGTATATCGTCTCACCCGTGCCATCAAATCAAGAACCTTTTCAAGGGTTACACCGTCCGTTCCCCCTACAATAATGGCGTCTGTCCCTGATTCACATACAGCTTCTAAATCTCCATCATCGATTGTCTTATTCGGATCTAGTTTAAATACATGGCTCCATTTTTGGACATCATACATGCTTTGTTCCTCCATTCTTACATCCATCTAACGTATTATATCATTTGTAGGAAGGGGCCGCATCACCTCGTCTATTGTTAAACTTTGTATGATTCTAAGGGGGAGATCGATGAAATCACACAAAAAAACAAAGACCGCTCATCATGACGACAGCGGTCCTTCTTCTATTATTTCTCTTCCTGATGTACACGATCCAATACCAGCTGATAGGCATCATTTCCGTAGTTTAAACAACGCTTCACACGGGAAATGGTTGCAGTACTTGCACCTGTTTCTGTTTCAATCTTATGATATGTTTTCCCATCCTGCAGCATACGAGCTACTTCAAGGCGCTGAGCAAGAGATTGAATTTCATTGATTGTGCAAAGGTCATCGAAGAAACGATAACATTCTTCAAGATCTTGTAGAGATAGAACAGCATTGAATAACTGATCCAACTCCTTGCCTCTTAGTTTATTTATTTGCATTAAAAAGACTCCTTTTTCCATCTATTCTTGATATGATACCGACCCCGCCAAGCCTGAAGAACTTGGAATGATATTGATCCACGTAGATCCTTTTCGCAAACTGATAGGTTTATTATTTTCAAAAGGTAGAATTCTACCTTCTACGTTCTTCCACTGAACTTCCCGGAGTTTTCCTTCTTGAATCAAGTACGCATTCCCGCCGGAATCAAAATCAATGTTTCTCCTGCCAGCATCGTCGACTATTTTATGCGACGCTTCCACTATAAAGAGATTTTCTACTAAAACAGGGTCATTGGAATCGTAATCGATGGTCTGTTCACCATTTGAGTAGCGTTCGTATTTGCCCTCTTCTTCGTTGAAATCATACACTACGTTAAACAGCGGATTATCGTTATATGAAATCATGACCGATTGGGATGCTTCTCCGCTTACAGGCCCTTTGTCACTAAAGTTCAATGCTTCCGGTGGACGTTTCATATCAAAGCCGTTCTGCTCCGCTCCCTCTTTGATATGCTCAAAGGAGATATAGGAATTATGAGGAGCTTTGCGGAAGCTTGCACGCTTAAACAGCGTTCCATCATATTTCATGCCGTTTAAATTGTCGATGAAGCCGCTAGTCAGCATTTCTTGTGCTTCGGGACTATATCCATGAGCTACATATAGACTATCATATCCTTTGGCAAGCTCCACATAGTAATCTCTGGCACTTCGTACAGGACCGATTTCTTTAGGCTTTTGGCTTTGATATATAGCCAGGAACCGAGTGACATCACCTTCTGCTAAGACTTCATATACAATGTCTGCTTTTGAAAGTCCTGATTGTGGACGGGCCTTTGGGTGATTATTCACCATGACCGCAATCGCTCGCGCCGTGGATTCTCTCTCTTGTACCTCACCAGTTAAAGGTGATTGGTTTTTCTCTTCCGTTTCTACTCCTGTCTCCTCTTTCACAACCGGAGTTGCAGCTTCTTTATCAGATTCTTTCTTTATCTCTTTATCTGAACTACATGCGACAAGTGTAAACGAGCTTAAAGCAATGATCAAAGCTCTTTTCAGCATGTTTTTAGACACCCCTATTTTATAGAAATCCTTTTCCCTATACTTTACTATTTTAACGCATTATCGTTGGAAAGAGTACCGTTTTCTTCATTACATCATAGATTCCCTTTTGTGTCATCCGTATATAAGGCAGATGAGTAGACTGAAGGAATAGCAATGTATAAATGGGATCCGAAAAGCGATAGCCCCTTTCTTTTAACAAACCTTTAAGTGCTTTTTCTTCCTCAATAAGCTCCGGCATCTCTTTATGAGAGAGCATGCCGCTTAATGGAAGTGGAATTTCGTGAAGGACTTCCCCCTTCTCCGTCAAAACAATTCCGCCTCCGATTTCCTTCATTCTTTTAAAGGCAGCAATCATATCTGATTTGTTTTTTCCAATTAAAATGATGTCCCCTGTATTCGAATAGGAAGAAGCAAATCCCATGACACCCGTTGAGAATCCCTTGATCATTGTACTGATTCTCCATTCTCCCTTTCGATCAAGAAGCATGAGGAACGATTGATCATGATCAAGATCCAGCTCATCAGTAGATGGATTGATGGATATGGAGTAAGGCTTGGTGATGACATCGTTCACCATTTCAATTCCAAAGGGCATGGAAAACTGGAGGTCATCATATCCCACTTCCCAGTTCAGGGACAATGGCTTGAATCCGTTTGATGCCCAGTTTATTTCTGTCGAATCCTCCATTTCCTCGCCATCTCTACGTACCCAATTCCCCTTTGAGAGAACAGAAATCGGAGTCGGGTCATCAATTGCCGAAAGGAAGTTAATATTCGCCACTCTGCCTGTAGCGATCATCCCATGCAAATGAGTGATGTGATAGTAATTGGAGACGTTGTAGCTAGCCATATTATATGCTTCGATTGGTGGTACGCCCTTATCAATCGCCATTTTTATCATGAAATCCAATACACCTTGTTCATAAAAGCCTGGTGTCGATCCGTCCGTTGTAAACAATAAGGAATCATACGAATCGATGCCCTTTTCTTTTAAGCCGTCTAATAGGACCGGCAAATCCGGCCTGATGGAGGAATGACGCAATGTGACGGTCAGCCCTTGAATAAGCCGCTTGTATACATCCTCACCCGTCATGGCTTCATGATCACCATCAATCCCCAGTAAGCCAAGCTTGGCAATGGTTTTGTCAGATGCCCCCGGCAGATGCCCTTCAACGATCTTGCCCATTCTTTTCGCTTCCTGCATCCAGTGGAGAATCAGGTCATCTCCCTGAAGCAGTCTCGGCCAAGCAGTCAATTCTCCTCCTTGAAGTACGGAATCATGTTCCAGCCATGATTTCACTTCACCATTTGAAAAGGTTACCTCTTCATTCGCCATCTCCGTTTGAGAATCGAACCTTGTCCACCAATACATGGTGACAGGTAGCTTATTGAATTCCCTCAATAAAGAAAACGCTTTCTTTTTTTCCAATTGTAAAAACATCATCAGGTTATCATTTACGAATGTCGTTGTACCAGTTTGGGATGCATACTTGGAAAAAGATTGGGGATTATAAAGCTGAAACGGATGTACATGCGGTTCGATATATCCGGGAACGAGGTACTGTGAGTCACAGTCCACTATTTCGCAATTCTCAAGGTTTTCCGGGAGCAGATCGCCTGTATAGACAATTCGATCACGGTAAACCCAAATGTGTCCCTGCACCCATTTCTTTAGAGTCGAGTGAAGGTACGTTGCATTCTTTAAAAGAAGGCTCGGAGATATTTCTCCGTTCAGTACTTGTACATGTTCTCGTAGTTGTTTGTTCTTCCATCTGTAGCGCTGTTCCAATGTGAACACTCCTCTAGTGGAATGGTATTAGTTTAAGTTTCATTTTATGTTAACATATTTTACTATTTAACGCATTAACGGTTTACAACAATTATGTGAATTTTCTATTAAGGAGGAGTTTACAAATGAAAGTATCATCAAACATCGGCATTATCAATGCCCTGATCCGCATCACCGTTGGTTTCACGATTCTGGCTTGGAGCACATCAAAGCTTGCGAGACGTCCTTGGAGAGACTCTTATCTCGTGATGGCTGTGATTGGCGCCATGAAAGTAGGAGAAGGAATTCTGCGCTACTGCCCTGTTACAGCCTTATTTGAAAAAGGCGCAGAGGGAAATGGCGGAAGCGGAGGATTTGCCGGATTCAAAGCCAAGGATATGATGAACTTTAAAGACATGCTGAAATCCGACAAATCAACAGGTCACCAAGATCACCATCAAGCAAACGAACACAAACAAGACCCGCTCGACAATACAAAAAAAGAATCCAACTTCAATCCCGAAGAACTCACCAACAAAGAAGTCCAAGCAGCACTAAATGGCGATAATGTGGAAGGGAAGGACCTCCGCTGAGGGACGGACCTCTCCCTCCCTTTCCCAATTCAAAGGCATGTTTACCTGAACTGAATTCCGCCTTTGAATTCCAATAATGGCAAGAGTGCCGAGGTCCGTCCCTTAAATGGGGTAGGACCTGGCACTCTTGATTTAATATATTTTTATTAATAAGGAGTTGTTATTTATGTTTTGGGAGTATTTAACGGATATGTCGTATGTGTTGTTTTCCCTGATTGGCGGCATTATTGCCATTGCTTTTGTTTATGTTCGCAGAACTAGGAAGAGACGTGTTCGATAGCTTTCTTCCCGATGTCACTTCTATAGAACAATCCATTAAATTCTACCTTATTTAATTCTTTATACACTTTAGCCTGCGCTTCTTCAACGGAAGCGGCAGAGGAAGCTACAAGTAACACTCTTCCACCATTTGAAACGAGGGCACCTTTATCATCTAACTCAGTTCCAGCGTGGTACACAAGGGTTCCTTCTTTTAATGACTGATTAAGATTTGGGATGGCAATCCCTTTTTCATATTTACCGGGATAACCATCTGCCGCCAAAACGACTCCAAGAACTGCTTCATCTGACCATTCTAATTGCACAGGCTTTCCTTCGATCATGTTCTTTACAACGAGACCGAAATCAGAAGTTAAACGCGGCAGTACCACCTGTGTTTCCGGATCGCCAAACCGGGCATTGAATTCGATGACCTTTGGGCCCTCATTTGTGAACATTAGACCTGCATACAGAATGCCGGTAAACGGACGTTTCTCCTTTACCATCGCTTGAGCCGTAGGATAAAGAACAGTTGAAATCGCTTCTTGCACGACTTCGTCCGAAATATGAGGAACCGGGGAATACGCACCCATTCCGCCTGTATTCGGTCCTTGATCACCATCAAAGGCTCGCTTATGGTCTTGTGCAATCACCATCGGATAAACGGATTCACCATTTACAAAGGCCATTAAAGAAAACTCTTCCCCAAACAGACACTCTTCCACTACCACTTTAGAAGAAGCATCTCCAAATTTTTCATCAAGAAGCATTTCTTCCAATGCACCAATCGCTTCTTCTTCCGTTTCAGCAACTACTACACCCTTGCCTGCTGCCAACCCATCCGCCTTCACGACTATAGGTGCGCCAACTTCTTTTACATATTCGATTGCTTTCTCAACACTTGTGAATACCTCATATCTTGCCGTAGGAATGCTATATTTTTTCATTAAATCCTTAGAAAAAGATTTGCTTCCTTCTATGATGGCGGCTTCTTTGGTCGGGCCAAAAATTTGCAGACCTTCAGCTTGGAAGCTGTTAACGATTCCATCCAATAATGGATTTTCAGGTCCAACAAAGGTATAAGCAACGTTCTCGCTTTTTGCAAAAGCGATTAATTCACTCACATTGGATTCACTATAAGGAAGATTTGTAGCAACACCGGCAATCCCTGCGTTCCCAGGTGCGCAAAACACCTCTGTCACACTTTCACTTTCCGCTAACTTCTTACATATGGCATGCTCACGACCACCGCGACCGATAACAAGTACTTTCATCTTGAAAAGCCCCCTTTTTAAGAAAACCTCTCCTACCAGAGTTGAAGATGAGGAGAGGTTGTATGTGGAATGGATCTATGGTTAGGCGGGGGTAGAGATATGGTAATGGGTATGAGCTTGGCCGAGGTCCGTCCCTCTGCCCACTCTCTGACTAATCACCCAGTTCCCAACAAATCGTTCCCCCACATGGTTTATACGGTAATTTCACAAAAGCTTCTTTCTATAAGGGAGGTCCGTCCCTCAAATTAATGTTTGAAGTGGCGGATTCCGGTGAAGACCATGGTGATGCCGTATTGGTCGGCTTTTTTGATGGAGTCTTCGTCCCGGATGGAGCCTCCTGGCTGGATGATGGCTGTTATGCCTGCTTTGGCTGCTGCTTCTACGGTGTCGTCCATTGGGAAGAAGGCGTCAGATGCCATCGCTGCTCCTTTTGCTTTTTCGCCTGCTTGCTCCAAGGCAATATTTGCAGCTCCTACGCGGTTCATTTGACCTGCCCCGACTCCCACTGTCATGTGAGCATCCGTTACAACGATTGCGTTGGATTTCACGTGCTTAACAACTTTCCAACCTAATTTCATGCTTGCCCACTCTGCTTCTGTTGGCTGACGTTTTGTTACCACTCTCAGATCAGCATCATCAAGGGTAAATGTGTCATCCGCCTGAACAAGCAATCCACCTTCAACGGTTGTCAATTTACGTTCCATTTTGTTTGTGGATTCAAATGGAACCGTTAATAAACGGATATTCTTCTTGCTTGAAAGAATCTCAAATGCTTCATCGCTAAAAGCAGGAGCAATGACAATCTCCAAGAAAATTTCATGAAGCTGCTTGGCCGTTTCTTCATCCACGATACGGTTCAGTGCCACGATTCCACCAAAAATAGAAGTAGAATCGGCTTCATAGGCTTTAGAGAAGGCTTCATAAATCGTCGTACCTACTCCAACACCACATGGATTCATATGCTTTACAGCGACTGCCGCTGGTTCCGTAAACTCTTTCACAATTTGAAGAGCCGCATTCGCGTCATTGATATTATTATAAGAGAGCTCTTTTCCGTGAAGCTGTCTTGCCATGGCTACAGAGAATTCAGAGCCAAGTGGTGCACGGTAGAAAGAGGCCTGCTGATGAGGGTTTTCCCCATAGCGCAACGTCTGTTTTAACTCGTACGTTCTTGTAAAGCGCTCCGGGTTTTCTTCACCTGAAATGTCAGTCATGTACTCAGCGATAAATGCATCATAAGCTGCCGTATGACGGAACACCTTAGCCGCCAGCTTGCGGCGTTTTTCTAATGATAATTCCCCTTGCAGCTTCAAGTCATTGATGACTTCATCGTAGTCCAGCGCATCGACTACCACCGTTACGTATTGATGATTTTTTGCTGCCGCTCGCAGCATCGTTGGACCGCCGATATCGATATTCTCGATTGCTTCTTCTACGCCGACATTCGGTTTAGCGATGGTTTGTTGAAACGGATAAAGGTTGACACATACCAGGTCGATTCCTTCGATTCCTTGCTCCTGAAGCTGCTGGCGATGGCTTTCTTCCCCGCGTTTCGCAAGTAGCCCACCGTGGATATTAGGATGAAGGGTCTTCACACGGCCTTCTAAAATTTCAGGAAAACCTGTTACTTCTTCAACTCCCATAACGTCAACGTCACTTTCCAGAAGAAGCTTTTTTGTTCCACCTGTAGAAATGATCTCGTACCCGAGTGACTTTAATTCTTTAGCAAATTCGATGACTCCGCTTTTATCTGAAACACTGATCAATGCTCTCTTTTTCAATGTCTGATCCTCCTCTGCCTGCTGTAATGCTGATTTTATTTCATTATTTTCTTAAATTGGAGATTGATTAGAGGGCTTTCATAAAATAAAAGGGTGGAAAGGCGGGGCGGGGTTTATGAAACGGTTTATCTGGGCTGTTTTGTTTACTCCATTCCACCCGGATTGGGGAATGTTGTGCCACTTTCAGCTTTTGTTGTGCCAAATTGCAAATAACGCACCCAACCCTGACCGTATGCCCACGCTATCACTGCTCCACCCATTCCTTATAATGAAATCAAACCCAAGGTCCGTCCCTCAACACTTTACCACACTACCACGATAAAGCAATCCCTTTTCACTCTACACCTTTAGTGGCCTGTGGTGAGGAAGAGGTGGTTGAGGGTAGTTGGGTATAGGTGGTGCTCGACGTGCTGGATTTTGTCCTGGAGTGATTGTTTGGTTTCGCCTGTTGTCACCCGGACGATTTCCTGTGCGATGATTTCGCCTGTATCCATTCCAGCGTCTACATAGTGAATGGTGACGCCGGTGATCTTCACTCCCCCATCGATGGCTTGACCGATGGCATCTTTTCCCGGAAAGGATGGAAGAAGGGAAGGGTGGATATTCACGATCCGTCCTCCGAAGCTTTCCAATAAGGTAGGGCCAATCAATCTCATATACCCTGCTAATACAATAAAATCAACACCCAAATGAGCCAGCTCATTTAGGATTTCCTGTTCAAACGCCTGCTTGTTTTCATAATCTTTCGCCCTAAAAATGAAAACAGGGATACCTGCTGATTGGGCGCGTTGAATAACGAACGCTCCCGGCTGATCACATACAAGAAGTTTAATATTCGCTTTCAGTGTTCCACCTTGAACAGCATCTACCAATGCTTGAAAATTACTTCCGCTTCCTGATGCAAAAATGGCAATCTGTCTCATGACTCGCCCCCGATATTGACTTACTCACCCTTCATTTCAACGAACGAAACGTACCCCGGTTCCACTGGTCACACGTCCGATGATAAAGGCTTCTTCACCCTGTTCGTTGAAGAATTGAAGAATGTCTTCTGCTTCCTTTTCTTCAACCGCTAACACAAATCCAATTCCCATATTAAATATGTTGTACATTTCGCTGCGGGGAATTTCCCCATAGTGCTCAATGGCCGTGAAAATACTTGGGATATCCCAGCTTCCTTCTGTAATGTCTGCTTGCAAATGATCCGGCAGCATCCGTGGGATATTTTCAATGAAGCCTCCGCCTGTAATATGGGACATCCCCTTGATGGAGAATTGCTTCAGTGCAGCTAACACTGGTTTCACGTAAATCTTGGTTGGTGTCAGTAACGCTTCTTTTAGTGTGGTTCCAAGCTCTGGTAATGTTTCTTCCAAAGAGAACGACTGATCTTCGAAGAATACTTTTCGTACTAAAGAGTACCCATTACTGTGTATACCACTGGAACCCAGTCCGACTAACACATTTCCTTCAGAAATTTTTTCACCTGTTATGATCTCTTTTTTTTCACAAGCCCCTACTGCAAAGCCGGCGATATCATATTCTTCGTCAGAATACATACCAGGCATCTCGGCAGTTTCGCCACCGATCAGCGCACAGCCAGCCATTTCACATCCGTCCGCAATACCCTTTACAATACCTTCTATCTTCTCTGGAATTGCTTTTCCAGTCGCTATATAATCTAAGAAATACAGGGGTTCCGCCCCCTGAACGACAATGTCATTCACACACATGGCCACACAATCAATCCCGATCGTATCGTGCTTATCTGCCATGAACGCAAGCTTCAGCTTCGTTCCGACTCCATCCGTACCTGATACAAGAACAGGCTCTTTTAAATTCAAAGGAGATAAATCGAACATTCCGCCAAAGCTGCCTAATTGACCAAGAACCCCTTCTCGAGCTGTTCTTTTCACATGCTTTTTGATGCGGTCGACTGATTCGTATCCCGCTTCTATATCTACTCCTGCTTGACGATACGCGTTTGCCATCATGATTCCCCCTATTTCACTAACTCTTTTTCATGTGGATGAAGTGTATCCGGGTAGATTTCGGTTGGATACTTCCCTGTAAAGCAAGCCAAGCATTGACCGCGATTCTCTGACGAATCATTTCGGTCAATCGCTTTTAACACACCATCTGTACTCAAGAAGGTCAGGGAGTCGGCTCCGATGATCTGGCGCATTTCCTCCACTGAATTGGAAGAAGCGATCAGCTCTTCATGAGTCGACGTATCAATCCCGTAGAAGCAAGGGTTCTTGATGGGCGGCGAACTGATGCACACATGAACTTCCTTGGCTCCGGCTTCTTTCAGCATGCTGACGATTCGTCTACTTGTTGTTCCGCGTACGATCGAATCATCTACCATTACCACACGTTTCCCTTCTACCACTCCTCTGACTGGCGAAAGCTTCATCTTCACTCCCTGCTCACGAAGAGATTGAGAAGGCTGGATAAACGTGCGACCTACATAACGGTTCTTAATAAGGCCTAATTCGTACGGAATTCCTGATGCTTCTGCATAGCCGATCGCACTGGAGATGCTGGAGTCAGGTACACCCGTTACAACATCCGCTTCAATCGGCGCTTCTTTCGCTAGTTCCATTCCCATTCTTTTTCTGGCGGAATGGACATTGATTCCTTGAATGTTGCTGTCAGGTCTTGAGAAGTATACGTATTCCATCGTACACATCGCATTCCCACCTGAAAAACTGAACCGTTCTGAGGTCATTCCCTCATCATTGATGATCACAAGCTCCCCGGGCTCGATATCCCGTACAAATTCAGCCCCCACGATATCAAAGGCACATGTTTCTGACGCAACACAGTAAGCATCCCCAAGCTTACCAAGTGATAGTGGGCGTAGACCGTGCGGATCCAGGGCCACCATCATTTCTGTTTCCGTCATCACCACAAATGCATAGGCGCCCTTCAACATGGTCAGCGCATTTTTCACGCGGTCCTTCAAGTTGAAATAGCCGCTTCTTTTAATCAAGTGAGCTAACACTTCTGTATCCGAGCTTGTTTGAAAAATACTCCCCTGTCCTTCAAGCTGATGCTTCAAGGCGTTCGCATTGACTAGATTTCCATTATGGGCAAGAGCAAGGCTGCCATTCTGGGAGTTGAAAAGAAGAGGCTGAACATTTTCATAGCCTCCGCCCCCAGCAGTCGCATATCGTACATGACCGATGGCTGCATCCCCATCAAGCTTCTCGATGGTACCCTCCTGGAACACTTCCGTTACGAGGCCTTCCCCTTTTAAGCAACGTAACTTGTCACCGTCAGAAACGACGATCCCTGTTCCCTCTTGTCCCCTATGCTGTAAACTATGAAGTCCATAATACGTAATTTGTGCGGCATTAGGATGTCCCCAAATGCCAAACACTCCACATTCTTCGTTTAAGCCTTTGATTTCAGCAGGCATGGGATGGCTCCTTTCCAAGCTGACTCTAATTCCTCAACTGAAGCTTGTAAGATGATTTCTCCATTTCCTGATGACACCGTAATTGATTCATGATCTGCTACGTTTCCTACTGCCTTGGCATCCGGAACAAGCTTCTCGAACTCGTCTTTGTTTTCAGGTTTAACTGAAACGATGAAACGTGATTGTGTTTCACTGAAAAGGTCCGCTATATTGTTTTCTCCCGAAAGCTCTACTTTTGCTCCTAATCCATTTGTTCCAAACGTGGATTCTGCAAGAGCGACGGCGAAACCACCTTCAGCGATATCATGGGCCGATGCCACAAGACCTTTTTGAATCGCTTCTAAAAGCTGCATTTGACGACGAAGCTCCGTTTTCAAGTCAATTTTCGGTGCCTTACCGAAGATTTTTCCTTCAGTCAGCTTTTGAAGCTCACTTCCGCCAAACTCTTCATGGGTTTCACCAATGACAAAGATATAATCTCCAGCTTCCTTAAAGCTTTGTGTAGTAATATGGTCGACGTCTTCAATCAATCCAACCATTCCAACTACCGGAGTTGGATAAACGGCAGTACCCATTGATTCGTTATAAAGGGATACATTTCCACCGATGACAGGAGTCGATAGCTCACGGCACGCCTCACTCATTCCGTCAACTGATTTTTCAATCTGCCAGAAGATTTCCGGTTTCTCTGGATTCCCGAAGTTTAAGCAGTCCGTAATCGCCAGTGGAATCGCTCCTGAACAAACGATATTACGTGCCGCTTCAGCTACCGCAATCTTTCCTCCGACCTCCGGATCCAGGTAAAGGTAACGGGAATTACAATCCGTTGTCATGGCAAGGGCTTTTCTAGTGCCGCGTACCCGTACAACCGCTGCATCAGAACCCGGACTTACAACCGTACTTGTTCTTACTTGATGATCATATTGATCGTAAACCCATTCTTTACTCGCAATCGTCGGCTGCTGCAAGAGCGCCTTAAGGGTTTCTTTATAATCGTCTACTTTTGGAGATACTGTTTCCATTGCTTGAAACTCTTTGTAGTAAGCCGCTTCTTGAGATGGCTTATGATAAACCGGTGCTTCCTCAGCAAGTGCATCTACCGGCACATCCGCCACGACTTCCCCTTTATGAAGAAGACGTAGACGCTTATCATCCGTTACTTTACCGATCGAAACTGCCTCTAAGTCATATTTTGAAAAAAGATCAACGATTTCTTGCTCACGTCCTTTTTCAACGACGATCAGCATACGCTCCTGGGATTCTGAAAGCATCATTTCATATGCCGTCATGCCTCTTTCGCGCTGCGGGACAAGGTCAAGATTCATTTCGATCCCGGATCCCGCTTTACTTGCCATTTCAGCTGATGAACTTGTAAGACCAGCCGCTCCCATATCTTGTATACCAACAAGGGCATCGTTCTGAACGAGTTCAAGACACGCTTCAAGAAGTAATTTTTCCATGAATGGATCTCCCACTTGAACCGCCGGGCGCTTCTCTTCTGACCCTTCATTTAATTCCTCGGATGCGAAGGTGGCTCCGTGAATTCCATCACGCCCTGTTTTCGCCCCGACATACATCACCGTGTTACCAACACCATGGGCCTGACCTTTTTTAATATCTTTATGATCAATCAAACCGACACACATGGCGTTTACAAGTGGATTTCCTTCGTAAGAGGCATCAAATTGAACTTCCCCTCCTACCGTTGGGATCCCGATACAGTTTCCATACCCGGCAATACCTGCTACGACTTCTTTAAATAGATACTGAACACGAGGAGAATCCAGCTCTCCAAAGCGTAAAGAGTTGAGGAGTGCGATAGGTCTTGCCCCCATCGAGAATACGTCTCGTATAATACCCCCGACACCCGTTGCCGCTCCTTGGAAAGGCTCGATGGCTGACGGATGATTGTGACTCTCGATTTTGAACACCACTGCTTGATCATCGCCAATATCAACAATTCCAGCTCCTTCTCCAGGTCCTTGAAGAACCCTTTCACCTGTCGTTGGAAATTTCATAAGTACAGGTTTCGAATTTTTATAGCTGCAATGCTCTGACCACATAACAGAGAAAAGCCCGGTCTCTGTGTAGTTCGGTGTTCTTCCCAGGATGTTTTCCACCATTGAAAATTCTTCGTCTGTTAAACCCATCTCACGATAAAGCTGTTCTTCTTTCACTTTTGTTGAAGTTGGTTCAAGCATTAACGACATGTTTTTCCCTCCAGTGTTTCACAATCGATTGAAATAGTTTCTTCCCGTCTTCACTACCTAATAAAGTGTCCATGGCCCGTTCCGGATGAGGCATCATACCGAGGACATTTCCAGCCTCATTTGTAATCCCCGCAATGTTCTCCACACTACCGTTGGGATTTTCATCACTATACGTGAAAACAATTTGGTTGTTTTCCTTAAGAGTGTTCATCGTATCTTCATCACAGAAGTAATTTCCTTCTCCGTGTGCTATCGGAATTTGGATTACTTCATTCTTTTCATAACCATTCGTAAACATCGTTTCATTGTTCTCTACCGTCAACGGAAAGGTTTTACAAATGAACTTCAAGCTATCATTTCTGCGCATAGCTCCCGGAAGTAAGCCTGTTTCTAGTAAAATCTGAAATCCGTTACATACACCTAAAACCGGCTTTCCTTGCTCCGCCGCTTTCACGACCTCTTTCATGACGTTTGAGAAGCGGGCAATCGCACCTGAACGAAGGTAATCCCCGTAAGAGAATCCGCCTGGTAATAGAATAGCATCATAGTTTTCCAGATTATCAGCATCGTGCCAAACGTATTCGACTTCTTCGCCGATTTCGTCTTTAATCGCATGGTACATATCGATGTCACAGTTAGAACCTGGGAATACAATCACTGCAAACTTCATTGAGCCACACTCTCCTCGATTTCATATCGATAATCCTCAATGACAGGGTTTGCGAGTAGTCGGTGACACATTTCTTCAACCGCAGCCTCCACGTTTTCCACAGAAGATGGAAGAGTAAGCTCCATATACTTACCGACGCGCACATCTTCAACAGCCTTGAATTCCATTGAATGTAACGCATGTTTAACAGCACTTCCTTGAGGGTCCAATACACTTTCTCTTAATGTGATATAAACTTTTACTTTGTACATAGCTTGTTTCCTCCTAAGCGTTCTAAAATAATTGAATATACTTCTGTTAAACTGCCTAAATCTCTTCTGAAAACATCTTTATCCAGCTTTTGGTTGGTCTCTGCATCCCATAAACGGCATGTGTCAGGCGATATTTCATCCCCTAATAAAATTGAACCGTTACGATCTTTCCCAAACTCTAATTTGAAATCGACAAGTGTGACTCCCACTTCTTTGAAAATCCCTTGAAGGACCTCATTTACTCCAAGAGCCATTTCTCTTATCTCAGCGCGTTCTTCCCGTGAAGCAATCTCCAGGAAATCAATGTGATCATCCGTTATGAGTGGGTCACCCAGATCATCATCCTTATAGTAAAATTCGATGATCGGCTTCTGAAGTGGGGTTCCCTCTTCTTTACCGAGTCGCTTCGAAAGGCTTCCCGCAATCACATTGCGAACCACGACTTCAAGCGGGATGATACGTACACGTTTGACCAGCTGCTCATAATCCGATAACTGTTTAATAAAGTGACTCTGTATCCCTTTTTCAGCAAGCTTTGAAAATAGCAAGCTCGAAATCTTATTATTTAAAACCCCTTTGCCGTCGATGTCCGCTTTTTTCTCCCCGTTAAAAGCAGTGGCGGAATTCTTATATTGAATCCAAACAACATCTTCATCCTGTGTTGCAAAGATTTGTTTCGCTTTGCCTTCATATAAAAGTGTCCCTTTTTCCATATGAAATCCCCCTGTTAACGTAATATTGCCAATCTTCAGTCTATATTTCCATAAAAAAAGGGAGGGATTCTGCTAAAACCCCTGCCCTATTCAATTATCAGAAGGACTTATTCTACCAAGCCGCAACGTTCAAAAATCGTATCCACATGCTTCAAATGATAATTGTAATCGAAACAATCATCAATGTCCGCTGGAGAAAGCTTTGACGTAATCGTGTCGTCTTCTTCAATCAAGGAACGGAATGCCACTTGCTTCTCCCATGCCTCCATCGCTTTCGGCTGAACCGTATCATACGCTTCTTCACGTGTCATCCCTTTATCGATAAGGGCCAAAAGAACACGTTGAGAGTAGATCAAGCCAAGCGTACGATCCATATTGCGCTGCATATTCTCCGGGAAGACCGTCAAGTTCTTGATGATATTCCCAAAACGGTTCAGCATGTAATTAAGAGCAATCGTCGCATCCGGCAGGATTACACGCTCCGCTGATGAGTGAGAGATATCACGCTCATGCCATAGAGGCACGTTTTCATAAGCTGTCAGCATGTAGCCTCTGATTACACGAGCCATTCCCGTCATATTCTCTGAACCGATCGGGTTACGTTTATGAGGCATGGCCGATGATCCTTTTTGACCTTTTGCGAAGAACTCTTCCACCTCACGGGTTTCACTCTTTTGAAGACCACGGACCTCAACGGCAAATTTTTCGATCGAAGTCGCGATCAGGGCAAGTATCCCCATGTAATGAGCATGACGATCACGCTGAAGTGTTTGTGTTGAAACTGGTGCCGGCTTAATGCCAAGTTTTTCACACACATACGATTCTACAAATGGATCGATATTCGCATACGTTCCAACTGCACCGGAAATCTTACCGAATTCCACTCCATCTGCCGCTGCTTTGAAACGTTCAACATTACGCTTCATTTCTTCATACCAAAGGGCGAGCTTCAAACCGAAAGTAGTCGGCTCAGCATGAACTCCGTGCGTACGGCCCATCATGACCGTATGTTTGTGCTCGATCGCTTTGTTCTTTAAAATTTCTACGAATCGCTCTAAGTCTTTTAGAATGATGTCATTGGCCTGCTTTAATTGATAAGAAAGTGCCGTATCCACTACGTCAGTAGAAGTCAATCCGTAATGAACCCATTTTCTTTCTTCTCCGAGGGTTTCAGAAACCGCTCTGGTGAAAGCTACAACATCGTGTCGCGTTTCTTCTTCTATTTCCTTAATGCGATCTACATTGAATCCCGCGTTCTCACGAATCTTCGCAACATCCTCTTTCGGAATGTCCCCGATTTCAGCCCACGCTTCACAAGCCAAAATTTCTACTTCAAGCCATGCTTGAAAACGATTTTCCTCTGTCCAAATTGCTCCCATTTCAGGGCGTGTATAACGTTCTATCATACCAGTCGTCCTCCGATCTTCTCTTGAACCTTCCAAATTCCAGCTTCGTTTATGTTCATCAAGGTCTCTTCAATATCATTTGTTAAAAGAGTGACATGCCCCATCTTACGTTTCGGCTTTGGTACATCCTTGCCGTAAAGATGAATAAACCAGTCTGGATGCTTTGGAACAGCCTTCATAATAGGCTCGATATGCTCTCCTAATAGGTTAACCATCACAGCGTCCTTTAATAAGGTTGGTTGAACAAGCGGCCAGTTACAAACAGCTTTGATATGTTGGGCGAATTGTGAGAAGTCGCACGCTTCAATTGAGTAGTGACCGGAATTATGAGGTCTTGGAGCCAGCTCATTGATATAGATGTCTCCACCCTCCGTCAGGAACATTTCAATGGCCAGAGTTCCGACTAGATCAAGAGTCTCACTGATTCTCTTCGCCATCTCGATCGCATTATCTGCTACTTCTTCACTCACCCTTGCCGGCGCAATCGTTTCATGTAAGATATTATCCACATGAATATTTTCCACTACCGGGAAGTTGGTTTGTTGTCCATCGGGATTTCGTGTCACGATGACGGATAATTCTTTTTCAAAAGGTATCCATTTCTCTAACACACATGGACCGTTCTCCAATAAAGCAGCGGCTTCTTCTATCCCGCTCTCTTCACGGATCACATACTGTCCTTTCCCGTCATAACCACCTCTTGATGTTTTCAGAACCACTGGATAGCCAAGCTTTTCTATATTATCATAGATATCCTGTTGTTGTTTAATCACAGCATAAGGAGCTACTTTCACCCCTGCAAGTGTAAGGGCTTCCTTTTCCATGATGCGATCCTGTGTAATGCGGATGAGCTCTGCCCCTTGAGGTAAAAAGGCACGCTCCGACAACCATTTAAGTGCTTCATAATCGATGTTTTCAAATTCATATGTGATTACGTCACACTCTTCTGCCAATCTATAAAGGGCATCATATTGGTCAAAACCGGCCGTGATCACAAGATCTGCCACTTGGGCACATGGTGATTGTGGTGCCGGATCTAAAACGGCCACACGAAAGCCATTTTGTTTCGCAGCAAGGGCCATCATTCGTCCAAGCTGTCCTCCGCCGATGATCCCGATCATCTGTCCTGGTAAAATCGTTTTTTTATTCAAGGTCATCACTGCTTTCCATCACTTTTTCCCGTAGTGCATCTCTTCTATTTTCCAAAGTTGCAGCCAACTCTGTATTTTCTATCGAAAGAATCTGTGCGGCAAGGAGTCCTGCGTTGGTAGCTCCTGCCTTCCCGATCGCCACCGTCGCCACCGGAACGCCGCCCGGCATCTGCACGATCGACAACAGTGAATCCATTCCGTTCAAGGCCTTAGACTGAACCGGTACCCCGATCACAGGCAATGTGGTCTTCGCAGCCACCATTCCCGGCAGATGAGCAGCCCCGCCTGCACCTGCAATAATGACCTTCACTCCGCGAGCTCTTGCACCTTCCGCAAACTCAAACATATAATCGGGTGTCCTGTGAGCCGATACAACTCGTTTCTCAAACGGAATCTCTAACTCTTCCAATACCTCACACGCATGCTTCATTGTCTCCCAGTCCGATGTACTTCCCATGATTACTGATATCATAATGGTGACAGGCACCTCCCCTAGTTTAATCCCTCTTAACAAAAAATACCCAGATCAATTGTTCTCTACTTTTTGAGAGAAAGCAATTGATCTGGGTATTTTACAGAGAATGGTCCCGTTTTATCCGATAGGGTCCACAAACGAGCTCGTATCCAGACAGCTACTTTCCCTCATAGTCCGACCATTTAAGGTAGTCAGGTAGAAACTCATGGGCCATATTCCCATTATTATATGAGGGTATTCGGTTTATTTGTCTCCATCATAACGTGATATAGAGGCTCTGTCAACGAATAATCGAACGATAATAAAAGTCTGAAAATTAATGTTCGGATTTGAAGCGTTTACTCTTCAATCTTCTTCCCCTCGAAGACAATTGTCTGTTTAATAGGGACATACTCTGTTTTCTTTCCATCTTTTTGTTCTTCAAACACAGGTTTTTCCATCCGTCTTACCGGTATATAACCCATTTCTTTCATACGGTCTAAACAATCCGCAATCTTCTCGTTTTCTTGTACTTCAAATAATAATTTCTTTTTACTCATTCTTTTATTTTTCCTTTACGAATATTTCGGACTGTCTTCACCCAGAACCCTCCGTGAATCGCTTTCGGTTCATACGCAATGATAAATGCCTTTGGGTCAAGCTCTTTAATTGTATTATACAGCTTCATCTCATACTTTCGCGGAGTCAGGATCTGCAGGGCCATCCGGTTTCCTTCCAGTCCATTGGCTTCCCAGTTCGTGACCCCGTAGCCCCTTGCACGGAGTTCATTCGGAAGGGCCTTATCATATTCTTTCGTAATCACATTGACCGTAATATAGCCAAGCGCAAGCTTCTCTTCGATTTTCATCCCTACAATCACCCCGAGGCCATAACCGACCGCATACGCAATCAGATTCTGAATCTCATTCAAATTGTCCAGAACCAGCCCTAGACCCACAACATAAATCACTACTTCAAATGTACTAACAAAAGCAGCAATATATCGATAACCCTTTAACGTCAAAATCATTCTGATCGTAAAAAAGGATACGTATACAACATTGATGATCAAAATAATCGCTACCATCACAAAACTATTGTCTAACACCAAGATGCTCCTCTCTCCACTACTACTTGTAGTATGCTCAAATTAAGTTCCTATTTTACTAGAAAAATTCCATAATATGAACCACTTCAAGAAAAATTACGAATGATTTCCCGATGACAATTTCTAGAAAATCTGATCTCCTACTTTGTGTCTTTCCTATTTTGACCTGATTAAAACAAAAAACGGCTTTATGGCAGCGTGTCATCGCAGCCATAAAGCCGTCTTGCTTTGGATTATAACGATTTTAACTTCTCAACAACCTCAGAAGGTTCCACACGATCTTTATAATCGGCTTTTGTGTATTCGTAAGCAATCGTTCCGTCCTGCTTAATAATATACGTTGCTGAAACAGGAAGCGTCCATGAATCACTGTCATTCGCTTTCTCCAGATCCAGACCTTTGCCTTTGTATATCTCTACTAAGTAAGGAGGAAGCTTATAAACAAGCTTATATTCATCTGCCACTTTATTTCCTTCATCGCTTAAAACAACGTAATCAAGCTCATTCTTTTCTTTTGTAGAAAGGGATGCATCCGGTGTTTGTGGACTAACAGCAATCAGTTCAGCACCCGCTTCTTTAATGTCTTCCATCAGCTGTTGGTATGCACGCAGCTCCATATTGCAATATGGGCACCATCCGCCACGGTAGAATGTAAGGATAACTGGACCCTTCTTAAGCATATCTTCCAGTTGAATCTCTTTGCCTGTCGCGTCAGGTAATGTGAAATTTGGTGCTTTCTCCCCTGCACGGAGACCTTTACCATCATCAGACTTCGCCAGCTCTTCAATCGCTTTTCCCATCATATCCTGGATTTCCTGAGGAGTTTTCTCTTTGAATTTTGAGATGTATTCATTGTATTGTTCACGCATGTTAGTAGTTGTCATGTGAATTACCTCCTTTAGAACTTGTATATAGTATAAGAGGGATCCATTAGAAAGAAAAGCGATGTGCTTGGCTGGGTATGTTGGTCGATTGGGATGGGGGGATGTTCATGACTTAGGTTTTTTAGTTGGTTTTGAATTTGGGGTTTAATTGGAAAGTTTTGAAAGAAGGATGTGATATTGGTAGTTAACAGAATGGTAGAATTGATTTTTTTACACGTTTTAGTAGAGAATGAGTGAATTATGGATAGACTCTATGAAAATTTAGTAATTTTTGCTTCCGACTTGGGGACAGAGACCTTTATTTCATTGGTTCTTTGGTTCTGACCTTAAGTGATTGCGTCTGAAGTGATAGTTATTGCGTCGTTTTTTAAATTTATGCGTCATTTCCGACAGTTTTTGCGTCTAATTTTCATTTTATGCGTCTTTTTCCAATCATCTCCCAATCCCACACAGAGGTGGAGAGGAAAATTCAAATCACTTATCGATTCACACACAACAAAAAAAGAGTAACCCCTAAGAGCTACTCTTTCTTCACATTTGCCTGGCGACGTCCTACTCTCACAGGGGGAGATCCCCCAACTACCATCGGCGCTGAAGAGCTTAACTTCCGTGTTCGGCATGGGAACGGGTGTGACCTCTTCGCCATTGTCACCAGACGAATATTCAATTGAAGGATTGTTCCTTCAAAACTAGATAAAGAATTGATGTCAAGAAAGCCAAATATCGACCAATGTGTTCATTTAAAAATGACTCTTTGTGGTTAAGTCCTCGATCGATTAGTATCAGTCAACTCCACATGTCGCCATGCTTCCATCTCTGACCTATCTACCTAGTCATCTTCTAGGGATCTTACTCACATACGTGATGGGAAATCTCATCTCGAGGGGGGCTTCATGCTTAGATGCTTTCAGCACTTATCCCTTCCGCACATAGCTACCCAGCGATGCCTTTGGCAAGACAACTGGTACACCAGCGGTGCGTCCATCCCGGTCCTCTCGTACTAAGGACAGCTCCTCTCAAATTTCCTGCGCCCACGACGGATAGGGACCGAACTGTCTCACGACGTTCTGAACCCAGCTCGCGTACCGCTTTAATGGGCGAACAGCCCAACCCTTGGGACCGACTACAGCCCCAGGATGCGATGAGCCGACATCGAGGTGCCAAACCTCCCCGTCGATGTGGACTCTTGGGGGAGATAAGCCTGTTATCCCCGGGGTAGCTTTTATCCGTTGAGCGATGGCCCTTCCATGCGGAACCACCGGATCACTAAGCCCGACTTTCGTCCCTGCTCGACTTGTAGGTCTCGCAGTCAAGCTCCCTTGTGCCTTTACACTCTGCGAATGATTTCCAACCATTCTGAGGGAACCTTTGGGCGCCTCCGTTACTCTTTAGGAGGCGACCGCCCCAGTCAAACTGCCCACCTGACACTGTCTCCCACCCCGATAAGGGGCGCGGGTTAGAATTTCAATACAGCCAGGGTAGTATCCCACCGATGCCTCCACCGAAGCTGGCGCTCCGGCTTCCAAGGCTCCTACCTATCCTGTACAAGCTGTACCAAAATTCAATATCAGGCTACAGTAAAGCTCCACGGGGTCTTTCCGTCCTGTCGCGGGTAACCTGCATCTTCACAGGTACTATAATTTCACCGAGTCTCTCGTTGAGACAGTGCCCAGATCGTTACGCCTTTCGTGCGGGTCGGAACTTACCCGACAAGGAATTTCGCTACCTTAGGACCGTTATAGTTACGGCCGCCGTTTACTGGGGCTTCGATTCGCACCTTCGCTTGCGCTAAGCACTCCTCTTAACCTTCCAGCACCGGGCAGGCGTCAGCCCCTATACTTCGCCTTACGGCTTCGCAGAGACCTGTGTTTTTGCTAAACAGTCGCCTGGGCCTATTCACTGCGGCTCTCTCGGGCTTGCACCCTACCAGAGCACCCCTTCTCCCGAAGTTACGGGGTCATTTTGCCGAGTTCCTTAACGAGAGTTCTCTCGCTCACCTTAGGATTCTCTCCTCGCCTACCTGTGTCGGTTTGCGGTACGGGCACCTTTTTCCTCGCTAGAGGCTTTTCTTGGCAGTGTGGAATCAGGAACTTCGCTACTATAATTCGCTCGCTATCACAGCTCAGCCTTCACGATGATGGGATTTGCCTCATCATCAGCCTAACTGCTTAGACGCACATATCCAGCAGTGCGCTTACCCTATCCTCCTGCGTCCCCCCATTGCTCAAACGGAAAAGAGGTGGTACAGGAATATCAACCTGTTGTCCATCGTCTACGCCTATCGGCCTCGACTTAGGTCCCGACTAACCCTGAGCGGACGAGCCTTCCTCAGGAAACCTTAGGCATTCGGTGGATGGGATTCTCACCCATCTTTCGCTACTCATACCGGCATTCTCACTTCTAAGCACTCCACCAGTCCTTACGGTCTAGCTTCGCAGTCCTTAGAACGCTC